>CAYQAW010000007.1:0-59103 GCA_964415615.1 uncultured Gammaproteobacteria bacterium
ATTTCTCGTGAGGCAATGAATCAATTTCATTCGGATTTTAGGTGAGTCATATCGCCTCCTGTTTAATTCCCTTTTAATTTGGTAAAATTATCCTTGGTTGGACGAGGAATTTGCCGATGTAGCTTAAATGGATAAAGCAATGCTTTTGTAAAGCAAAGACTACCGAATCATACTCGGTCATCGGCTCAGACTGTTTTAACCTTTTTAAGTATTTTTTTCCAGGCAATCTTGCCTACTAAATAAATCAGTAACAACCCTACCAATTCTAAAATTATTGAGCCTGTTTTAGCATAATGCTTACTAAAAATATCTGTCAAATTATCAGAAAATCTCTGTGTTAAAGAAACCCAAAATGTATAACTAATAAGTCTTCCTACAAAAAAAGACCCAGCCAAAAGCTTAATTTTGACCTTTGCCAAACCTGCTGCTATAAAAACATCATTAGAAGGAATTGGTAAAAAAGCATAAGCTACCACTAAAGGAATAGTTATGCGTCTGTTGCGGTTTAAATACTCTCCAATGCTGGCATAATTTTCCTGTGAATCAGCAGACAAAATCCTTCTAAAATATTTTCTGGAGATACCTGCCAGAACAACACGCCCTAAAGTAGCACAGCTTGCCCCGATTAAAACAACTGAAATCAGCAAGAGATCATACTTTGTCACAAAAAATGCCAACACTGTCCAAGTTGGAGGCATAAAAGCTGGAATAATATTTAAACCCAAAACTAAGCTTGCAAGTAGCACATAAGACCCTAAAATCATATATCTAGTTTACCAGAATCTATGCTAAAATGTCTTTTATGCCGACATGGCTCAGTGGGTTAAAGTGAGCAACCTCACTTTAACGGGATAACGACAAACAAGTCCGCGTTCAGCGGACAACTTTAAAAAGTTGTTATCCCAGGAAAAGCATTGTGCATATTGTTAAGCCGACATGGCTCAGTGGTAGAGCACGATCTTGGTAAGATCGGGGTCGCGGGTTCAATTCCCGCTGTCGGCTCCAAATGAAACTGGAAGGGTATAATTTGCCTGTTTAGGCTGTTGTATCGATCCATCTTTGAGTCCGACTAACCCGTTACTTTCAAAAAGCTCATTTTGCTTATTTCTAAGAAAGATAAAAGCAGATTTGGCTTCTATAAAAAGCTTTTTGTCTTTTAATCTCAGGTCCGACCCGAGAATTTGCAGTACCATCCTTTTAACATAAGGATCTTTACTATTAAATAACTCCTGTATTTTAGTGGCAAAACTCATGGTGTCATCTATCACCTGTCCCCAATAAGAAATCCTATCTGAACTAATTTGGTCCTTAATTTCATTTTCTTCTTTTAATATCTCAGCAATTTTAGGTTTGATTTCTGCCTCAGAATAAAGCCCGTCTATCTTCATGGCATACACAACCTCTTTCCTTTTATCCAGCTCCTGCAATCTCTTGGTTAGCATTTCCTTACGCTTTCGTTCAAATTCAAATTCTTCTTGGTTTCTTCTTCTTAAAGCTCCCTTTACCCAATCTATAAACCTTGGATGTAGCTCCAAATTGTTTATGTAAGCTTTCACCTGATCTTCCAGTTGTTCTGCTGGTAAGTAATGCTGAGTGCATTTAATACCTTTATTTTTCTTGCACCTGTAATAACAAAACTCATGTGATGTGCCGTTCTTATATTGCTTTAATTTCCTATCTCCCGTAACTGTTCCTCCGCATTCGGCACATTTAATTGCCCGCGCTAGCGGTAAAGGCTCCCTTTTATCATAATCTTCATATCTTCCACCATATTTACCAGTAATAATCCTTTGGACTTTTTCATATTCTTCATAAGTAATCATAGCGTTGTGGATACCCTTATGAACTGCTCCTGAGTAATAAAAATGTCCAGTGTAAAATACGTTATGGAAGAACCTAAAAGCAGCTGTTTTTGAAATTTTGCCACCCTTTTTATCTCTTAATCCCATTTCAGTAATTTCTGCTAAAGATTCTTCAACAGTATATTTGCCAGTAAGCATCATCTCCCACCACTTTTTGCATAAATCATACCTCTCAGGGTCATCTACAATGCTTTTTTCACCCTTTATCTCCCCAACATTAAGATAGCCTAATGGAGCTGTTCCTGGCCTTAATCCTTTTGCCACCTTTGACATCAACCCCCGCTTTACATCTTTGGATAACTTGAGGCTAAAATCTGTGGACATGCCAAACTCAATGAGAAGCATAAACCAATTTGAAGAATCATACATGGTATACGGAGTAACAATCCTAAGTCCTTTATTTTGAACCAAATCTATGATTTCAGCTCCATCTTTTAAGTTTCTGGCTAACCTGTTAGCTGCCCAACAAACCACAACTCTGGCTTTACCCTTCTTTAACAGGTCAAGCATTTTATAAAACTCCACTCTTTTACCTGCTACTTTGGCTGATTTTTCTTCTTTAAAGTGGGGAGCAACTAGAGTGAGTTCATCATCTTCAATAAGCCTATTACATTCACTAATCTGGTCATCCAATGACAAAACTTGCTTTTTCTTATCCTCTTCTGACTTTCTGGAATAAGTAACAGCTAAATTATTCATATCATTTTTATTTTCATTATCCATTACTTTGTACCATTTTCTTATGTGTTTTCATAGTCTCTGCATTCGCCTTAATCAGTCCTTCAAACAGCATTATTAGTCTGGAACCTTGGTCTAAAGCCTGAGCATCAGTCAATTCAATACCGTAGACTTCTAAAACCAACCTTTTAAACTCCACAACCTCCTCATGCGTTAACATGCTCCCTCCCCGAATAGTATTCTTCAGCTGTGTTTTTTATAAACTTGAATTCTTCCTCAATAAACCAGTTAAATTCAGGCTTTAAAGTCATTACTTTTGACGGCCTTCCTGATGCAACAGACTCTTCATCAGTAAGGTCAACAAGCTTGAGGATTTTTAAAACCTCCATCTCTTTTAAAGCTGTTGGTCTTGAGCAATTAAGTTTAGTTAATAACTGTTCGCTGCCTATTTCTCCGTCATTCTCAATAAGAATTCTGAATAATCTGGACCTGGTTAAAGGAGCTGAATCTAAAGTAATACTTAAAACAATTCCCAGATCATCATGGTTTATATTTGTTCTACCAGATATTAAAGCATGACCTCTTGCTAAGTTATACAAAATCTGAGAAATCCTATCAGGCATTTCAATAATTGGCTCTTGGTAGCTGTATTCATCGCTTCCACCAAAATCTTCTTTCCAAACATTAATAGAACCTCTAAGTCTAGCCAGCAAATTAGCACAACGGGTAATTATTCTTAAGCAATCTTCAGGATCATCAGCTTTATTCCATTCAACACCATCTGGGTATTTTGACCAAAGTGTTTTTAAGAAATCTTGAGTTGCTTGACTGCAAACTTTTTGCTTTTCTTTCCAAGATTTAGAAACAAGCTGATTTGATAACTCCTGTTCACTCTTATCCTTTGATTTAAGATTAAAGAAAAATAATCTTGACCCTAAATTACCCATTAACTTAAAAACTTTTGGAGGAATAGGAGTTGAGGCTGCTAGCATCATAAAGGAGTAATCCCCGCTATAACCTCTTTGGCCGTGAACTCCTGCATGAAGCTCTAAACCCTCACCATCCAACACTCTGGTTAAAACCCCCATACTCCTTAACAAGTCATCATCTCTTAATCCAAATAACGGAGCTAAATCACGAATAATTAAGACTTTGTCTTTAATTCTAGGTAATAAATCTACATCTTTTAGCTTTTCTGTTTTAACATTGGCTGCCTGAGAGACAAAAGAAGCAGGGGTAAAGTTGTCTAAGGTAATAGACTTATCAAATCCTGAGAAAAAATTTAAGGTAATGGTCTTGCCAGCACTAGGCACATCAATAAAAACAGTAGCCTCAGGATTTGTAATATCTTTAATAAGAAGTTGGCCAAAATGACTTGCTCCTACCTCAGCTGCCATAAGCAGATTGGGGAAGTTCGCTCTAATCTGTTCTCTCCAATTAGGATACTCTAATAAATTAAAGGTTTCTGACGTTGTGCTTTCATCATGGTCTTCTTCGATAACCTGCTCCTCTTTTAAATCATCCGACACAGCGTCAAATTGGCTTAATTTATTACCATTACTGTCCAAATCCTCTTTTAGGAAAGTATTTAATTCACCAATCTCATCATTTGTTAAGATTTCTCCGTTGCCCATATTACCTTCTTTCGGAATAAAGCCTTGCTTTAATAGATTTAAGCTGATTGAAGTAAGCCTGGGGCTCTACCCGCACCTTACCATGCCAATAGGACTCAATGAGTTGATCTAATTGTCTGTCTCTTTTAAAAACAAATTGAGCCTTATAGGGGTTCTGAGTTTTATCAATCGTCTCAAGAGGAAAATAAAGTGCCAGAACACTGGTTAAAGCCAAGTCCGAAGTTTTGTAATAATCATCATCTTTAGGATCTACATTAGTAATACTCATCTTAGTTATTTAAGCCAAAATGTAAATTTTGACTTTCTAAGATGGATCATAAAAAATCCTCTTATTTTTAACGTTTGAGAGGAGACCAGAGGATATTACAGTATTAAATTAGCTTATTTAGATTGTTGTATCAATCTCATTTTATACTTCCTCTAAAATATTGAAATCCTTATCCTCTAAGTTCCTCTGTTAAGATATGAACTCTGCCTTGAGCTGTGTGTTATTTTCATTAAAGCAGAACTTAATCTCCTTTTCTTTATCTTTTAACTTACCTATCTTCTGTAACTCCTTTATGGCATATTGAATAATTTCTATTTTCCTAGCTTGAGCTGTATTCCAATTTAATAGCTTATGATCATCTTTGTCTTTCTGTTGCCTAATCGCTTCAAAAACTGCATCTATTGTCTTAGCTAAGCTAATTGGTTCTAGAAGGCACTGAATTAATCTAAAAGGTCTTCCTGTTGCCAAACCAATTTTCTTTTTAGTTCCATGTTTACCAAATTTCAAATACCCCGTTCTTCTTTCAACAATACAATAAGGCTTATTTATAGGCACTGACGTATCTGAAGGAGCTTCACTTTTATTTTGCTCTTGGTAAGAAGTAGCCAGTTTTTTATAATTATTTCCTAGTTCTTCATATTTTTTTGGCAATAATTCATGGTTAATAAACTGTAGATCATACCATCTGTCCTTCCTTTCCCAGTCTTTAAAAAAGCTTTCCCTCTTAAATCCATCAATAACTCCATCAATCAATTCAACGCTTCGGTCTTTAACAGTTAATCGTGCTACAGGTACAAAGATACAATCTGGCCGACTATGTGATTCATATACCTCCCATATAGACTGAAGAGCGTCCCACTTTTGCTCGAAAGCTCGTCTTGTAGCGGTATCGTCAAAGGGTAATTCTGTTTCCTCAATTTCTCTTTCTTCTGGTGTCAATAAATATAAAACTAGCCGTTTAAGCTTATTGATTATTTCGCCTTTAGTCATAATACCTGCTTCTTCAGGGAAAATTTCTTTAAAAAAAGTTATGTACCCCTTTAGTGAGTTATATAAACCCCAAATCTCTTCTTTTTCCTTTTCTTCATATTTACGGCTCTGAATCTGGTAATTTCTATATGTCGGAAACACTTCAGTAGCTTTGTCGTAATCCAAATACCAAAATCCTTCTCGCTCACTCATTAAATTATCAAAAATTTTAAGTTTCCCAGTGTTCTTACACATTTCAAGAGTAGTACGTATGGCATGGTATAAAGCATCAGGCAAACTTTCGCTAGTTAAAACTTCACCTCTCTTGATTTGTTTGTAACGAACAGCATCTATTGAAAGTGGTATTTGAGCTTTACTTGCCTCACCTTCAATCTTATTAAATAGGGGTTCAATTTCATTTACTGCTTCCTCGCCAAGCTTATTGAGCTGTATATATTCCTTTTCGTACTCTTCTTCCAATTTTCTAATTTTTTCTGGATTTTCTATAACAAGAAGATTAAGAAACTGTCTGAAGGTGGGAAAGAATTCCTGATTGGAAATAGTAGATAATTCACTTAACCAATGGCTGTAAACCTGATGCTTATTAATGTCCATTTTAATCTTAATAATCGAGGTAATTTTACCTGATTTTAGCTTAATAAACTATATTGATTGGTCAAATTGCTAAGGAGATACTGACTATACTAAAAGATTAAGCAGCCTTGAGTTTATCCCACTGTCTTTGCATGTCTAAAATAACTCTCTCTTCTTGAGTAACTGCTTCACCTACTTCACCTGCTTCAAACTTATTAGCTATTCGAGATACTCGGTCAATCACTGTAACAAATAGTGATTGCATAGCATGTCTAAATTCATTGTCGTGATCCATTGACCAGTTATGTGCCACCTCATGAACAAAGGTACTCATAGCTTCTGTAAATTGAGTATTAAAAAGAGATTCATGCATTCCGATAGCTTTTTGTCCCAAATTAATTCCCTTACTCCCAGTTCCTCTATATAAAAATAAATCATTTGGTAGGGCAACACCTGTAGTCAATTGCGTATATAATCTTAGCAAACCTAATTGAGCAAGTTGTCTTTCATTTGGATCAAATACAACCTCAAAATCATCAATCTCATCTTCGGAGGGACTCATTCGGTCAACAATATCTGAGAGCTTTCCAGCAAGTGCTCCAAGAATTTTATCTTCTGGTGATTCATCACGTATCACGTAAACACTCGCAATCTCAGCTTGGTTTTGTTCGTTTATCAACTCGAGTAAATGTCTCCCTGTAAGATAACCAGCATTATCACCTAACTGCCCATAAAATTGCCCAGAGTTTCTCCATTGTAAATATTTTTCAAAAACAGTTGATCCTGTTAGAGCTTGGGGCTGAACTTCTGGCACTAATTCCTCAAGTTTATTAACTGCATCTAAAATACCAGGCAATTGAGCCTCCATTTGCCCTACTCTTGCTTTTTCGGCATCAGACATCGTTGCTTCTTTATCAACTATAAAACCCTTACTTTCGACTTCAGGTAATTCAGGTTGAGATACAGGAACACGCCCAAATTCTTGTTTTAGTTGCTCCCTTTGTTGAATAATAAGCCTGTCCTCATCTGTTAAGTCAGCAGAATTTTTTCCTATTGCGTTTAGATAAAGTCTTTCTTGTTCAGGAGTCCATGCTTTTACTTGTATTGCACGGTCTATATCTATTTCTGTAACTCTATTATCCTCACCTTCAGATTGAGGAGTAATATTAACTACATTTGGGGTGGTACCCTCAACAAACCCTCCTTGTACAATACCTGAAACACTTGGTCCAGGTGAAATTGGCGAACGTTGAAATACATCTTTAAATGACTGGAGGTATTGATCTGTAAGCTCCACTTCGACAAATAAGCCTTCTTCATTTTCATTCTGAACATTACGTGCCAAGAGAATCCTTTCTTTTACAACTTGGTCGTAATCCATCCCAAAAGTGGTAACAAATTCACCTTGTGAGGTAAAAATTTTCTTAAATATTCTATTTTGGAGTCCATAAGCCGCCATTCCTCTTAACAAATATAAAAGTTTTTGATCGCCTTCTTGTGGTTTTGGAAGAGCATGAAAAAGAAGTTCTTTTTTAATACCCCCTTTTAATTTAATCCTAATAGTATCTGGCTTACCTTCTCTTGATTCAACTGAGATTACTTGTGGCGATAAGCGCTCACCTATCAAATGAATGAATTCAGCTGGATCTCTTATGGTAGAAAAATCTTCATGAGCTACTTCCATACCATATTCTTGAGCAAATCGCTCTTTTTGATATTGTGGGAGTGCTGGAGCTTCGTTGCTAGCTGCCTCCACTGCACTTAGTTTGCTACTAGCTCTGGGCATTCCAATAGATTCCATATAAGATGGGCAAATTACAAATCCCTTTTCTTCCAACTCATGAACTTGACTTTCACTTACTCCTCGATCCCAAGCGATATAATTTTTTCCACCAAAGAGTTGTTGATATTCTGCCTTATCATATCCTCTATAAGGTAATTGCCCCACTAATTTCTCGATTACAACAAACGCTCCTTTTCTTTCAAAACTGTAACCTGCGTCAACATGGCCTGCCCAAAGATACTCTGAACGCTTTACTTGCTCAACAAGATCACTTTTTTCCATTCCTCTGACCATATCATCAAGGTAGTAACCCAAATCAAAGGAAGTTACAGGAGGTCTATCTATACTCATTCTATATTCCAGATTATTTAATTGAATTGTTACTCCTTCTGGTCCCATCCAATAATTTTCGGCAGAAGTACCCTTATCTTTATAATTCATAACTTGGCCGTTAATGAATAAACGTCCACGGGTAGGAACTAAACCTTCAGATTTAGGAAGCCATTTTATTGCTCCATGTCTATTTTGATAATCCATACTCTGTAAGTAGGGATTTTCCCTTGATACTCCTAATGTTGGAAGTTGCTGTAATGCTTTTATAACTTCTGCATTGTCAGTTTCAATAATATATGCGTTTTTGCCAGTCTTCGGCGCTTCCTGAACATCTGCTAGCAGCCAGTCATGCTTTACCACATAAGCGGGATTTTGACCATGTAGACTTATCCATTCTCTATTTACATCAACGGCTTTTGCTAATCTATAATCAACAGTCCATCCTTCCCCTTGAATCTGAAATTTATGTACTCCAAAATCTCTTAGGAAACGTATCGCTGTTTGTTTCAAGCCAATCCCATTGCCTCCTGCGGTATTCATATTTTCAGGTTTATCAGAATGGGGACTTAATACCCCTGTAGGATCTTCAAACGGCCAGTCGCCTTCAATCCGAAATCTTTTAGCTCCATGACGCGCATCTTCAACTATAAACCTCACTCCATTTAATGTGCCTGGATCTTGGGGGTTATGATCTACAAAGTTTTGCACTAATTCTCTTGTTAGCCATGCAGAGTTATATTCGTCTCTAGATTTATCTAAAAAGCTATCTGTTGCTATAGCATGCGCATCTATCCCTCGTTCTTTAAAAAAATATTGCAGAAGTTTTTGGTCAGTAATGACACCTTCTATATGTGCTTCTGCAATAGCTCCTTCTTCGGGAGGCGTACCTGGTGTTGTTGGGGTAGGTGTTCCTTTTCTGCCAAAAAACCTATCTCTAAATCCAGCAAACCTTGACCTTCCACCAGATGCTTCAGCATTTTCTGTCCTCATGGGATCGGCCATATTATATCCATAGTAGCATAAATTACCAGAGTAGGTGTGCTATAATCGTCTTAAGTCACTATGTCAGCACAAAGACAACCAGAGTTTGTAAGTGGTGTAAAAAATGTAGCTGCTCCTGATGGATCTTCTTTTGACATCCTAAGAGGAGCATCTGAAGTTACGACTAATCTCAGAGGTAATGCTTTAGTTCGAATGAGAGAAATAGTACGAGTTAACGAACCAGAAATCCTCCATTTCCTCAATGCTGGACCTGGAATATCCGCTGAGTATGCTATGTCATCAGGAATTATGCATTCTAAGAAGCCAGGAGTTAAAGCAGACTTAACCAAAATATCTGTTGAAGAACATCTAGCTGAAGGTGATCGTTGGGGAGCAGTACATATGCTCGCTTATGCAAAAGCGGCAGAACTACCACTAATTGAATACGGGGAACCTTTTGTAGCAGAGCAATACGATATTTCATTAGAAGAAGGTGATCCTGGTGAAGCTTGGCGTATTGCCCGCACCATGCTATCAGAAGGAGACAAGATAGCAAAAATAGAGCCCGAAGTACAAGAGCATGCAACTCAAGCTTGGGCTGCCAGAGAAAAAAGGGCATTTGAGCTTCATGCAGAAGAAGTATTAGCTAGAACTGATCAGCATGAAGGTGCAAGAGAAGACTGGGACCTTCGAAGTATCTTTGAAGAATTAAGATTCCGCCAAGATGGTGGTTTTAATAGTGAGATCCCTAGTGAATTAGCTAAAAGAGTTGCGGAAAAGGTTGTTCAACAAGACTTGCAAACAAAAGGCAGAGAATGGACTGCTATTATTGATGCAACTGAAGCAAAAATGTCCAATGAATATATAGCTCAACTTAGAGGTCATGTTCCGTCAACAGGTTTTGAGAAAGTTAAAAATTGGTGGAGTGGAATTAAAGCTAGACTAGAGACTATAATCCCTCGGCAATAATAGTTATCCCTTTGATAAGCGCAATTCTTTATTGCTTTTTTGAGTGATCCGTAGTAAAATATAGACAAATCGAACCGAAAACTGGCCGTATCGGTAAGCTGATTGAAAAATCTAGGTTCTACCACCCCTTTGTGGGTGGTTTTTTTATGATTAAACCTCAACTAAGCTTTCTTCTTTTATAGCTTCCTTAAACAGTTTTTCCGAATCTTCAGCCTCTTTATTTAATACATCTCTTACAAATCCAGCTATAGCATCAGCTAGTCTTGTTAACGAATTATTTTCATCCCTGCTTACTCCTTGAACCTTTCTAGTAGGAACACCAAGTTTTCTAAGCTCGCTTCCATATTCCTGCCTTTTGGATTTAGCCAAACCATCAACATAAACTAAGGTGGTATATTCATGAGGCTCCTTAAAATGAATAGCTTTAGCAATACCCATAATTGTTGCCATATCATAATTGACCTGTTCTTTATAAACTGTGTAGCGAAGTTTGCCTCTAAAAACCTTACAAGAAAAGACTCTCTTCATATAATTTAGTCTGCGGTTATGTTCAGCCTTACCCCATTTAAATTTTCCTTTACCGCTATCCTTTTCTATTTCTTCACAAAGATTTAATAATTCATCCCGTTCCTTGTCAGTAACCACTATAGAGACAACAAACACATCACCTTTTGTATCCTGACCAGATTCATCCACATAACAATAAAGTTTTTGCTTTACATCATTCATATTAGGATCATACCATTTTCAATAGTTAGCTTTCTCTAGCTTCTGCCTCTAATCTCGCTAGCTGTTTTGCTACCCAATTATTATCTACTCCATGCTCAGCTTTTAACAGATATTCATCCATATCTTCTAATTCAAACTCACAAAAGCCAAAGTCAGTTCTATTTAATTGTTTGAGAGCGTCTTTGATTCTATTATTATGCGTATTGATGACATTTTGAACTGCTTCTTCAATTCTCCCGATAGAAATATCTTGAGCTAGAGGGTCTTTATTTACAATATCCATTCCATCAAAGTATTTCCTCTCGATTTCTTCAATTAAAGCTTTATAGTTTACGATTTTTCTAATTAAAATTGTTGCCTGTTCCACAAAATTTACTATCATTTCCTCATAAGTATCTTTGGAGAACTTAAGAGTTATTTTATTAGCATCGGTGTCTTTATTAATCGCTTGGAAGGGTGCTAACATTCTCAGTAAATCCAACACACTATCAACTTTTGTTTGCCCATCCTTATCAGGACCAGCAAGAAAAGGCATATTCTCGTTATGTGGGGTGGCAATTACAATATGACGCCAGTTATCACTTTTTAATGCCTGACCAGAAGATGCAACTTTTCCATCGGCATATCCTATTTCCAAACAATCCTCATTTAATGGATTCCAATGAATATGACTTGATCCTTCCTCACCTGCAAACTTTTGATGTCTTTCAGTCCAATCATAGTAACTACCAGCCTCAATTCCATTATCTTTGGCTTTAAGTTGGCCTACTTTTACTGCTTCTAATAGCCTTAATCTTTCTTCTTCTATAGTTTTTTGCCAAAGATCAAACTCTTCTTGAGTGGGAATCATAAAATAATCTTTATAGCTTTTCTTAATTTCCTCATGTAATTTGTCTTCTGTTAAATCTACATATTTGCTTACCCAACTAAAAAGTGGTTCATCTCCCTCTAGTCTTGTTTTTCTTTCTTTATATTCTTCAATTCCCTTTTTAATCTCTTGCAGCTTTTCATTAAATAAATCCTCTTCGGTTTTGCCATAATTTTCTATAAAGTCCAAATATTCATCTAAATCTCCACCTTCTAAAATCTTTCCCTCTTTAATTAGTCTGGCGTAAGCTTCTTCCTCAGCTAAGTTATACCTATCATGAAGCTGGATTACTTGAGCTCTTTCAAATTCTCTTGCTGATAAAACACCCTCGTCATAATCCTTCTTACTTACAATTACTGGAACTCTGGATAATTCGTCAATCATATGCTGAATAAGAAAATCAATAGAAATTAAATAGCTTAAAGCTCTTATATCTCCAGCCATAAGCTCTATTCTGGTTAAATAATCACACATTTTGCCAATAATCTCTTTCCAAACAGCTTTATGGAGACTAACTAAATAATTATATTCAGAAGCATCTGATGATGGGCAAGAAGCTATAATCATTCTTATATCGGCTTGAGTAGACAAAGTAGGCCTTGTATCTATTTCTCCTTCGTCATATTTTTGAGCTTCTCCTATAGGTAATTCGTTTAACCCTTTAAGTTCTAGAGAAATTACCAGTTTTGCTCTTTCTTTTGGAGTCATCGCAGATGATATTTTGCTTAAATCTAAGTTAGTCATCTAAAATTTCCTCCCTTTTGAGGCTATTTTTCTTTGAAATAAGACACTCTCAATCATTTCAACTCTTTGATCCATATCTGAAACTTCTAAAGCCTTAAGCATGTGTCCTGCTAAATAACCAATGGTATTGGCAATATTGGGCGGAATTTCACCACTTCTTACACTATTGATGGTGCTTTCCAAAAGATCTACCACTTGTTGAGGAGTTTTTATTTCTAGGGGAACAAGTGCTAAAACAGTCTTTTTGCTAGCATATCCACCTTTGGTAACTGCAAGTTGTTTGTCCTGTTGAGTCTCTGGATTATGGCTAAAGCAAAAGGTAGCCTCCTTGATTGACATGGCTCCACATTGCTCACCATCTTCTTTTATGTACTGACACTGCATAAGCTACGCTTACGGGGTATACCCCTAAATCCTCCTTTTCATGCGTAATTAAAACTTTTTATATTTAAATGATTCTTTAGAAGATCAAGTTGAAATGCTAGAAGTTTGGCTTGTTCTGAGGTATCATTAAATAGGTTTTGGAGTCCGACCCTAATACCGACTCCCGCTCATAGTCTCGTCCTTTTTGTTTCACAAAAAGAGACGGACTCATTAAACAGCGCAATGTATACACTATACGTTCTTAAAAGCCTCAAGGATGGAAGGACGTATGTTGGTTGTACTAAAGATTTTGAAAATAGGCTTAGGGAACACAATGCTGGTGAAGTGAAATCTACAAAAAGTAGGATTCCATTTGTGCTTTGGTACAAAGAAGGATATCAGGATAAATATGAAGCTTTTAAACGCGAACAACATTTTAAAACTTCCTGGGGGCGTAGACAGTTAAGGAAAATTCTTGATAACTTGCCAGAAGCGTAACTATCTAGTAAACTCTTAATATATGGGAAACGATACAAACAATGATGAACTAAATAAGACATCACCGTTATCTTCAAAATCATCAAAAACAAATTATGTCGTACTTGTATTAACAGTTTTAGTTTGTTCTCTCGTTTTTGGTGCGGGAGGTTATTACTTAGGAACAAAATCATCAGTTAATAAGCAGGTTACCACCAAAATACCTTCACCTCAAAATATCGTAAAAGAGGAAGTAAAAAAGTCAAATTTGCCATTTCCAATAGTACGAGTTAAAAAACAGGTAAGTTACAGTGACTGGACTCGGTACAAATATAAGTCAGGTTATAGTTTTTATTACCCAAATGATTGGTTTATTAGTGAAGAAGGGCTGCAAGTTCAAAATTGGGATCCTAAAAGCCCTAATCTTAGACCAAGGCCCCTTTCGGGAGAAGAGACTAAATGGGATTTAAGTTTTAATGAACAACCCCTCTCTTCTTTCGAGGGGGTGATGACCCAAGCTGATACAAGTGTAAGCAACTGGGATTCAATAGAAGTTTCATCAACTTTAAAAGGTTGGCCTGTTTATTTTGCTTATAAAGAAAAAACTGAGCCAATGGGAAATCCTTATTTGGTTGCCGTTGTTGTCACCCCTGAAAACAAAATATTATCATGGCATGGCTTTTCAGGTGACGCTAAAAGTGTGAATATAGAAAAATTAAAACAAATTGTAGAAAGCCTACAAAAATAAAGCAGTCCGTCTTGGCAGCAAGGATCGATTTTCTAATATGCATACTTATACATTTTTTAGTCCTAAAGTATAGACTAAATCAGGTAAAAGGCCGTCAGATAGGAATAATTTGAAGAATTCTGGCAGTCTGGCTAAGACCTCGTCAGGAGCTCCCAGTCCAGATTCTCCACACAGACAGAAAATCTGTATGGAGAATTTAAGATAATCCTTAATAGATCCTCTGCTCTTACATTGTTTGATAAGGCTGATCCATTTCTTTCTTACCCCAACCTAATACCTTCATCACATCATCAGCAGAGGTATAAACCTTATCTGCAAGATGCTCTTCAAACCATTTTTTATCTTCCTTGGAAAAATCAGAAAGGTTTTCACACTCTTTAACCAAATCCTCTTTGCTGGCTGGATAACTCTGATGGTTTTTCAGATGATCCATGGCTCCTGACATATTTTGCATTTATTCTCACCCCCTTCCAGTACCTGCAAGTATCTAATATTCTTTTAAGATTTACAGAATTTTTCAGTAAGAAATAGGTGATAAATTATGATATAATCCATTGATTATGGCAAAAAAAGGCAACAGGCAGTTATTTAGCTTTCAGTGTTCAACTTGTAAAAGTAAGAACTATACTGCTACAAAAAACACAGTAAATATTAAAGAAAAGCTTGCTTTGAGTAAATTTTGTAAACACTGCAGAAAATCCACAGAACACAAAGAAGTAAAACTCTAAAATCCAGGTTACAGTTTACAGTTAACAGTTAACAGGTTACAATTAACCCAGCTTAGGGATGTGATGAAATGGTATCATAGAGGTCTCCAAAACCTTTTTTTCAGGTCCGAATCCTGACATCCCTGCCCATTTAGAAATTTACCTTAATTCTGGCAGATTGGACAAATAAAGTTTTGCCTTGAGTGCTTTTTATTTGGATCGAATAAGTCTTCTGCCCGCTGGGCAACTTGAATGTTGCCGAAGTCTGACTACCAAAACTAGTTGAAGTTGTGCTCAACTCCGAAGAAATAGCACTATTGTCTGTTATATTATATAACCTGACAGATCCTATACCTGCTGCTTCTGTTAACCTGAAATTTGCCTCAAGTTGCATACTGGAATAACCTGAATAATTATCCGTATTAATTGAGATCTGATATTCAGCCAAGCTTTCCCAATTCTGATTATCCCAAGGCCCTCCACCAGAACCTAAAGGAATATATAAAGGATATTTGGCACTGCTCACTGCTGGAGCAGGAGTGGCTTTTTCCAAAACTGCAATACGGGTTTTTAAATCAATAATTGTTGATTCTAAATCCTTAATTTTTGAATCAGCAGAACTGGAAATATTAACTTGTGGACTTGGGGATTTCAGATTATTAACCTGGGGCACAGGTTCTGCTGTGCTGACTGCAGGCAAAGTTTTAGGTACTTCTACAGGAGCTTGAACTTGTTGATCAACTTGAGAATTTATCTTTTGTGGTGTTTGCAAGCCCTGTTTGCCTGCCAGATATCTCCAATAACCCAGCCCAGAAACTATAATCACAGGTATTAAAATAAAAGGCAGCAGTCTAATCATAAATTAATAATACCACAACCTGTCCTAGTTTGATTTTAAACTTATAGTCTGGTAAAATACTCAACTTATGTTCAAAAAGTCTCTTTTGACCTTGGCCATCATCCCTTATTTAGTTAACCCTTTCCCTGACAACTATCTGCTTGCCCGAAAAGAGATGTCTTTAGACAATCGTTACAGTAATCAATTTGTAAATAATGTTTTCAAAGATAATATCTTACTAAACCTGGCCTACATGACAGGCAGGGTGACAAAAGCCTCAGACATTAAATGGGATGAAATAGTCAAACCCTTTCAGTATGAATTTAAACTGGATCCCAATAAAACTTTTGCTTTTCATGAGGATGTAAAAGATAAGTATAAAGCAAGCTTAGTAAAAACCACCAATGCCCATTTTAACTCTGCTGAAGGCTTTAAAACTGATGGATATTTGTTTGGAGATGGAATCTGTCATCTTGCTTCTTTGATAAATTGGGCAGCAAAAGAAGCAGGTTTGGAAGTTGAAGCACCAACCAATCATGACTTTGCTATCATCCCTGATATTTCCAAAGAGTATGGAGTATCTATTTATTCTTCACCATTCTCTAAAGGCTCAAATGCCCTGCAAAATTTATATATAACTAACAATAAAGGCAAACCAATTACTTTCAAGTTTGAGTATTATAATAACAATCTAAAAGTATCTATTGTTGAGCTAAATTAAATTTATGCCAGGCTCCCCTGAATTATTAGACAAATGGATCACAACAGGCTTTAATTCTCAAGCAGTTGCTGGTTATGGCACTAGTGTGGAATTTCTAAAGCAGGCATTAGTAACTGGAGAAATACCATGGGGTGTACCTCAAGATGGTCAAGAGATATTACCTTACCAGCAAAAAATATTAGCCAAAGGAGGTTATCTCTACTTTGCATATCCTTTTGTTGAAAATCTACAGCCTTATAAACCAAAGCTTGTCAAGAAACTCCGCGTAGTGCCTAATAATGATCTCACTCACAATTCAATCCACGACCAACTTAGTGACTACGCGAGACGTCAAGCAGTTGAACACCATTTTGAATCATTAACAGATATAAAAAGGGGGGACGACAGAGCAATTGTTTTTCTGACTTATCTGCTTTTCCCAGATTTAATAAGCCAGTTCAAAGATGATGAATTTCTGGAAAGTTGTTTCTATGCTTTCAAAGCTGACGCTAATTGGCAAGCTCCCCCTGATCTGGGTCTTAATAACTCTACCATACCGCTTCCCCGGTTAAAGGAAATTTTAGCCAGCTGTGTTGAGAAAAGAGGATTAATTATATATTACAACGAAAAAATATTACGCAACCGTGTTTTGCCTGGATTCGAGCTGGAAAGTGAAATTATGATTCATACCAAAAAACCACTAACCCTAGCTGTTATATCTGGCATCAAACCATTGGCTAAACCAGATATCAAGGCTTTACACTGCAGTTAACTCTGGGCTAATATTAAATCATGCCTCAAAAGCCACCTGCTGAGCACCATGATCATGGGATATTAAAATTTCCTGAGGGGTTTTTGTGGGGAGCTGCCACATCTGCTTATCAGGTAGAGGGTAATAATACCAACGCAGATTGGGAAGAATTTAAAAGCGCAGGCAAAGCCTGTGATCAATATAACCTTTATGAGCAAGATTTTAAGCTAGCAAAGGAACTAAATCATAACTCTCACAGGCTCTCTATTGAATGGTCCAGGATAGAACCCAAAGAGGGAGAATTTGACTGCTCAGAAATTGAGCACTACAAAAAGGTATTACAATCTTTAAAAGATAAGGGTTTTACTGTTATGCTAACTTTATGGCATTTTACCCTGCCTAAATGGATAGCAGATAAAGGTGGCTGGGAAAACAGCAAAACTCCCTGGTATTTTGAAAGATTTGTCAAAACTATTGTTCCCCAAATTGCTGAGTATGTTGATTTATGGGTAACTTTGAATGAACCTGGGGTATATGTTTATGATGTATATGTTGAAAAAGTCTGGCCTCCTGTCAAAAAAGGTTGGTTCGGACAAATCAAGACTTTTTTGAATCTGGTTTCTGCCCACAAAAGGGTCTACAAATACTTACACTCCACTTTTCCTGCAGGCAAACCTGTAGGCATTGCCAACAATATTTTATCTTTTGAATCATTCCATAAACACTCAATCAGGGAACAATTGGCAGTTTTTCTAAATGATGTTTTTGTAAATCATCTGTTTTATATATTAACTGTCAAGACCCATGATTTTTTGGGGATTAATTATTATTTCCATGTCCGTTTCAAAGGTAAAGAACTAACAGCACAATCTCAAAATATCACAGGAGCAACTCATGATGTATCTGATTTAGGCTGGGAAATTTACCCTGAGGGAATATTTGAAGTACTGACTGATTTTGCTGATGGCATACCTATATATATTACTGAATGTGGGATTGCCTCTACCAATGATGACAGAAGAAACAGGTTTTTAATTGCTTATTTGCAGGAAGTAGCCAGAGCTATAAAATCAGGTGTTAATGTAAGAGGATTTTTTTACTGGTCTTTAATTGATAATTTTGAATGGCATTTAGGGTATAGCCCTAGGTTTGGCCTTGTCGAGGTTGATTATGAAACAGAGAAACGCCATATCAGGCCATCAGCCCTGGTGTATACAGATATTATTCAAAACAATGGAATTCCTCATGCCCTACTTCGCTTTATTGGCCACACTGTCCAGGCAGAAGAAGTTTTGGAAAAAAGACAAAAGGAGATAGAGAAAGAATTGAAATAGCTTTCAGCTATCAGTCATCAGTCGTCAGACATGAATACACATAAATTTAGAAAACTTAATGTGTGGCAAAGATCTATCCAGTTAGTATCTTTAATTTATAAAATAACATCTAAATTTCCTGCTGAGGAAAAATACGGTTTAATAGATCAGATCCGCAGAGCAGCAGTTAGCATTTGTCTAAATATTGCTGAAGGTTCAGGTTCTGGATCTGATGCAGAATTTACCAGGTTTCTACGGATAGCACAAAGATCTGCTTATGAAGTAATTGCAGCATTAGAAATCGCTATCAATTTGGAAATGGCAGACAAAGTGATTATCGAAGGCGTCATAAGTGAAGTTGATCAAGTTAGTGCGATGCTTTCTGGACTGATTAAAAGTCTGAAAGCTGACAGCTGAAAGCTGAAGACTATTACTATGAATCATTTACCTTTTGTCATTACAGCATACTTTTTCAATGCCTTGGCAGTCACAGCCAATAAGTTCCTGCTCAGTAAAACCATTCCAGACCCATTAGTTTATGTTTTTTACATCAGCCTGGTATCTGTTTTGGCAATTTTTGCCCTGCCTTTCACTAAAATCCCTGCTTTAGATATATTTTTCATTGCCTCTGCCTCCACCATTTTTTGGACTACTGGAGTATACTTTATGTTTGCTGCCTTGAAAATTGGCCAAGTTTCCCGGGTTATCCCAATCATTGGCACTTTAATCCCCTTGGTACTCTTGATTTTTGCATCCTCAACTAATACACTCTCGCATACTCAAATTCTTGCTGTAGTAATTCTGCTGATTGGGATGGTTTTTTTAACCAGATCTGACTTGCAAGGAAAAATGGAAAAGAAAGAGATTATTTTTGAAGTTTTATCTGGTTTTACTTTTGCCCTTTCTTATATCTTCTTAAGACAGGCATATTTAAAACTTGATTTTTTCTCTACTTTAGTTTGGTCCAGAATCATCTTGTTGCCCCTGTGTGTTTTTATGCTAATTATGCCAAATATCAGAAAAAAAATTATCACCTCAAAAGGCTCAACTATTAATTTTTTCTCCAGAAGTGGCCTGATATTTTTGAGCGGTCAAACAGCTGGAATCATCTCTGAAATATTACTGCTTTTTTCCATATCTTTAGCAAACCCAGCCTTGGTCAATTCTTTACAAGGCACTCAGTATATATTCCTGCTGATTTTTGGCTTGATTTTTTTCAAAGAAAAATATAACTTTACCAGTCTGTTTTCTAAAATAACTGGCATAGGGACAATAGGCATTGGTCTTTATTTACTAGTATGAAAGAGGTTTACTGCCAGAGTAAAACCAAGTTTTTCAAAAGAAGGAAAAGAAAAAGTCTCAAAACTTACACAGAGTTGAAGATTTTGTCGAGCCTTTTCCTATGTAGGTCCGCACAATGCCACATCAACCTCTGAAGTAATAATCTGTAGAGAAACTAATTAGTTCTTCCCAGTAAAATAATTTGCCTCTTGTGGGCTGCATGTAAATATTTTAGAATGCGACTACTACTTAACTTATTTTCTGTCCAAAAGCAAGAATTATGCCTGCAGGACGAAGAAAAAAAACCAGTTTTAGGTTCTTTCCTGCCACCTATGTCCTTTTTTTGGTTAAAATTATTCTGATTAAAATTGGCGAGATTCCATTAAAAATAGTTTACCGCATACACCGAAGACGGGCAGTAGGTCGCCCTAAAAAGCTGCGTTTTTCTAAAAAAACTAAAATTGCCTTGGCATCAGGTGTATTTTTACTTTTCATCTCTTCTTACACTGCCTTTATCCTCACAGCAGCCTATGCGCTGCCTACCCCATCCAAGATGGCTTATTCCAATAATCCACTAACTACAGAAATTTATGATAGAAATGGAAATTTGCTTTATAGATTTTATGAGGCAAAAAACCGGACTCTGGTTCAATTATCAGAAATCCCTAAGAGTTTAACTCAAGCTACTCTGGCTATTGAGGATCAGAATTTTTATCGCCATTTCGGTGTTGATTTTTCTGCCATAATACGCGCTTTTTATCAGAATGCAACTACAGGTTCCCGGCAAGGAGCCTCAACTATTACCCAACAGCTGATTAAAAACTCTCTTTTAACTCCAGAGAGAACCTATACCAGAAAGATTAGGGAGGTTATTTTAGCTTTATGGACAGAGCAGGTTTATTCAAAAGACCAGATTTTACAGATGTATTTTAATGAGGCTCCATATGGAGGAGCAATTGTGGGTATTGGGGCTGCTTCACAAACCTATTTTGGTAAATCCCCCTCAGAGCTATCCTTAGCAGAAAGTACCTACCTGGCAGGATTGCCTGCCTCACCTACTCAATTTTCTCCATATGGAGAAAATCCCGAGTTGGCAAAGCAGCGGCAAAAAGAAATCCTGCAAAGAATGGTTGTAGATAAATATATTACTCAATACCAGGCAGATGAGGCTTACTCAAAGAAGCTTAATATTAAACCTTTAGCCAATGATATCCTGGCTCCACACTTTGTTTTCTATATCAAGGATCAGCTGGTAGACAAGTTAGGACCAAGGGTTGTTTCCCAGGGAGGCTTAAAAGTCTATACTACCCTGGATTTAAACCTGCAGGGGAAAATTGAACAAATAGTCAAAGATGAGGTGGATAAGCTGCAGAATTTAAATGTTCAAAATGGAGCAGCCATGGTAACCGACGGCACAACCGGACAAATCCTGGCTATGGTAGGATCCAGAGACTATCACTATCCTAGCTTTGGTAATTATAATGTGACCCTTTCCCTTCGCCAACCAGGCTCATCCATCAAACCAATCACTTATGCCACTGCTTTCAAAAACGGTTTTAACCCAGGCAGTATGATCCTGGATGTTCCTGTTGTTTTCAAAGATGAATGGGGAAATTCTTACTCTCCTGTCAACTATGATGGCACTTTTCATGGCCCAGTTACCCTACGTCAAGCCCTGGGCAGTTCTTTAAATATTCCTGCTGTTAAATTACTTGCTACTTTAGGAGTAAATCCTGTAATAGAAACTGCCAGGAATCTAGGAATTACTACTTTTACTGATCCCAAAAGATATGGACTAAGCCTAACTCTCGGAGGAGCTGAGGTAAAAATGATTGATATGATGGGTTCTTATGGAGCTTTTTCCCAAATGGGCAAGCTAAATACACCCACTGGTATTATAAAAGTCACAGATTTTAGTGGCCATATTTTAGATGAGTACAAAAATTCTCCCAAACAAGTACTTTCTGCTGATACAGCGTACCTTGTAACTAACATTTTGACAGATGAAATGGCAAGAAAAATGGCTTTTGGACCACATTCTTTACTTTATATTCCGAGTTTTGATGTAGCAGTCAAAACTGGCACCTCCGATAATAAAAGGGATAATTGGACTTTTGGCTATACACCAAAGTACGTAGTAGGAGTTTGGGTAGGTAATCCTGACAACTCACCTATGAATCCTGCGTTAACTTCAGGGGTAACAGGGGCAGCCCCAATTTGGAATAAAATTATGCATACACTTTTAGATAACACCGCACCTTTAGCTTTTGAGAAACCATCAATCTTAGGTGCAGCTGGAACAATTCCTAAAGCTATGGTCAAAGTACAAAAAAAAGGAGACAAGCTGATTTTTTCTGACGCATTCTCCTCATATTCCACCCCTTCAGCGCAAGCAGCCACTTTAGAAATCACCACCAATTAACAGAATACTACTCTCAAACCACCTTCTATTGTCAACGAGAAGAATCACCTGGTGTGGTAAATGGTTGAGATCTCCTAAGGTCCTCTAAAATTGCCCCGGCTCTACTTACTGCAAGAGGAGTATTCTCAATACCCACCCTTCCTGTCTGAGGAACCTCTGTCCGATTAATATAGGTGATTTTTGAAGGATCCTGACTGGCAGTTCTATTCATCATCAAATTTATAAGAAGAGTTTCTTCCTCCAAACCAGTTCTATCTATCTTTAGAAAGATATTGCCTATTTCAGTACGGATATACTGTATGGCATACCTTCTTCCGTTAAACGAGAATCTAAGAAAAGGATCTGAGGAATGTGGCGTATCCCAGAATTTCTCATTCAGAGCCTTGCTGGCTTCTGGCAAGACTTTAAAGGCTTCTCTAAAACCATCAATCAAACGGATGGCTGCTGCCTCAACTTCCAACTCCGGAAGCTCATCATTGACAGATCTTCTTCTCAGCCACTGATCTGCCTCTTCAGCTATTTGCTCAGGTGTATCCATAACTTTCTTACTAATTATACACCAATTTTCCAAACACCTTTTTCTTTAAAAGCTCAAATATTACTTCTTTACCACACTGCTGACTAACTTTTTAGCTAAATTCCTATAAAAATCTTTCAGCTGATCTAAAGTTAAAGGCTTTAACATTTTTGGCAAAGAATCAAAAGATTCCACCTTTAGACAATCTATTCCTATTAAAAAAGGATCTGTTTTTAACCTGAATTTAATCCTCGCTCCTTCCATTAAATCCCAAATAAATGGCATATATATTATTGTAACACAACCCAGCCTCTTAAGTCAGATTTTTTAATCTTTATTGGTGATGTAATGAAGCGCGCCGAATCTCCAATAAAAATTAAGGTCGCATATTTGCTAGTATTTTTATTTATCCAGTAACTTTCATCTACTGCCAGCTCTTTTCCATATTTATTCTTTAAGTTGTCTAAATCATTTTGCTCAAGTCCATCAAAAAAGATCACTTTTTTTACTCGGAATTGGCCTATAATCTCTTCACCAGAGGGTTTTATATAAACCAAATCACCACTAGAAATGTGACCAAATGGAGGATTTTTTGCCTTGGAAAAACGAGATTCAATAGTTTTTTTACCAAGAAGTATTTCCTCCCCCCCATTACCTTTAAAAATAGCTAAGTGCTTTTGCATATTGTAATTATACATCCACATTTGTTATACTTGACAAAGGTCCTCTAAAAGTAGAGGATTTTTTTATGATTACCAAACCAATTGATTTTATAAAGGAGGTTTGGCAAGAGTTAGCAAAAGTTGCCTGGCCCACCCGCGAACAAACTGTCCGCTATACTGTTTTAGTAATAGTAGTAGCTGTGGCAGTGGGACTATTTTTAGGTGGACTTGATGCTATTTTAACTGCTGTTACAGCATTTTTGTTAAAGAAATAAATATGACCGACAATAAAAAACAGCTATCAGCTATCAGCTATCAGTCTTCAGATAAAACACTTCCTGAACCAACCGAATCTGATAACCCTGCCTCTAAATGGTATGTAGTTCATACCTATTCTGGCCATGAAAATAAAGTATCTCATACCTTAAAACAAAAGATTGAAACTGAACATTTGGAAGAAAAAATTCTGGATGTTCTAGTACCAACTCAGGAAAAAATTGAGATCAAAGGTGGCAAGAAAACCAATATTAAAGAAAAAATCTTTCCAGGATATATTTTAGTCAAAATGGTTTTGGATGATATTTCCTGGCTGGCTGTTAGAACAACTCAAGGGGTAACTTCCTTTGTAGGCATGGGCAACAAACCAACTCCTATTTCAGATGCTGAAGTTCAAACAATAGTTAGATTTGCTCAAACTGAAGCACCAATGTACAAGCAAGTCTTTTCTGCCTCAGATACAGTCAAAATTGTTGATGGTCCATTTGCTGATTTTATAGGTAAAATTGATTCAGTTGACCAGGAAAAAGGCAAAGTCAGAGTCTTAGTCTCTATCTTTGGTAGAGAAACACCAGTAGAACTAGACTTTTTACAAGTACAAAAAATCTAATATGGCAAAGAAGGTAAAAACATTTATAAAACTAAATATTCCAGCTGGATCAGCAACCCCAGCCCCTCCTGTGGGACCTGCACTGGGACAGCAAGGGCTTCCTATTATGGAGTTTGTTAAGGCTTTTAATGATAAAACTGCTGAGAAAAAAGGCAATATCTTGCCAGTGGTTATAACAGTTTATGAAGATAGGACCTTTTCTTTTATTACCAAAGAACCCCCTGTAGCTGAGATGATTAAAAAAACCTTAAGTTTGGAAAAAGGATCAGGAACTGCTTTAAAAGATGCTGTTGGCACACTAACCCAAGCTCAAGTAAGACAGATTGCTGAGGCTAAAATGCCTGATTTAAATACCAGAAATGTGGAAGCTGCTATGAAAGTTGTAGAAGGCACAGCCAAAAGTATGGGGGTAAAAATCAGTGGGTAGGCCAAAAATAAAAACAATTGATGATTCAGTAGCAGAAGAGCCAACAGAGACAAAGGAGGCTAGTAAAACTGAGGTTATAAAAGAGGAAGTTAAAAAAGAAACTAAAAAGGCTAGCAAGCCTGGTAAAGCCAAACCAAGAAGTAAAAAATACCAGGAATTAGTCAAAGATTTAGATAAAACTAAAAGCTACCCTGTATCTGAAGCACTAGATTTGGTTAAAAAACTATCTTACTCTAAATTTGAAGGTACCCTAGAAGCTCATATTAACACTGTTACTACAGGTATCCGTGGCTTAGTCTCTCTTCCTTTTGTAACTGGCAGAAAACTCCGCATCCTGGCTTTTGAAGGTTCAGATGAGATTATAGAAAACATTAACAAAGGCAAGATTGATTTTGATATCATAGTTACTTCTCCTGCTTGGATGAGCAAACTTGCCAAAGTTGCCAAAATCTTAGGCCCCAGAGGACTGATGCCTAATCCTAAAAATGGAACTATCACTGATGACCTTAAAAAAGCAGTTGAAGGCTTTCAAACAGGCAAAACTGAATATAAAACAGAATCTAAGGCTCCTGTTATACATATTGCCATGGGTAAGCTAAATCAGCCAAATGAGGAGCTTTCAGCTAATATCAAAGCCTTGCTGCAAATTTTGGGCAAATCAAGGGTCAAAAAAGTTTCTTTATCTCCCACCATGGGCCCATCAGTTAAATTAGATCTGTCTTCTGTTTAACCTTAAATCCTACCTTTCACACTCTAATAATATCATAAAAGATATCAAAATCTATTCTCTTTTTAAAACCCTCTTGAGCAAAACTCTTACATCAATTTTGAGGCTATAGAGGGAAAATAGGCCAAAAATTAACACAAATATAGCTGTAAGTATATGAACTAACACTATCATCGATGAAGCTAAATTAGGCACAATCCCAAATATACCTGAAAGAACCAAGAGCCCAGAGGCTTCAGCTGATCCCACATAGCCTGGAGCTGCAGGAACAAGATATGTTAAAGCAGATAAAAGCTGTCCTAAATACATTTTTATAAAATTTTGATTTACCCCTAAAGAGACAAAAGTAAAATACCAGATTGCTGCATCAGCCCCATAAGCGAAGATTGTGATAATAGTCATATAAAATAAATCCTTTGGATGCCTGTTTAGAATTGAGAAGGATTCTAAAATAAAGTTACTAAACCTATCAAAATATATCTTAATAGAATTTATTATAAATAGGTGCCTCAATAATTTAAATAAGTCCTTGGCAAAACCCTTTTTATGAACTATCAGGTAGGTTAAAAATAAAGCTGTGATTAGTATAATCGTTATAATAGTTATAAAAGTTATACTAAGTGAGGTGGGAACTATAAAAAATAAAATAGCAGCCAGAAGCAATATTGCCAGGAAATCTACAAACCTATCAATAAATATCCAAACTACAGACTTACTTAGAGGTAATTTATAGTGGGTATTTAGGTAAACTCCTTTGAGGATCTCCCCTGCCCTTATTGGCACAAAGAAATTAAGAATTTGGGCTGCCCCATTTAAAAAAATCAGGTCCAAGAGTTTAATTTTGGTAATTTCTGAAAGAAAAATCTGCAGCCTGGCAGCCCGCAGAACTGGAGAAAGCAGCATAAAGAAAAAAATAGGACCTAAATAAACTAAATTAACTTTTGATAAATTAGAAAGGATTTGAGGAATATCAACAAACCTGGACCAAATAAAAATCAAAACTATGCCTAGAATAGTATTAAAAATAATTTTCAGCATTGAAAAATCTCCCTTATTAAATATACACTATTATTAGCGTAAAGTGTTAAGCGGAAAGGGAGAAGTAAAATTCTTTACCCTTCACGCTTGCCCCTTTACCCTTTCCTATGTTCTCAACTTTTAAACAAAAGCTGCTTTTGGGAGTATATGTATTTATTCTAGTCTCAATCCCTGTAGGTGCATTTCTTGCTTCTCAGTATAGAACAACTGTCAAAAGCAGCGCTTTTGAACAAAAAGGCACTAAACCAACTCTGCAAATTCCCCCCAAACCATCCACCTCACCTGCTAAACAACTACTCAACGCTTCCCAGCAAGCAGCTGCTGGAATAGCAGCTACAGCTACTCCTTCACCTGAACCTTCATCTCTCACTATAGCTACCTCATATGGCCCCACCTTATCTTTAAAAATAACGTTAGGAGGCAGACCAAATAATAATCAGGCAACTAAACTTTTTGTAGGTATAGCAGAAGGTGCTTTAACCACTAACCCTAAATTCGTGCTCAGTTTCAGTGTAGATGTTCCTATCTCAGGAGAGTATTCTAATCTATCTTTGGCAGGTCTCAACCCTGGATCAACTTACACTGCGCTTTTGAAAGGATCTGCTCAATTAGCTAAATCTGTCACTTTTACTATGTCCCCAACTATGACTAACTTAAATAATGGCCAGAGTGTAAATTTGATCTCAGGAGATTTAAATGAAGATAATGTGATAAATAATGCAGATTTAACTATTGCCCAAAGAGCCATAGGTACCACTCCAAAATATTCAACCTGGAATGAAAATGCCGATTTAAATAAAGATGGAGTAATAAATATTTTTGATTTAGGAATAATATCCAAAAACATTGGCCAGACTGGGGATTCAGGAGTCTGGACTTCACCAATTCCTAAAGTTGCTACCCCTTCTGCCAGCTTAAACTCACCACCTGTTGGTGGACCAACTGGTGTTGGTGGCTACTGGCTCTGGCTACCAAAATAACATAAGTCCCATAGGACTTGACAAAGTGTTTTAGGTATGCTAGAATACACACTTGTATTATGAAAATTATAAGTCCTTTAAATATTAAAAAAGTTTTAGCCCTAAGTTTTATTGGGTTATCTCTTTTATCACCAGTAAATGTTTTAGCTGCTCCCCAACCTGTTTCTGCACCAATTACTATCCCAGTTATTGTTCCAGTTTTAAGTGCTCCAGAGATGGTCTATCCAAGAAATGGCCAGACTTTAGATTTAGAAGGGGCATATATGTTCAAAGTAAAACCAGTTGCTGGAGCAACAGGTTATCTATTTGGTTTATTTCAAGATGGACAAATGATCTATGAAAACTATCGGGACACTAAAAGATTAAGCCCAGATGGTACATTTGCCCTACGCGAAAATGATTCCAATCATGCTAAATTCCATACTGGTCCAGTGAAAGTAATGATTAGAGCTTATGTTAACAACCGTTGGACTGATGCTAGAGAGATTACCATCACTTTAAAACCCCGGATTTCTCTTCCAATCCCAACTCCTAATCCAACACCAATCGGCATAGGCAACACTGCTCCAATTGGTATTGGGACAACTAATCCTATCGGGATCGGGACTACTAACCCAATTGGAATTGGCACAACCAATCCAATACAACGCGTTACTGCAACACCAAGCGCTACAATATCAACAGCAAGCAAACCTACCAAACAAGTTCTTCCTGTATGGAGAAGGTTCTTCAACAGATTCTTCTACCGCTTTTTCTACAGATAATTTGCTATAGTTAATCTATGGCTTCTCTGTCTCGGATCAGTTGGCTGTTAGTTTTTATTCTCTTTGCTCTCCCTTTGTTATTCTTTCCCTGGACTTACATGGCCTTTGAGATGCCAAAAGTATTTTTGTTATATATTTTTTCTGTATCTGCAGTTTATTTTTTACTCAAATCAGGCTATAGATTTGGCAATTTAACAAAAACTCACTGGTTATATTTAATCTTTCTGGTTTGGATTGCAATCACAGCTATTTTAGGCTTATCCTGGCAAAACAGCTTTTGGGGCAGCTATTTTAGAATGCAGGGCATTTTAACCTGGATTTGCTATAGTTTGTTATTTTTTATCTCTGGCAAGATTTTTGATAATAATCATTTTAGAAAAATGATAAGCCTGGCTATTTTGGCAAGCAGTAGTGTGGCTGCATTTATTGCTATTGCCCAATTTATATCCCTTTGGTTTTTCGGAAATACTTCCCAGCTACTCTATAATAATAGAGTTATTTCTACCTTTGGCCAGCCTAATTTTTTAGGGGCATTTTTAGTCATGTCCCTCCCCTTTATTTGGTACCTATTTAAACAGGTCAAAGGACTACCAAAAGCCTTAGTAATATTGGGACTTATTATTACCATTTTAGGCATCATTTCAACTTTTTCAAGAAGTGCTTATGTAGGATTTATCCTTTTAGCCCTCACCTGGGGCATTTATCATTACCGCTTACTTCTTGCTGGTATTACCTCTTTAATAATACTTTTTGCTCTTTTAGCCAATCTTTTCCCTAATTTGGTTTACCAAGAGTGGTATAGATTTCAAGTTGATACAGTTTCCAAATGGACAGCTGAAAATAGGCTCATTATTGCTCAAAAATCAATAAATTTGATCTTAAAAAAACCTCTGACAGGCTATGGAATAGAAAATTTTTCCTTAGCTTTTCCTAGTGTTGTTACTGCAGATGATTTAGGATTAAAAGATATTATTGTAGATTCATCACATAACTTATTTTTGGATATTGCAGTCCAAACAGGCTTAGTTGGGTTAGGATTATTTGTGACTGTTTGTATTCTTACATTTATCCGTAGTTTGAAGCATGAAACTTTTACCAAAACTGCACTGACCTCTGCTGTGGCTTTTTTAGCAATCCATCAGTTTTCTCCTGTTTCTATGGTGCCTGCTGCGCTTTTTTGGTTATCTTTAGGCATCATAAACGGACCTGTATTAAGCTATACCAATTTATCAAAAAGCCTTAAATTTATTTTAAGTATTGTTGGTATCTCTCTACTTATAATTACCAGTTTGCTCATCTATCAGACAATCAGAGCAGATATATTGTTTAGAGAAGCCAGTGCTTATGAAGTATCTGATATACAAAGATCTATTAATTTAGATAATGATGCTATAGAAATAGCTCCTTGGATCCAATTTTATCAAATAAGAAGAAATTTCCTGCTAAAACAGCTAGGCTATTAACTATTTTAAGCCAATTTAGCCCTATGTTGTAAAATATTGGCCCAGGTTAAAGCCCTTTCTGCCCAGCATCGTTGATTTTCCTTATTGATATTTAGATTTTTAAGATCTTTGAATTCTTTTGTAAATCTTTCTAAAGTTGGTTTGAAACCTTTTGATATATTTTGATGGTATAGATCATTTAAATAATTGTCAGTTTGGCTCATAAATCTTTGAATTAATTCTTTCTTTAAATCATAGCTATCGAAAACCCACTGGCTTACTCTGGCCATATTAACAGCGATATTGAGTATCTGCAAATTAAGCGGTAAGTCTATTTGGGAAATAGAATGATTTGTAATCTTCAAAGGAGTAAATCCTCCACTATTTGCTTAAACTTTTTCCTTATATCTTCTGGTAAAATATCACGGCTCGGATTACCCTGATGAGATCTGATATTGATCATTGAATTGTAATCAATCTCCCTGGTTGTAAAATCTATTCCTCCTCCCCAAAGATTCTTCTGGTCGCAGCCATATTCTAAAAGTAATTGTTCCTCATCATAGTGCATACCCCCGCCTCCAGCCAGTATTTTTTTTTCCACATCAACCACCACTTTGACATAATTGCCCAATTCATAAGACATCTTATCAAGTTCTTTCTGTGTTGCTTTCCTATTTTTCAAAATAATAATCGACATTTGACAAATTGTAGCATGTTGGATTAGAATAAGGAAGCTTAAGAAAGTGAGCCCTTCGACTCCGCTCAGGGCGGGTCGCATATAAGTCTCACCGAGGCGAATTGACTAGCTTTCAGCTATCAGTCTTCAGTCATCAGACTAAAAATTTCAAAGTCTGAAAGCTGACAGCTGAAGACTGACGACTACAAAACTCCTTGAAAGGAGTTTTTTTATGAAAACAAGATTACAAAAAGAAGAAGCAGTTGTAAAATTATCAGAAAAATTAGGTAAAGCAAAAGCCATAGTTTTTGCAGACTATAAAGGCATGAGTATGAAGCAGCTCTCAGACTTAAGAAATAGCCTCCGTGATGTTAATGGAGAATTTAGTATTACCAAAAATACTTTGCTATCCCGGGCACTACCAACTACCAACTACCAACTACCAACTGAATTAGAAGGCCCAACTGCCACACTCTTTGCCTATGATGATGAAATATCCCCTATTAAAATTTTAGTCAAAGCCCTCAAAGATGCTTCCTTAGGTAAAATCAAAAGTGGGTTTTTAGGCACCATAGCTTTAGAAGAAAGCAAAGTCCTGCAACTTGCAACCCTTCCTACCAAAGATGAACTCCGGGGCAAAACTGTGGGAGTATTAGTTGCTCCTTTGCAAGGCATTATTTCAGTTCTACAAGGCAACTTAAGAAATCTAGTATACACACTTTCCGAAATCCACAAAGCGAAGGGGGGTGAGTAAATAGCTATCAGTAGTCAGCTCTCAGCTATCCCGATTAAATCGGGACGACTGAAGACTGATGACTGAAAGCTAATTAATATGGCAGACGATCAAACAAAAACAGAAGAAGCTAGGGAAGAAGCCCAAGAGGCAGCAACCGAAGCGAAAGAAGCAGTAGAGGAAGTTAAAGAAAAAGAATCCAAGGCAGTTTCAGCTAACCCCGATAAAATCGGGGCTAATTTAGAAAAAATCATAGAAACAGTAGAGAAATTAACTGTTTTAGAATTGGCTGATTTAGTTCACGCTTTAGAAGATAGATTTGGTGTTAGCGCTTCAGCCCCAGTTGCAGTCGCAACTCCTGGAAACAATGGAGCAGCAGCAGGTGAAGCAGAACCAGAGAAAACTACCTTTAATGTTATTTTATCAGGCGCAGGAGCCAATAAGATTGCAGTTATTAAAGCTGTAAGAGAACTCGTTGCAACCTTAGGCCTAAAAGAGGCTAAAGATTTGGTAGAGGCAGCTCCAAAACCAGTACTTGAATCAGTTAATAAGGCAACCGCAGAGGAAGCCAAAACAAAGCTTACCGCCGCAGGCGCAACTGTAGAATTACAATAATCCGCTTTCTCGTCGCTCGCCTAGCGCGGGTGACGGGAAATGGGTCAATACTGAATGAAAGTGAAGTATTGACACTGTCTGTTTTGTTATGATATATATTGAGTCAGAATGGCAGACAAGTTATCACTCGAAACTCTCCCCGATTTATTAACAGTTAAAGAAGTTGCGCAGATACTGCGTGTCTCTCCCCTTACTATCAAGCGCTGGGGCAAAAGAGGCAAGTTACCCGCAATAAGAATTAACTCCAGAGGAGACAGAAGATATAAAAAGGAAGCAGTATTGTGGTTATTGGGCATTACCCAAAAATTAGCACCTAACTAACATACTCTGCTAATAAGTATAGAATATATTGTCCCAAAGCCATTTGTCTTTTAATCCTCCAAGGCTGTAATATAAGTCTAAATAACCACTCAAATCCTAAGTCCCTCATCCATTTTGGAGCCCTGCGAACTTCACCTGAAAGATAATCAAAAGCTCCTCCCACTCCCATAGCCAAGTGCACTGGAATTTTATCTAAATTGTCAGCAATCCATTTTTCCTGTTTAACATGACCTAAAGCCACAAATAATAAATCCAAGGGGGGTATCAGACTTTTTGTATCAGCACTGGTCAACAAAACTTTAAGTGCTGGATATTTTCTCTTTAAGCACTCAGCTACCTTTTCTGCTACACCATCTTTACCTCCTAGAAAGCCTACTACAAAGCCCTTTTCTGCAGCTACCTCAATCAGCCTCTCCATAAAATCAGTCCCGGAAAAAGTATTTTTGATTTTTCCAGACAGCTTTAGTCCAGCCCCATCAGGAACAGATAAGTCTGCATCATTTAATATCTTTTTAAATATAGGATCTTTTTGGGCTGCCACAAGAAATTCTGGATTAGGGGTAACTACATAATGTTTCTCCCGACGAATTTCATTCGTCGAGGATCCTCGATGGAAACTACCATCGGGACAAATCCACTCCTCTACCTGAGTCAAGGCCTCATTTATATCAATGTCATCAATTTTTACTCCCAAAATATCTACTCTCATGTATTACTTTCTAATACCTTCAAGGTTTCTCTAGCGCACTTCTCCCAAGAAAATCTCTTAACATTCTCGAGTCCTATTTTAATTAGCTTGATTCTTAATTCATGATTCATGATTCTACCCATCCCACTTACTATATCATCAATATCATAGGGATTCACATAGACCGCTGCTCCGCCAGCTGGCGGACCCCCAACTTCTGGCATACTCGATAAATTAGAAGTAATCACAGGACATCCACAAGCTTGAGCTTCTAAAATTGGCAGTCCAAACCCTTCAAAAAGAGATGGAAAAACAAAAGCAATTGCCCCAGAATATAAAGCAGGTAACTTTTCATCAGGAACATATCCCAAAAATTTAACCCTATCCTCTATCCCCAGCTTCTTTGGTAATTTATAAATTTCATCACTCATCCAACCTTTAGATCCTGCAATAATCAGTCTGAAAGCTGAAGACTGATGACTGAAAGCTTCTATCAATCTTTCTAAATTTTTCCTTGGTTGTACTGTACCTACAAAGAGGAAGTAGTTTTGATATATTAAGTTATATTTTTTAATAATTTGACTAACTTTGAACTTTGAACTTTGAACTTTGAACTTTTCTTTATCGTAGCCCTCATAAACCACACTAATCTTCTTTTCGTCTATATGTATTTTCCTTACCAAATCTTGTTTGGTAGCTTTTGACACAGCAATAATCTTAGTGGCAGTTTTAAGCTGCCTCTTTTGCATAAATCCCAAATAAAGCCTTTGTTTAATCTGATGCATGGAAGGCAAATATTCAGAACCTAAATCATGAACTGTTACTACAGTTTTAAGTCCTGGCTTTTTGATCACTGGCAAAGTGTGCGATGGAACAAACAACACATCCAAGTTATCCTTAAAAGTTTGCAAAGCCAAACCCCCTTGAGTCCATAATCTAAACCAGCGAATTTCTTTGATTTGGAAATTATTAGGCAATCCTACATTACTTGTAACGATCGTGGAAGTAATTGTAGCCCTTGTGTAAATTATATAAGTATTATTCTTATCAATCCTGGCTAAAGCTTTCAGTAGTTGATAAGAATAATACTCTGTCCCTGTTTTCTTATCAACAAACGCTCTGGATCCATCAAAACCAATGACCATAAAGCTATTATCTTTTACTAACTGACCTTTTGTACAGATCCAGGTTTTCTAAAGCTAAACCAGTTCCTAAAGCTACACAAAGCAAAGGATTTTCTGCTAGAGCAGCTGGCACCCCTAAAGCATCTGTTAAAGATTTGTCTAAATTCCTAAGTAGAGATGTTCCCCCGCTCATCACAATTCCTTTATCAATAATATCTGAAGCCAACTCAGGAGGAATTTGTTCCAAAACACCTTTAGCAGCAGCTATTATCTTACGGATAATATCAGAAATTGCTTCAGTCACCTCATCAGAGGTAATCTCAATAGATCTGGGTAAACCTGAAAAAGCATCTCTGCCTCTTACTTCCATTTTTTGCATCTCAGAAGGTTTAAGATGCGTTGCAGACCCTATTTTAATTTTAACCTCTTCGGCCATCCTCTCCCCTATAATTAGATTGTGTTTCTTGCGGATATAACTTTGTATCGCCTCATCAAGCTTATTACCCCCTACCCTTACAGATGTATGCACCACCACTCCTCCTAAGCAAACCACTGCTGCCTCTGTAGTCCCCCCACCAATATCCACAATCATATTGCCTGAAGGATTGGCAATAGGAATTTTGGCGCCAATTGCTGCAGCCAAAGGTTCATCTATTAAAAAAGCAGTTTTTGCGCCAGCTGATAAAGTAGCATCCAATATTGCTCTTTTCTCCACAGAGGTCACACCAGCTGGAGCGCAAACCATCACTTCAGGCTTAAAAATCCTTGAAGAACCACAAACTTTATCCAGAAAATAACGGATCATCGCCTCGGTGATTACATAGTCTGCAATCACTCCATCCCTCATCGGACGGGAGGCTACAATATTTCCAGGGGTTCTGCCTAGCATCTCCCTGGCTTCATTACCAACAGCCAAAACCCGATAGTCATCTGTGGTAACCGCGACCACAGTTGGCTCGTTTAAAACTATGCCAGTACCTGCCAAATAAACTAAAGAATTTGCAGTACCCAAATCTATCCCTACTCTTTTGGAGAAATTAAACATATCGCTGGTGTCATTCTACCAACCCAAAAACATAGTCACAAGATATACTAAAGGAGTCAAAAGCTATCAGCTATCAGCTATCAGCCATCAGCTTTCGGCTATCAGACTTAAATTGTGACCGTCTGACAGCTGACGACTGACTACTGACGTCTACTTAAGATTTATACCATAGAGGTTGGGTTCTGAGGCAGTAGGAGTTGGGAATGAGCTGATAATAACCAACCTGGATGAATCCAACCAGGGAAAAACAAAATTATCCTGAAAACTGCCAGCATAAATCACAGCTTTATTAGTACCATCAAAATCCACGACTGATATTGTTCCTTCTTCAATTAAGATAATGTGCATTGAATCTGGCAGCCAAATATGAGATTTGGCTGGAGGAATGGCATATTCTTTTCTATCTTTTAAATCATAAACTTTCACCGAGCTATCAGTCTTCAGTATCGCTTCGCCCGCCTTCAGCGTGGCTTCGCTGTCAGCTGTCAGACTTTTTGTTTTGTCTGACGACTGTGGGCCCCCGAAGGGGAAGACGACTGACGACTGATTTACTACCATAAATTTGGTCTCGTCTGGCGACCAGCGGACATTGGCAGAACCAGAGGCAATCTGACGTAAATTAATATCTTTGATAGCCAAAATTCTTGAAGTATTCTTATTTTGAGTATCTTCATCCCAAGATTTTAAAGTAGATTGCAAAAGAGGTGTGATATCCCTGGGATCAGAATTCAATCTATCAAAATCCAACAGATAATTATTATCATCTACCCCAATTTTATCGGGGTCTACTGTTGCCAAGACTTGTTTGGAATCAGAAGACCATTTAAGTGTGGCTTTGGAAAAATCTGCGATTGTATTCTGGACAATCTGGTGTGGCTCTGAAGATCTGACAAAAGAAATTGGTTGATTCCGCATCTGGGTCCAAACCCAAATCCCACCTTTCTTAGTGAAACCGGGCACAATATAAGCAAGCTTGCTGCCATCAGGAGACAAAGTAGCATTATCTACTCCAGTAAAAGTTAATGGATAAATAGTAGGGATTGCCGGAAAAAGAGTTACCTTAATTGCTGTCACTAAACCTTCTTTTACAGACACTTGTTTCTCCCAAGGAATAAAACCTTCTTTTACCACCTTTACTGAATAATCTTTAGGAGGCAGCGATGGAACTGTGGCATTAGTGGCAGTAGTCAGATGCCCATCTATATAAACTGAAGCAGCATCTGGCTCTGAAGAAACAGTGATAATTCCAGTTCCAACTATCCTTTTTTCTTTTTGAGAAAAGGTATAACCTTTAGCGAAAAGTATAGCTATACCAGCTACAACTGCAATTACCAGCAAGGTTACTATGGTAATAATGAATCTTTTACTCATAAGTCTAAATTATATCACCCCGATTAAATCGGGGTCAGCTATTGACTAATTTTGCTCTAATAATGAGTCTATTTAATAATGTTCCTGGAGGATCACAGGTCTGCAGAGTTAGAACTGGCGCTTCATATCTGTTAGTAAGATAAGAAACATCTGTGGGATTTACAATTGATTTATCAAACACTATATAATCATACCTTTTATTTTTATAAAAGATAACCACCAAGTCACCTGCTTCAAGCTCTCTCAACAGATAAAATATAGCATTGTATCTGACTATATTCCATGGAGCATCTGTTGAGTGAGAAAAAAGATATAAATTACCCGGTTGACCTGGAGGAGTTGAACCTAAAGCTTCAGCTACACCAGAGGCTAACGCACGGGTATATTCCCTTTCATTACCAGGATTAACACCTGCAACTACTCTTGCATTAGCATTAATTTTTTCAATAACTATTCCATACTCTGTTGAAACAGGAATAATACTGTTTTCAGAAGCGTTAATATTACTAAAACTAACTGTTTGAGCAGAGGAAGTTGCTTCAACCTGCTGCAAAGCAGTAATCTGAGACACAGTTCTTTTAACTTGCAAGATCCTATCTGCTCTATAACTTACTTCTGCTTGAACTAAAGGCCCCAGCATAAAAATAAAGGTAATTAAACCTGCAAAAAATACCAGGTACCCAATAAACCTTACAATAAATATTGTTCTAAAACGTTTAGACATACTTTAGTATCCCTGGAGGGAATTGCACCCCCGACCAACTTCTTAGGACGAAGCTGCTCTATCTACTGAGCTACAGGGACGAACACATGGATATTTTAACATCTTGGAAGGTATAATGCTAAGTACGGGGTGTAGCTCAGTGGCAGAGCGCACGATTCGGGATCGTGAGGAACTTATCGCTGGTTCGATTCCAGTCACCCCGACTAGTAGGAAATCCGCTTGACAATTTGTACAATATGTACTAATATTTAGTTATGACATTAACAGTTTCCATTAGTGAACTTAGAAATAATCTGGCGCAATATTTGGAAAGGGTAACAAGTGGAACTAATTTGCTTATCCGTGACGGGAAGAAAAATCAGCTTGTAGCAGAACTTGTTGGGAAAAAAGAATTTAATACTGATAGATTTGAGAAAGCTCTTCAGTCAGCTGCTGGTGTTTTTACTGCAAAAAATCATCCTGAGTGGACAACCAAAAAAGATGTAATAAAGTGGCTAGAAAAGACCAGATTAGCCTCAGAACGCATTTTTTAGATATGTACCTAATTGATACCGATATTCTTATTTGGGTGCTGAGAGAGAACGGAAAATATGTTAATTTACTTAAAAAGTTGGCGCAAAAAGACTCCCTTGCTATTTCTACTATAACTATTGCTGAAATATATAAAAATATTTATCCTACAGAACTGCTAAAAACTGAAAGACTATTAAATGAATTGCAAAACTTTGATGTAACATCCACAGTAGCAAAACAAGCCGGTCTATATTGGCAGGAATATTCCAAGAATCTAAAAAATTTAAGCTTAATAGATTGTTTAATTGCTGCAACCGCCAACATGAATGAAGCTATCTTAGTTTCTCTAAACAAAAAACACTTCCCTATGAGTGATATTAAATTATTGGATTTTTAACCATTCTCTCATCCCTGACATTTACTTCAAAACCATCTTCTGTGTACAATGAAGATATGGATCAGAATTTTGAAAAATCTGGGTTTCAACCACGAAAAATATACCAACCTGAACATGGTACAAGCTGGAGAGATTTAAACCCAGCTCATGACAAAGGGAAAAATAGATTACCAAACTTTCTTAAAGAACTTATTCCTGCTAGAGAAGATTTGTTGGCTGCCAGAAGAAGGTTGTTAATAGCCACAGGCGCAGCTGCATTACTTTTTTCTGGTAGTTTATTTCTGTCAGTACTCGCATCACCTACACCTATAACTATCGCTCCAAATGAAATTCAACCTCCAGTTGCAACAACAGAACAACCTGCTACTCAAAATTCTTTTGCCAAATTCTTAATCCCTACTACCTACTCTTCTGATGGAAGAAACATTATTAAACCCACCGCTGCAATTATCAATGCTGAAGTTAAATATACAAATGAGCAAGCTGATAAAGAAAGTCAAACTTTTCTAGCTTCCAAAGGGGCAGCCTTGCTTAGATATGCCAATGTTCAAAAATGGAGTCCTTTGATAGATGAGGCAGTAAATGATCCTAAAATAGGAATCAAGGAAGAAGAAAAAGAAGATATGAAAAAACTCATGAAGCTTTTGATATCTATAGAAAGCAATGGTGATCCTAAAGCAGAAAGCAACAATAAAGCTTATGGACTTGGGCAAATCAAGGAGGAGGCAGCCAAACAAACAGCGCAATATTTGGGAATAAAAACCTACGATATCTTTAATCCCAGAGACAACATCCGTTTGTCTCTGGCTTACTTACAAATCATCCGCCGCTCACACCCATCTATGGCCCTCGCTTTAACTGAATATAATGCTGGACCAGGAATAATGATAGGCGCTGATCGGACTTATATACTAAGTCGTCAAAAAGAAAATAATATCACCATTGATGCGCTAGACCATGATTTTGATACATTGGGAGCGGATGGAAGAGGGCATACGGCAACCTGGGTTCATGAAGTTAATGACAATATTACCCTCGCTGTCTTGAGAGAATCTGCTGAGGTTCAAGCGTATCTTAAGAAAAATAATATAGATGCTAATGAGTTCGGACAAAATTATTTTAGGATGGTTAGCTTAGCCAAAGCCTGGAACTATATTCGTTAATCTTCCCCAAACCACAGCTCAATTTCTTTTTGAGCTTCATCTGCAGAACCTGAGGCATGAATTAAATTATAAACTGGTCTTTCTTCTTGGTTTGCTTTTAAGATATTATCAGTGCCTAAATCTCCTCTGATAGTACCTTTTTCAGCAGTAGCTGGATCTGTAAAACCAGTAGTTTTTCTAGCAGTAACTATTGCATCTTCCCCCTCCAAAAGCAAAGCTACAATTGGACCAGATGTGATAAATTTTCTAAGCCAAGTGACTACTTTTCTACCCTGGTCTTCTGCAGATTTTACCTGCTGTCCTGCAGCAATGGTTTTTTCACCAATCAATTTAAGGTAATCTGGATCCATTGGATAGTGTTTCTCAACAATATCTAAAGGGGCCATTATATCTTTTCTTTTAACAATTTTAAGCCCTGCAGCTTTATATCTTTTAATTATTTCCTCAGTTAAATCTCTCTGGACTCCATCAGGTTTTATCAGTATCAAAGTCTGTTGTAACATATTCAAAGTATTATACTACTTTATCTCTACATCCTCTACCTTAGTTGTGCCATCATCAAATACAGACACTACTGCAAATCTGGGAGCCTGAGGATTTCTTTCGATGGTCACTGCCCCAATAGTTACCATCTCAAGATCAGTTACAGGCTCTTTATACTCTGAGAAAAAATGAGTATCCCCAGTAAAAACCTTTTTAACCCCAGCAGCCTTTAACTGATACATCAAATCCCTTGCTTGTTGCTTTAAACCACTTTCTATCTTACCCATCACATGATCAGAAGAAGGATGGAACAAAGGCTCATGCAGAAAAACAAAAGTACCATTGGTTGGTTGTTGTTTAATCTTTTCCAATTCATTTTCAATCCATTTTTGCTGAGTATCTCCTAAGCCTTTATAATCATCACTATTGTCCAAAAGCAAGAATTTAAAATTGTTGTAATCAAAAGATTGAAAAAGTGGCCCAAAAATCTGGTTAAAATTAGTACCGTCTGACATTTTTTTATCTCTAGAGTCCCAAAGATCATGATCTCCTGCTATTAAAAAGTATCTCAAACCAGAACTATCCAGCTCTTTTTTAGCATTATTTAACTCTGCAGTAGTTCCCACATTAGTATAATCCCCAAGTCCAATGATAAATTTCAAATCAGGATAAGATGCCCTAGCATGAGCAAGAGCTTTACTTAAATCATCATTATCACTATGAGAATCAGCTATTAGCAAGAATCTGAAAGCTGGAGTTACTGCTGTATCTGGGGTAGAATTCTCCAAAACTAGCTGGTTATTGGACAGAATAGGTAAAGTTTTTGAATCAATCTTAATTGAGGATAAAACCCCTAATACTTGTTGAGGAGTTCTCGCTGCTAATACATTTTTAACCACAGCCTGAGGATCCAACTTTAAAGGATCTATACCAGAAAAATGCTTATAGGCAACATAAATTCCCACTGCCAGAACTGCCAGCATTACCATGCTCAAAATTAGTCTAAATAGAACAAACAATATATTAGGAGATCGTTTTTGATAATGTTTTTTAAACATAGCTCACATCCTTTCAGGAGCTGAAACTCCTAAAAGTTTTAAATTATTCTCCATCGTAATTTTGGCAGAACTAACCAAAACAAGTCTTGCTTGAATCAGTTGCTCGCTTTCTGCCTGCAGCACTGGGCAATTTTCATAAAACTTATGAAATAAGTCTGCCAAATAAATTGCATACTCAGTAAGTTGTTGCACCTGATAATTTGCAGCTATCTCTTCTATCAGATCAGGAAAATTCAGCAGATGCTTGATTAAATCCAGCTCTGATTTAGAATTCAACAAACTGTAATCTATGTTTTCTACGCCTTCCATTTTATTAACAATATTTACCATTCTGACATAAGCATACTGAACATAATATACTGGGTTTTTGTTTGATTGCTGTTTTAAAAGCTCCAGATCAAAATCCATATGGGTTTGGGGAGAAAACCTGAGAAGATAAAACCTAAAAGCATCTACTCCTACCTCATCCAAAACCTCCCTAGCAGTGACAAAATTACCAGCCCTCTTGCTCATTTTAACTATATCAATACCCCTTCTAACTCTAACATACTGATACAAAATTACTTTTAGTTTTTGGGGGTTAAAACCCAAGGCTCTAATGGCAGCCTGCATCCTGGGGATATGCCCATGATGATTACTGCCCCACACATTTATCACCAAATCTGCGCCTGTTGTAAATTTTTGTTTGTGATACACAATATCAGAAGTAAAATAAGTATAATTTCCATCTGATTTTCTAATTACAGTCTCTCTATCTTTTAGAAACTCATCATTAGGAGCCAGCCACAAAGCTCCATCTTTTTCCTTAATTACTCCCTTTTTTTGTAATTCTTCTATAATTTCAGGCGCCTCTTTACGCAACTGCGACTCATGGACAACTAAGTCAAATTTAATGCCCATCGCATGAGCGTCAGCCATAATATCTTCATATATCAAATTCACAGCCATCCCGCCTATCTCCAAATCAGACTTATCTTCTATTTCAGTTTCCAATTCTTTAACCAAATCATTAATATATTCTCCCTGATATTGATTTTGACTGGCTAAATTCCCATGATATTTAGCTTTAATTGTGGCACCCAAAGCTTCAACTTGTCCACCCACATTATTATCAAGATATTCTCTTAAAACTTCATATCCACAAAATGCTAGAACATTGGCTACTGTATCACCTAGTGGTCCGCCTCTGGCATTACCTATATGTAAAGGCCCTGTTGGATTGGCAGAAATATACTCTACTCTGGCCTTTTTTCCTTTACCAATTTCTGATTTTCCAAAACTTTCTTTTCTTTCCAAAATTTCTTTTAAATTATCTGCTAAATTTTCTGCCTTTACAAAAAAATTAATAAATCCCCCACCAGCAATTTCTATTTTTTCTAAATAGTCTTTACTAGACTCTTGACTCTTGACTCTTGTCACTATTTCATTAGCAATTTCTACTGGTGATTGCTTACTATTTTCTGGTTTTAGTTTAGTAAGCTGCAAGGCTACATTCGTGGTATAGTCCCCAAAAGCATAATTTTTGGGACTAGATAAAACTATATCACTAGTTGGAAACCCCAAATCTTCAATTATCTTTTTAAGGTCTCCTAAAAGTATCTGCTTTAGCATTATTTAATAATAACATAATCCCAGCAAGTAAAATATAATACCCTACCCATGTTATCCAAACTTGTTCTCCTACATATTCCCAAGCAAAGGGCAGAGAAGCAAAAAATTGAACTACATAGATAAAATATGTCAAAAATATGCTAGTTGCTAAACCCAGAATTGACCCTAAAACCAGCATTAAGCTTCCTAGAATCATTATAAAAGGTACTGTCCAACCTATAAATAAATTAGTAATTACCCCTACCAAAGATAATTGATGAAAATTAGCAATAATAATAGGTGTAACCATCAGTTGAGCTGCCAAGGTAACTGCTAAATCATTCCCAATGATAGGTAAAACTTTAAAATAGGCAAGTAAAATAGGAGAAACCACCACTACCCCAAGTGTGGCCAGGAAACTTAATTGAAAAGATAAATCAGTAACCCACTTAGGATTTACCAGTAACATCAAAGCAGCAGTAATAAGTAGTACTCTCCAGCCTTCTTTGGCTCTACCAAATAAAGAAGCCAAAGATGCTAAAGAAAACATAATCGCAGCTCTAAGAATTGGTACCTGTACGCCCGTTAGCAGAGTATAAAGTAGGACTGCCAACAGACTCAAAAACAGAGCATTTCTTCTTTTAATCAGCCCAGCCAGGCTCAAGAAAAATCCAGCTACCATACTTAAGTTTTGTCCTGAGGCCACCACTATATGCAAAGTTGAGGTATCTCTTAAAGCCAGTTTAAGTTGTCCAGGCAGGTTTTTATTTTGCCCTAATAATACCCCTGAAAGCAGTTCTGCTTGAGGTGAAGGCAAAAATTGGCTGATTTTTTGATCCAAAAACTGGCGCTCACCTTGAAACAAGTCAACTTTTACATCCCCTCTATCCCTTTGGGTCTGACCCTCAGTGTCGTAGACCTGCTGATACCTAATAAAATAGATCAAAAGGTATAAAACAATAGCTAAAATAATTGGCAACTTCTTCATAAACCCTACACTAACTTCCACGATCGTTGAATATTATGTAGTTTAAAGACTCATCTCCTGATTCAATCACCGCCACCCACTTCTCAATTTCTAAATTTTTGATCAGCCTTCGTAGTTTATCTGTAATATTTCTATTACTAACCCAAACACTTCTTTGCCAGTTTTTAAATCCCCAATCTTTTAGTCTCCTTCGAAAAAGATCTCTGATCCCCCTTCTATTCTCTGGAATATCAAAAAGAACTAGCCTGTATAACCCATCCCATTTTTCATCTTCTACTCCTAAAAAATCTTTGCCCAACTGAGTCAATTTAAAAATAATCTGTCCTTCTTTAACATCTTTTTCAATATAACCATCTAATCTCAATCTTCTTAGAGCTTGAGCTAAAGAAGATTTCTTAAGCTCAGGGATATCATAATGATATCTGTAGTGGTGAAAAGCAAAATCTTCCAACCTGCAATAACCATCAATTGCCTTTTCAAGGGTAAACAATACCGCACTGCTAATGCTTTTCTTCCTTAAGCCCATGCTTTAACCCTACATTATTTGTAACGATCGTGTCAAGAATTGTATTAATATGCCGAGACTAAGTCTTTAATCTTCTCGAAGATAGCTGGGGATATGATCTTCTTGCTTACAAGATCCTCTATTGCAGCATACTGCCTACCAGAAATAATTTTAGCAGCCCTGGTTGTACCAATATCTGGCAAACCTTCCAGTTCTGCTGAGTTAGCTGTATTTATATTTACTTTATTACTTGCCTGGACTCCAGCCACTACTCCACTGCTTTGAGACCCACTTACTTGCTCCCCTGCAAAAGGCACATAAACCTTACTGCCATCTGATAGCTTTTGTGCCATATTTAAATACTTTGATATATATTCCTGATTGGCTTCCTGGCTAAAACCTCCTGCTTCTTTTATGGCTTGTTCAATCCTGGAACCATCAGTGAACTTATAAACACCAGGCTTTTGGACTGCTCCAGATACATCAACAGAAATAAATTTCTGGTTCTGAACCAAACTTTCCTTGGGAAATCCGCCGGCTGGCGGATTTGGTTGCTGCTTATTTAAACCTGAAGCAAGTACTCCTCCAATAATCAGCACCAGTCCTAAAAGACTTAAAGCTATGGGGATTTTAAATTGTTCCAGCTTTTCTCTCCAATTTGGACTGTCCATACTCTACCAATCTGCTGTCAATTCTTTTCTATATTGCTTTACCCATTCTCTATAAGCATCATGCAGATAGCCCATCCCTCTCTCATTCATTTCTCTATTGACCACTCCACCAGCATGAGGGTAACGGTGCAGTCGTGGCTGGGTAGAAGAAAATCCATGAGCGTAATGAACCAGCTCATGACCAATAGTATGATCTACCACTTCAGCAGGGATGTTTAAATCTTTAAACATCGAAGTAATAGTGACATAACTGGATTTTGTAGTCCTGTTTAACTTTATTGACCCTAGTCTATATTTAGCAGACCTGCCAAACTTTATAAATACCTTGTTTGTTTGGGGAACATCTGCAAAATACTTTGACCAGATAAAATCCAGACGTGATAATAACCAGATATTATCTCTTTTCGCAGCAGTTTTTGATTTCATTGTCATAACAGTCTAAACTATCTACTAATAATCATTAGCAATAACAATTGCTAGTTGCCAGTAACAAAGCTAACTATTTTACCAGGGATATACACAATTTTTTTCACAGATTTTCTATCCAAAAATTTCCCCACCTTTTTACTGCCTTTGGCCATTTTTTCTACAACCTCTCTATTTCCTACTATATCCTTCTGTATCACTAATACATCTCTAACTTTTCCATTAACTTGAACAGCTATTGATATTTCTTCTTCCTCCAGGAATTTACTAGCAAATTTGGGCCAAGACTGCTGATGTATAGAGAAGCTATCAGTCTTCAGTATCGCTTCGCCCGCCTTCGGCGTGGCTTCGCTGTCAGCTGTCAGACTTTTTTCTGATTTTTTGTCTGACGACTGTGGGCCCCCGAAGGGGAAGACGACTGACGACTTTAATATCTCCCATAACTCTTCTGTAATATGAGGCGCAAATGGAGCTAGTAGCATCAAGAAAGTTTTATACTCCTCTGCAGAGATCTCTGCTTTCCTGGAAAGATAATTCAACCATTCCATGAGGCTAGAAATAGCAGTGTTAAACTTTAACTGCTCAATATCCTCTGTCACTTTCTTAATCGTCTTATGCATTATCCTTAAATCGTTCATCGTTAATCGTTCATCGTTAATCGTTAATCGTTCCTGTAACATCCAGACTCTTTGTAAAAAGTGATATGCTCCATTAACTCCATCAGGATTCCAAGAAGTAACTATATCAAAAGGGCCTAAAAACATTAAATAAAGCCTGATAGCATCGGCACCATAACTTTTTACTTCTTCATCAGGATTGACCACATTCCCCTTAGATTTGCTCATCCTGGCTCCATCAGGACCTAAAATCGTACCATGGTGAATCCTTTTTTTGGCATATTCATCAAAATTTATTAACCCTAACTCTTTAAAAATCATGGTAAAAAACCTGGAATATAAAGCATGGCCTAAAGTATGCTCAGGTCCCCCAATATAAATCTCGAGCGGCATCCATTCAGCAGCAATATTTTTATCAAAGATTGCCTGGTCGTTTTCCGGATCCAGGTATCTAAAAAAATACCAGGCAGAATCCACAAAAGTATCCATAGTTTCAACTTCCCTTTTAGCAGGCCCACCACATTCAGGACATTCTGTATTAACCCAATCCTCTGCTGTAGCCAATGGAGGCTTACCATGAGGAGCATAATCCACCTTGTAGGGAAGTTCTACTGGTAAATCTTTTTCTGGAACAGGAACAGCCCCATCTTTATCACAATAAATCATTGGGATAGGTGTGCCCCAATAACGCTGTCTTGAGATTGACCAATCATGAAGATGATAGTTGGTGGTTCTTTTTCCTAAATTATGTTGCTCTAAATAATCTGATATTTTTTCCCTGGCTACCTTGTTTAGCAATCCATTATATTCTCCGCTATTTACCATTTCTCCATTGCCTATATAAGCTGCTTTGGATATATCCCCGCCTTTAACAACTTCTCTTATCAATAGATCAAACTTTTTGGCAAACTCATAATCTCTTTGGTCATGGGCTGGCACGCCCATAACTGCACCTGTTCCATAGCCTACTAATACATAATCAGCTACCCAAACTGGAAGTTTCTCACCATTAATTGGACTTTTGACATAAGAACCAGTAAATACTCCTGTTTTTTCTTTATTTTCTTTTCTTTCCAGCTCGCTTTTCTTTTTTGCTTGTCGGATATACTCTTCGACCGCTAATTTTTGTTCAGGCATAACTAAAGCGGCTAGCAAAGAATTTTCAGGACTGATAACTATAAATGTAACCCCAAATATCGTGTCCTGACGGGTACCAAAGATTTCTATGTTATCAAACTTTATCACTATACCTTCTGATCTGCCAATCCAATCATTTTGCCCTACTCTTAAAGACTTAGGCCAATCTGCCTGAGGTGGCTCTTGCCAGAGTAATTTATCTGCAAAAGCAGTAATCTTAAAAAACCACTGGTCAATTTCTTTTTGGACCACCTCTGTTCCGCATCTCCAACATTTACCGTCCTCAACATTTTCATTAGCAAGTACAGTTTGATCTTTTGGACACCAGTTTGACAGTAATTTTCCCCTGTAAGCCCAACCTTTTTCTAGCATTTTCAAAAAAATCCATTGATTCCACTTATAATACTTAGGATCACAAGCTACCATAGTTTTTGTCCAATCAATTGATGTACCTAAAGTTTCAAATTGATCTCTCATCCGCTCCATATTTTTATATGTCCAGTCTCGGGGGTGAATGCCGTTTTTAATGGCAGCATTCTCAGCAGGCAGCCCAAATGCATCAAAGCCATTAGGAAAAAGCACATTAAAACCCTGCCTGGATTTAAACCTGGCTAAAATATCACCCATGGTAAAAGTAAACCAATGACCCATATGTAGATCGCCAGAGGTATAAGGCAGCTCGACTAAAACATAGTATTTGTCTGTCGATTTAGAAAGATCAGTTAAATAAAGACTCTCCTCTCCCCACTTCTTCTGCCACTTGGGCTCTATATCTTGAGGAATGTATTTCTTCATAATAACCTGATGTTAACATAAAAGCCGTCAGCTGTCAGCTTTCAGTCATCAGCCTTTTAATTTTTTAAATCTGATAGCTGAAGACTGACTACTGATAGCTATTTCTCTTTTCATATTCTCTTTTCACAAGCTAAACACTTTGTTATCTAATTATAATTGATATAGTTTATACATATTCTGATCTATTCTAGACTCTAGACTCTTGACTCTAGTCTCTATTTTGTGTTCATGCGGTAATTATCTTGATTTTTTTTGATATAGAATGAGAGATTGACAATATTGTACTTTTGGGGTATGCTTGAATCAGCAAAAAAAGGAACAGAGCAGACGGCTGTTTCTTTTTTTGTACTTTTTTCCCCTCTTTTTTGACCTTTCCCAAAGATTACTGTATTGTGAATATATGAAAAGCGTTAAGGGGAAAGCGTTAAGGGGAAAGTTAATAATTTTAGTTGCATTATCATTTCTATTTCTTCACACTTCACCCTTCACCCTTCACCCTATCTATGCTCAGGAATCTCAAGGTATTGAAGTTACTTCTGTTTATGAGATAGCAGACAAAGATGCTGTGGGAGGAGATATCTTAAAAGCCACAGATAAAGGCTTAACGCGGGCGGACATTGGTTTTGACAATAAAATGTTTGGAGTTGTTTCCAACCAACCGCTTCTGGTCTACCGCACTCAAGTACAAGGCAAACCAGTTGTACGTTCTGGTCTTACCCAAGTTAATGTCACTACTTTAAATGGTCCTATCAAGTACGGTGACTATATCACCACTTCTAACATTTTAGGCAAAGGACAAAAAGCCTCAGAATCAGGTTATACTTTAGGAGTTGCCCTAGGAGAATTTAAAGGAGATGGCGCCCCACAAATAGATGGCCCCCGAGGTAAAGTTGCCTCAGGTACAATCACTGTTGCCATCAGGATTGAATACACAGAACTCACTAATCCTAGATTTGCAGGCAGATTATTTGGATTTTTAGGTACTGCTGTTTTGGAAAATGTCTCTGATCCTAAACAAATCGGTAATACTGTCCGTTTTATTGCTGCAGGATTGGTGATACTTTTATCTTTTACCTTTGGATTCCTAACTTTTTCCAGATCTATAGCCAAAAGTATTGAGGCATTAGGTAGAAATCCTATGGCCAAATCAACAATTCAATTCTCAATGGTTATCAACATTGCATTACTTGTTATCACAGCAGTTGTAGGCATCGTAGCTTCGATCCTAATCATACGACTTTAGCGAGAGACTAGTCGCTAGAGTCTAGTAGCTAGTATAGTATCTTGACTCTTGACTCTAGACTCTTGTCACTTTCTGTCGTATCATCTACTTATGCCCACTCTGCCCTTGGATTTAACCACCCTACTGTTAATTTTTACCATCGTTTTAATCACAATTCTCTATCTTCGTGAATATAACCAGAGAAAAAAACTTGAATCTTCTGAAGAGAGGTTCTTAGAACAATTCAAGGAGAAAGGCTGGAATACTTTACATAAATCCATCCAAAAATCTCAGGATTTACTGGGACAGGCAGAACTGGAAGGCATAAAAGTAGTAGCTGGCAGCAAAATTGAAACCTCCAAAATGGAGCAGGATTTTTCAAAAGAAATCTCTCAGTCTCTACTTGCATCTAAGCAAACTATAGCTTCTGCCCAAAATCAGCTTTTACAATTTATGACAGACTTACAAAAAAGAAGCGCTGAATTTGAGGAAGCTAGCAAAAAAACAGGAGAACAAAGAATCAACCAGCTATTTGGCAGAATTGAAGAAAGACTAGCTGATCTGCTGGTACAGACAGAGCAAAGAACCACCTCTTCCATTGAACTGGAGTTAAAAAGCACCAGACAACTAATTGAAACTTATAAAAACGAGCAGCTTAAACTGATTGATGAAAATATTGTGGCCATGATGGAACAAACTTTAGGTATAGTCTTAAGCAAAAAACTGTCTTTAAAAGACCAACTGGATATTATTTATGAAGCACTTGAGAAAGCTAAGGTGGAGAAATTCATTGTATAAATAGCTATCAGCTATCAGTCTTCAGTCATCAGACAAGAAAAGTCTGACAGCTGACAGCTGACAGCTGACAGCGAAGCGATACTGAAGACTATTATGGATGACACGCTGGCCGTTATTTTAAAAGACACCTATTCCTTATCCCAACTCAAACATAGACTGAGGATCTTAAAATCCTCTCTTTTGAGAGCATTTTTTGGAGGAGAAAACCTCTCTTTTACTCCTGAACAACTAAGCTGGCTCAAATCCCTGCCCACTGAGTTTTATCAAAAATTTAACAAAGATAATGTTTACCAAATCTTTACTGAAATTGACAAGGAGATGGGCAAACTTAAAACCTTAACTATGTATTTAACTTTTGAACCAGATGAGATGACTTTAGCCCAACTAGGCACCTATATCAGAACCAATTTTGGTCCAAATTTCCTTTTGGATATTAAATTGAAACCAGACCTTATTGCTGGGCCTGCTTTAGTATGGAAAGGAATTTATAAAGATTATTCTCTGAAAGCTAAACTGGAAAGTAAAAATACAGAAATTTTGCAGGAATTTAAGAAGTTCTTAAGGTAGTCGTCAGCCATCAGTTTTCAGCTATCAGACTAAAAAATTAAAAATCTGAAAGCTGACAGCTGAGAGCGAAGCGATACTGAAGACTATTATTATGAATCAAAACGAAGTAGGTTATGTTGTATCAAGCAGGGATTTTCTAGTTTACCTAAATGGCTTCCCCACCATCAGAGTTAATGACATGGTGGAATCTGATAATAATCTCCGTGGCTGGGTTAATTCTACCCTAGAAGATAAAATTGAAGTTCTGATGTTAGATGAAGGAGAAATCAAACCAAAGCAACAATTTAAAAAACTACCTAACCGTTTAGGAATTGCTGTAGGAAATTCATTGCTAGGGCGGGCAGTCAACCCTTTAGGAATACCTATTGATGGTAAGGGCCTACTTTCCCATACTAAATCTACTGATATCTCAGAACTGGACAAAGAGGCCCCTGGAATAGAATCCAGAGAATTTATTACCACCCAATTTTTAACAGGAATAACTTTAATTGATACTTTGATTCCTCTGGGACAAGGCCAAAGAGAACTGGTTTTGGGAGATGCCCATTCTGGTAAAACAGGCTTCTTGATTGATACAGTTATAAATCAAAAAAACACTGGTGTAATTTGTGTGATAGCCTCAATTGGCAAACCTGCTGTGACAGTCAGGAATTTGATTGATACCCTAAAAAACAATGGTGCTTTGGATTATACAATTGTGGTTGCCACATCTTCTTCTGAACCAGCGCCTCTAATTTTTTTAACTCCTAAAACTGCCATGACTATTGCTGAATATTTCCAAAAACAGGGCAAAGATGTGCTGTTGATATTAGATGATTTAGGCTCGCATGCCAAAATCTACCGGGAAATTTCCCTGCTCGGCAACAAAGCCCCAGGCAGAGAATCTTATCCTGGAGATATTTTTTACCAGCATGCTCATTTACTGGAAAGGGCTGGGAATTTTTTGCCACAATTTGGCGGAGGTTCTATCACAGCTCTACCTGTAATCGAGCTTAATTTAAATGATTTTACTACTCTTATCCCTACAAATGTGATGTCCATGACTGATGGACATTTAATGTTTAAAGCTTCTATGCGTTCCCAGGGACAAATACCAGCCATAGATATTTCTTTATCAGTATCCAGAGTAGGCAGGCAAACTCAAAACCATTTAACTAATTTACTTTCTACTAAAATCAGGCAAGTTCTATCTGAAGCAGCAGATTTGGAAACAGTTTCCAGATTTTCTTCAGAACTACCAGCAGAAACTCAGCTGATATTAAAAAGAAGAGATTTAATCATGGAAATTTTAAAACAAGAATCTTTAACTGCTGTAGTCAAACAAATTCAAGTTATACTTCTGGCACTCCCCTTTACCAAATTCTTGCAGGATAAAAACAAAGCTTTTGTTGAAAAATATAAACCAATAATTATTGAAAACTTTCTAAAAAATCCTGGACTTGTACCAATTACCAAATCCATCAACCAGTTAAAAAGTGACGAGGAATTAATAAAAATGCTGGAGGGAGCAGGACCAGTACTGACAAAAATCTGCCAATAGCTATCAGCTATCAGTCTTCAGCCATCAGACTAAAAATTTCAGAGTCTGAAAGCTGAAAGCTGAGAGCGAAGCGATACTGAAGACTATTATGACTATAAAACAAATTGATGCAGCGCTGGAAGAAGGACAATCTTTAAAACAGATTGCTCAAGCTTATTCTGAAATTGCCAATCTGAAAATTAAAAGAATCAGAACAGAGGTGGAAAGAAACAGGGTCTTTTTTAAAGAGATTGAAGGAGTTTATGCTTTGATTAAAAATCTGGCTGTCAGGAGAAAAACAAATATTACCAAACCTAAAAAGACAATCAGCATAGTTTTAACTTCAAATCACAGGTTTTATGGCAACATTAACTCTGATCTATTAAAGTTTTTTGTAAGTTCTACTCAAAACTTAGATACAGATAGAATCATGCTGGGCAAGGCTGCAATAGATTATTTCAGGGCTGATCCCATATTTAAAGATTACCAGGAAATAACATTAAAAGAGGACCAGCCAGATAGTGTTGAGCTGTTGGCTTTAACAAATATGGTCAAGGATTATAACCAAGTACTGGTTTTTTATTCCAGTATGAAAAGTTTACTAGTCCAGCAACCTGTGGTAACAGATATCACAGCCTCAAGTACACTCGTAGCAAGCGATCCCAATCTCCATCCTCAAAACAAAGAAGGATTTAAATTTATCTTTGAGCCGGATTTAGGTAAAATATTGCATTTTTTTGACAGTCAAATCATCACTCTACTAATTGAGGGGACATTTTTAGAATCTGAACTCTCCAGAACAGCTTCCCGTTTTGTTTCCATGGATGGTGCAGAAACGCAGGCAAATAAATTTCTTAAAGATTATCAATTGATTAAAGCATATGCTAAAAGAAACATGGACAACAATACAATTTTAGAAAATTTTGCTACTATGATAGCTGTAAGAAAGGAGCATTAGACAATAGAAGGTAGAAGATAGTATTTTGATAATAGAAGTTAGATAGTAGATAATTCCATCTTCTATCTTCTATATTCAAAGATCCATTTTCTATTTTCCATCATCTATCGTCAGAACATTATGTCAAATCCAACTGTTCAAAATAGTCCAAATATCGCCTCCACACCTTCCCTAAACCATCAAAATCGGGCCCGCGGAACCATCACCTCCGTCAATGGCCAAATTGCTACTGTTGAGATTGACGGCGATATTTTTCCTGAACTTTTTGAGATACTGGCTGCACCCTCTGACCCCTCAGTAATTTTGGAAGTTTTTTCCCAGTCTGAACTTTCAATTTTTGTCCAGATTTTAAGTAATCCGGATAAACTATTCAGGGGCATGCAAGTTGTAGGCACTGGATCTGATTTAAAAGTCCCTGTGGGGTCTCCTGTTTTAGGACGGGTTATAGATTTATTTGGAATTCCCAAAGATAATGGCAAGGCAATAACTACAGATAAAAAAAGCTCTATTTATTCCAAAGCGCCATCTTTAAATATCGTTAAATCAACCTATCAGGTTTTAGAAACAGGCATCAAGGCTATAGATTTCCTGACCCCCATACAAAAAGGTGGAAAAGTGGGCTTTATAGGAGGAGCAGGTGTAGGAAAAACTATTTTACTTACAGAACTCATGCACAACATTACCTTAAGACCAGCCAGTTCACACCTCCCAGGTGAGCATAAGCTGCAGACTGAATCACACCTGGGAGGTGAAAGTAAACCAGTCTATTCTGTATTTGCAGGTGTAGGAGAAAGAATTAGAGAAGGACAAGAGTTGGTTCAACGTTTACAAGAATCAGGAGTTTTACCTAAAACAATCCTGGTGCTGGGACAAATGAATGAAAATGCAGCTATCCGTTTCAGGATAGCTTTAGCAGCAGCAGCCCAGGCAGAATATTTTAGGGATGAAATAAAATCAGATGTGCTATTTTTTATTGATAATATGTTCAGGTATGTTCAGGCAGGAGCTGAGGTAGCAACGCTTCTGGGTACTATCCCCTCTGAACAAGCCTATCAGGCTACTCTTCAAACAGAGGTAGCAACCCTAGAAGACAGACTAATCCCTACAGGAAATGGGGCGATTACTTCTTTCCAGAATGTGTACGTGCCAGCAGATGAAATTTCCGATGCTGGAGTAGTAGCTGTTATGTCGCTTCTGGATAATGCCATAGTACTATCACGTTCTGTTGCCCAAAAAGGTATTTACCCTCCTATAGACTTATTCCAGTCCTCTTCTTCTACTGCTTCCAGGTCTTTCTTAGGTGAAGTGCATTTTAAAGCTTTAACAGAGTTTCAAAAGATTCTGGAAAACTATAACAAACTATCACACATTGTAGCAATTGTCGGAGAAGAAGAATTATCCCCGGAAAACAGGATACTTTATAACAGGACCAAAAAAATAATAAATTATCTAACCCAGCCTTTTTTTATGACCGAAAAACAAACTGGCAAAAAAGGAGTTTATGTTTCCAGAGAGACTAGTGTAAAAGATATCGCAATAATACTTTCTGGCTCATTAGATAACACCCCAGCAGAAAAATTTATGTACATTGGATCTCTGGCTGACGCCAAGATAATATAGCTTTCAGTCATCAGTCTTCAGCTTTCAGACTTTTCTGATTTGTCTGATGACTGACAGCTGATAGCTGACGACTATTATGCAAACCTTACATGTCAGAATCATCTCCCCTCAACAACTAATCTTAGATACTACTGCTTCCTCAGTCAGCTCCAAAAACCCCCAGGGGAATTTTGATATCTTACCCCAACATGCTAATTTTATAACCATTGTAGAAAATGAACCTATTGTGGTAAGAACGCTGGACCAAAAATCTGTAACTTTTAAATTTCCTCTAGCTATAATTTTAACAAGAGAAAATAAGGTGAGTATTTATACATATATCCAGCCTCAATTAGATAAGTAGTAATTTTCAAGTACCAATTATCAATTTACAATGAATTTTCAATGATTCAATTACCAATGTTTGAAAATTATTCCATTGATCATTGATTGAAAATTGCAAAATTGAAAATTGTAAATTAATTCTGATCCTTTTTGATTACCCCCTTTTTTCTTCTTAGTAATGAATTTTAATTACTAAGTATTAGTATTAACCATTATATATATTAATCATTAATAATAAGTCTTGACAAATGCGTCAAAATCTATGCATACTGGATATAGGATCTATGCATGATAAAAAAAGATGCATAGATTTAGGGCAGAGCAGCCTAGATTTTTGCAGACGGAAGCCTGAATCCCTCTTTTTTTTACTTTTGTTTTTATGGAAAAACCGTCTGCGAAAAAAGTTAATAGTTCAGAGTTAATAGTTAATAGTGAAAAAACTACAAACTACAAACTACAAACTAATAACTTCGTTAAGATTGGCCAAGCTTCTGAAATCCTCGGAGTTTCTATTGACACCTTAAGAAGATGGGAGAGGCTTGGAAAAATCACAGTTCAAAGAACCCCCGGCGGAACAAGACTTTACCCTCTGTCTGTAAAAATTGGTGATGCCTCTAAAATTTTAGGAGTTTCTATTGACACCTTAAGAAGATGGGAAGCAGCTGGCAAAATAGCAACCATCAGAACCTCTGGCGGAACAAGACTTTATTCCTTAGTATCCTTAAGCAGAAAAAATAAAGCTGAGCCTAAAAACACCAATAGCACAGAAGAATTACTCAAAAAAACTAACTCCGATTCAAAAAATATATCACCTAGCTCTTATATTATTCCTACATCTACTCCTATCACTCTGGAGAAAACAAAGGATATAAACAAATTCTTAATTGGAGCTGGATTTACTTTGGTAGTAATTTTAATAATTTCTGGCTTCATGGTTGCTTCTTTCCAAAAGAAAAATGGGCTATCTACCAACTACCAACCCCGATTCAATCGGGGCCAACTACCAACTACCAACTCTAATGTCCTGGCTGTAACAACTGTTTCTAAATATCTAGAAATAAACAGCGATACTCAAATCAATGGGTCTTTATCTGTGCGTGATGGCATCAATGGTTTAACCTTGGAAGCTACTCCTTCAACAAATAGCATTGCTTTAACATCAGGAGATACTACTTTGACTGTAACAAAGACTGCCAAACTAGATCAAGATGTATCAACTACCTCTACTCCTACCTTTGCCAGTCTTAATTTATCCTCTACTAAAAATCAACTAGTTTTCCAAAGTGGTGGACCCACAGGCACTTTAACCTGGACTCCAACTGGTGCAAGAATTGTAACCTTACCTGATGCCACCACAACCTTAGTTGGTAAAGATACTACTGATACTTTAACCAACAAATCCATTTCTGGTTCTACCAATACTTTAACTAATATCCCCAATTCTGCTTTAACCAATCCATCTGTTACTGTAACTGCTGGGACCAACTTAACTGGTGGAGGAACTGTTGCACTAGGCGGTTCAGTTACCCTTGCTCTAAAAGACTCGCCTGCTTTTACTGGTCAGGTTCTGCTAACTGATGGAACAGCTGCTGCCCCAGCTTTAGCCTTCAGCAGTGATATTGATTCAGGTCTATATCTAATTGGTACAAACAAGATCGCTCTGATCACAGGAGGCACAGCTACCTCAGGTATTACTATTGATGCATCTGGTAATTTAGGAGTAGCTAATAATGCTCCAGCATATAAATTAGACGTGACAGGCACAGCCAATATTACTTCCAATACTACTATTGGTGGAACTTTGGGAGTAACGGGCGCCTCGACTCTCTCTTCGACCCTAGGGGTATCTTCAGGATTATCTGTTGGTTCTGCTTACTACTCGCTTTCGCCACCACCAAATGGTGCCATTATAGAAGGTAATGTCGGAATCGGAACCAGCGCGCCTGGTTCTTTTGCGTTAAATGTAAACGGTGATGCTAATATCACCGGGAGCCTGATAACCAGTCAATCTTTAACATTTTCCTCTCTTTCTCAAGGATCAGTTGTCTTTGCAGGCTCATCAGGAACTCTGTCTCAAAACAACCCAAACTTCTACTGGGATGATACCAATACCAGGCTGGGAATAGGCACCTCTGCTCCTTCTGATACCCTCACTGTCAGTGGTACTAGTTCTTTTGCTTCTACCTTAACTGCTTCCAATGGTTTAACTCTAACCACAGGAGCTTTAAATTTAACCTCTACCTCAGGAGCTGTTAACTTAGGGTTAACCTCCTCTACTCAAGCATTTAGATTAGGAGCTGGATTTAACTTTGATTCTACTAACTCCAGAGTTGGTATAGGTTCTACTGCTGCTCCAACTTCTGCTTTAACAGTAATTGGTAATATTGGTATTGGTACCTCTGCTGCAGGAGCAGCCTTACAGGTAAATGGCGGAGGACTATTTGGCTGGGGGACAGCTTCTTCTTCCCTCTCTTCTGGAGCTATTTTAGGAGTTAATGGAAATGTGGGAGTAGGAACTACTACACCTTTGGCTAACCTGCATGTAGTAGGACAGTGTGTGACTGGAGATACCAGGCTGAGGAGAAGGAAGAAAAAGAAGAATGGTGAGTGGTCTGATGAATATGAAGATATAGAGATTAAAGATATCCAAACAGGAGACCAAATCCTGTCCTTAAATGAGAGTACTGGTGAATTTGAACCTCATACTGTCAAAGCCCTCAAAAATATGGGTAAACAGGGAGTATTCATGTTAGTTACCCAGTCAGGAAAAAGAATTGAAACTACAAATGAACACCCATATCTGACTATTACACACCTGGAAGGAGTCAAGGCCCACCTTCCAGGTGCTAATCAACAAAAATCCTCTGTCTTTGAAGTTGATCAATCACCTAAGGTGGAAATCTTAACCCAAAAATCTGTGGTAGCAATAGCCCAAAAAAATCAAGCATTCACTTTAACAATCTCCAAAGAACTTAAAAGGAAATTGTTTGATAACTACTATCAGGACAGACCTAAATTATTTGGACCGGAGATTTTTGCATTCTCCATCATAGATCTTTTACAAAAATCAAACACTTCTATCACCAGATTGGAAATTGATACTGATTACACAGGATATGGGATAAAGATTACGGCATTAATAAAAAGATTCTATCCGGAAATTGATGTCCGCTTTAAAGAAGTTGGTAAACACTCACCTGCTCACTTGGCAGCATACCTTACCCAGACAGGAAGAAAAGTTCAGAAAACCAATAAAAAAGAGACCCTGGCCAATTTGAAACTCAAAGGCTTCTTGGCTTCAGAACTGTTGCGCCAGGCGTTTACAAGGGTTCGCAGTCCACATGGTCTCTTAAACATTTCCAAGTATACCACTAAATGGGAAAAAATCAAGTATCTAAAACCTGGAATGATTATAGCTACAGCTGATGGATGGGAGAAAATACAAACTAAATACTCTACTGGTAAAAAACAAACCTTTGATATAGAAGTTAGTGAAACTCATAACTTTGTAGGGAATAATATAGTTGCCCATAATACTTTTATCACTGGTAATGTTGGGATAGCTAACTCTGCTCCATCTTTTACTCTGGATGTAGTAGGTACTGGTAGATTTTCTTCTGCTTTAACGGCCTCAAATAGTTTAACTCTATCAACTGGAGCTCTAAATTTAACTTCTACCTCAGGCCAAGCTAACTTAGCTTTAAGCAGTAACACCAATGCCTTTACCGTTAATGGATTGTTTGGGATTGATACACAAAATAATAGAGTCGGCATTGGGACAACTGCTCCAGTTCAAACTTTCCAGGTAAATTCAGGCACTTCTTCTATGGTGGTTACTTCAGGAGGAAATGTTGGAATAGGATTTACTTCTCCAACAGCTAACTTACATGTTGTTGGAACCACCAGATTTGATGGCACCACCACCTCTTATGGCAATATCCTGCCTGGCAATGATGTTACTTATGATCTTGGCTCTTCTGCTGTCAGATGGAATAATTTATATGCCTACAACATCACTGCCACCAATATAGCAGGTGTGATTACTGGAGGTTCTACTTCTTCTTCTGATTGGTTAATCAACTCCACCAATACCTCAGACAGCGCTAATTCATCTTTAAGCTTTAAAAGAGGCTCTGCTACTAATGCTGTACTGCAGTGGTATGGAGACAATAATACTTTTGATTTTAACTCAGGTATAAGAATTGGGGTAAACGGTGGTGCTGCTTCTACCATTGAAAATACTACTGGCTTAGTATTATCTGGTTTTGGAAATGATATCACCACAGGCACTAATGAAAACTTATCCTTAATTCCCAATGGTACAGGCAATGTTGGAATTGGAACATCCAATCCAACCCAATTCTTCCAAATTAACTCCAATGGTTCCTCAGCTTTTGTTGTAACCTCCTCTGGAAATGTTGGAATAGGAACAACCACTGCTGATTACAACTTATCTGTTGTTGGTACAGCTAACTTTACAGGCAATGTAGGAATTGGAGGCACAGCTACTATCAGTTCCCTACTACAGGCAAATGGTGGTTTAACTGTGACTGGATCTTCCATACTTCAAGCTCTGTCTGCTACAGATATATCCTCATCTACATTAACCACTACTGGAAATGTGGGAGTAGGAGGATCTTTAACTGTTACAGGTACTTCTACCTTCACAGGACTTTCTACTTTCAATGGTGGAGCTACTATTGCCTCAGGACAAAACCTAACATTATCTGGATTTACTTCTGGAGCAGGACTGTTTGCTGGAACATCAGGAGTAGTATCTCAAAACCCATCAAACTATTACTGGGATAATACTAACAACAGATTAGGAATAGGTACTTCTGCCCCATCTGCTGCTTTCCAGGTTAATACTAATACCTCAAACCCAGTAGTAATTACCTCTACTGGTAATGTTGGTATTGGAACCACCTCCCCAGCCATGCTTTTGCAAGTCATGGGTAATGCTGGTTTTGGAGATTCAGTTACAGCTGCCAGGGCTAGCA
>CAYQAW010000008.1:0-58516 GCA_964415615.1 uncultured Gammaproteobacteria bacterium
CAGTTGTTGCTAAAAAAATTAAAGCTGATGGTGTATTTACCTATGATGGTTTTTACACCAAACAAGGGTTGAAGCTTGCCGAAGACTTAATTAAAGAGGATATGGTAAAAGGAAATAAATCATGAAAAGAATATTAACAGGGGATAGGCCAACTGGGAAATTACATCTTGGTCACTATGTGGGGTCTTTAAAAAACAGAGTTAAACTGCAAGATGAATATGAATGTTTTTTTATTATTGCAGACTTACATACTTTAACCACTAAACCAGAAAATACAGGAGCTTTAAAAGAAAATATTTATCAGATGGTTTTGGATTATTTATCCATTGGGATTGACCCTCAAAAATCTACTATTTATATCCAATCTCAAATTCCAGAGGTAACTGAGCTGGCTATTATTTTTGGTAATTTAACAACAGTACCTAGGCTGGAGAGAATGCCAACCTTAAAAGATGTGATGAGAGATGCCCAAATTCAAATTCCTTCATATGGGTTATTAGGTTACCCGGTGCTTCAAGCAGCAGATATTTTAATGATTAAAGGAGATTTGGTACCTGTTGGTAAAGATCAACAATCTCATGTAGAGGTAACCAGGGAAATTGCCAGGGATTTTAATAGAACTTATGGGAAAGTCTTTCCAGAACCTGATGTGTTAGTAGGGGAGGTGCCAACACTGCCTGGAATAGATGGAGCAACTAAAATGAGTAAATCTGCTGGCAATGTGATTAACCTGTCTGATTCTACTGAAGTAGTAGAAAAAAAGGTCATGAGTATGTACACAGATCCGACTAGAATCAGGGCAACAGACCCAGGGCATGTAGAAGGAAATCCAGTTTTTGTCTATCTTGATGCTTTTGGGACAGAGCATGATAAACTACAAACTACCAACTACAAACTACTTTACTCAAAGGGCCAAGTAGGTGATATTGAGGTTAAAAAATATCTAGTGCAAGTTTTAAATAATTTCCTGGATCCAATAAGAGGAAATCGGGCTCGGTACGAGCGGGATCCTAAGCTTGCCGGACGGATTTTAAAAGAAGGAACAGAAAAGGCCAGAAAAGAAGCGCAAAAGACTTTAACTGAAGTTAAGAAAGCCATGAAACTTGATTATTTCAAGTAATAGTGTGTATAATTAGTGTGTATTAAGGAGATTTTGTATGCATGCTCAAAGATTAAATATTACTTTACCATATGAGATAGCGAGAAATCTTAAAAGAACTATTCCTGCTAAAAAAAGAAGCAAGTTTATAGCAAATGCTATTAGAGAACAGTTACCCAAGAGAAATCTTAGAAAAGAGCTTATTAAAAGTTTAAAAATTAATAGAGACTTTTATAGGAAAGTTGCTGAGGAGTGGAAAGCTACTGAGATTGAAGGATGGCCAAACTAATTACAAGAGGGGAATTTTGGGTAGTTAATCTAGAGCCCGCGTTTGGCAGGGAAATTCATAAAAAACGACCTGCACTAGTAATCTCAAATAACAGTGTTAATCAAGGCACCTATCATGTGATTGTTATACCGAGTAGTTCGCTAGTGCCTGTTTCTTATACTTCCGAGATAGTAGATTTAGGCAAACCAAGAGGTTTTGATGTGCGCTCTGTTTTAGTGCCAGTACTTTTGAGAAGTATTGATCAGAATCGTTTAATTAAAAAGATTGGGAAGATTTCCAAAAGCAAGCTACAAGAGGTGGAAGAAGCGATGAAATTAGTATTAGGATTGGAGCAACTATGATTTCTATAGAAGAGTTTGCAAGAATTGAGCTTAAAGTAGGGACTGTAATAGAAGCAGAAGATATAGAAGGGTCTGAAAAATTGCTTAAGTTAAAGGTAGATCTAGGGGAGGAGCAGCCAAGACAAGTTTTAGCAGGGGTAAAACAATGGTATAAGCCAGAAGATTTAAAGGGTAAACAGGTAATAGTGGTGGCTAATTTAGAACCAAGGATGATGATGGGATTAGAGTCTCAAGGCATGATGCTGGCAGCAAGTTGCGATGATAAGCCTATTTTTTTAACTGTGCCCCGTGAAGTCTCTCCAGGATCAAAAATCCGTTAGATAGTGGCTAGCAAATTGGGCTCCAGTATGCTAAGATCCACCTCATGGCAAATGGTAAGAGAAAGTTAAACTTCAATAAAAGGTTTTTTTCCATTTTTAAAGGCCTGATTGTTTATGTTTTGATTGCTGTGGCTGCTTTAATCTTTTTCTATCAAGTTTCAGGCGGACCTACTACTGCATCTAGTAATGAAGTGCCAATTTCTCAAATTATTACTGATGTAAAGAACGGTAAGGTCCAAAAAATCTCTCTAGAGGGGGATAAAATCACTGCAGATATTAAAGGATCTGACCAAAAACTTATTTCCCGTAAAGAAGCAGGTGAATCAATTTATAAAATATTAGAATCTTCAGGTGTTGATCCTAAAACTGTGACTATTGAGGTTAAAGATTTATCTCTGCAGCAAGCCTGGATTGGTATTTTGTCAGCAGTTTTGCCAATAATAATTTTGGTAGGTTTAATGTTTCTTCTTTTTAGAAATGCTAGGGAAGGAGCGCAGGGCATTTTTTCTTTTGCTCAAAGCAGGGCCAGACTTTTTACCAAAGATCAACCTCAAATTAAATTTACAGATGTAGCAGGAGCAGAAGAAGCCAAAAGAGAACTTTCTGAGGTAGTAGAATTCCTCAAGACTCCTGATAAATTTAAAGCATTAGGTGCCAGAATCCCTAAAGGAGTATTGATGGTTGGTCCAGCTGGTACAGGTAAGACTTTGCTTTCTAGAGCTGTGGCAGGGGAGGCAGGGGTACCATTTTTTTCTATTGCTGGATCAGAGTTTATGGAAATGTTGGTAGGGGTTGGTGCAGCAAGGGTAAGGGATATGTTTGCTCAGGCCAAAAAGGCAGCTCCAGCCATAATCTTTATAGATGAAGTTGAGTCAATTGGCAGACAGCGGGGCGTGGGAATTTCTGGCGGGCATGATGAAAGAGAGCAAACCCTAAATCAGATACTAGTAGAAATGGATGGGTTTACTCCTAATGATCGTGTCATTATTCTGGCGGCTACTAACAGACCTGATTTATTGGATGCAGCTTTAATCAGACCAGGTCGTTTTGATAGAAGGGTGGTACTGTCTCTTCCAGATCTGGAGGATAGGAAGGCTATTATCGAGCTGCATATGAAGAGTAAGCCTTTTACCAAAGATGTTTCAACTGAAAAATTAGCGAGACGTACTGTGGGATTTTCCGGGGCAGATCTGGCCAATATGTTAAATGAAGCAGCAATTTTGGCAGCAAGAGAGGGTAAAACTGCGATAGATAATAAAGATTTAGAAGAGGCAGCCACTAAGGAAAAATTAGGCCCTCAAAGAAAAAGAATGCAGTCTGAACGTGATAGAAAACTGGCAGCCTATCATGAAGCAGGGCATGCAGTTGTTGGGCATTTTCTTAAAAATGTTGATCCTGTGCATCGTATTTCGATAGTTTCCAGAGGTATGTCTGGAGGGCATACGTTATTTCCACCAACAGAGGATAGATCAAATGAGAGCAGATCACGTCTTGTGGAACAAATTACAGCTGCCTTGGGTGGGCAAGCAGCGGAGGCTTTAATTTTTAAGGATATTTCAACAGGAGCAGCATCTGATATTGATGTGGCCACCAACATTGCCAGAGCCATGGTAACCCAGTATGGGATGTCATCTTTGGGTCCAATTAGTGTCAGTCCAAGGTCAATGTTTGGGATTTGGAGAGGAGAAGAGGGTTCAGAACTTTCACCAAAAATGCATGATGCAGTAGACTCAGAGGTAAAAAAGATTATGGATGCAGGTTATGCTCGAGCACAAGGCTTACTCAGAAAATATAAAATAAAGCTTGATGCTGTTGCCAAGCAACTTCTGGAAAAAGAAACCCTGGAATCTGATGAGTTTGAAAAAATAGTAGGGAAAAAGAAGTAGCCTTGCATTTGACAGATATTCCTTGTTTTTGATATAATTTCCTTGTAAAGACATAGACTTATGAATCAAATGGCTACTATCACCAGTAAAAAACAACTTACCTTACCTGTAGAGCTTTTCAGAAAAGTAGGATTTAGGATTGGTTAGAAAGTAATCGTTTCTGAAGAGAATGGACGGTTAGTGTTAACTCCTGCTGAAAAGCTAATAGAAGAACTGGCAGGATCTGTGCCTATGCCAAAAAAGTGGAAAGGCAAAGATATTGATACCATTATAGAGGAAGCCAAAGAGGAATACTTTAAAGAGAAATATAATTTGAAATGATCTTTGCAGCGTTGATTTATTCAAGAAGTTAAAATCTAAGTTTGAAAGATTGCTACAATCTAGCTTTCGCAAAAGAACATGGCATAAAAACATTTAAGACTTTTGATTTAAAATTAGCCAAGGCTTTTAAAAATTTAATGTAGGAAACACAGGTGGCTTCCTATTAAACTCATAGTATGTTATAATTTCCTTGCATGATAGAAGATCTAGATACCAGACTTAAAAGAAAAATAAATGTGTGGCTAGACCAACCAATTTCAAGAAGAGATATAGGATGTGGTTTGCTGGTTTTACTAACAAGCATAACAGCAGGAGGGGGAGGCTCTTTTGCAATAATAAAAGCTTGCAATACCATTAATGATGAAGCTCGTTTAGTACAAATGATTGATCATAGTAATTGGTTAATTCAACAATTAGTTGAGCCATCAATAGTAACAAAATACAACGTCGGTATTCCTAGGACAGGTTATAAAGCAGCAGATATTGTCGATTTACAGTATCATCTTCAGATTGCTACAAAAACAGGTTGGCACCTGGATGATTTCCCAGCCACAATGGAGTTAGGCGATAAAAGACTTTTAGCAGCATCCATTTATAATTTTTTTGATGAAAATGCTCAAATTTTCTTAAGTCATGTTAATTTTGATCTTAATTTTTTAGGGATCCCTGAACTTGGTAAGTTTCTGCCTACTCCAAGTAAAAATCTAGGCATTGGGGACATTGATCCACGATACTACAGAGAAGTTGCAGCAACTGTTTTTAGGATTCCTGAACAAGTTCAATGGAGCGATTTGACAGCTCCCAGATTTGAAGCAAGATTTAATTTAGCTGGTGCTTATCCAACAAGGGTCAGACCTGATTTGATTGGTTTGCCCAAAGCAGAAATAGTCTTTAACCAAAAAGGTGCTAACTTTAGTAATCAGCGCCAAACAGATCCATCCTTCTTTTATTGAATTAGCTAAAGTTCCAAGTTCTTCTTTAGCGTACGGGATCTGAGTTGCCATACATGTGTACGATCGTCTCAATGTATGTCCAAATCAAAAAATATTTGCATGTTTAGTGTAAATTATAGCCACTAAATTAATTGTAGCAAAAAAAGTTGACAGTTAAGTTAACAGGATATAGTATACTCGTATGAATGAGAGAAGAGAAGTTAATAGCGGATTTATAACGGAAGCCATATGTGGTATCAGAAAAGGTTTTCGAGAAATCCCTACTTATCCAAGACAGTTACGTCAATTTGCAATAGAGCAACCAGCAATAATTGGTCTAGCAGTTGCAGCAACAGGCTTGGGTATATATTTATTTGGATTTTCAGAAGATAGTGCTTCTTTGAGTAGACAGTTTCTTCCTAAGCTTGGTGTAGCCTTCGCTGGTGCGTTTGCTTTAAGCGTACCATTCGCAGCGCTTACAGCAAGGTCAGAAAGACGGAGATTTGCAGAAATGACAGCAAGAAATATATTACAGATGCATCAAGAAAATGCTGAAGATATCGAGAGAAATGACATAATGCCAGGGTTGTTTTAGCGGATTTTGTGGGGGATAGCTGCAGAGTAATTTGATCTATCAACAGATTTTAGTCCTAATTTTGATCCTAAAACTTTAGAAGCATCAAGAATTTCGATCCCTACTAGTTCTTCACCAGCATAGTCAGCAATCCAACCATCATCTAACTCTTTAGTTTCAGTAATCCGCTTTTTGTTAGAGGTCAGGTAAATATACATAGCATCTATTTTTTTATCATAAGAGATTTTCATAGTTATTGTATTTTACTTTTTTACTCTTTTTTTATCAAGCCAATGAACTGTAATTATTACTTTATTCTTACCTTCTTCCGAGACAACTAGCTTTAGATAATTTACTCCAAAATCTTTTAGATAGATCTTTTTGCCGTTGTCACCAATGAGTATTTTATCTGGATATGCAACGCACCTATCTGCAAATTGTTTGTTGATATCTCTAACAACTAACATTTCTTTTGCATGCTTAGTGTAAATTATGGCCATTATTTTGATTGTAGCAAAAAGTGAAAAAAGTTGACAATTTGTGCTCAAAAGGTTTACACTTGCTCTTGGCCAGTTTCCCTCAAACCAAAGTTGGAAAGTAACCTGTATATGGCAATACAAGTACCCATTATAAATATTTCAGTTGGTTTACCTCTTTTTTGGGGGATAATTTCTAGTTAAAATTCAAAATTCGAAATTCAAAATTGATGAGACCAGCTGAACAGGCTGGTTTTTTAGTGTCAAAGGAGAAAGATATGTTACGATCGAAGAGGAAAATGAATATTTTACAAAAAATATGGCTTTTAATGAAGCCCTTTCATAGGGATTTCTACTCTATTGTCATAATTACTGTTATTTTTCAGGTAGTCAGAATGGCTGCTCCATATCTTTTTGGAAAGATCTTGGATTTGCTGATTTCTACCAAAGGTCTTTTAACATTCAAATCAGCAGCCTTGGTAATTGGAGGCTTAATAGGAATCAGGATTTTATCTTTGGTGATTGATTACTTAATAGATATTGTTTTGGTAAGGCTTCTATGGAAGTCTGAACAATATGTTTCCAGGCAAACTTTTAACAAGATGCTGCAATTATCTTTGGATTACCATGAAAGAGAAAATACTGGCAATAAACTTAATATAGTTAATAAAGGCAGGGATAAGTTAATTGACCTTCTAGCTACTTATGGTTGGAGTTTTCAACCAGTTGTAATCCAGCTAATCGTCAGTGCTGTGTTGATGATTTTTGTTAATTGGATTTTTGGGATTATTTTTACCCTTTCTTTAATTCCATTTATTATTAATATGTTCAAAACTTATCAAAATACCCACAAGTTTAGGGAAGCGCGTCATAATGCTTATGAAACCTCCTCAGGTGAGATAGGGGACACTTTAACCAATATTACTGTAGTGAAAGCCTTTGCTCAAGAAGAAAGGGAGGCAAAAACCTTTTCCTCGATCTGGGATGAGATTAAAGCTTTTTCAGTAAAAGAGTTTAGACTGCATATGATCAATGGATTTTTGAGGAGCCTGAGCATTGAATTTATGTATGCTGTGCTACTGATTGTGGGTATTTATGAAATCAGACTTGGGTTTATAACTGTAGGAAGTTTGGTTTTTTTAATTTCTTTGACTGAAAGAGCCTACTCTAATATTTTTCAGCTGGGGTGGATATATGAACGGGCTATTGATGCCTCTGAACCAGTGGATAGGGTTATTTCTTTGTTGTCCCAAAAGCCCAGTATTGTTAATAGCCCCAATGCTACTACTGTGGATATTGCAGGGAGAATCAGTTTTAAACATATCACTTTTGCCTACAAGAAAAAAAGAGTCTTAAAAAATGTCAGCTTCACCATTCCTGCTGGTTCTTTTACAGCTTTGGTAGGCAAATCCGGTTCTGGAAAAACCACTATTGCTAAACTGTTAAGCAGGTATTATGACCCGCAGGTAGGGAGTATCATAATTGATGGAAAATATAACTTGAAAAATTTAGATTTGGATTGCTATAGAAGTCAGACTTCGGTAGTTTTCCAGGATTCTCCTGTGCAAAATAGAAAAGTATGGGAAATCATCTCCTATGGGGCTGGCAAAGTTGAGTTTTCAGATGTCAAGCAAAAAGTTTTTCAGGCTGCCAAACTAGCTTATGCAGATGAATTTATTGCCGAACTGCCTCAAGGATACCAGACTCAAATAGGAGAAAGAGGAGTTAAGTTGTCAGGCGGACAAAGACAAAGGTTGGCAATAGCCAGGTCTTTGTTTCCTCAGCCTAAAATATTAATTATGGATGAGCCTACTTCCCATTTAGATATTCACTCTGAGGGTTTAATTCAGCAAGCCTTAAAAAATCTTTCAAGCGAGAGGACATTTACAAAAGTTATCATTGCCCATAGGTTGTCTACTGTTAAAAGTGCTGACCAGATTTTAGTGATGGAAAAAGGCAGGATTGTGGAGCGGGGAACACACAAGCAGCTGCTTGTAAAAAATGGAGTTTATGCAAAGATTGTTGCTCAGAATGAGTTAAAAGGATAAAATAGAATCATGAAACAATTCACAATTGACAATTCACAATTGACAATTAAAATTCTAGCTTTTTTCTTTGTATTGTCCATTGTCCATTTTCAATTTTCCATTTCTATTTATGCTCAAGAAGATAATATTGGAGAGTCACAAGTCAATCCTGCTTCGCCTTTGTATTTTTTAAAATCAGTCCGTGAAGTTTTAGAGTTAAAATTTGCAGCTACTACCAATACTAAAGCGTTCAGACAACTAGAGTTTGCCACCCGCAGAATAAGAGAGGTTAAAAGTCTGGCTAAAACTCCCCGGCAGGACCTAATTGAGCCCACCCTCTATAGGTATTTATCGAACATGCAAGAATTAAATGGTTTAGTAAATTTAAAAGATAATGATTCAGCAACACAAGTAATTGATGTTGTAGGTCTGCATATGACTATTTTGCAAGCGGTTTATGATCAGGTATCAGACCTCAGGGCCCGAATGTCTATCAGAGTTACTGTGAATAGATTATCTGAGTGGGATCAGCAGTTAATTGATAGACTTGACTTAGTAAAGCAGCATTCGTTAGTTGACAAAGTTACAGCTTTGAAACTTTCAAGATGTAGTTTTTTAGCTAAAGAAGCCTCGTCCTCGGCTTTAAATGAAGTTGAGAAAGTTGTGCTTTCAGAAAGAGCCCAAAAATGTCTGATTTCCAAACAAAAATAAATATTGCCATAATTATTCCTACCTTAAACGAGGAACGCTTTGTAGGCAGGTTACTCGATTCTATCAACGGACAGACAGTTACACCTGCTGAATTAGTCGTGGTGGATGCATATTCAAAAGATAGAACTATTGCTGAAATTAAAAAAAGGCAGAAAGATATGCCAAATTTAAGGTATTTCCAGATTCCTAAACATACAGTTGCCAGACAGCGTAATTTTGGAGTAAAAAAAACTATTTCTCCTCATCTTTTATTTCTTGATGCAGATATGGAGCTGCAGGAAGAAGATGCTTTGGGAAAATATTTTAATGAGGTATTAAAAAAAGAACCTGATGTTGCTGCAGCCAAGAATCTTCCTGATTCCAACTTTTGGAAAGATTCAGTTTATTTCAGAGCTGAAGATTTATTATTTAGAGTCTCTAAGTATTTTTGGCCAGTTGTTACTGCTAGAAATTTGTATGTTAATCGTCAAATATTTGATCAAGTTAGAGGCTTTGATGAAAGTATTACAGTAGGGGAGGATTCAGAGTTAGTTTATAGAATTGTCAAAAGAGGCGGTAAATTGATTTTTCTAAAAGATATTAAACTACATACATCTGTCAGAAGAGTGAGTCAGGAAGGCAGGAGAAAATATGCTCTGAAAATGATTCGGTTTGGGTTTAATATGATGCTCCGCGGTCGCAAAAAAAGTACAGTTAAATATGAGTTTGGTAATTTTTAAAAAGTTTTAAATTACTCTTTACCTCTTAATTTTTTGTAATAATGACCGAATTTGTAATTAAAAAAATTATTTCTTACTTGTCCGATAAAGATTAAGTGAAGTTCGATTGCGATATATTTTAAAGCAATTTTAACTCTTCCATCGCGGGATAATCTCCGCACAGAAACCGGTATTTTAAAAGATTTTAAATAGCCAAACTTGCCAATTTTTTTGGCGCGTCTGACATAGTCATGATCTTCTGCTAGAATTAACGTTTCATCAAATCCTTTAATTGAGGAGTGAATGTCTTTTTTGACGAAGATACAAAAGCCGGGTATGTGAGGGTGAAATTCTTGCGTGAGCCGCATATATTGATTGGCAAACTGATGTAAGAATTTATCAATTTTTAAATTAGATCTGGGAGTAATAAAACAGGATGTTATATCAAGCTGGCGTAGGGTCATTTCCTTCACTGTTTTTTCTAAAAAACGGGGTGGCAGTATGACATCAGCGTCTAGAAAGAGCATGATTTGGCAGCGGGCATGTTTTGCTCCGTTGTTTCTGGCTATGGCAGGCAAACCGCCATCAACTACTTTGCAGCCGAATTCTTTGGCAATGGCCCTTGTTTTATCAGTAGAAAACGCATCTGCCACAATTATTTCTGCAGGGATTACAGACTGGTGTTTGATAGAAGAAAGCAGAGTGGGCAAAGAACGCTCCTCGTTGAAAGTAGGGATAATAATGCTTAGCGGTAATGTCATATGCTCAAACTATACATGTTCAGTTTGGTTATTGTCAAAGCTCCCAAATGAGCTATATTAAGATTGTGGGTAATTTTTTGAAGGTTATCAAATATCCTCTGATGGTTTTAATAGTAGCTTTGATCGCTAATGCAGTAGCAGAAAAAGTTTTTTCTCCTGCCGGTAAAATGCAATTTGGTGTTTCGTTTTCTCCCACTTATGCTAGTTATCTAAAGCTAGATTGGCAAAAGACTTACCTGCAAATATTGGATGATCTTAAAGTAAGAAAGATTAGAATTACCAGTTATTGGAATGTTGCGCAGCCAAAGCCTGATCAATATAATTTTGCAGAGATGGATTATATGCTTGATCAAGCAGGGAAAAGAGGTGTAAAAGTTATTCCAGTTTTAGGAGTCAGACAGCCCCGCTGGCCAGAATGCCATATTCCTGATTGGGCTAAGAATTTAACTGTTGCAGATAGGCAGCACAAGATTTTAGAATTTGTCCAAATTGTGGTGGATAGGTATAAAAACAATTCTGCTATTGAAAGTTGGCAGGTAGAAAATGAACCATTTTTAAGCTTTTTTGGAGAAGGTTGTGATGCTCCTGATAAAAATTTCCTTAAAAAGGAGGTTGAGTTAGTTAAAGGGATGAGTAATAAACCAATTATTATGACAGATTCAGGAGAACTGGGTGCTTGGGTTACATCCATGCAACTATCAGATGTGTTCGGTACTACACTGTATAGAAGAGTTTATGATAAAAATTTAGGATATTTCACTTTTCCTTTAACTCCGTATTTTTACAATATTAAATCTAATATAACAAGAATTTTCGCTCCAGACAGTAAAAAGACTATTATTGTCGAGCTTCAAGCAGAACCTTGGTTACAACAATTTTTTACTGTTGCAGATTTTAAAGCAAATGTAGAATTTGCCAAAAAAACAGGTTTTGATACAAGCTATCTCTGGGGGGTTGAGTGGTGGTTTTATATGGCAGCTCAGGGTCATCCAGAGTATCTGGACTATGCCAAAACTCTATTTAGATGATATGTTAGAATTTGACCATGAAGAGATTAGTACTTATTGATGGGAATGCACTGCTTCATAGGGCCTATCATGCTGTGCCACCGTTTACTACTTCACAAGGCGAGCTGGTAAATGCTGTTTATGGATTTTCCTCAATGCTTTTGAGGGTAATTTCAGAGCTTCATCCAGAATTCTTGGCTATAACCTGGGATGAAAAGGGGCCAACTTTTAGACATCAGGCATATACTCAATATAAAGCCACCAGGGGGCCTGCAGATGCTGGGTTATTCAACCAATACAAAAGAGTGCATGAAGTAGTTAAAGCTTTTAATATTCCTGAATTTAACCTGGCTGGGTATGAGGCAGATGATTTAATTGGAACTATGGCTCTGCAAGCTGAAAAAGAAAAAAATTTGGAAATAGTGGTAGTAACAGGGGATAGGGATATTATGCAGATTATTGATACAAATATCAAAATATTTATGCCTAAGAAAACCTTGGCTGATGTGGGGTTGTATGGAATAGAAGAATTTGTAGCTAAATATGGTTTTTTCCCAAAGCAGCTAGTGGATTATAAAGGATTGGCTGGGGATGCTTCAGATAATATTCCAGGAGTGGTAGGAGTGGGAGATGTAACAGCTACCAAGCTAATACATCAATTTAATACTATTGAGGAGATTTTCAAAAGCGAGAACATAAAAACTTTACCTTTGAGGTTGCAAACTCTTCTTTCTGAAGGGGTAGAATCTGCTGTTATGAGCAAAAAACTGGCAACGCTAGACCTAGAAGCTCCTATCAAGCTGGATTTGAAAAAATGTGTAGTTCATGATTTTGATAAACAAAAAGTAATTAAGCTTTTTGAGGAGCTGGAGTTTAGAAGTTTGATAGAGAGGATTCCTGGAAAGGGAGAAGCGAGAAGCGTAAAGGGTAAAGATAAAACAACTGCAAGATTGGATCAGGAGGTAGAACAAGTTTTACAAAAAATGTCTGTTGCCGGAGTACTAGTTGATCTTAAGCTTTTAAGCAAGTTTGGCAAGCAGCTAAAAGACAAATTAGTTAAATTAGAAAAAGAAATTTACTCAAAAGTAGGACATGAGTTTAACCTGAACAGTCCAAAGCAGCTGTCTGAAGTGTTGTTTGATGAGTTAAAATTGCCAGTTGTTAGAAAAACAAAAACTGGAAGGTCTACAGATGAGGCAACTTTGCGTGAGTTGTCTGTTGCTCATCCAGCTGTGCCTTTACTGCTGGAATACCGCCAACTATTTAAATTGGTTTCAACTTATGTTGAAGCTCTGCCTAAAGCGGTGGGGGAAGATGGCAGGATTCACTCAACTTTTAATGTAGAAGGAGCTGCCACAGGCAGAATTTCTTCCCAAAATCCGAACCTTCAGAATATTCCTATTAAAGGAGAAATGGGTGGAGAAATTAGGAAGGTATTTATTGCTCCAAAGGGTAAGATTTTATTGGCAGCGGATTATTCACAAATAGAACTTAGGATTATGGCTCATTTAGCAGATGATCCAGGTTTGAAAAAGGCCTTTGAGCAGGGGTTGGATGTGCATACTGCTACAGCTGTCAACATTTTTAATGTGCCAATAGATGAGGTAACAAGACAACAAAGAATGATTGGTAAAACCATGAATTTTGCCACACTTTATGGTCAAGGACCACATGCCCTGTCCAGACAGCTGGGGATAAGTTATGAAATGGCCAGAGAATACATAGCTGAATATTTTTTAAAGTTTCCTAAAGTAAGGGAATGGATGGAAAAGACTTTAACTTTTGGATATGAAAATGGGTATGTAGAAACTCTCTGGGGCAGAAAAAGGTATATTCCAGAATTAAAAGTGGGCAATAGGGCTATTAAGGCAGCAGGAGAAAGGGCAGCAGTGAATCACCCGATTCAGGGGACGAGTGCTGACATGATTAAAAAGGCAATGGTGGAGATTGATGAAGAGCTTTCAGTAGTCAGTCGTCAGTCGTCAGACAAAAAATCAGAAAAAAGTCTGAAAGCTGACGGGTCAAAGACCGATACTGATAGCTGTCGGCTAATTCTACAGGTTCATGATGAGCTGCTGTTTGAATGTGATCCTGAATCAGTAGAAGACATCGCTAAAATGGTTAAAGAAAAGATGGAAAATGCTTTAAAACTTTCTGTGCCAGTAATAGTTGATTTAAAAGCTGGTCCTAATTGGGGGGAAATGAAACCTCTTAATGTTTGACGATAGACAATTGAGGATAGAAGGTAGATTTTTGAGAATTGAGGATAGAAGGTAGTATGATTGAGGTATGATTAAGAAGCTTTAAAGATTTAGAGGTCTATCAAGAAAGTTACCAATTAGCACTCATTGTAAATAAACTTTGTATAAAACTACCTATTTACGAAAGGAATGATTTGGCATCGCAATTAAGGAGGGCTTCAAAATCTGTGCCTGCTAATATAGCAGAAGGTTGGGCTAAAAGGAGGTTTGAGAAAGAATTCAAAAAACATCTCGATTGTTCAATTGGATCAAGTAACGAGATAGAAGTGCATTTGAGTCTAGCACAAGATCTGGGCTATCTAGATGGAAATATCTGCAATGAATTGCTTAATAGATATATTGCTCTAGGCGGTAAACTAACAAATCTTAGGAATAATTGGAAAACTTATTAATCCATCTTCGATCTTCTACCTTCAAAGTTCTATTATCTATTTTCCATTATCTATCGTCTAGTCAAACCACCAGTTTTTTAACTGGTCTTTGTTCTATTTCGTACCTGATAAACCCTGATTCTTCTAGGATATAAAAAGTTGCTGAGAGCAGGGGATAAACTAGAAGGTTGAGGATAGAAGATAGAGATTGGAGAGCAAGAAAAAGTAATACAGCCAAAATAGCAGGAATAAAGCTTAAGTAGGGTTTTAGAAAGCCTTGTATTTGATCTTTTACTGTTTGTTTAATTAAATCATTAGTTAAATTTACTGGAGATTGAGTACTTTTTTGTGGGTTGCTTAAACTATCCAGGATTTTAGGATCCAAACCAGATTGCCTTAGTAGATCAGGATTTTTCTTTAAAAGATCTAGTTGTTCTGGAGTAATTTGAGGAAGGTTAGTTTGGGCTTGCTCAAGCTGATTGTTGGGCGTTGCAGGCATACTGAAGCTTAAAGCAGTATCAATTAAAGAATCTGGAATTTGGAAGCCATTTTGGGCAATAATTTTACTGGAGGATAAAAAATAAACTATGCAAAAAGAAAGTATTAAAAAGCCTGATAAGTGCCGGGTAGCAGGGCCAAGTAACGATCCAGGTTGAAAGGTCAGATAACTTTTTAAACTAGCATCTAAATTTAAGCTTGTTAAAAGTAGGCTTACAAATACTGCCACAGCTAAAATCAAAGCTATAGAAGAGTCTAAAAAAATTAGTGGAACTAAAGCAAATAAAAAACTGGCTGGTAAGGTAAATTTAAGATCTTGTGATAGGGTAGCAAATAAAATAAATAAAAAACTTGAGAGAGAGATCAAAGCAACTAAAACAAGCAAGTCTATAAAAGTATTTAATGATAAGGAGAAGATAAAATCATAAGATTTTAAAAAAGGAAGTAATTTGGAAACTAAGATGGCAAAAACAATAAGAAAAAAAGGAGCCAGGGCAAGTTTTTTGATGATAGGCATGGTAGAATAATTATACTATAAACAGTAGACTATAATTTTCGCTATGCTCAAATTATGAAAACATTAGTTACACACATTAATCCTCATTTAGATGATATAGCTGCTATCTGGCTTTTTAAAAAATATCATCCTGAATTTGCTGAGGCCAAAATAGAATTTGTGTCTGCCTCAAGAGATTTAGCAGCCAAAGAAGAATCTGTAGATAAAATATTTTTAGGAACTGGAGGAGGGAAATTTGATGAGCATAAAGAGGGTTTGCAAACTTGTGCTGGATCTTTGGTTTATGAGTATTTAAAAGAGGAAGGGTATATTCCTGAGGATAATATTTTAAGGGGGGCTTTAGAAAAATTAGTAGAATGGAATAAGTTAATTGATACAGGCCAGGCTCCTAATTCCCAGTTTGATGAGTTTAGTATTCAGTCTTTTATTAGAACCAAAGATAATTCTAGTAAGTCTTCTCTAAAATCAGTAGAGTTAGGAGAAGAAATATTAAATAGACTCTTGGAAGTATTAAAAAGAAGAGAACAGTCCATTGTTGATTGGGAAAAAAGGGTTGAATTTGAGTCTAAATTTGGTAAAACTGCTGCTGTAGTTTCTGAAACTGTTGACAGGGAATTTTGCAGGGAGCAGAGAGGAGATTTGTATTTAATGTATGATCCAAAATATACTTCAGTTCAATATTTTGCTCCTAATGTGGATATAGAAGATATTTATAAAAAGGTAAAAGAGCTTGATCCAGAGGCTTCATGGTTTTTACACCAGTCTCATCATATGGTAATTTGTGGCTCCTCATCTGCTCCAGACAGCAAACCTACCAAATTAAGCTTTGAGCAATTAATTAATGTAGCAAAACCAGGTTAAACTTTTCTTTTAGATGTATGGTTTTGAGCAAAACGATATAAATCTCCGACTGTAATAAGCCTGGCTGGGTGCCCTCCGTTTAAACAACGAATTCCAGGTACTTTATCAGTGGCTAAAGAAAAAGGTAGCCTGGAATCATTCATGGCTGAGTGGATTGTTGATTTTGGGATTCCTGTTAAAACAGCTGCAGTTGAAGGCATAAATAGTCCTCGTTGAGCCAATGTCTCAGCTAACGCTCGCCTTCTCGGAGTAAGAAAGGCAAGATGTGACTTGCTTTCAGCAACTGCTGCAGGTTGACGTGATGAATTCCGGAGAGTTTGAGCATATTCAGCTGAATGAAGAGGTTCTTTGGCATCAATAGCGTAGTCTCTTCTAAAATCTGCTTGGCGGTGGTAACCATGGACTCTCAGATGTGCCCAATGCAGCAGGTTAAGTTGTTTTCCGCAGCAGGGACATTCAACACTGTCAGGTAATTCACGCTCTTGTTGTCGGGTCATAGGTGTAAAGTATACTAAAAGGCTATAGGTTTATCAAGTATTTATGGTTAAGCAGTTTCTGTTACAATTAAGATAGATATGAAAGTAGCATTGGCACATGATTATTTAAGGGAATATGGTGGGGCAGAGAGGGTTTTGGAAGCTTTGCATGATATTTTTCCAGATGCTCCTGTTTACACAGCTTACTATAATTCTGCAAGCTTAGGGGAAAATGGAAAAAGATTTAGTCCGCCAGCTGGCGGATGGGATATTAAAACTTCCTGGTTTCAGAAATTTCCTTTTGCTAATAAACTTTTATCTCCTTTTAGATTATTTGCCCCAATGATGTTTGAAAGCTTTGATTTAGGAGAATTTGATTTGGTAATTTCATCCTCATCTGCTGCATATTTGGCAAAAGCTGTAATAACCAAGCCGGAAACTTTACATATTAGCTATATTCATACCCCTCCCAGGTTTTTATATGGATATGTGACTAGTTTTAACTATAAGAAAAATCCTATCACTAAGGTTTTAGGGGAGATAGCTAATCATTTTTTAAGAATCTATGATTTTGAAGTTTCTCAAAGGCCAGATATTTTAGTAGCTAATTCTAAAAATATTCAAAAAAGGATTAAAAAGTTTTATAGAAGAGATTCTGTGGTGATATATCCCCCTGTGGATGTAAAAGCTATCAGTCATCAGTCGTCAGCTATCAGACAGTCTGAAAGCAGAAGACTGAAAGCTGACAGCTATTATTTAGTTTTAAGCAGGTTAGTGAGAGGTAAAGGAGTAGAGGTAATAGTGGAGGCGTGTGGACGGTTGGGCTTGCCACTTAAAGTTGCAGGCGTTGGCCCAGAATTGGATAATTTAAAAAGACTTTCTACCAACTACCAACTACAAACTACAAACTTTTTGGGCTGGGTTTCTGATGAGGAGAGGGTAACTCTGCTGCAAAATGCCAAAGCTTTAATAGTTGCAGCAGAGGATGAGGATTTTGGGATTACTTCTATTGAAGCCCAGGCTGCCGGAACTCCAGTAATTGCCCCCGCATCAGGTGGTTTTCTGGAAACAGTAGAAGATGGTAAAACTGGGTTATTGTATGGGGGGCCAGGGATGGTTAATGCAGATAATTTAGTTGAAGCTTTGCAGGAATTTTCCGACTTGAAATTGAATTCAGAAGATTGCAGAAAAAATGCAGAAAAATTCTCCAAAGAAAGATTTAAAAAAGAAATTTTAGAATTAGTGGAGAAAAATCTAGCGCATTGACAAGGACCTATTATGATGTATAATAGTGATGTATGCAAAACATAAGAACTCAAATTTATTTGCCTGAAGATTTACGTCAGGAAATAGACAAACAGCGTTATCAAACGGGTGAAAGCCTGGCTCAGTATTTAAGAACAGCAGCAGAGGAACGGGTGAAAATAAACAAAAAGAGGAAAGTTGAATTAAAAAAGCTGGCAGATGAATTGGGTAAGGAGGTTAAAAAAAGCGGTTGGGAGGGTATTGACGTTTTAAAGTGGCAAAGAGAGATTAGAAAGGATCGTAAGATTCTCTAAATGTATTTGGTTGATACAAATATCTTAATACAGGCAATAAATCAAATAGAACCTGATTACGGTTTTATTCAGAAAATTATTTTGAAAAATCAACTTTATCTTTCCGTAATAGTAGTAGGGGAATATCTATCCAGGGCTACACCAGAAGAAGAGAAAGAAATTGAGAAATTAATTGTTAACTTTCCTGTATTATCAGTTAATTTAGAGGAAGCCCGCTTAGCAGGTTTATATCGAAAAAAGTTTTTAAAAACAAAAAGAGGTATGTTATTGGATTATTTCCTGGCTGCGCAAGCTAAACTAAATGATTTAATCTTAGCCACACATAACAAATCTGATTTTCCAATGAAAGATATTAAGATTATTACACCCTAAAATGAATCAGGTTAAAAAACACATTACTAGAGCTACAGAACTTACTGCCTTATCTGTTTGGAGATTAATTGCCGAAAAAGGTTTTACCCCACAAGATTTACTGACAGAAGAAGAATCCAAAGCCAGAGAAAAATTAATAGATCAGGCAGGAGTGGATGCGATGTATGCTAGCCTAATAGATATTCCTTTTGTGTTGGAGGTAGTTGGTTCTGAAGGCAGAAAGCATATTCATCAGTATGGAGAAGCATTGCCCATTTTGATGGGCACTTTTGGTCCGCCATCTGGCGGAGGTAAGGCAAAATTTGATATGGTCAATGATGTGGTAGAAGGCTCTAAAGCTGCCAAACTAAATATTCCTGGAGCTGTTTCTGTAGTTTCAGTAGGGTCTTATAAAGGCTTGATGGCTACACCTGCAGATATAGATTATATGGATAAGCTATTTGGTCCTCCAGAGCTTACGGATAAGATTTCTATAGACAGGTCCTTGGAGGAAAACTTGGCAGAAGTAGTAAATACTTTTAAAGTTCAGCCTGCTGAGATAAATGTGGTAATGATGGATAGGGATAGAAATGCGCATTTAATAAATGTTGCTCAAAAGTTTGGAGTTAATTTAATTTTGCTAAAAGCTGGAGATTTTTTACCTTCAATTTTGTCCTGCATGTCTCCTAAACAACACAAAAAAGGTATACATTTGGTAGTAGGTATTGGTGGATTTGAGGAAGGAATTTTGGCAGCTGTTGCAGCCAAAGCCTTGGGAGCAGTAGGACAGGGTAGGGGTTGGTCTGCTGAAATAGGCACTAAAGAGAAATATAATAAACCCTGGAAGATAGATGATTTAGTACCCGGGAAAAGAGAAGAATGCTTGGTATCAGTATCATCTATAACTGGAGATAATAAATGGTTTGATCTTGAAGGGGTAAGGGTGAAGGGGGAAGGGGAAAGTGAAGTAACCACCTTGACAGTATCTGTTGATGGTGTGAAGATTGTTACTAACGTTCATTATTAGATATGCACAGACGGTAGATGATAGAGGGTAGAAGATAGTATTTTGATGATAGAAGTTAGATGGTAGATAATTCCATCTTCAATCTTCTATTTTCAAAGATCTATTTTCTATCGTCCATGGTCAAAATATATGGATATCAATATACTAAAATTTACAGCTCAAGCTATGGTTGCCCCTGAAAAAGGCATACTTGCTGCAGATGAGTCTTCTAAAACTATTCAAAAAAGGTTTGATAAAATTGGTTTAACTTCTACTCCAGAAACTAATTTATCCTACAGACAGATGCTTTTTACCACACCTGGGATGGAAGATTATATTTCTGGAGTGATTTTATATGATGAAACAATCAGACAATCCATTAGTGATAAGTCTGTACCAGAGTATCTAGTAAGCAAGGGAATACTCCCAGGAATAAAGGTAGATAAAGGAACCTGGAAAATGGCTAATTTTCTGGAAGAAAAAATTACAGAAGGTTTGGATGAATTGAGGGATAGATTAATAGAGTATAAGGAATTAGGCGCCAAATTTGCCAAGTGGAGGGTTGTAATTACCATAGGAGATGGTATACCAACAGATACTTGTATTGAGTCTAATGCTGAAACTTTGGCAAGATATGCAGCCCTTTGCCAGGAGCAGGATATAGTGCCAATAGTTGAACCGGAAGTATTGATGGATGGGGGGCATAGTATAGAAAAGTGTAAAGAGGTCACAGCAAAAACTTTAAAAGTTGTGTTTGGTAGTCTAAAAGCACATAAAGTTATTTTAGAAGGGATGATTTTGAAGCCAAATATGGTTATCTCTGGTAAAGATAATCCAACTCAGGTAAATTCTAAAGAAATAGCTCAAGCCACAGTAGAAACTTTCTTAGAGTCAGTACCAAAAGAAGTGCCTGGAATTGTCTTTTTATCTGGTGGTCAAACTCCTGATGAAGCAACAGAAAATCTAGCAGAGATAAATAAAATTGGTGGACCCTGGCAGTTAAGTTATTCTTATGGCAGAGCCTTACAAGATGAAGCATTAAAAACCTGGGCAGGAAAAGAGGAAAATATTCAAGCAGCTCAAAAAGCCTTTTTAGACAGAAGCAAAAAAGTCTCTGCTGCCAGATCTGTAAAACCTTCGTAATCTCTAGTAACTAACCTCAATTTAATTTACAATTAAGTAAAGAAAGCAGACGATAGATGGTAGAATGTAGAAGATAGTAGTAGAAGGTGGAAAATAGATAGTAGATTAAAAATCTATCTTCAATCTTCTATATTCAAAGATCTATTTTCTATCCTCCGTCATCTATCGTCAAATTCATATGGATAAACCCGTTGTTTTGGAAGTGAAAAATTTAGTCAAAACATTTGATGGATTTAGAGCCATTGATGATATTTCTTTTGAGATAAAAGAAGGGCAGATTTTGGGCTTTTTAGGGCCCAACGGAGCAGGTAAATCTACAACTATTTATTGCTTGTTAGGTTTAATTATTCCAGATCAGGGCAGAGTTAATATTTTTGGGAAAGATGTTTTGAAAAAGCGCAGTGAAATTATGACTCAGGTAAATTATGCCTCAGCAGAATATAACTTACCTTGGAATTTAACTGTTTGGGAAAATTTAATGGTTTATGCCAAATTATATGAGGTACCGGATTCCAAAAAAAGAATAACAGAGGTTCTGGATATTTTCGATATGACCAGTTTTCAAAATAAAGTCATCCGTGAGTTATCTACAGGCCTACGGGCTAGAGCCAATCTTTGCAAAGCTTTGTTGAATAAACCAAAATTATTACTGCTGGATGAACCAATGGCCTCTATGGATCCTGATGTAGTAGATAAAGGAATAAAATTATTAAAGCAAATTCAGAAAGAAGAGGGGATAACGGTTTTATATACCTCACACAATATGTGGGAAATAGAAGAGGTGGCAGATAATGTAATTTTTATAAACCACGGTAAAATTGTAGCCTCTGGGACACCGTTGGAACTTACTAAAAATGTGCTAAAACTTAAAAAGGGAGCAGCAAATTTGCGGGATGTATTTATCCGTTTGTCAAGAGAGGGGGAGGGTGAATCTTAACAGGGTTTTTGCCATAATTTTAAGGCATTTTTATCTGACCATGCATCAGATGGAGAGATTCTTTGATGTGCTGGTATCTCCAGTATTAGTTTTAGTGCTGTGGGGATTTTTGGCAAAGTATGTACAAAATATTCAAACTCAATCTTTAGCCAGTTTTTTGCTTGGAGGTATGATTCTCTGGGTAATTTTTGAAAAAGTGAGTACAGATATTGGTATTAATTTTATGTATGAAGTTTGGGACAGAAATATTATTAGTATTCTGGCTTCACCTATAACTTTTGTGGAGTATTTGACATCTCTTGTGAGTATTAGTTTGATAAAAATATTAATTGCTTTTGCTTCTATGTTTTTGATGGCCAGTCTTTTCTATAATTTTCAAATTACTAATCTAGGTTTTGGGTTAGTATTGCTTTGGATAAATTTGTTTATCTTTGCCACCTCTTTTGGTATTTTTAATGTTTCTTTGGTTCTAAAATATGGTCACTCTATTGGGCCTTTGACTTGGATTTTGCCTTTCTTTGTTCAACCTTTTGCAGCTGTTTTTTATCCTATTTCTGTTTTGCCTCCAATTTTTCAAAAAGTAGCTTTTATTTTGCCTATTTCTCATGTATTTGAGGGGATGAGGTATGCCCTAAAAACAGGTCAGTTTGATTTTAATAACTTTTGGGCAGCAACTCTACTCAATATAGTTTATATGACTGCTTCGATTGCCTTTTTTGCTTTTACTTTAAAGAATGTTTTAAAAAGTGGGAGACTAGTTAAGTTGATCTAAGTTTGCCAATTTTAAATTGGGCAAGAGAGAAGATAATTAAGTTAAGTATTATTGTATAAAGGGGGAAACTATAGTAGGCAAAATCCCAATTTATTAAGGTTAGTAGTGTTAATAAGGCAAATATTGCACTAGTCAGGTATACCCATCTGCTTTCTGTTTCAGGGTGATAATAAGTTTTGATGATTGTGGGTATGGCTGCCAGTCCATCAGCTAAAATAGCAAAGATTATGGCTATATTTCCAACTCTTGTTATAAACCAAAACATTAGACCAACTAAAGAGAGTGCACCGCAAATATAATCAAAAGTACCTAACTTCCATTGTGATTTATTACTAACAAAAGAAGCAATAAGAATAATTAAAGGAGAAAATCCAACCCAAAAGGTTACCAGTGATTGAATTCCTACGCCTTGTTTTATTTCAGCTGCAAAAGCAATCAGGGGAGCAAGCGCCCATAAAAAGAATGTGACTCTGTTTGGCTTAGCTTTACCCTTGATAGTTTCAAGTAAATATTTGATAGAACCTAAGGCAGCAATAGCTAGTCCCAAAAAGATAAACTTTTCATTTAACATCTTTTCAGTATAGCATTTTCATAGGATCAGATTACCAGTTGACATTCGTTTGAACGATCGGCTAAAGTTATGGGTATGGAGATTAGAAAAGGCAGTGTTAGTGATATTTTGTTGACTGTTTTGGAAAAAAGCATTGATGGATATGTCAGACTTGAAGATTTTGCTTACCATCATTACAGATATCATTATGGAATTCCTGAACTTAAAAAATCTGCCCTGTCCAAAGCAGTTGCAAGACTTAGAGAAAAAGGGTTTATTGAGACTGATAAAACTGACATGGGCAGATTGATTCTTAAATTAACTGATGAAGGCAGAACAGCACTACTTCTAGGTAAAGATGAGGTGGATGAGTGGGATGGTAAATGGAGAATTGTAATTTTTGATATCCCTGAACAAAAAAGATTAATCAGAAATCTTTTTAGAAGGAATTTAAAAAAATGGGGTTTTAAGCATTTACAAAAATCAGTCTGGATTTCCAAGAAAAATATTACAGATAAACTATTTAGCTATATAAAGGATTTAAGGGTGGAGAAGTGGGTCTATGTTTTTGAATCTGAAAAATATGGTCCCATGGACATAGATTGAGACGATCGTATATATGTATGGGATAAGTATTGATTGTTTTTGGAAAAGTAGTAATATCAGGGTATGCGAGAACATTTAGAAACTAGATTGTCTTGGGAAGATATGACGGTGGATGCAATTAGAAGATCCGGAGAGAGTAAATGAGGAACTGGTGGATTTTCCAGAGAGAGTTTCTCCTCCTGGTTGGAAGGATACTGTAATGTTTACAGTGGTGCCTATAATCGGTTTAGCTCAGTTGCTTAGGGGTATTATTAATCATGCCAGAACTTCCTGAAGTAGAAGTTATCAAACTTGGTTTGCAAAAGAGGATTATTGGTTTAAAGATCCAAAAGATACAAGTTCTTTCTGCAAAATCTTTCATTGGGGAACCTAGTCTAGTGGAGGGTAAAAAAGTACTCAAAATATGGAGAAGAGCTAAGGTTTTAGGTGTGGATCTGAGTAACGATAAAGCTCTGCTAATTCATTTAAAGATGAGCGGGCAACTAATCTGGAAAGGGGAAAGCGAGAAGGGTAAAGGGGAAAGGTTTATTGGTGGCCATCCTACACCTGACATGGTTGATACAATGCCAAATTCTCATACTAGAGTTATTTTTAGCTTTTCTGATGGATCATATCTATATTTTAATGACCAGCGTCGTTTTGGTTGGATTAAGGTAATTGAAAATTGGAAATTGGAAATTGAAAATTTACTTGGGAAACTAGGTCCTGAGCCTCTTGATAAAAATTTTACTTGGCAGCTTCTTAAACAAAACTTATTAAAGCATCCCAACATGCCTGCAAAAGTAGCTATTATGGACCAGGCTGTAGTTTCCGGAGTAGGGAATATCTATGCAAATGAGGCATGTTTTGATGCAAAAATAGACCCGCGGATTAAGGTAAAAGATTTAGATGATAAACAATCTCAGTCTTTGTATAGAGGAATCGTTAAAGCTTTAGAAGAGGGAATAAAAAGGGGCGGTTCAACCAGGGCTCATTTTGTAGATCCTGAAGGCCACAGAGGTTATTTTTTAGATTATGCTTTTGTGTACTTTCGAGATAAGCATCCTTGCAAAATTTGCAAAACGGAAATTAAAAAAATCACACTGGGTGGCCGTGGTACATACTTTTGTCCTAATTGCCAAGAGAGCGTATAATATTTTTGGCCCGCCAGAGGCGGGCAGGCTTATGAGTAAAAAATCAACATTCATCTCGGTAATTGCCAATCCAGGTTTTTTAAATCTTTGGGTTAATCAAATTTTAGTCCAGCTATCCTTTAATTCTCTAAACTTTGCCTTAATTATTTGGGTTTTCAAACTGACAGATTCTAATATTGCTGTTTCTGCCTTACTTTTTGCAATCTATTTACCAGCAGTGCTACTGGGACTCTTTAGTGGAGTACTGGTAGATGTAACTGATAGGCGCAAGATTATTATGATGGTTAATTTTCTTTTAAGTTTGCTATTTTTTAGTCTAATTTTTTTTAAAGGAAGTTTCTCTGCAATTTTAATAATAACTTTTCTAGTAAATGCTTTGGGGCAATTTTATACACCTGCTGAAGCTTCTGCTATACCTATTGTGGTTAAAAAAAATCAACTCATTACTGCCAACTCAATTTTTTCAGCAACACTTTATACTGCTTTTTTACTAGGATTTGGTCTGGCTGGACCTTTAATTGCCCATTTAGGTATTAACACAATATTTGGTTTAGGAGGAGTAATTCTTGCAGTTGCCTTTTTATTGTCTTTGGCATTTCCTTCTATCACATCTGTTCCTGATAAGGAAGGAAAAAGACTTATTGCAGCTTTGGCTGGTAGAAAATATGCTGAAATTAAGAAGATTGGTATGCTTGAAATTACTGAAACAATAAGACTTATTAAAGGAAAGCTGCCAGTTCTTTCTTCAATTGTGATTTTAGCAGGAGTACAGATGGTAGTAGGGATTCTGGCAGTTTTAGTGCCTGGTTTTTTGGAAAAATCTTTGCAAATTAAAGCGACAGATGCATCATATGTTTTAGTAATTCCTTTAGGGTTGGGAATTGTTGTAGGGGGAATAGCCTTAGCTAGATTTGGCAGTAGTTTCATCAAAAGAAAATTGGTGGCAAAAGGAATCCTTTTAGGAGGATTACTCTTTTTTCTGGTAGGTATTGCACCTTTAATTTCTCCTGCTATCCGTTATTTCAGACATCCAAGACCTGTACCATTTTTCTATCAGCCACCTCTTTCTAAGGTATTAGTAGTAGGGTCATTTTTGTTGGGAATTGCGATGGTTTCAATTCTGGTTCCATCTCAGACAGTGTTACAGGAAAATACTCCAGAAGAGGATAGGGGCAAAGTTTTTTCTGTTTTAGGGGTAGCTATGTCAGGGCTGGCTTTAGTGCCAGTTTTATTATCAGGAGTATTAGCTGATATTTTTGGGACAACCCCTATATTTATTGGGCTGGGGATAATTATTATTTCAGTAGGGCTATTTGTATTAAAACCCAGTTTGTTTTTCAAAGAAAAACATTTATCTTATAAGGTAAGGGAATTTTTAGGACTGGGGCATTGGGAAGGGCGGTAGATGTTTCTAAAGAAATTAAATTTAACTAATTTCCGCAACTATTCTAGTTTAGAGCTTGATTTTGATACCCGCCCAACTGTTTTAATTGGCAATAATGCCGTAGGGAAATCTAATATATTAGAGGCTATTTATCTTCTTTCCGTCACTAAATCACTACGCGCTGAAACAGAAGATGAGTTAATAAAAAAAGAGGAGGGGTTTGCTAAAGTTGAAGGATTTTTAGAAGATAATGGAGATACAGAATTGATGGTTATTATTAACAGGTCAACCAAAGAGGTGAGTTTTAAAAAGAAAGTTTTGGTTAATAGAGTTTCAAGAAGAGTGGTTGATTTTATTGGTAATCTGCCTGCAGTTATTTTTTATCCATCTGATATTAATTTAATCACTGGATCGCCTTCTTTGCGGAGATGGCATTTGGATCTGAGCCTAGCACAAATTGATTCTAATTATAAAAAGGCTTTAACTGCTTATGAGCAATTTCTTACAGCCAGAAATAGAGTTTTAAAAAGGATTAGGGAAGGATATGGTAAAAAAGATGAATTAACCTATTGGACACAAGGATTGTTGGATCAAGCAAAAATTATAACTGCTAAAAGAAAAGAGTTTTTTGAATTTTTAAATTCTCTGGAAAAGCCTTTAGGAGAGTTTAGTTTTGAATATAAACCTAGTGAGGTAACTGCTGAAAGATTACTTCAGACAAATGGTAGGGAAGTGGCTGTAGCTGCCACTTTAATTGGGCCTCACAGGGATGATTTCACAGTAATATTGGAAGATAGAAATTTAGCTCATTTTGGGTCCAGAGGCGAGCAGAGAACTGGAACTTTAGCTTTTAAGTTGGCTCAGCTTGAATATATGGCTAAATTATTAGGTAAAAGACCAATACTTTTGTTAGATGATGTTTTTTCAGAACTGGATGCTTCTCATAGGGCTCATGTGGTAGAGATTGTAGGTAAACAACAAACAATTATTGCCACAGTAGAACTGGAACATATCCCACAAGAATTTTTAGATTCTGCCAGGATTTTAAGAGTAGAGAATGGGAAGATTACTTCTTGATACCCCATTTTTGGGCGAGGCGAGTTAGCTGAAAGGTTATAAGCACTGCTAAAAGCGTGACTAAAATAGCATAAATCAGCCTTGATAAGATTCCTGAGCCTGGCAGAGATGGTTCTATAAAATCTTTAACTGCCTGCTGGATAGTCTCATTCCAAGCCAAAGCTGCTGCCAGACCAAAAGCTGAGGTGGACAAGGTCACCAGCTGTTTAAAAAGTTCTCTATGAAAAGGTTGTGTGCTGGTACTTTTCTTTTTTGCCAATCGGAGCGCGCCCCCTTTCTTGCGCGCGAGATCCACTTGCCCCGATAATATCGGGGACAAGGGCTCTATGTTATCATTATATCAAATGTTAAAACTAGTTAATCTACCAGGTTTAATTGATGTGCATACTCACTTAAGAGAGCCAGGTGCCACCCAAAAAGAAGATTTCCAAACTGGAACCAAGGCTGCTATTGCAGGGGGATACACTATAGTTTTGGATATGCCCAATAATCCTATTGCTACTATTTCTCCTAAAACTCTGCAGCAAAAAATGGATCTGACTAAGGGCAGAATCTATACTGATGTAGGTTTTCATTTTGGAGCCAGTCCTAAAAGTATTCAGTATTTTGATCAAGTAAAAGATCAAGTTTTTGGTTTGAAAGTTTATATGAATCCAACTACTGGGGATTTGCTTCTGGAGAATGACAATGTTTTAGAGGAAGTATTTAAAAATTGGCCTTCAAAAAAACCACTTATGGTTCATGCAGAAGGGGAGACCTTACAAAAAGCGATATCTTTAGCTACAAGATTTGGTAATAAGTTACATGTTTGCCATGTATCTTTGGCACAGGAAATTGAACTGATTAAACAAGCAAGAAGAGATGGTTTGCAAGTCAGCTGTGAAGTAACAGCTCATCATTTATTTCTAATTGAAGAAGATGTTAAAAAGCTAGGGTCATTTGGGATGATGAGGCCACCTCTGGCAAGCAGGCAAGACCAAGATGCTTTGTGGGAGGCAATTACTGATGGAACAGTGGATATAATTGCTTCTGATCATGCTCCTCACACCAAAGAAGAGAAGTTAAATTCAGAAAAAGTAGTTAACGGGGTACCAGGCCTGGAAACTACTTTGCCTTTGATGCTAACTGCTGTAAATGAAGGAAGATTAAACTTAGAAAGATTAATTGAACTGACCTCTACAAATCCTAAAAGAATCTTTGGTATTCCAGAGCAACCAGGAACTTACGTGGAAGTAGATATGGATGAAAGCTATTCAATTTCTGAGGAGCTTTTACAGACCAAATGTGGCTGGACACCCTTTAAAGGCATGAAAGTTACTGGCAGGGTCAAAAAGGTAGTTTTAAGGGGCCAACTTGCTTTTGATGGCCAAAATATCTTTGGTCCCTATGGGGAAGTGATGGTATAATATTTCTATGCATATAAAACAAATTACAAGCATAATTGATAAAAATATGAGCACCTTAAAAGGCAAATATGGTGTAGAAAGTATTGGTGTCTTTGGTTCTGTCAGCAGAGGAGAAGAGAAAAAAGGAAGTGATGTTGATATTTTAGTTGAATTCTCAAAATCCTTGGGATTTTTTAAATTTATTTTTGAACCAGAATACCCCATCAGTAGGCTTTGGGGATGAATGGTTCGAAAAGAACTTGTCCCGTTTGCGGGATACCCCGCTGCTTGCAGCGGGGAGGGGTTCATTGAACTGGAAGAATTTTTAGGTAAATTGATTGGTAAAAAAGTTGATTTAGTTACCAAAAAAGCATTAAAACCAGCCATTAAAAATGAAATCCTACAAGAAGTAATTTATGTCTAAAAGAGAGCATACTTTTTATCTGCAGGTTATTTTAACTTCTATTTTAAGAATTGAAGACTATACAAAAAGTTTATCTTTAAATTATCGCCGTAAGTTCATTGGGTGTGTTACTTGGAGAAGTTTATAGCGCTGGATGATTATGGATCAACAAAAAGAGATTGAAGTTATTAAAGAGGGTGACTATAAACCAACAAAGGTTGAACTTGTACATCTTGGAGAAAGACCAGGTAGTACAGAAGGTAGAATCTTTGATGTGGATGCATCCATAACTAAAGGGGAAAAAAGACGGAGAGTGCATTTAGTCCATAAGGTTTTAGATCTGCCTCAGACAGTAGGAATCCTAGTTGAAAGGCATCAGGCAGCAAAAGAGGCAGGCTTGCCTGTTCCTGCAACTTTTAGGATGAGCAGAGATAATAACGGTATGCTTGGGATATTAATGACTGACTTAACTGAGGGTAAAAAGAATCTGTTTATGGAATCAGGATATGCACTGTTAAATGATGATTGGAGAAAAGTTTTGGCTGAAACTGACTTTGACCATTATTTTGATCCCGCAGATCCCCAAAATATAAGACTGTTGAGTAACAGGGCTACTGAAAAAGGCATACGTTTGTCTGTAGACTCAGTGGGTTTTGTTCTAAAGCCTGATGGAACAAATAAATTATTTATTTTTGATTTTGGTTGGGTGCTGTTAGGAACAAAATTGCCAGACGGAAGAGATAGATTTATTACTGAGGGTCCTGATTTATGGGATGACAAAACAGAATTTGTCTTAACAAAAGAAGAACTCTATGAAAAAAATATAGATGTATTAAGAGGAGAAGTTCAGGGTATGATGGAATTTAAAGCTGATCCTGATCAAGAATTTTAGCTTGACACCGTTTAAATCGGGGTTGACAGAATATGGTTTTGGTATTAAACTAGCAAAAGGTTTAGAAAATAGTTATGGTGAAATGTATTTTTGGACTAATATTTAATACAGTATAGTGATCCCGCTGTGGCGGGATTTTTTTTAGAAAGAATATGCAATTTAAAGGCAGAGACATTATAGATATAAGCGATTTTTCCAAAGAAGAATTACTTCATGTTTTAAAAACTGCTAAAAAGTTTGATCCGCAATATGTTAAAAGTGATAGATCTAATTACACCATTGCCCAGGGTAAAATTGCAGCTGTGCTCTTTTTTGAACCTTCCACCAGAACAGAACAATCTTTCAGATCTGCAGCCCAAAAAATAGGTATGGGGATAATAGGTTTTAATGATCCGGAATCAACAAGCATTCATAAAGGTGAGACTTTTGCAGATACTATCAGGATTATGGATGCTTATGCAGATGTGCTAATTATCAGGCATCCAGAGCCTTTTTCTGCTAAAAAAGCAGCTGAAGTAGCCCAAATCCCAGTAATTAATGCAGGTGATGGGCCAAATCAACACCCCACCCAAACCATGCTCGATTTATATACCATGATGAAAGAGGGCGGGAAACTGGATGGAATCACAGTGGCTTTTATGGGGGATTTAAAGTATGGCAGAACTGTTCATGCTCTTTCCATTGCCCTGTCTCATTTCAAAATCAAACAGATTTTTATTTCTCATAAAAGTCTGAAAATGCCAGAGGAATTTACAAAACTTTTACAAAGCAGAAGAGTGGTATATGAAGAATATGACCGTTTGCCAGATAAACTAAATGCTGATTTCCTTTATCAGACCAGGGTGCAGATAGAGAGGTTTAAAGATTTGAAGGAGTACAAACGTGTTAAAGATGAATTTATTTTGGATACATCTTTTAAAAAGTATTTAGATAAAGGAATTAAACTTATGCACCCTTTGCCCAGGATCAATGAGATTGATTCATCTTTAGATATTCACCCAAATGCTATTTACTTTAAGCAGGCCAGAAATGGTTTGTATGTTAGGGAAGCATTATTAGCTTTAGTTTTGGGAAGACTGTAAGAGTAAAGGAAAAATTATGACCGGCAAATTAATTCTGTCCGATGGGACAGTTTTTTTAGGAGAAAGTTTTGGGTTTGAAGAATCGGGGTCAGGTGAGGTGGTTTTTAATACAGGCATGGTGGGTTATCCGGAATCTTTAACAGACCCCTCTTACTTTGGACAGATTTTAGTTTTAACTTACCCCCTTGAGGGCAGTTATGGTGTGCCACAAATGGAGTATTGGGAATCAAAAAAGATCCAAGTTAAGGGGTTAATTGTCCAAAATTATATTGATTACCCCTCGCATTTTGAAAGCCAAAAAACTTTAGGGGCTTGGCTGAAAGAAGAAGGGATACCAGCTTTGCAAGGCATTGATACCAGAGCATTAACTATCAAACTTAGGGAACATGGAGTGATGCTAGGAAGAATAGAAATTAATGGACAATGGACAATGGACAATGGACAATTGAAAAACAAAAAAAATAATTGTCAATTTTCAATTATCAATTATCAATTTAAAACATATGATCCAAATAAAGAAAATGTTTTACCCTTTGTCAGTGTTAAGAAAGTGGAAACTGTAGGTAATGGCAGGAAAAATATAGTTTTAATAGATTGCGGGACAAAGGGAAATATTATCAGAAGTCTTATAAAAAGGGGAGTGAAAGTCACTATTGTTCCTTGGGATTACGATCCAATTACTGAGGGGCTAGACTTTGATGGGGTGATGGTTTCCAATGGTCCGAGTGATCCTAGTCAAGCTGGGAAAACTATAGAAAATGTCAGAGAAATCTTGAGTAAAAATATTCCTACATTTGGTATTTGTTTAGGTAGTCAGATTATGGCTTTGGCTGCAGGGGGGCAAACTTACAAATTAAAATTTGGGCATAGGGGTCATAATCAACCAGTTAAAGATCAAACCAGCAAAAGAGCTATTATTACCAGTCAAAATCATGGTTTTGCTGTAGATATGAAAACTATGGATGTAAACTGGATAGAATGGTTTATTAACTTAAATGATGGAACCAATGAAGGGATTAGACACAAAAATAAACCATTTATGGCAGTGCAGTTTCATCCAGAAGCCTCCCCAGGCCCGGTTGATGCAGGATATTTATTTGATGAATTTTTAAGCTACCTTCGGTAGCAGATTTAGGATATATGAATGATGATTTACGAATTGTTTTAATCATAAATCTTAAATCATAAATCAAAAAATGAAGAAACTTAAAAAGATATTAGTCTTAGGTTCAGGAGCATTAAAAATAGGGGAGGCAGGAGAGTTTGATTACTCTGGTTCACAGGCTTTAAAAGCCTTAAAAGAAGAAAATGTGGAGGCAGTTTTGATAAATCCTAATATTGCCACCATTCAGACCTCGAAAGATTTAGCCAACAAGATTTATTTTTTGCCTGTGACTCCATATTTTGTCCAGAAAGTAATTGAAAAAGAAAAACCAGATGGGATATTTTTAAGCTTTGGTGGACAGACTGCTTTAAATTGTGGTCTTGAATTGGAAAGAAATGGAACTTTTAAAAAAGAGCATGTTAAAGTTTTAGGATCTCCGGTTAAAAGTATACAAATTACAGAAGATAGGGAGCTGTTTGCCAAAGAATTGGGTAGTATTGGTGTAAAAGTCCCCAAAGGCGGGTTTGCCCGTTCACTGCAAGAAGCTTTAAAAATTGCAGACAAGTTAGGGTATCCACTCCTGATAAGATCAGGTTTTTCTTTAGGTGGATTGGGTTCTGGAGTAGTAAATAGTAAGGAGGAGTTTGTCAAAATGGTTTCTACTGCATTAAAACAAGCGCCTCAAATTGCTGTGGAAGAATATTTAAAACATTGGAAAGAGATTGAATATGAGGTAGTCAGAGACAACAATGGAAACAAAATTACTGTTTGTAATATGGAGAATATGGATCCTTTGGGTATTCATACAGGAGAAAGTATTGTGGTAGCCCCTTCTCAGACACTCAACAGTTATCAATATTATTTTTTACGCAAACTTTCCTTGCAGGTGATTGAACATTTAGGGATTGTGGGGGAATGTAATATCCAGTTTGCTCTAAATCCGGTAAATAATGATTACAGAGTAATTGAAGTTAATGCCAGATTATCCAGGTCGTCAGCGTTGGCTTCTAAGGCCACAGGGTATCCTTTAGCTTACATTGCTGCCAAAATTGGCTTGGGATATAATCTGCCAGAATTAAAAAATAGTGTCACGCTTTCCACCTCTGCCTTTTTTGAGCCAGCTTTAGATTATATCGTAATCAAAATTCCTAGGTGGGATTTACAGAAATTTGTGGGAGCAAAGGAACAAATAGGCTCGGAGATGAAAAGTGTGGGGGAGGTAATGGCTATAGGTAGAAGTTTTCCTGAGGTTTTGCAAAAAGCCATCAGGATGTTGGAAACTGGTCAAGATGGATTGTTGAGAAATGATGTGGATGATACAAAGCTCCTGCCCACCACAGAAAGGCTTTTTGCAATTGCTAAAAGATTTTCAAAAGGAGAATCAGTAGACAGTATTTATGAGGTTACAGGTATTGATCCCTGGTTTTTGCATCAGATTAAACAGGTGGTGGAATTTGAAAAGAGTCTTCAGTCTTCAGCCATCAGCTATCAGACAATATCTCAAGCTAAAAAGCTGGGGTTTTCAGATAAAGTAATTGGTAAGAAACTTAAAAAAAGTGAACAAGAAATAAGAGAATACCGAAAAAAGCACAAGATAGTTCCTAAGGTAAAACATATAGATACTTTGGCAGGGGAGTATCCAGCAAAGACTAATTATCTTTATCTAACTTATCATGCTGAAGAATCAGAAAGTCAGAGTAACGAGGATAAGAGGATAAGAGTGATGAATCAAAATAAAGCTATTGTTTTGGGGTCTGGGCCGTATAGAATTGGATCATCTGTAGAATTTGACTGGTGCTCTGTTACTTGTGCTCAAACACTACGAAGTAAGGGTTTGGAAACTATTATTATCAATTGTAATCCGGAAACAGTCTCTACAGATTATGACAGCGCAGATAAGCTATATTTTGAGCAGTTAACCTTTGAAAGAGTCAGCGATATCTATGATATAGAAAAAGATGCTAGTTTGGTTTTAGGTTTTGGAGGACAGGTACCTAATAATTTAGCTATGGCTTGTTTCCAGGCAGGCTACAAAATTTTGGGCACTACTGCTCAAAGTATAGATCAGGCAGAAGATAGGGATAAGTTCTCTAAGCTGTTAGATAAATTAAAGATTGATCAAGCAGCTTGGCAAAGTTTAAAAAGTGTTGAAGATGCAGTTTCCTTTGCCAAAAAAATAGGCTATCCAGTGTTAATCAGACCCTCATATGTTTTATCAGGGTCAGCGATGAATGTGGCATTTTCACCCTCAGCGCTAAAAAAATATTTAAAACAAGCTACAGATCTATCGAGCGAGCATCCTGTGGTGATATCTAAATTTGTAGAAGGAGCCAAAGAAATTGAAGTTGATGGTGTTGGACAGAGAGGCAAGCTATTAATTTATGCCATCTCTGAGCATGTAGAAAATGCTGGGGTGCATTCAGGTGATGCAACCATTGTTCTGCCTCCTCAGAGACTGTATTTAGAGACTGTCAGAAGGGTCAAACTTGCAACGAGAAAAATTCTCCAGGCGTTAAATATTAATGGCCCATTTAATATTCAGTTTTTAGCCAAAGACAATAAAATCATGGTTATAGAATTAAACCTTCGGGCTTCCCGTTCTTTTCCATTTGTTTCCAAAGTAACTGGATTTAATTTTGTGGAGATGGCAACCAGGGTAATGTTGGGGGAGAGAATAGGTGGTGATTTTAAAACTATAGATTTAGATTATGTAGGAGTAAAAGCTCCACAATTTTCTTTTAGCAGGATAAAAGGGGCAGATCCGAGGCTCAGGGTAGAGATGTCTTCAACTGGGGAAGTAGCTTGTTTTGGTGACGATTTAGAGGAGGCATATCTTAAAGCAATTCTGGCTGTAGGATTTAAGATACCTAAAAATAGTATCTTTTTATCAATTGGGGGAGAGAAGAATAAATTGGATATTCTAATATCTGCCAGACAGCTTTCAAAATTAGGTTTTAAAATCTATGCAACAGAGCATACTTCAAAATTTCTAAACGAAAACGGCATTAAAAATACCCGGGTTTATAAAATCTCAGAAAGAAAACATCCATCAGTTGTGGATCTTTTAAAAAGTGATGTCGTTGATCTGGTAATAAATATATCTGAGTCCAAATCAGCAGAAGGGGAAACTGCCGGGTATATCATCAGGAGAAACTGTATAGATTTAGGCATACCACTGGTTACTAATTTGCAAGCTGCAGAGCTTTTGGTTTCAGCTTTGTCCAATAAAAAAATGGAAGACCTGCAGATTAAAAGCTGGGATGAATATGTCTCTTCTTGATACTTTTAACCGCAAAAGTAATGTGGCTCGTTTGGTCGCAAAAAACCGTTCGCACGGTAGAAACTTGCTCACTTAATGCTCGTTTTGTTTTGAGTATATCTTCGATTCATTGAGTCTGTACTATACAAAACTTCGCAATATTTTTTGACTGACTCAAACTTCGCCACTTATTATTGATTGTAACAATATTAATTAAATGTAATTAGGCTAGGGGAGAAATTTGGAGGTGGAAAAAGTTTTCTAAGGATTAACAGGTGGTGTGGTAGTTTCGATAAGAGAATCGGCAGGTCTCGGTTTGTTTATAGAATAAAAGTAAGCATATATCTTTTTATACAAAGGATCACCAAAATACCATCCTTCTTTTGGACAATTAACTCCTGGTAGGCATAACACGTTATTCTGGTAATAGGGTATAGGGATGAGCAGTATGAGACTTGCTAGGATCAGAACTATTAATATTGGAGCTAGGCCTTTTTGTTTCACTACTTTTTCTTTTTTTTGGAACGTTTCCAGAGTGTGGGAGCAACCAGAATAACAATGGCTAGAAATAAAATAGCTGATACAATATAAAATGTTCCTAAATCATTCATGAGAATTCCTCAATATAAATAAACTTCCTGATAAGAAAGTTATTGTTAGTGCTAATCCTGATAGTAGCTCACCTAGATTCAATTTGTCAACGCCGATTATATTTGGCAACACCGTAGAGGCAAGTATCAATAGTGAGAAGTTTGATAAAAACTCAGACGCTCTATCTAATTGTTTATCGTTGAGCTCGGGGATGAAGTCCATATAGGTCAAATATTATCATAATTAGATTTTTTGCGGGGAAAGTGCGATAATCCAATTAGTAGTCAGCTTTCAGTCTTCAGTCATCAGATAAAAACAAAAAGTCTGATAGCTGATAGCTGATAGCTGATAGCTGAAAACATGTTTGTTCCTAAGTACACCATCACCAATAAGATTTTAAAAGATATTGGCATAGTTGAAGCTGCCAGGGAGATTATTATGAATGCTCCTTTGGTGCCTGCCTGGGAAGCCAAGTTTAGAAAAGAGGCAATAGAGAGAACTATTCATCACGGGACTCATTTAGAAGGCAATCAACTATCTTCAGAGGAAGTAAGAGATGTTTTAGAAGGGCAGGAAGTTGTAGCAAGAGATAGAGACATTCAAGAAATCATAAATTATAGAAATGTTTTAAAGTTTATTGAAGGGGTTTATACCCAAATTGGTCCGCCAACTGTCGGATCTGGCAGGTATAGTTTTACCATAGAGACTATTTTAGAAATGCATAGGCTGACAACAGAAAAGATTTTGCCAGAGCAGTCTTCCGGGCAATTTAGATTAAGACAAGTAGTGATTAAAAACACCAAAACAGGACAAATTTCCTACACCCCTCCTCCTGCAGTAGAAGTCCCATACTTGGTGGAAGATTTGGTTTCCTGGATTAATTCAGATGAAGGTAAACAGATTCATCCAATTATAAAAGCAGGTGTTATTCATTATGAACTGGCCAGAGTACATCCTTTTGTAGATGGGAATGGCAGGGTAGCAAGAGCTGTTGCTACTTTGATTTTATTTTTAGATGGTTATGATATCAGGAAATTTTTCTCTTTTGAGGAGTATTTTGATGAAAATCCCATGAATTATTACTTAACGCTACAAGCTGTTTCAAACCAGCTTGTGCTGGACACACATGAGCGTGATTTAACTCCCTGGCTGGAATATTTTGTAGAAGGAGTAGCTATAGAGTTAAACAGGGTTAAGGAAAAAGTTCAAAGAATTTCTGTAGATGCCAGGATCAAAGATAAGCTGGGTAAGCAGTTGATGTTAAATGAAAGGCAAATGATGATTATGGAATATATTCATAGGCACAAAGCTTTATCTAATAGAGACTTTAGGAAGATTTTCCCAGATTATTCTGATGATACAGTGCTGCGGGAGCTGAAGTTTTTGAGAAAAAATGGTCTGGTTAAAAAGAGTGGTGGCACCAAAAAAGCAGCATATGTGTTAAAGTAGCAACAAAGAAGATCATGAGCGCAGAACTACTAAAGAGACGCATCTTAGTTGTAGATGATGACCGTGACCAGCTAAATTTGGCTGTGATGCTGCTTAAGGATGGAGGGAGTGAAGCAGGTGACGGCATGCCGAAAATCAGTTGATGCTGAAGGAATAATGAGGCAGGCTTTTGATAGTGGACAACCATTCGATTTGGTAATACTGGATATGTATATGCCAGAATTAGATGGAATAGAGGTAGCTAAAAGAGCTAAGAAGATAAGGCCAGAGCAGATTGTTGTACTATGGAGCGCGGGTCAGATGGGTATTTGCCAAAGCCATTTGAGATAGATGAATTATTGAAATTAGCAGGTAGCTCTAGGGAATATATAAGAGAGAATTATCGGGGGTTGCCTAGCATAAAATCTACTTACGTTCCAAAATAGATTGACTTTTTCTACCTTGAATCGTAGTATGATATCACCAAATGAGACCATCACCTGAATGGGGGGAATTTAGACCAGCTGTTCCTGCTATTCCAGGGGTGAGCCCTGATCTTGCAAGGAAAATTAGAGTCTTCAGAGAAGTAGGTTCAAATCCTCGCTATGCTAAGATTTTAGGGAGACTCCAAGGATTAGATAGATTTACACCAGAGCAGCTACAACAGCATTATCTGGGATCAGCAGATACTTTCCAATGGGGCTGGGAACAAATTGCAGAGATGACGAGCAAGAAAAGCTGTGCAAGCTTCATCAGAATCTCCTAGTTTTGTTGTTCTTGCAGATTCCAGTCGTGGTATTTAAAATCCACCATTTCTTTTCCTCCCTCAATAATAATAGGAAGAGGTTGACCTTTTTGCAGTATCATCTCTGCAGCCGTAGCTTTCATTTTCAACTCTCCTAGCGCGGTAAATAATGTAGCTTGGCTCTCTTCTTCCGGGGGAACACCTTTTATAAAGCCTGCCTCTCTTAATTCCTTATCTCCTTGGTAGACTGCCAGCGCATTTCCTAACCCGTCACTTATAGCTGCTAGTACTTGGCCTTGTCCTCTTGATAATTCTGAAGGTTTTGGTGATTGCTCAGGAGATGGCACTTCGCTCATAAGAGGATTTTACATTGTTTTACAAATAAAGTAAATCTTTAAGGATCATGGTAAGTAATTATTGGGGGTTGGCCCTCTGTGACTGTTTTAATTGAGGCAGTCTGAATTTTGCCATCATCTTGCATTACTCCTATTTTATCTTTACCTGCAACCTTGGCGCTATTTTTGGTTACAACGTTTGTTTCGTGTATCCATCTTTCAATAAAACTCCTACGGTCTTCTCTTGATCCGTAATTTATTAACTCAGCATCAGAGGGAGTTGATCTTACACCAATACTAACAGTTTGAATCCAGTCTCTTGGTTGTGGTAAGATTTCATTAACTACTTCTCTAATATCCTGCCTGATTCTGTCTGCAACTAAAACTGCAGCATCAAGCTCAGCACCGTCGAGGAAAACCAGGAATTCATCTGCTCCTCCGCTGTAACGGCCGACTCCGTCATTTGGCCTAACAGACCTGCTTGTAAGTCTTCCGGTAGCTTTTAATACCTCGTCACCTATTGCCTGACCGTATTTGTCATTTGTGCGCTTAAAATCATCATAATCAATAAACAAAATGGAACCTACTGCTGTCCGTCCGTTTTGTCTGTCCCGGTGATATTGTTGTAATCTATTGTCTAAATAATTGATAAATCCTCTTCTGTTTAATACTTCTGCGACTAATTCATCATGATCAGCACGATTCTCTAGATTCAGGTGTTCAATTGCGATCTTTTTTGCTAATTGTTCTGGAGTTAATTTACCAGATTGCATTTTCAGCAGTCTTTCAAGTTGGTATTGTATCTCTGCTTGTAGACGTGGATCTGTTTCCGTTTCTGTTTTTTCATCTTCAAGTACGGGTGTAATTATTTCCTTTCTAGCATAGTTCATAAGTAGCGTATTTTACAATACTTTGGTAATCAATTACAATCCAAGATGGTAAGAATTAGGTAACAAAATTATGTTATTTTCCAGACTAGCTGAGTATTTTGAAAAATTAGAAGAAACTTCCTCAAGGCTTGTTTTAATTGATATTTTAACTGAACTTTTTTCCCAGGTGGAATTTAATGAAATAGGACATGTTTCATACCTAATTCAAGGCAGAGTAGGACCTTTTTTTGAACCTTTAGAAATTGGGATGAGCGAGAAGCTGGTAGCTGCTTCTATTGCTAGGGCATATGGGGTTGATAGGGAAGAAGTGCTTAAAGAATATGGAAAAGTTGGAGATTTGGGGTTAGTGGCTTTAAGGTTAAGTAAAAAATCCAAAGGAAAAAGTAAAAAAGAATTAACCACAAATGAGGTATTTGAGACTTTAAGAGGAATTGCTAAAACAACAGGAGAGGGGACTGTTGAAAAAAAGGTTTCTACGCTTTCGCAATTACTATCAAAAGTGGGTCCAATTGGGGCAAAACATTTAGTTAGAATTCCTCTGGGAGTATCCCGTTTAGGAATTGGTGATCCTACTATTTTAGATGCCTTTGCCAAATTAAAACTGGGAGATAGATTAAAACGCAAACTATTGGAAGAAGCATATAACAGAACTTCTGATTTAGGATTGATTGGAGAAACTTTATGGAGTCGGGGACTTCAGGGGATTCAGAGATTGGATGTAACAGTAGGCAGGCCAATTAGGTCGCAGCTGGCTGAAAGATTGCCTACCACTGAAAAAGTAATAGAAAAATTAGGAGTGGTAAATGCCCAACAAAAAATAGATGGATTTCGTGTTCAGTTGCACAAGGATGGAGGTCATATTAGGCTATTTTCTAGAAATTTGGAAGAAACTACCCCAATGTTTCCAGAAATTGTTGAAGGAGCTAAAAAACAAATTAAAGCCAAAACTGCTATTTTAGATTCTGAGGCAATTGGTTACAGTCCTACCTCTGATGAATTTTTACCTTTTCAGGAAACAACACAAAGGAGAAGGAAATATGGTATTACAGAAATGGCTCAAAAAATCCCGTTAAAGGCTTTTTGTTTTGATATCTTATACAAAGATGGTAAGTCTTTAATAGATTTAGAGCTTAAAGACAGGCTGGAAATACTGGGAAAAACTATTGGCGATGGTGAAGTATTACTGATAGAGAAAGGAGAGACGGTTGCTGATGCTAAGAGATTACAAATCATGCTAGATGATGCTATTTCAAAGGGTTTAGAAGGATTAGTAGTTAAACGTTTGACTTCCAAATATGAAGCAGGGGCCAGGAATTTTAATTGGGTAAAATTAAAAAGACATTCAGCAGGGGAGCTTAAAGATACTATAGATTGTGTGATTTTAGGATATATTTTTGGTAGGGGAAAGAGGGCTGAATTTGGGGCAGGAGCATTACTAGTTGGGGTATATGATAAAGATAAAGATGAGTTTGTGACAGTTTCTAAAATTGGCACAGGTCTTACAGATGAAGAGTGGAGGGAGATAAAAATTCAAAGTTCAAAATTCAAAGTTCAAAATAAACCAGCTAGAGTTAGGTCTTTAATTGCCCCAAGTGTTTGGGTAGAACCTAGAATAGTGATAGAAATTTTGGCTGATGAGATTACCAGGTCTCCTGTGCATACAGCTGGAAAAGAGGGTACAGAGCCAGGCTATGCCCTGAGATTTCCTAGGTTAGTACAATTCAGGGAAGGGGACAAAAAAGCAGAGGATGCAACAACAGTAAAAGAGTTGATAGAAATGTATCAGCAGCAGTACAAAAAGTAAATATAACAATTATAATAATTATAAATATTATAAAAATTATAGAAGAAACAAAATGACAACCGGTGGTTACAAAAGTCTCCCATTTTTTAAACAGACAGAGATTATCTATGACTTTACTGTTGAATTTGTTAAGAAGTATATAGATTACAAATCCCGGACTAAAGATCAAATGGAACAAGCTGCCAGATCAGGGAAGCAGAATATACCAGAAGGATATTTACAGAAGAGTTTAGAGGGAAGGATTAAACTTATGGGTGTGGCCAGAGGCAGTTTAGAAGAGTTATTGAATGATTATTTGGATTTTCTAAGACAAAAAGGTTTAAAACTTTGGGATAAGGATTCTGAAAAGGCTCGAAAAGTTAGGGCTTTAGGTTATAAAAATTATAAAAGTTATAACGATTATAAAATTTATATTGAAAATCCAGAGGAAGCAGCTAATGCTATGATTTGTTTGATAAACCAGACTAATAGTTTGCTGGACCAGAAACTTAGATGGTTAGAGGAAAAGTTTGTAAGTGAAGGAGGATTTAGAGAAAATTTATTTAAGAAAAGAATGGAGAGAAGAAATGATAAAAGAAGTTGACGCTGGGTAATTGGTCAATTTGGCTTTGGAAGGATGAATGATTCTTTCTATCCTTATGTTAAAATAGCCTCATGGCATATATAGCAGATTTGCATATCCATTCCAGATTTAGTAGGGCTTGTTCTCAACAATTAAATATTCCTAATTTAGTTAGTTGGGCAAAGTTAAAAGGAATTGATGTTTTAGGAACAGGTGACTGTCTGCATCCTTTGTGGTTTGCAGAGCTCAAAAGCCAACTGACAGAAGATGGTTCTGGATTCCTTACTCATAATTCCTCAGATGTTAAGTTTGTTTTGACAGTAGAGGTTGCTTCTATTTATTCTCATAAAGGTGTGGTAAGACGGGTCCATAATTTAATTTTTCTGCCATCATTTGATTCAGTTGCTAAACTCCAGCAAGCTCTGCTTGCGAAAAGGGCTAATCTTTCCTCCGATGGCAGGCCAATTATGGGAATTTCTTCAAAAGAGTTATTAAGGATGTGTTTGGAGATAGATGAGAAAGCTTTATTTATTTGTTCGCATGCTTGGACTCCCTGGTTTGGTATTTTTGGCTCTCAATCTGGTTATGATAGCCTGCAGGATGCTTTTGAAGATTTAACTCCCTATATTTATGCGGTAGAAACCGGGCTCTCCAGCGACCCCGCAATGAACTGGAGAGTAAAAGAGCTTGATAACAGGTCAGTTATTTCCTGTTCAGATGCTCATTCTTTGCCAAATTTAGGCAGGGAATCAACAATGTTTAGTGAAGATATAAATTCAGGGTATTCGGGGTTGTTCAGGGCTATCAGAGAGCAGAAAATAGCAGGTACTATTGAGTTTCACCCGGAAGAAGGGAAATATCATTATACAGGGCATAGGAATTGTAATATTAAATATTCGCCAGAAGATACTAAAATCAAAGGAACTAAGTGTCCTGTTTGTGGCAGAGGATTAACTGTAGGGGTGATGGAAAGAGTAGAAGCGATCGCTTCGCGATCGAATGGAGAATTGAGAATTGAAAATGGAGAAGGGATAATTAAAAGTAAGGCGTTCCCAAGCAGGGCTGGATATAGGATGCTGGTACCACTTTTACAAATTATAGCAGAAGCATTTGGGACTGCCCCAACAACCCAGAAGGTTTTGAATGAATATAAAAAGTTAACAAATATTATAGGAAGCGAGATAAAGATATTAACAAAGGTTGATACTTCCGAAATTGCCAGGATTTCTGGAGATAAAATAGCAGAAGGAGTAGACAAAGCAAGAAAAGGAGATTTGGTTATTGATCCAGGTTATGATGGGGTTTATGGTGTAGTAAAGATTTGGGGTTCTGAAAAGGAACAAGAAAAAGAAGTAGAGATTCCCCAGTTAGGATTGTTTGAATAAAGTTATGGAAGATAAATTTTTAACAGTAGCTAAAAAAGCAGCATTAAAAGCTGGGAAAGTGATCTTAAAATATTATGGCAAGGACCATAACTTAATAATTAAAAGTGATAATACAGATTTTGCTACCAGGGCAGATTTGGAAGCAGAAAAAACAATAGTTGAAATTATTACCAAAAATTTTCCTATGCATAATATTATTGCTGAAGAGAAAACTAGAATTGACAATAAATCACAATTTACTTGGGCTATTGATCCAGTTGATGGAACCATCTCTTATGCTGCAAATATGCCTTTCTTTTCAGTTTCAATAGGTCTTTTAGAAAACAACCAACCAATTGTGGGAGTGATTTATCATGTTACTCAGAAGGATCTTTACTGGGCGCAAAAAGGTAAAGGAGCTTTTTTAAACGATAAGAAAATATCGGTTAGTAAAACTAAAAAACTTGATGAAGCAGTTGCCGGATTGGGGATTGGTACTATTACCAAAAGAAGAGCGAAGCTAGATGATTATTTTTTTCCCCTGCTGAATAAGGTAAGGTATATCTATATGTTGGGCGGAGGAGCAGTCACTATGGCATTTTTGGCAAAAGGATCCTTGGATGCGGTTCCTAATAGGGCTTGGATATGGGATCAGGCTGCAGCTGGTATTATTATCACTGAAGCAGGAGGAATGATCAGTGACAGGTTTGGTAACCCAGTAGACTGGTCAGCAGATTACACAGAGTTTGTAGCTTCTAATGGGCGGATCCATGATGAACTTTTAGAGGCATTAAAAAAATGAAATTAGTCGTGGGTTTGGGAAATCCTGGAGAAAAATATCAAGGAACTCGCCACAACCTAGGGTTTAGAGTTGTGGAAGAGTTAGGGGAAAGGGTAAAGGGGCAAGGGGAAAGCTGGAAATATGAAGAAAAATTTAAAGCAGAAATTCTAAACTTTACCCTTAACGCTTCCCGCTTTACCCTAGTGAAACCTCAAACTTATGTTAATGAATCAGGTTTAGCTGTTTCTTCTATTGCTAACTTCTTCAAGATTTCTGCTGAAGATATAATTGTTATACATGATGATTTGGATCTGCCTATAGGAAAAATTAAAGTCAGATTAGGAGGCAGTGGGGCAGGTCATCATGGGGTGGAATCAGTAATCAAAGAGCTGGGAACTGATCAGTTTATCAGAGTTAGGCTTGGGATAGGTAATGAAAAATCTCACAGTAGTGAACATAAAAGAATTTCTTTTTCTGCAGAAAAGTTTGTTTTGGAAGAATTTATACGAAAAGAAAAATCAGAGGTAAGACAAATGATCAAACAGGGTATAAAGGTTTTAGAAATAATATTTGATCAGGGTATCGAGTCAGCTCAGAATCAATTTAACGGTTGATCTGCTAATAGGATAATTTTTCTTTGACAAATAATTCATCTGTAATTAGAATATAAAAATGAGTGTTTTGGCATATATTGTAATTTTTACCCTGATTGGCAGTGTAGTATCTCTTATAGGAGGGGTACTCTTGCTGGCAAGAGAAAAGCTGGCAATTAGAATTTCTCACTATCTTGCCTCATTTGCAGCTGGAGCTTTGCTTGGCACAGCTTTTTTCGATCTGCTTCCAGAGGCTCAGGAACAAGCTGAAGCGTTTGGCGGGACTAATATTTTTATCTGGACGCTTGTAGGTATTTTATCCTTCTTTTTGCTTGAAAGATTTATACATTGGTTTCACCATCATCATGATCATACTTCTACAGAGCTCAAAAAAGAGGCCAAATCTATTGTGCCTTTGGTGATTTTAGGAGATAGTGTACATAACTTTATAGATGGAGTGGTAATTGCAGCTACCTTTTTGGTAAATATTCCTTTAGGTATAGTTACCACCTTGGCTGTAGCAGCTCATGAAATTCCTCAAGAGATAGGGGATTTTGGGATACTGCTTCATCGGGGAATGAAAAGAGGTAAAGTTTTACTGGTAAATTTCTTAAGCGCCCTGGCAGCTTTAGCAGGAGCTTTGCTTACTTATCTTGCAGGAGAATCAATTGAGGTGTTTTTGCCTATCCTGCTGTCTTTATCTGCTGGTTTTTTTATCTATATAGCAGCATCAGATTTAATACCAGAAATTCATAATGAAGATAAAAGAGTAGTAGCCTTAACTGAAACATTACTTTTGCTTTTAGGCGTTTTGACTATTTGGTTTACAGTAACTTCTTTACAATTGTTAGGAGTTTCTGCCTAAAGTTTAAAATCTTTTATGGATAAACAAATAATTTTAGCAGTAGATGATAGTGGGAAATTTTTAGAATATATTCCAAAAGAGGTAGGTCATACAGGGAAAGGTAGATGTCATTTAGCTATCACAATGCTTTTATATAATTCCAAAGGGGAAGTACTGCTGCAAAAAAGAAAACATCAAATCTTTGATAATATTTGGGATTTAACGGGAGCAACACACCCTTTGCATAAAGCAGATGGATCTGATGAGACTTTAGAAGAGGCAATTTTAAGATGTTTAAGGGAAGAATGGAAAATTGATAAAGTTGAGAATTTAAAAAGAGCAGGGGTATTTAATTATTTTGCCAAATATGGTGACTTGTGTGAGAATGAACATTGTTTTTTTATGGTAGGTAAGTATGACGGAAAAGTTTATATGGACCCAAATGTAGGATATGAGTATAAATGGACAAACGAAGCAGATTTTTTAAAAGACATTGAACAAAATCCCCAAAATTATACCCCTTGGGCACAAGAAGCAGTTGAGCTATTGACAAGATAATTTAGAAGGAGTATTAATAAATTATGCTTGAAAAAGAAGTAAGAGTTCCCATCCCACCTGTGGAGTTTATAGACAGGACTGGTCGGGTGATTGGTATAAATGGAGCCCGTTTTAAGCAGATACTTGCCCAGCAATCTCCATCTAATAGGTTTATGCGGGTTGCACTAAGCGATCTTGGTATATCTACAGAAACACCTCCGCAAAGGCAAATAGCAGAATAGGGTTATTAAAACAGGTGTTCTTCTGAAAGTCTAGTTCCTTCACCTGCAGTATTTACTATAATATCTTTTACTTCTTCCAGCTCTTTTAGTTTTGTTTGTACTGCATGTATATTTTTCTGTTCACAAATTAGATGAATATCTTGACCTGTGTTGATAGTAAAGTATACAGGGATGCCTTCTGTTCTCCAGTGACTTACTAATTTCATAATCCGTAAAGTGCCTGGTGTCCAGTAAATAAGAGCTGGTCTTTGAGTTAGCATGATGGTGTGTAATTCTAAAGCCTCTGCTTCCAGTAACTCACCGAACGCAGTAAAATTCTTTTCTCCAATCAGTCTTGTTACTAATTCATTTTTCTCTTTCATATGAGAAAGGCGGACTTCCATAAAAGGGGATGATTGAGCGGACTTTTGACCTGTTGACGTAGAGACCTCCTTTTTTCCTTCTGATACTACTGCTACTATGTCTGCAATTGCCCAATGATTAGGAGGGAAGATTTGTGTGGCGTAAGAGGTCTCAGACGTGTCCCCATCAAACCATTTGACAAATCCAGCAGGTATAGACCTACAAGCAGATCCTGAGCCTTGGCGGGCAAGAATTGATAAATCTTTTTCAGATAAATTTAATCCTGCCGCTGCTGATGCAGCCAGAGTCAAAGCAGCAAAGCCAGAAGCAGAAGATGATAAACCAGTTCCAGATGGAAAATTATTTTCTGATACCATCTTGGCTCTTAATCCGGCAATCGCCGGACCAGCCATTTTCCGTACTCTATCTAAGTGTTTGATAACTCTTTCTGCTTCTCCTTCTTCCAAACCACCACCATTAATTGTGATTTCATCTGTGGAGTAAGCAGGAGAAAATTCTACAGTAGTGGTGGTTAGTAAATTGCTTAAAGTCATGGAGACAGAACCATTCTCTGGAAGCCTTAAAGTTTCATCTTTTCTGCCCCAGTATTTGGTAAAAGCAATGTTTGATGGTCCGATAGCTGTCTCTTTACTCATTGTTCAATTCTAACTCCTTCTACATTTGCTTCGATGTCAATTACCTGGCCGTCGGCAGAGGTTATGCCGTCTTTAACAGCTTGAACTTTATCTTCTGGGGCTAGAGAAATCATACAATCTCCAATGCCTGCTCCGGAAAGTTTAGCTCCATATGCTCCAGCATCTCGAGCTCCATAAATCATGGCAGCAAGTTTGCTGCTTTCTACTCCTAAGGAAGCTAGATAGCCTTCATTAAAATTCATCAGTTCTCCTACACTAATCCAATCTTTGTTCAAAACTGCTGGTTTGGCTTTTTCTACCAAGATACCAATAGATTCATAAATATTATCTATTACCTCAGGATATTTTTCTGCTTTTTTGGAAACTTCATTCATTAGAGTTACTGTATCTGCTTTGATACCAGTGTATCCTACAATTAACGGAAGAGAGGAGAGATTTAAAGGTTCTATAACTTTTCCCCCAATTACATAATATAAAGTTCCACCAAAGGTAGCTGCAGCTACATCAAAACCAGATCCTTTACCCTGAATATCTATTACTGTTTTAAAAGCCAGTTCAAAAATTGATCTGTTGTCTAAATTTGCTCCAGTAATCTCTGAGAGAGCTTTTAGTACACAAACAGTAGAAGCAGAGGAGGAACCAAAACCAAATTGAGAGGAAAATTCAGACTGAGTGGTAACTTTAACCCCGCCCTTTTTAGTATAACTTTTATAATTTTTATAATAATTATACAAGGCAATCTCTACAAACTTTGCTCCTTTGGGTATATCACCCTGGCCAAGCTCAGACATAGGTTTGCTGTAGTCTTCAACTTTAACATCAGGGGCTTCTAACTGAAAAGTGGGTTCATCAGTAAGTTCTACTGTAGCTTTCATTCTTTGCCCCACAGCAGTTACCAAACATGGCTGTCCATAAACCACAGCATGTTCTCCCAGAAGCATTAATTTCCCTGGAGCTGAAACAGTAACTTTGTTCATCTTCTAAGATTTTATCTTCTTTTAAGTAATTGTAAAGGATTAGCTTTCTTTAATAAATTTAAGGGGTGGTACTTCTCAGGAACCAGCTCAACTCTCTCAGCAGGAAACATAGTATTGAATGCATTTATTCTAGATTCCCATCTAGCTATAGAATCTCTTGATTCGGCTTGAAAATACCTAGCAGCCAGAATAGTTACTAAAGCTGCTGTTGTTTGTTTTTCGTGAGTATAGTTTTCCATTGGTATGAAAGGAAAAGGTAGCTGATATCCTAGAGCTCCAGCTACCAGATATATTGCCCCTACACCTATAAGCACTCTAGGAGCCCAACGTGAGAATTGACACAGGCGCTCATCTTCGGCTGCGTACTCTCTCAACTCTTCTTTAGAGCATACTGTTTTACGAGAGGGAGATGAGGTTTGAGTTTCCATTTGATAAAGAGGGGTTTCGTCTAGTCTGCCCATTCTCAAAGGAGTTATAGTAGTATGATAAGATTCAATTCTATTCATTTAGTAGAGCATTTAGGGCAATTATAACTTTTAGCGCAAATTATTACAAATTTAAACTTCTGATTTAATTTCAGTTTTGCCAAAGAATTTCAGTTTTTCATAATTTTCTAGTTTTATCTGGATCAAGTGGTTGTGGATCATTTTTAGGCATAATTGTTGCTATCACTTTGGATCTATGAATTAGATATACAGAATTACCCTCCTGTAATGTTTTTACCAGTTCTTTTGATTTAGTTCTAAGTTCCGTGGTAGTAATAAATTGCATATTTTTAAATATGTACTTAAATGTACATTTTGTCAATTTTTAATTCCTATCTTGATATTTATTTTTATATATGTTAATATGCATGTGTATGTTAAACAAACGGACTCAAATACTTTTTGATAAACAGTTATGGAATACTCTAGTTGATCTGGCCAGAGAAAAGAATACTTCAGTTGGAGGACTAGTGCGTTCTGCTGTGAGGAAACAGTATATTGAGGACATAGATAATTTGGAAAACACAGTGGAAGAAATCAGAAAATTTCGAGATACTTATGGAAAAAAGCTTGAGAAAGGGCAAGACAGCGCCAGTATTATTAGGAAGATGAGAGAGGAGCGGTATGGACAAAAACATCTTAGACGCCTCAGTAGTTATTAAATGGTTTTTCCTGGAAGAGGGAAGTAATAGAGCTGATTTGTATCTGGAAAAATTACGCAAGCGGGAGGTTGTCATTATTGTTCCTGAATTGTTATTTTATGAAGTTGGCAATACTCTTAGATCCAAAAAGGTACAGGAAAATGATAGTGATAAAATAGCAAAACAACTTCTAGGTTTACCTTTTGAGAAAAAACAAATGGATACTGTTTATTTTAAAAAAATCATGCACAATGTTGGTACTTTTGATCTGACTTTTTATGATGCTGCTTATATAACCTTGATGCAGGAAGAGCATTGTGAATTTGTGACAGCAGATAGGAAATTATTTGAGACAGTTCACAAAACATTTACTGGAATAAAACTTCTTTGAAGTTTAAGATTCTTGTCTGATGCCCTCTACTCCTAGCCTGGTGCTGAAAAAGGGAAGATTAAAAGATTTAGCTATTTCCTCTAATTTGTTTTTGTCTTGATGGTAAGTTAGCAGTATCCCTGTTGGTCCTGCTTTACCTCCAGCACCACAGATTTTAGCAGCTCCACCTATATTTTCTATTTTTTTGATGATATTTTTTGCAAAAGAAGACACCACATCAATACTTTCCAGATTCTTTTCTCCAGTTCTAATAATTCTAATTAATTCTTTTTCATTGCCATCTTTTAAAGTTGGCAAAAGTTCTCTAACAAGTTTTTCTTGAGCAGTTAAAAAAGTATCTTTTAGCTTTGGTCTTTTGGCAAATAAAGCTTGGGTCATGGTAATCATCTGTTTGGTAGTTTCTTTGGGAGTACCAGTATTAATTAACACAAAATTTTTAGCCAGTTTAGGAAAAATAGAGAAGGGAAGCTTTTGAATAATTTTTAAATCTGGGGTTTCTTTTCTATACCAAACTAGGCCTCCATAAACTATAGTGGAATTATCTGCTCCAGATGGATTACCATGGAATTCTTTTTCTGCCTCAAAGGCAAGGCTATTAACTAAATTCAAATCCCATTTGACTTTTAATAAGGACAGCAAGGCAGCAATAAAGCTGCTAGAAATAGCAGCAGAGGATCCTAGCCCTGCTCCAATAGGGAGTTGAGAGGAAATTTCTAAATTATACGGTGGGATAGCTTTTAATTTAAGATATGTTTTAACAACATCTTCAACGGTTTTTTTAACTTTTTTAACTACCCCATACATATGGACGATCGTATCATTGTATGTCCATGGTTTAAGGATGACAGTAACTCTTAAATCTACAGTAGCTAGAAGAGCTGGTTTACCATAAACTATTGAGTGTTCACCCAACAGATGGATTTTGCCTGGAGCAGAGACTTTAATCATAGAGGTTTTACCTTTACTCCATATTCTATAACTTCATCTGATTTGACCTTGCCAATTTTTCTTATCACCACTTTAACTTTTTGATTTGGTTTTAATTCCTGCTCACAATCAACAATTTGGACTGGTAATTTCTCCTTATTCTCAAACTGCACAATTCCCACAATATAAGGAGCTTGGTGTTCAAAACCAGCAGGAGGTACTACAACTTTGGTCCATGCTAATACTTTACCTGTTTTGCCTAGGTAATTTCTTAAGTTTTTATGTTCCCGCCAAATATTGATAGGACTATTCATAAAGAATGGACAATTGAAAATGGAAAATTGAAAATTTAATTCTCCATTGTCAATTCTCAATTGTCAATTTTGTAATACATGTACTACCACTGTTGCTCCAGTTCCTCCTACATTCTGGGTTAAACCAACATTAGCTTTATAAACTTGTCTTTTTCCAAGTCTACCTTGTAGCTGATGAGTGATTTCTATAATTTGTTTTACCCCAGTTGCCCCAACTGGATGACCACAAGCTTTTAATCCTCCTGAAGTATTAACAGGTAGTTTTCCTCCTAATTTTGTATGGCCTTTGGTAATAAAATCAGCGCCTTCTCCTTTTGGACAAAATCCTAAATCTTCCATAGCCATAATTTCTGCAATAGTAAAACAATCATGGACCTCTGCAACTTTTATATCCTTTATATTTACCCCAGCTTGTTTTAAAGCTTTTTGGCAGGCTTGTTGGGTAGCTTCCAGTTCTGTGAAACTTTTTCTTGCTACCAAGTCTAAAGTGTCTGTTGCTACAGCTGAGCCAGTTATATACACACCTGGGAGGTGGCCGGATGGACTCCTCCCAGATGGATTGTCAGCTGATAATACCACTGCTCCAGCTCCATCAGAAACAGGGGAGGCATCAAAAAGGGTAAAAGGAGTAGAGATACAAGAACTTTCTAAAACTTTTTCTTCAGTGATTTCATAGGGAAAATGAGCTTTGTGATTTAAAGAACCATGAAAGTGGTTTTTAACTGCTACTGCAGCCATGTGTTTTTTAGTTGTGCCATATTTTTGCATATGGGCTTTGGCCATTAGAGCATAAAGGGCAGGAAAAGTTAAGCCTGCTTTTCTTTCCATTTCAGAGCTGGCTCCCATTAAAGCAGAAGAGACTTGGTTTGAGGAAACATCAGTCATTTTTTCTACCCCCACCACTAAAACATTTTTATATGTTCCAGCAAGAAGGGATTGAATGGCCAGATGCACAGCCAGTCCTCCTGAGGCGCAAGCTCCTTCTATTCTAAATGAGGCGCCATGGATTCCCAGTTGAGAAGCAACAGCAGCGCCTAAATGGTCTTGATTTGAGAGTTTTCCATATAACATATTGCCCACAAAAACAGCCTCAATTTGCTCATTTTTTAGACCAGTTTCTTTGATGGCCTCTGTGGCTGCCTCGAAAGATAAATCAAATAATGATTTATCCCAAAGTTCCCCAAATTTTGTAAGGCCAGTTCCTGCGACATGTATCCTCATAATAGTGACTAGTTGCTAGAGTCTAGAGTCAAGTGAAATATTGTTTTCCTAGACTCTTGACTCTCGATTCTAGACTCTCTTTCTACATTCTGTATTTTGTCAAAATATTCTTAGCTATCAATGAATAGTCTATATAAACCTTATGTTTTATTTGTTGGGCTACTGTTTCTTGATTTCTTTTTTGATGCTCCTTAACTTCTGGAGTTAACTCAAATACAAAAGCATCAGCTCCTGCTCCAGACCCATATGAGCAGACAAATATTTTATCTTTTGGTTTTGCAATATCTAAAGTAGCTGCTAAACCTACCAAAGATGAGGCAGAGTAGGGGTTACCTATAAAGGGCACTACAAATCCAGGTGCCAATTGTTTATCAGTAAAGCCTAATTTTTTAGCAGCTTCTTTGGGGAATTTGGCATTTGGCATATGAAAAACAGCAAAATCAAAATCTTTTGGCTCCATCTTAACTTTTTTAAGCAATAAATTGGAAGCGCCCAAAACATGAGCAAAATAAGCAGGTCCACCAGTAAATCTGCCGGCATGAGAAGGGAATTTTTCAATATCTCTACGCCAAAAATCAGGTGTATCAGAAGAGTAGGAAGTAAAATCAATTAAGTTAGCTATAATATTTTCTTTGCCTAAGATAAAAGCAGCAGCAGCACATCCCGCTGTATATTCTAAAACGTCAGAAGGTTTTGATTGAGCTACATCAGAGCCAATTGCTAGTACATACTTGGCTTTATTGGTAGTCACCAGTCCAGATAATAGTTGAATGCCAGCAGTTCCAGCTTTGCAGGCAAATTCCAAGTCTGCTGCCAGTAACTGCTCTGGTAATCCTAAAATACCAGCTACGGTAGTGGAAGTAGGTTTAACAGCGTAAGGGTGAGACTCTGATCCAACAGTGATTGCATCAATTTCCTCAGGTTTAATTTGTCCATTTTCTAAAGATTGAAAAGAGGCTTCAACTGCCAGAGTTACTGCATTTTCATCAACTGAGGCAACAGCTTTTTCAAAAACTCCCAAAGAAGTTTCTACCCCTTTGACCTCTTTGCCCCAGGCCTGGGCAATTTGAGAGGGTTTAATCCTGTATTTAGGGATATATGCTCCGTAAGAAACAATGCCAATCATAATCAGTCGTCAGTCGTCAGTCGTCAGTCGTCCCGATTAAATCGGGATGGCTGAAAGCTGATGACTGAAAGCTATTTTCCTTTCCTTCCCAGCCTCTGGTGGGCTGATGCTAAACTGCCTTCTGCTAAGGAGGCTAAGAGTGATAGTTCACCAGCCAAAATAGCAGCCCCTAAAACTACTGAGTATTCTAACACACTGCTTACTTTCATAATCCCCAAGGCTTCTTTTTGGGTAGGCAAATGAGTTCCTCCTCCCACTGTTCCCACTACCAAAGAGGGGAGGTAGACAGAAAAATGAAGATTACCATTTTCTAAAACTTCTGCCGTGGTGATGCCAATACTTGCCTCAACTACATGAGCTAAATCCTGGCCAGTAGCAGCAAAAACAGCAGCAGCAACATTGGCAAAATGGGCATTAAACCCTAAAGATCCACTCATTATAGATCCAAGCAAACATTTTCTATAGACCAAACCAGCAATTTTTTCAGGGGTGGTTTTTAAAGTATTCTTGACAATGTTTTTATCTAAAACTACTTCTGCCCAAACTCTTTTGCCTCTGCCAGAAATAAAATTTAACCAAGCAGGTTTCTTATCAATATCAAAATTACCAGCAACTGAAGTACAAGAGGCTCCGGTTTTTTCTTCTATTAAACTTGCAATGTTTTCTGTAGCAATAGTTGCCATATTCATACCCATAGCATCCTGAGAATCATAATAAAAGCGGACAAACAGATTACGTCCTGCTAGTCTGCATCCTATTTTTATTAATTTCAAATGACGAGAAGTTTGCTCTGCTGTTTTGGCAATTGCAGTAAAATGATCATCAATCCATTTTTTTACTTTTAATCCTTCTTTTACACTTTTTACTCTAAAAACAGGTCCTCGGGTAATACCAACCTCTTCTATAAAAACTTCAGCGCCACCACCTTCAGAAATAGCTTTACATCCTCTGGAAACTGAAGCTACTAAAGCTCCTTCAGTTGTTGCAAGAGGTACGAAATATTCCTTGATTCTTGATTCATGATTCATGATTCTGAGTGGTCCTGCAACTCCAAGAGGAATTTGGGTAGCGCCTATAAGGTTTTCAATATTTCTGCCTGCAACTTGATCTTCAGGGATAACAGAATTACCAATATTTTCTAAATTAATTTTTAATTCTTGTTGTATAAATTTGCGCCTTTTTTGAGCAGAAGTAAAATCACGCAGATTAAATTTTTGATTCATTAGCTTGGATTTTACCACTTTTTCCTAAAATGTGGTAAATTTAGTCAAATGGATTTTGAAAAATTTAGCAAAAAGACTGCTGAGGCGGTTGATAAAGAGTTAAAAATTTTACTTAAAAAGTGGAAGAGTGATGTTTTAAAGATTGATAAAAGCCTGGTATCTTTGGCCGATCAGTTTATTCAAGCAAACAAAGGAGGCAAGAGAATCAGGGGAGTATTGGTGGTGTTGGGGTATGAGCTAAGTAAATTGACTACCGACTACCGACAACCGACTACAGCTGAAGGCGGAAGACCGAAGACGGAAGACATATTAAAGATTGCTGCCTCTTATGAAATATTTCATACTGCTATTCTGGCTCATGATGATGTGATAGACAAGTCTCCTATCAGAAGAGGGCAACCTTCTTTATATATAGCACTTGGTGGCAATCATTATGGTATATCCCAAGCGATTTGTTTAGGAGATGCAGGTTTTTTTCTGGCCCAGCAAGTAATTTCAGAAAGTAATTTTCCAGATAAAGAAAAACTAGAAGCTTTAAAATGGTTTAACCAAACAATACTGGATACAGCAATAGGTCAGATGATGGACATAAAAGAAGGGGATAGTATCATCGTTGCCAGGTATAAAACTGCCAAATACACTGTATCTGGCCCTTTAGTTTTAGGGGCGACTTTGGCAGGAGTAAGCCAGGGATTGATAAGGGTATTAGAGGAATTCGGGGAAAATCTAGGCATAGCTTTTCAGATTCAGGATGATATATTGGACTCTGAAGTTGACTGGCTGGGAGGAATGGACTCTGCCAAAAAAACAGCGGAACAGTATAAAAATAAAGCATTAAAAATATTACCAAGTATTTCTAAAGATAAGAATATGAGTAAATTATTACTGCAAATGGCAGATTACTTAGTTCAGAGAACTAAGTAATTTTCGATTTTTAATTTTAAGTTTTCATTGAATCTTCAATGATTCAATGTTTAATGTTTGAAAATTTAATCATTGAGATTTGATTGAAAATTGTAAATTGGGAATTGTAAATTAAGACTAGATTTAAAATATATGATCGAGAATAAATTCAATTTAGATAAAGAGAATATTCCCCAACATATAGCAATTATCATGGATGGTAACAGAAGGTGGGCTAGAGCGCGTAATTTGCCTGATATAAAAGGACATGAAAAGGGAGCAGAAGCTCTGGAAAAAGTAGTTGAGACTGCAGAAAAACTTGGAATAAAAACAATTACTGTTTATGCTCTTTCTACTGAAAATATCAAAGAAAGAGCTAAAAGAGAAGTTTTTGGGCTATTTAATCTATTTAGAAAGGGTTACCATTCAAGGCTTAAGAAAATGATTAAAAAAGGGGTCAGAGTAACTATTTTAGGAGAACTGGAGGGGCTTCCTAAAACCATTAAAATGATTATTGATAGAATCAAAAAAACTTACATTAAAAATGAATCCATAAAATTAAATATTGCCTTAAATTATGGAAGCAAAAAGGAGTTGGTGAGAGCTATTCAAGATATTGTTAAGACAGGAATAGATGTAGGCAAAATCAATGAGAAAATTATAGAAAAACATCTGTATACCAGCGGTCAGTCTGATCCGGAGTTGGTTATCAGAACTGGAGGAAGGAGTAGGTTATCAAACTTCTTGCTTTGGCAAACAGCTTACTCTGAATTTTACTTTACTACAACTTTATGGCCAGATTTTGATGTTAGTGAGCTTAAAAAAGCTATTTTGTGGTATCAGGAACAGAAGAGGAATTTTGGGAAGTAGTCATCAGTAGTCAGTCATCAGTCGTCCCGATTAAATCGGGATAGCTGAGAGCTGAAGACTGAAAGCTCTTATTGAATCTCTGACCATTTCTGCAGGGTGTCAGAAAATAAATCTTTTAAAATAACCAGATATTTGGGTTGTTGGACAATCTTTTCAGCAGGTTGAGTATTATCATTTGACCCAAGAGTGCGACAGAATACCGGAGGTTTGGTGCTATCTAAAGATACTAAACTGCCATTGATAGTTAAAGCGCTTGCAGTTTCAGCACTAGTTGTACAAGTTGATCCTGCAGTTCGGATAATACCTGAAGAAATGATAACTGCATCAATTTGACTGACATCCTTATTAATATTAACATTACCTTTGACCACAAAAACTAAGCCAGCGCTATCATTAGTTGTAAGTTTTTGACTTGCTGGACTTAATATTAAATTACCTTCAACAAAAATTACTCCTGTTTTATTGCCAGGAATATTGCTTGAAATAGTTAAATTGCCAGTAGTATTATAAACAGAATCAGAATTTAGAGGTATATCATTTTCACTTGCTTCATCTTTAGAAACAAGAAGCCCTCCAGTTTTTTGTGTAAAATAGAGGGATTTTAGGTCATCATAAGAGGGGATTTTGAAAGGGGCAAAAGAAGTTTCATTGGAAGTAATGCATTTTCCAGTTAAGTCAACACCAAACTTACCAGTCACAGAAGGTGTGGTGATGAGCCCGTTGGTAACTCTGGTATCAGTAGTACAAGTTTGGGCAGATACAGAAGGTATAAGATAAGCAACAAGAAGTAAAAAGAAAACAATCAGGGTTGGAAACTTCATTTGATTTTATTGTCCATTGTCCAATGTCCATTGTCAATTGTTTTATGCTAGTATACGCACATGACAGACAAAAGAGAGTTTGTTTTAAATGCCAAGCAGTTAAGAAAGGGGAAAGGGGAAAGGGTAAAGGGGGAAGTAAGACACAATGAGATTTATATTGTTTTAGATAATGTTTTAGATACTTATAATATAGGAAGTATCTTCAGGTTAGCTGATGCTGTAGCTGCTAAAAAGCTATACCTTTGTGGAGGTACTGAAATCCCGCCTAATCACAGAATTAAAAAAGCTTCTATAAATACTACAGAGGTGGTGGAATGGGAATATTGCGAATCCGCGTTAGACGTGATTCGTAAATTGAAAATTGACAATGGACAATTGAAAATTATTGCAGTAGAACAGAGTAAAAAAAGTGTTCCTTATGATCAGTTTGAATATAAGCTGCCAATAGTTTTGATTGTAGGAAATGAGACAACTGGAGTATCAAAAGAAGTACTGAAGATGGCAGATGCCATAGTAGAAATACCAATGTTTGGGGTAAACAAAAGTTTGAATGTGATGGTTTCCTTAGGGATAGTATTATATAAGGTGATAAGCAAAACTATTCGAGGATAGGAACTTCATTTTTCTTAAAATCCGAATCAAAAGCAAATGCTTTATCAAAAGCTCTCTGTTGGTAGAGGGCAAAACAGGTACAATCAGCGAAACTTACATTTTTAGATTTTTGTTTTTTGAATATCTCCCAGGCTAAATCTTCAATATCTTCTGTATTAATCCAAGCATAAGCCTTTTTTAATAAATTACCCGCAATAATTGATTGTTTTTTACCATCTCTTTGACTTAGAATAGTGACAACCTCAGCAAAAATATACTTTGAGATTATAAACTGGGTTTCCTGGTGTAACTGTATTATCTGAACCGCTTTTTTATGATTAGGATCTGTTTTTGAATAAAGCGATACTAAAGCAGATGTGTCAGCAAAGATGGTCATTTTTTTCTGGTTCCAAATTTCGGACTCCCTTTGCCATACAAGTAATAATCGTGATTTTCGGATAAATCACGAGGTAATTTAACTTGGGATTTTTCACCTAATTCCACAAGTTTCAAGAGACTACCCATAGTAGAAGTTGGTTTTTCTTTATTGATTTGTTTAGATATAAGATTTCGGGCAGCAGAAGAAAGAGAAGTTTTCTCCTCTCGGGCATAAGAAACCAGTTGGTAATAGGTTTTTTCATCTAAATTCAGTTGAGTTCTTTTCATTTATACATCTTACATCTTACATCTTAATTTTGTCAACTCCTGAACTATTACTTTAATCGGGGTTGACATAATAAGAGAGGAGAGTTAGAATACAAAATGCCTCAAATAAAGGTTTCCTTTTTGTGGCAGATTTAGGAGAAAGTTCAAACCCCGATTTAATCGGGGTAAAAAGAATACTACTTCAGTACATTAACAACCGAAGATTTTTATATACTACTCTTCGGTAAAGATGAACCAACCGGAAGGTTGGTTTTTTAATACCTAGAAGAGTGGTGGGTTCAATTTGACAAGTTTCTTGTCAATTTTATTTGAGAGTTTGATCCTGGCTCAGGATGAACGTTGGCGGCGTGCCTTAGGCATGCAAATCAAGGGGGGGACGTACCGCAAGGTGCATCCCAACCGGTGGACGGGTGAGTAATACGTAGGAATCTACCTAGAAGTGGGATATAGCTTGCCGAAAGGTGAGGTAATCTCCCATGTGGTCCGACTGAAAGGTCGCGACTAAAGCCGTAAGGCGCTTCTAGATGAGCCTGCGTCCTATCAGCTAGTTGGTGGGGTAATGGCCTACCAAGGCGA
>CAYQAW010000009.1:0-36840 GCA_964415615.1 uncultured Gammaproteobacteria bacterium
CAAGAGGAACTTTAAGAAGAAAGAAGCTAAATCCTTAAGAGAACTCCGACACCTCGTCCAAAAATAACACCCCTAAATGAGCCAGGCTTACCTCCCCTGGCAAAGGATTGCTACCGCCCCCAATCATCCCTGCATTTGAAATACCATGATGGGGAGACCTAAATGGCCTGTTGATGACAAAGGCCTGGCCTTTTTCCATCAAACCTGAAACAGAATAGATTCTGGTTACCTCCAAAGCTTCCTGGGGAGTTAAGGAAGGTAAAATCCCTGGCAGAGCCCGCGACAACATGGTTTTACCTGTGCCCGGGGGGCCCCACATCAGTAAATTATGACCACCTGATGCGCTGATAATCAATGCTCTTTTGGCCTGCTCTTGTCCGGCAATTTCTGAAAGATCAAATTCACAACTCATTTGATCTAAGCTGTCTTTAATTACCTTAGGCGGAAGAGGAATAATCTTCTTTTGCGAAGACAAATGAGCAATCAGCTGCTGCAGCGATTGCAGCGCCATCACACGGATGCCGCTAACTACAGTAGCCTCACAAGCAGAAGGAGATGGCACAAAAATTGCAGCATTACAGGCAAGTTTTTGGGCAAAAAGCCCTAAAAGTAAAATTCCTTTGGTAGGTCTCAACGAACCATCAAGGGACAATTCCCCATAAAAAAATGTCTTTGTCAAATCAATATCCTCAGGCAAGCTTATTTGCCCGCTGGCCAGCAGAACACCTACTGCAATTGGTAAATCATAAGCTGCGCCATCTTTTGGCAAATCTGCAGGAGCCAGGTTAACAGTAATTTTCCTGGGTGGAAATTCCAGCTTAGAGTTGATAATGGCTGTTTTTACCCGCTCTCTCGCCTCTTCCACAGCTTTACTGGCAAGCCCCACAATGGTAAATCCAGGAAACCCAACTGAGGCTACATCGACCTCGACATCGACAGGCACTGTCTGGAGACCCACATTAGCAGTTGAACGGATTTTAACTAACATCAGCTAAATAGTATTTTCCACCTTTTTCTACAATAGTGCCAGATAGCAATAATAGGGAAAGTTTAGCTCCTGCCTCTGAAATTGGAATACTTAGTTTTCTGGCCAACTCATCAGCAGTCAATGCCTCCATATCCAGTATTTGCAAAACCGGATTATCGCTTTGCAATTTAGAAACCTGCGTTGCTCCAACCCACACTCTTGCTTTACCTGCAGCAATCAGATTGTTAGTGCCTGCAGAAGTACGGCTGGTAATTGGACCAGGCACTGCCCAGACTACTCTTTTTAATTTACTGGCAAGTTTAGCTGTAATAAGAGAGCCACTTTTTTCTGCAGCTTCAATAATAATTACTTCCTGGGCAAGCGCTGCCACAATTCTATTCCTGGCCGGGAAAGTCCAATGAGTAGGTTTTTGGGTCTCCCATTCAGAAAGCACGACCCCTCCAGTGCTAACAATTTTTTCTGCCAGTTTCAAATCCTCACCAGTTAATTTCTGATCAATTCCCCATCCTAAAACAGCAATTGTTTTCCCTCCATTTCCGCAGCAAATTTGGTGAGCATACTGATCAACTCCATACATAAAACCAGAAACTATTGTTTTTCCCTGCTGGATAATCCCGGGCACAATTTTTTCTATGGCCCGCTCTCCATAAGAAGTCATCTTCCTGCTTCCCACCACTGCAATACAGTGTTCAAAAATCTTTGGATTCCATTTGCCCTGAAAAAAAAGTTTTTTAGGGGGGGTTGATAAATCACACAGGCTTTTTAGCTCTTTGACTTTTTGCCAATTCTGAATCTCCTGATAGTCCATCATCCCATAATATCATAGAATTTTTAGCAAATATTCCTTATTCCCAGCGCCACCCAGTATTGGTGATTCAATATAATTGACAATGGACAATTGAAAATTGACAATTTTTTTAAACACCTGATCCTTAACTTGTTCAGCTTTCTCAGGAGGTAAAACACCTTTTACTAAATCCCTTTTTTCTGCTTCATATTGGGGCTTGAGTAGTGCAATAATAAAACCACCTCGTTTTAAAAATTTTTTAACAACAGGCAAAATAAGTTCTAATTTTGTCCATCCAGCATCAATGGTGATCAGATCTACTAATTCTGGTAAAGCTTCCAGATGTAAAATATTTGTCCGCTCCATCACTACTACTCTTGGGTCATTTCTTAATTTCCAGGCCAGCTCTCCATAAGAAGTATCCAGGGCATATACTTTTTTAGCCCCATTTTGCAACAGGCAATCTGTAAAACCCCCAGTAGAGGAACCAACATCCAAACAAGTCAAATTGACAATGGACAATTGAAAATTGACAATTGCTGCTTGAAGTTTTTCTCCACCACGGGAGACAAATTTACTGCTGGCCATACATCTCCAAAGCTTTTTTTAATAATTCCTTATCCTGGGAAAAAGATAACTGCTTTAAAGCATCCTCTGGTTCAAACCAGCCTATATCACTTACTTCGAAGTCATGATCTGCTATATCACCTGAAAGATATTTCATCAAAAAATAAGTTACTATCTTAAAGATTTTTTCCCCTCCAAAAGAATATATATACTTTGAATAACCAACTTTATCTATAATTTCAGCCTCTATCCCTCCCTCTTCTTTTACTTCCCTTAAAGCTGACTGCTCTGTTGTTTGCTGGGGATGATCAAGCAAACCCTTAGGAAAACTCCAGTGTTTGTTTTGAGAGTGCTGGGTCAGCAGAACCTGACCCTGGTTATTAAAAACTATCCCTCCAGCAGAAAATTCTCTTTTCATAATTTCTTAAAGCGTGCCCGAGAGGATTCGAACCTCCAATCCCGAGATCCGGAATCTCGTGCTTTATCCATTGAGCCACGGGCACATCATCGTAACATATCTTTGATATCTTTTTTAAAAGATTTTTTCTCGAAAAATCTAATCTTCCACCCCGCTGTTGCACCACGACACCATGCTCGCGCAAATAGGAGCTTTTTCATTTTTCCTGGTTTAATCGGACTCTTTGTTTTTGGCAATGCCATAAGCGGTGGGGGTGAGATTCGAACTCACGGTAACATTGCTGCCACGCCACTTTTCGAAAGTGGTGCCGTACAACCACTTGGCTACCCCACCTCTATTGGGCGCCCTTAGTATACCTAAAATGGAACACTTTGTTAAATAGCCTTGAGCAACAATTTATTGTTCTTAGACGGTTTATCGAACTACCAAATGTTCAGCTTGCTTATCAGGTTAATTCCTAACTTTACATTTACCTCTGTAAGTATGGAACTAGAGTAATTTTATCATAACAAGTGCTGGAATTAGGGAATGGGGGTGCCTAACTTTAGAAAATATATATTTTTATTATTACTTTGATGCCTTTTATAATAAGGATCTATTTTCAAAACTAAAATTAAGGCTAATTTAAAAGTATAAACTCTATTAAATCGACAGTTTAGGTTTAAATAAAACTGTTAAAATATTAATGAAATCTTTATGCAATCAAAAATAATCAGAAATCTTAAAAAGGATAAGTTGATAGCCAGATGCGAAAAATTACTGGTGAGGGGTATTGATTCTGTCACCGATATTAGCGAGCAATTAAATATTAGTTACAATACAGCTAGAGGGTATGTAGAGCTGGTTAAAGCAAGGTGGGTAGACTCTAAAGGTGTTAAAGAATTACAGGCAGAAAGGGAGGGTTTGATAAAAAAGGTTCAAGAAGTGATAAAAGAGAGTTGGCAGATAAAAAACACTGCCAAAACCGCCTTAGAGGCCTCACAAGCACTTCGAACTGTTTTAATGGCTGTAGAACAGCTAAGAAGGCTTCAGGGCTTGGATTTACTACCACCAACAACAGATAAACCATCAGAAATTCAGATTTTTGAAATGGCACAATCAGTAAACCAGCTACCAAAAGAAGAATACCAAGAGAGCATAAGATTAATTAGAGCTGAAATCAAAAAAAGAACGATTACAGAGGGTAATTCACTTATTAATGAGGAAAGTCAAACTTCAGATTGATAATCGACAAAATATGATATAATTCATTTATAAGTTGAGTGTCCAACTATTGTTTGCGATTAAAACCGCCTTACTGGACACTCAGCAGGGCGGTTTTAGTTTTTTAATAATAAGGAGGTGAAAATATATGCCAGAACAAAGAGAATCAGCTCTCAGAATGCCACTTTTTGATCAAATTGCAACTACATTAAAAGAAACAGGTGTATTTCAAAGGGAATTAACGGCTCAGGAGTTATCACAAATCATGTCAGGTGTTATCACTAGCCTAACTGCGGGACAAGATACAGTAAGAGCTTCTGTTCCGACTATGGGTGTTCAAATTGAAAGAGCTAGAGGTGTTGTCAATGGGGCTGTGCAGGTTGAGAAACCAATCAAAGCAACTATTAAAGTAAATTGCGCTTTGGCAAACAGTACCGACCCTCAAAGATTAAAACTAGATGGTCTTGGTATACAACAAGAAGCAGGATTCGCTGCTAAATTAGCTTTAAAAGCTGTCAATATAGAAGGAAAAGCAAGGAAGGCTCTCGAAGACCCGAACCAAGCATTAGGTCTTGCTTTAGGTTCTCAATTAGAACCAAGAGGAGTGAAATTAACTGGACTAGGATTGCATTTTAACGAAAGAACACTAGCCGTTAATTTAAGAGGTCAAGCTCTGTCTCCAAAAAGATAATTAAGATAATTAGAGAAAATTATGAGAATCGCTTAGCATCAGGTTTACTGGTGTGATGCGGTTCTCATCTGGTATTAAGGGTAAAACTATGGAAGAAAGATTATCAATCGATAAATGCCGAAAGCTGATAGAAAACAATGAGGTTTACTCAAACAGTCAAATCGAACGAGTAAGAAACACTTTTTATGTTTTGGCTAACATCATCGCTGATAAAATCATTGCTATGAAGACTGTTTTTATCAGACATTTTCAAACTATCAGTTGCAAGGGATTTATTATAAAATAAATTTAAGCACTCAGGGAAATTCGTTGTCTTTTTTAATGGCGGACTAGGGTTTCAGACCAAGACAACGGTTTGAGTGCTAACCTAGTTCGCCATTTAAGGTATATATGGATAATCGCAAACGAGTTGTCATTTTAGCTAGAGCATCCAGCGGTAAGCAAATTATCAAGGGTGATACTCTTGATGACCAAATTGACCAATGCACAGACCATGCTAAAGAGCAAAATTGGAGAATAATTAAAATTTTTCCTTTGTGTGAAAGTGGATCGATTGTAGAAAGAATGTTTTTTCAGGAAGTTTTAGATTATTGCAAAAATCCGCTAAATAAAGTTGATTACATCCTTTTCAAAAATATTAATAGATTCACTCGTGGTGGTGAAGGTGTATATTTGGATTTAAAAAAGAAACTTGAATGTAATGGTGTTGAGTTGAGGGATATTTACGGAACAATTAGACCCAAAGTTAACACAATGGCTAAATTTGGGCTTGAATATTCCTGGAGTGTCTATTCACCCTCTCAATCTGAAGAAACATATCAAGCGAGCAGAGCTAAAGATTTTGTCAGGGACAGCATGACTCAGATGATTGGCGCAGAAGTGATTTATACAAATAAAGGATACTGGTGCCGTAATGCTCCTTTCGGTTTTGTCAAAAGACGAATAGAAACAAGTGAAAATGGGGAACGAGTAGTTTTAGATGAACACCCAACAGAAGGCTTTTTAATAAAGAAAATGTATGAAATGCTTGACTATGGCTATTTAGAAAATGAAGTCGTTGTAGAACTCAATAATTTAGGTTTCAAAACAAGAAAATTTTGTAAAAGGGATAAGAAGACTAAGAAGGTCATTGGGTATGGAGGAGAAAATCCTTTAGAGGTGGAACACCTTAGGGAACTGGTAACAAGACCGATTTATGCAGGTATAATTTGCGAAAAATGGACTAAAAAGATACCTATTAAGGCTCAATTCAATGGCTTGGTGAGCATAGAGGTTTTTAATAGAGTCAATGCAGGAAAACGAAAGATTATTGAATTACCAAATGGGCAATATCAGATAAAATATGGAAAAGAGCAAACAAATGATAGGAGTATAAAAAGGAGGCTGAAAGACAATCCTCTTTATCCGTTTAAAGGTGAAGTTCTTTGTCCTGTATGCAAAAGTTCACTCTCAGCCAGTGCCTCTAAAGGCAAAGCAGGTACGAAGTATCCAGCCTATCATCATTCAAAAGAGCATAAGTTATGGAGGATACCTAGAGAGGAATTCCACAAAACCGTTTACGACTTTATTCGCAAAATTAAATTTAACCAATCGTTTGCTAAATTATTTGAAGAGGTTTTCTTAAATGTTTGGAAGAATAAAAGAGTTGAGGCTATAGAAGCCAGTAAAAAGGCTGAAGAATACGTAGCAGAGCTTTTAACGAAGCAGAAAGGTGTTCTAGACACCATTAAATCAGTAACTATGGAGTCAGTCAGAAAACAACTTGAGAGGGACTACGATGACTTAGAAAATCAGATTAAAGATGCAAGAAGCAATCGGGTTGAGAAGGAAAAAGAGGAAATAGATATAAAGCTCGCTATTCATTATGCGGTTCATTTTATGGAACACTTAGAAGATTTGTTGATAGATGAAGCTAATCCTTTACAACAAAGGCAGTTATTCGGACTCCTTTTCGAAGAGAAACCAACTTATGACGACTTAGTTAGTGGAACACCTATATTATCTTGTTATTTCGAGCTAATCACAAATCCAAACCTTTCAAAATCTGAGTTAGCGCCCTTGGCGGGACTCGAACCCACAACCTCAACGTCCGCAACGTCGTGCTCTATCCGAATTAAGCTACAAGGGCAATATGTGTATTGTACAATAGGTGAAGCTAATATGCGATCAGCGGTGAATATTTTCTAAGGGGAAATGTTTTTGCAGTGATTCTGACCATTTTTCCAGCCAACTCTTGTATGGGACTTCTACAAAAGGTAAGAATTTAGCCACTAACTGCTTCACTTTTTCTTCATCCTGACTGCCTAACACTAACATTAATTGAGCTGGGAAACGTAACCCTGTTTGAATATGCAGAATTTTTAAACCCTCTTTTTCCTTAAACCAAAAAGCATTTAAAAAATGCCAAAAATAGAAATCCTCTCCAATAGTTATTCCCTGAGTTGAAATTCTATATTCAATGTTATGAGGAGGCACAAAGGCCAAAACATAAGAAACAAAAGCCAAGGATAGAAGTGTTCCAATAAGCAAAAACTCATGCGCTAAAAAGGCAATCAAAACCAAAAGTATCACCAAAATAGCAATGGTGGTGTAATAAGAACGGTCTTTTTTCTTAAAAGGACGGGAAGGAGCCTGCCAGGAAAGCAAAGTTTTAATCTCCTCTGCTTCCATCATTTTAGGGGTAAAAAACTCTGGAGCCTCATGCTCCTGCTTACTCTTTGGAGATGATTTTTGCTTTTCTTCCTCTTTGGGCATTTGTCCTTAGTTTAACTTGAAAAAAGCGTTATGTAAAGCGGAGAGGGTGAGATTTGAACTCACGGTCCCTTGCGGGACAGCGGTTTTCAAAACCGCCGCACTAGGCCACTATGCGACCTCTCCCCTTCGGTTACACTCAAGGTTGTAACCTGGGCGGAGGAGGTGGGATTTGAACCCACGGTACCCTTACAGGCACTGCTTCTTAGCACGAAGCTGCACTAGGCCACTATGCGACTCCTCCTAATATTTTCTCTACCGACGGTTTTACATTCCTCGTACCGACCTCTTTCAAATATCTTCTGGCTTCATTTTGATTATGAAGCCAAACTCCATATTTGTAAGTCCTTTTGGGATTAAAGCTTAATTGTTTTAATCCCTGAAAAACAAAGTCCAGAAGCGGTTCCGAACGATTAGTAAAGCAAATTTTTGGGTAGCAATATTCTTTTCCTCTAACTTTGTATCTATGTAATGTAAAACAACCATCCGTATCTATTAGCCCTCGAATACAAGCTTTAACATAATCTAGTCGAGACCAAACCCAGTCTGGAACACCAACTTGTAAATCTACTTTATTGCCAATGCTTAACCCTTTAGATCTAAGGTATTCTATCAAATTTACACCTGATATACTAACTCTCCAGACTTTCTCTTTTTTTGACTCATAGATTCTCGCTTCAAGACCGAATAATCTATTAGTTAAATCCTTAACGTAATGAGCAAAATCTTGATCTGTATCGCTATTTAGATAAATCACACATTGAAAATGAGTCAAACCACCATCCCCTAGTACAATTCCAACAAATTCAGCTAAATCTACAGATTCTTTAGGTTTTATAATAGGAACTGTATATTTATTCCATAACTCAGGACTATTTCGCCTCTTAAACCAAGAACTTTTTCCTCCTTTTGCTCTACTTTCTTTTGTTCCTAAGGGCCCATATAACTCAAAAGCTCTTTTCCCGCCTAAATGCGCTGCATTGGAAATGTTCCAATAAAGAGGTAGATTTTCATATTGAGGTATTTTTATTTTAGACAGATTGCTCATTTTTAAAATATGCACCTTTGTTGGTTTAAATTTTTCCCTTTTCCAGTCTCTTATAGTTCTTCCAGAAAGCCCTATCAATTTAGCCAACTCATTAGGACTAACTCCTAATTTAATTTCTACTTGCCCTAGAAAACTCCTTAATTCACCTGCTTTAAAAGATAATCTGTCCACAACTTAACAGTACCCAAATATATACCGAATGTCAATAATCATCTAGCCAAAGTTAAGGCCCAGACTTTTTTGGCGCCATTTCTTTTTAAAACATAACAACATTCTTTTAGAGTTGAACCTGTGGTCCAGACATCATCGAGCAGCAACACGTTAGAATCTAGAGTCAAGAGTCTAGAGTCAAGGGAAAAAGCATTGCGGATATTTTGATGGCGGTCTTTACCTTTTAACCTGACTTGAGGTTTGGTATAGCGAATACGCTTCAAAGCATCATAATAATCTAAACCTAGCTTTTTGGATAGTATTTGTCCTATTAAAGCTGACTGATTAAATCCCCTGCTGTTGCCTCTCCACCAATGCAAAGGCACAGGTACAACCACCCATTCTACTCCTTTATCTTTATTAATTTGGTCTAAGATAAATGGCTGATATTTTACCCAATAATTTAAAATTATATCTGCCAAAACTGTTGCTAAATTGCTGACTTTCCCATATTTTAACTGCCTGATTGCCTGTCTTAAAGGATTCCGGTAAATACCCAGGCTCCAAAGTCCATCCAAACCAAATTTTTTTCTACAAATCAGGTGTGTTTGGCCACCCATAGCCATCTTTTCACAATAAGGACAGATTAAATCTTTTTGTAAAATACTTTCAATGCAGCTCTGACAAAAATAGGTATCTAGCTTCTTACATCCTACACACTTTTTGGGAAAGAATAAATCCAAAAACAGGTTCACAAATTCATTCTAACAAAAAATCCCGCCAGTGGCGGGACTTATTGGTGGAGATGGGGGGTTTTGAACCCCCGTCCAAAATTGTGACTTTAAAATCTTCTACAAGCTTAGCTAATTAATTTTTATTCATTAGTTGTAACCAATCCCGACGAATTCTCATTCGTGCGGGATCCTCGATGGAAACTACCATCGGGATTAGCAGGAAAACTAATGAATGATTGAATTGTCTTTTGTGTTAACAGATCAACCAACACTGTTAATACAGCACCCTTGCTTTGTACTTTACCTTAGAGATCTCGCAAGAGAAAAGTTACTCTAAAGTAGCTTATGCGACAGCTAAAGCAAAATACCTTGTCCACGAAGGCCAAGGAGTGTTTGCATTTCACTGAATGCATCAGCAACGGTATTTTTAATGCCGTTTGTGTTTTGAAACAATATTTTACGCTTAATGTTTCCTAAGCGGCTTGCAGTTTTTAAAGAGCAATCCTGTCGAGACAATACATCCCCAAGAATGTATATTACCACACTTTGAAGCTAAAATCAAATTTCTGTTTGAATTAATTCACCTGGTGTTACTATCTTAAATACTTCTATTTTGTCCTTTAAGATTAAAATATGCTTTTGATCCAAAGATACAAGATAGTCTGCCCTTACTTGCTCTGATGATGCCAATACATGAGCATCTCCAAAATAGATAACAATATTGCCATAATGATTAACAATTTCCTGCTCTGGCGCTGCCTCTATTTGAAATATTTCTTTAATCCTTTTTTCTAAAACAAAATTATCAAAACCAATCTTTAAAGCATTTCTTAAGATTTCATCCAGAATAATTTCAGAAATTACTCCTTTGATTTTTCCCTTTTTTACCCATGAAAGAATTTTTCCTGACCCACCTTTTGGAGATTTAAGACCTGCCAAAACAACCGAAGCATTAAAAAATACTGAAATTACTCTTTTTTTCACTAAATCAACCCTTTTTTCTTAAGCTCCTTTGACTGCTTTTTATCAAGCTCTAAAAAACTGCCAATTTCATCATCGGTATAGCTTCTGACAGGATAGGGCAACGTACGGACTGCCTCCATAATCAACCTTCCTTTTTCCTCTTTAACTCTTACAAGGCTATTGTCAACAAAACCCAAGCTCAAACGTAGGCTTTTGGGAATAGTCAAGATTCCTTTTGGTTGGATTTTAATAATTTCTTCCCGAGTGGTTTGCTGCATATTTTCTGCCTTTCTATAATTCTATATTACAGAAAAATGTCTTAATTGTCAACTACGTTCAGTTTTTATTCCTTACCGCGGAGTTCTTGCTCTATTCTTCTTTGGTGATCTCTTTCTTTGATGACCTTTCTTTTGTCAAATTCTTTTTTGGATTTGGCTAAACCAACACTAACTTTAAATCTGTTATTTTTCTCGTACATAGAAACAGGTACTAAGGTTACTCCTTTACTTGAAATTTTACCCACTAAAGTGTTTATTTGATCTCTGTGAAGTAATAATTTTCTGCTCTTTTGGGCATCATATTCTGTATCAGCAGACTGATTGTATCTGGGAATATTAGCACCCACCAGAAATGCTTCATTGCCCAAAATCTTTACATAAGAGGGCCCTAAATCTATTCTGCCAGACCTGATTGATTTCACCTCAGCCCCGGAGAGAACTATACCTGCCTCTAAGTGTTCTAATATATGATAATTATGTAAAGCCTTCTTATTAACTATACGCATATTAAAAATTTTCAATTTTCAGTTTTCAATTTACAATAAATTTTCAATGATTTAATGTTCAATGTTTGAGAATTGATACATTGGGATTTGATTGAAAATTGTAAATTGGTATTTGAAAATTATTTCAAGTCTACTTGAAATATCTTGCCACCATCAAGTAGATAGACCTTTTTACCTACCTCATCTACTGCCAAATCTGTGGCTGTGGCAAATTTACCACCTGTAATTTGCCCTTTATAACCTCCTATTTTGGTTAATATTAAAAGCCTGGAATTACCTGAATCCAGCAGATATAAATTATCAGTATCAGATGAGACAAAAAAGCTTTTTGGCTCTTTAACCCCTGAAGGCAACCCTGAAAAGGAAAAATTATCTTTATCTCCTTTAGTAAATCTCAACATCTCTCCCCCACTTTTTAACACAAAAATGGATGATTCAATCTGCATTCTTAAACTGGAGGATAAATCTGCTTTGGTGTCTTTGCTAAAATATTCTCTTTTGTCTGAATACCCATCAGAAGTTGGCAGGTATTTCCAGACCTGTCCGCCAGCTGGCGGATGTCCTTTATCCAAAAGATAAATATTACCGGCAAAAGCGTAAATATCTTTAACCTCCCCAAGATCACTATCTTTTTTAGCAACTGTGGAGATTTTTTGATTTGCGCTGTCAATCTTTAAAATCCCTTTATCTTTTGAATACACAAAGACCATTGCCCCATTTAGGGAAAACAGAGTGGCATCTCCTAATTGGTCCAAACCTGCCAGAATCTGATTACTCTTTTTTGTAAGATCTACCAGCACCAATGTCTTAACCTCTGGATCTAGCAACAACAATTTATTGCCTGATAAACTCATCTGGGCTGCCCTAAAATTTTTCTTGATCAGATCCAGATCTAAAAAGACAGGAAAATCAGCCACTGCCGATTGTTGTAAAATTGAAGGGCTTTCCTGCTCGATCTGTGTTTTAAGACTTTGAGCATCTGTGTCTTTTGGTTTTAACTGTAAAGCTTTATCAACCTTACCTTTTGCCAGATCCAATTTTGTTTTAGCATCAGCAGGATTTAAACTGGCAAGTCCTTTGGCCCCGTTAAAATCATCTCTTGCTTCCTGTAAGGTTTGAGCAAATTGCGCCTGAATTTTGCGGTCTAAGCTTAGCTTGTATTGATACAAAGCGCCTAAGATAATAATCACAATCAAAACAATTGCCACAATTGCTCTGCCTCTGCCACTTTTAGGCAAACGTGTCTTAATAGATCCAATATAACCTACAGCTTGGCTTAAAATAGCTTTCAAGAGAACAGATGATTTTCTTGAGGAGTCTTGATCAGTCTCTTGGGTTTGTTGCTCAGCTTCTGGCAAAGGAGCAATTTCCGGGGTTTCCTCCAGCACTTCTACGATCAAACCAGCCAGGCCATGATCTTCTGTCTCAGCGGTTCCAATTTTACCAGTTACTTCTTCTTCAAAATTTTCAATTGGCAAACTGATAGATTTCTGCAAATCTGTACCCAAAAAAGTTACCAGACTTTTGGTAGAGAGTAATAACCTGTCAAAGGGATTGATAAACCCAGAAATTAGCTGTGAAGAAGTACCTACTGACAAAAGCGGGGACAGCTTATTCTCCCGTTTTAAATAAACTTCAACCTGACCCTTTCCTATTAAATATAAAACTTTGCCAGATATAGCCACCAGGCTCAGACTCCAATCTGTTTCTTCAGGAATCTTTTTACTGACCTCCTGGAAAGTAGCATTTAATTTCTCTGAGATAGTCCCTTCAAGATCAAAATAGAAATCTTCCAGTTCAGATAAAATTTGCCTGCCTTTGGTAAAAGCATCATCAGAGATAAGCTCTAAAATGGCCAGAAAGGCATTATCATCACGGACCGAAGAAGCTGCTTGGGCAGCTCTTTGATCAGTATTTAAGCCAATAACCTGCGCTATCTTTAAGTTCATTACAACAACCCCCATGCCAAAAAGATCAGTCCGATGGCAAAACCCGCATGAACAATAGAAAATGCCTTAAGTATTCCCGAAACTTTAGTTATTAAAGTTTTACTCATAAGATCTACTTGCCTGACAATCAGTAAGGTAAATATAGCGTAAAAAATTAAAATTAGCAAAATTGCAGCCTTGGAAAACATTAAAACTACCTCAAGATCAAAAGGATTAGACTGGATGGCGGGCATCTTTCCCCCTTCCGTAAATTTTATGAACCTCATCTAAGATAAAATCAGCCACATGGTGTGGTCTGGGCACAGATTGAAAATCAATATTTTTGGTAGTGCCTGCTGTTTGAACAGTAACATTGCCATAATGAAAAATAGAATTTAAGATCCCACCCATAGAAGATGACGTGTCTTCAATATTCCGCAAAGGCGCTACATCAATATTTTTAAATAGAATGGAATGAAAATCCACATCCACAATATTCTTATCTGTCACAATATAGACATTAAAATACCAGGATAGAAAACCTTCAAATGTAACTACTAAAACCAGCAGATAATTGATTATCAAAAGCACTAGAATAAAGTTTTGAGGCACTAAAGCAAGGCTAAACTCAAATAAGGGGGCTGCTTTTTGTACTATAAAAGGCACAATAAAAACAAAAATAGCAAAGGCTATCCAGGGAATATTGGTAATAGGATGAGCACGGAGTAAAAGTAGTATTTTTTCATCAGGATCCTGGCCTTCAAAACGGCAATCTGTTGGGTGCTCAACATAAGAAGAAAACATTAAGGCCAGTATAGCATAATAGTCATCAGCTATCAGCTTTCAGCTATCCCGATTTAATCGGGACGACTGAAGACTGACTACTGACAGCTATTTATGTTCTATATTGAAAAATGCAAAACCGCTCTGCGGAATAGATAATCTGCCAGGAGCCCGGACATTAAATGCAGTTTTAAATTCAGATGCATTTAGTCTAATCTCCCCTTTGTCTGTTTGAAAAACAACCTCACTGGTTGACCCATTTCCTTGTACAACCGTTACAGAAGTTACGCTGGACGGCCCCCCTGCTTTTTCCCGGAGCTCAGTATGAGAATAAGGATTCCCTCCCCAACATGAAGTAGTAACCGGTGTAACTCTATCATCTCTAAATTTAGTAGCATTAATAATATCTGCTAGTTCCTCTCCAGAAAGCCATGGATTTGATCTGCCACATTTATCAGAATTAATATTATATCCTTGGGTATACCAGGCTTTATATAACCAAGGTGATCCTCCAAGCTTATCATAAGATTTGTCAACAAAATTTCCTCCTCCGGAACCATCTGTTGTATCCCAACCAATCGGGGAAGCATACCCTCCATGAGTAGAGGCATAAAAAGTAACCACATCTTCAATAACTTGTCCACGGGTGGCATTTACTGCATCTTTCCAGGCTTGTGGAGAATCGTCAGATTTAGACTTAGAAAATACCTGGCAAGCCTCAGTGGTACAAATGGCCTGGCCGTTTTGCTTATAACGATATGCATAAGTCCTGGCTGCTACAGCTTGAGCTTTTAAAGCTTCTGTATGCCAACTGGAAGGCATCTCAGCAATACCATATAAATACTTTTCTTCAAAATTCATTGATCCAAAACCAGAAACATTAATATCTCCTCCTGTATCCTTACCCACAGGTTCTTTACCATAGTAAGCCCGCAAAATTGCTTTATAATCCTGGCCTGATTGCGCCCTGCCTCTTGCCCCATATTGGCTCATACCTTTTCTGTGGGTATATGCGCCGAAAGAAAAAACTGCAAAAGATCCACCAGGCGCAGCTTCCCTAAAACCTTTAATAGAGGCATTTACATCATCTGCCAGTTCACTATCACCAATACTGGCTGTAAACTGACCTGATCTGGCTGCTAAAATTTCCTGTTGTTTGGCAGATAATTGGGCAATTTGTTTAGACAAATCAGTCTGGTAAGCTTTAGCTTTTTTGATCTCTCCACCTAAGAAAACAGCATTCTTATCCACTTCAGCCTGCAGACCAGCCAGCCTGGTTTTATCTTTTTCCAGTTTAGTTTTTTCAGTCAGCAGATCAACTACTTCAGAGGTAATTGAGGTAATAACCAGACGGTCTTGTCTCGCTACAGATTGGCGGTAAGATAATTCCCTGAATAAATCCCCTGACCCAATTGCAGACAAAATTACAGTTAAAGGATCTGTTAGAAATGAACGGACATAGTATGCTTGAACCCTTTTTTCCAAAAGAGCCTGCTGCAGGGCTAACTTATCTTCCCTGATATCCAAATCCTGCTGTTTTTGTTTTATGCCAGCTGACAGATTATCAATTGTGGCCTGAATCTGGGCCAGCTGTCTTTGTAAAGAATCCAACTGTCCTTCCAAAGGCTTGGTGGCTTTGACAGATAATTCCCTGGCTTTGCTTAGCTCCTTGATTTGATTTCCCAAATCCTCTATCTCATCAGCATAAGCAAAATTGAAAATTGAAAATTGAAAATTGAAAATTAATAAAGCTAAGAAAATTGCAGCTAATTTAGTAAATATGGCGGCCATGCCCTAAAATTCTACCACGTTACCAGTTTTTATGGTAAACTTAAATTATGAAACTGAGCCCATCAGATATTAAAAAAGTTAAGAAATATTTTGCCAAGCAGAAAGATATCCTGGCAGTATACCTGTATGGTTCTTTTGCTTCTGGCAATCCTCACAAAAGAAGTGATCTTGATATTGCTGTCCTATTTGATGGTGAAGTTAACCTTTATAAAAGATTAGGACGTCTGTATGCTGATTTTCCCAAACTGAGCATTAAAGCAGAACCTGAAGTAAGAGAGATTGATTTAAACCAATCCCCTGTTTATTTGATGAATGTTATAAAAGGGCAATTGATTTTCAGTAGGGATGAGGTAAAAAGAGTCAATTTTGAGGTACAAATATTAAAACAATACTATGATACCCAAAAATTAAGAAATACTAAATATTATTATATGAATAAAAGATTCCAGGAAGGCACTTATGGCTATTGATAGGGAAACTATTATTAATCTATTGGAATATTTAGATGCAGAAATTAGAGTCATTGAAAAAAGTAAAGTTACAAGGGATATGCTGGATGAAAAAGAGAATAGGTTATTTACTGATGCTACCAAACACCGGATGCAGATTGCAGTAGAAATTGTTATAAATCTGGCTGAACATATTGTGGCAGGATTAAATTTAGGAAAACCAGAGTTTGCGAAAGAATTATTCCCCCTCTTAGGGCAGGAAAAAATTATTGATAATGAATTATCAGAGAAATTAAGCAAGTCAGTCGGACTAAGGAACATCCTGGTACATATGTACCGTAATGTTGACCTTGGGATTTTGGCAGATTCGGCCACAGTCGGATTAAATGACCTGCGTGACTTTGCCAAAACCATCAATGATTTTTTGGAAAAACAAAAATGATCCTTTACATATTTATGTTTTTATGATAAGATGTTTTTATGATAAGAACAACTATTATCTTAGATGAAAATACTTTTAAAGAAGCAAAGAAATATGCCATTGATCAAAGAAACGCTTTTGGTGATGTAGTAAATCAAGCTCTAAGGGATTATTTAAAAGGACGTAAAAGAGTAATCCCACGTAAATTCAGTCTTAAGATTTACAAAATGGGGAAAGTAAAGGGAAGTTTGAACAGAACTGAAATTTATGCCGATCTCTGAACAGCTTCTTTTTGACAGTAATGTCTTAGTCTACGCCCATAATGAAGACTCTTTTTTTCACTCCCAGGCTATAAAATTAATTACTAAGGTGGCCAAGGGTGAAATTTTTGGAAGTTTAACTTATCAAAATTTGCTGGAGTTTTACTCAATTATCACTGACAAAAGAAGGTTAACCAGTCCAATTACTCCAAAACTGGCATCAGAGCTGGTTAATCAATACCTATCTTCCCCTTTTGAAATAGTCTATCCAAATTTGAATACCAGCAAAATTATGGTAGAACTTTTAAGGAAAAATCAATTTAAAGATGGCCAAGTTTTTGATTGTTTCTTAATAGCTACCATGCTTTCCAGCAATATTAGCCAAATTGTAACAGCTAATGTAAAAGATTTTAAAAAATTTGATAGTATTTCAGTACTGGACTTAAAAACTTTTTCCTGATCCTAATGTCTAAAAAGTGGTATAATTAATGTATGAACAAATACATCACACAAAATCCTGCCATTCTCGGTGGAAAGCCGATTATTGCCGGTACCAGAATGTCTGTTGAATCAGTACTAGAGCTTCTCGCTTCTGGTATGGAGACCAAAGAAATTCTCAAAGAATATCCATTTTTAAAAAAAAAGTACATCCAGGCAGCAATAAATTATGCGGCCAAATTAACAGGCAATAAAAAGGCCTATACTTCTGCAGAGAATTCATCAGAAAATTTTCAAGCTATCCCCCATGAAATTTCTGGCAGACGTTAATATCGCTCAATTAATTATAAGGTTTTTGCGGAAGCGTAATCATCATGTTCTAGACGCTAAAAAAGATTTACTGCTTGAATCAGATACAAAAATTGTTCACATAGCCCAACAAGAAAATAGGATCATTTTAACAAGAGATAAAGATTTTATTGAGTTAGTGAAACTCCCAAAATACCAAGTACCCATTATCATTTTCCGTTTAACCGATCAAAAACCAGAAAATATTAGGATGTATTTAGAAAAAACATTAGAGGAAACAACTGTAGAAATACTCTCCACATCATTAACCATTGTTGAAGATAATCATACTAATTTCATCCCCTTAATATCCCGTGAATCATAATTTGATTAGGAGTAGACCCTGGTTTCAACCTCTAATGTCCAGAATTATTTTGTTATTCCCGTCTCTTCCCTGATTTTTTCATCCAGAAATATTTTCACTAATGATTGATAAGGCACATCTTTTTTATTAGCTAACATTTTAAGAGAGTTGAGCAAGGATTCAGGGATTCTTATAGTAATACTTCTTGTAGAAAGCTTAAGGTTGGGAAAAGCCGGGTTTACCACAGCCTTAGTCCAATCTATATATTCAGTACTATGTGGTATATTAACAAACACTTCTTCGCATTCCCTATAATCTACATTATGCTTTCTGATATGTCCAAGATTTCCCTTATCCCATTCAAGCCCTTCCAATGTACCAAAGTCGATTTTCATACCTCAGTCTTATGTATTGTACCATACCATACATTCCCAATTATGTCAGATCCGGATTAATCCTAATGTCCAAAATTACATTATGTACATTAAGGAGATATTGACATTATGGTAAAATTGTAGTATTGTATTTATATTATGATTACTCAAAAAATGACAGCAAAAGAGGCCAGAGATAACTTCACCGATCTGCTTGGTACTGTTTATTATGGTAAAGAGTCTGTTGTGGTAGAGAAAAAAGGAAGACCTTTTGCCGTTGTTGTAAGTCCTGAGGAATATGAAAACTATCAAAACTTTAAAAAAGTAGCTAAAAAGCACTTCTTTGAACTAGTGGATGAAATTCAAGCTGCCAATAAAGATAAATCTTTTGACAAGGTTTACAAGGATGTAACTGAAATCGTTGAGGAAGTCCGCAAAGAGCGCTATGCCAAAGGTAAGTAAATTAAAGGTTGTAATAGATACTAACCTTCTAATCAGTGCTATTATTACTGCGCGGAGTAATCCAGATAAAGTTATTCAGATATGGAAAAAAGACATCTTTATTCTTCTTGTTTCACAACAGTTGATGAGTGAGCTTGAAGAAGTTATCTCCAGGAAAAAGTTTTTAAATTATCATGCTGTATTTAAAGAAAAAGGTGAAGAGCTTATTGCATCCCTGAAAGCAGCAGCTGAAGCAGTAGATCCCTTGCCGGTTGAGAAGTTACCGATTCATAGTAGAGACCCTAAAGATGATTATCTACTGTCTGCCTCTTTAAGAGGAAAAGCTGATTATTTAGTTACAGGAGATGAAGACTTACTTGTACTTCAGACTAACTCAAATTTGGGGAAACTCCAAATTGTTACAGTTAAAGAATTTTTAGCTAAACTTAAACCCTAGTTTCAACTTGCGCTAAGCCTAGACCCAGTTAGCCAAACTGGAAAATTTTTTTATCTAATTTTTTAGCCTCAGTTAGAAAAAATGTTTTAATTTTATCCATATCAATTTTTTTAACCATAACTGGCATATCTGCTAAAGTTTCTACTTGTAATAAATTCTCTCCTAATTGTAAGGCATCAACTTTCATTTCAAATTTAGCAAAACTTTTATTTAGCAACTCAGAAAAAGTCCAACTCTTCTTTTTTTGAAGAATACAGTATAAATCGATAAAATCCCTTAAGCGCGGACGAAAAGCAATGGTATGAGCTTTATTAACAGCAATATCATACATACTTTCCACTAATATTCCCTCAAATTGCTTTAATTTTTCTACCGGCTCAAACGGATATTGACCAAAATCAATTTTGTGTTTAAGTTTTTTGTTCTTATCTAGTAAAAAAAATGTATACAACCCAAACCCATGTTGAAATTCAACTGCGCTAATATCATTTTTTCTGGTAATCAGATTGATGAATTTTTTAAGTTCATCTAAATCTAATTCTTCTTGAGTAAAAAAATCTAAATCTTCAGATAATCTGTGCTGCAGATAAAATTCAGCTAAGGCAGTTCCGCCGCTTAAATAAAATTTATCGTGTAAAAAACTCTTTCCAAATATATGAAGGGTTTGCTTTTGAAAAGAACTTAAGATTGTTTTGGCCATAACAGAAATTCCAGTAGTTTAAGACGCTGGGGATCGAGGCGTTTTTTTAAATAATTCCAGTTAGAAATAACTTCCTTTTTGTCCACCTTTTCTCCGTTTAATCCATAGGAGAGTATCTGTTCTAATTTCCATAGTCTATACTGCTTAGGAAATTTTTTCAGGTAATTTTCATCAACTGACCAATTATACATGGGTTAATTATATCATTTCCCCACTTAGTCTTCCACCCCAAGGGTGGCACCCAAGCTCCATAACTAGACCCTAACAAAAACTTATGCTAAGCTAGCCCTAATGTCCAAAATTGAAATCTTGACATTCATTACAAAAGTAATATAATTGTATTATTATGCAAAGAACTATTCTTCAAGTTCCATTACCAAAAGAGTTAAAAATAAGCGCTGAAAAAGCTGCCCAGGATGCTGGATTCTCTTCCCTACAGGAAGTCTTAAGGGTGTTTATGAAAAAATTTGCCAGTAAAAAAATTGATCTTGCTTTTGAAGAAGAAGTTACTTATCTCTCCCCTAAGGCAGAAAAAAAATACACAAAAATTATGCATGATATTGAAAACGGCAAAGAAAAGGTTTATACAACAAAAAGTGTTGATGACTTCTTAAACCAACTTCATAGTTATGACAAAGATTAGGTATATCGGGAATTTTATTAAGCATTTCAACAAACGTATTGAACCACATCCTAACTTAAATCAGAAATTCGATGAAAGAATCAAATTATTTTTAACCAGTCCAAATCACCCAATTCTTAAGGATCATCAACTAAAAGGGAATAAGATTGGCTTCAGAGCATTTTCCATCACTGGAGATATTCGAGTTGTTTATTATACAAAAGAGAACTTTGTATACTTTATTGATATCGGTACTCATAATCAAGTTTACTGATGAATCCCTGGACCCTAAACCCTCTTTTGTGCTACTCTAACCCTAATGTCCAAAATTATTTGAGAAGTTTGATAAATTCATCTTTTGTAATCTCTAAATCCCTTTTAATAATCTTTGTTAACAAACCAATTCCGATAGTATCTGATGGATGAATAGGGATTGTAGTCCGCCTGCCATCAGTATGCACATAAACTGCATGGCTGCCACTTTGATCTCTGAATCTGAATCCAAGCTTTATAACAACTTTCACTAAATCACGCGCTTTAATTTGTGGTAATTTCGGCATTTAAATAGCAACTTCAAGGGAAGTTAAACTAACAGGTTGAATTCTAGGGATATCTTGTTTGTCTTCTTTAGAAATCTTTAAGTGAAGCTTGATTGCATCACGTATATTGGTAATTGCCTCCTCTAAACTCTTACCCTGGGTATGACATCCTGACAAATCAGGGCAGTCAGCCACGAAGAAACCATCTTCATCTTTTTCAATAATGACAGGAAAATTATATGTCTTAGTTTTAATCTTTTTCATAACTATATTTTACCATATCCTTGACTCCGGTAACTAGACCCTAGTTTCAACTTGTGCTAAGCTAATCCCAATGTCCAAAATACTAGCTATATTTTTATGCTTTATTTTTACTTTTTGGGGTATACCTCAAACTAGTAAGACATTAGCAGCCACCCCTTCTTGTGCTAGCCTTGAGATAAAAGTTGACATTACTTACAACTATAACGGCTCGCAACTTAGCCTGAAAGACCCAACAAAGTATGTCATACCAGATGGTGTGGGCGCTATTTTTTTAAACTTCAGTGGAATACAAGATCAACATAATTATCGATGGGATTCTTATGGCACGCCATCAACCGTAGTAAGACCAAATGCTGAAGGAAAGATGACATTAACCGCCTCTGACCCTAAATTACTCGAACATGGTCAACATGACGGATGGTTAAGGTATGAAAAGAATAAGGACAACTTTGAACCTTACTGTACAGGTGTAAACTACCATATTGGTAATGATTATAAGAATAGTGATTGTTTATTAACACTTACACCAAGCAGCAAGGATTCTGCGGGTAAGCTGGTTGTTCCGACAAAACGATCCATTACTGCAACCATATCGCATGCCCCAAGTGAAAAGCATTTTACCAGCTTAACAATTGGCCTTATATCTACAGATACTACGGTCAATGTTGACGCTGATGGCAACGCAAGCTTTATATTTCAAACGCCTGAAAATCCTCTTGATAATGCATACGTCGGATTATTCGATTCTCCTGGTGGGCAGATATTACCTCTTTGCTCTACTAATTTTAATACTAGATTTTCTCCCGAACCTACTAGCCCCACCTGTACCATCTCCCCTAATAAAGATCAGATCACTACTCTTACACCCATCCAGGTAATCGCGACCAGTTTGCCACCATTTTTCGAATACCAAACAACCCTAATTAACAAAACTACAAAGGAGGAGACAAAACTACTTGATAAAGTTGCTGTAGGAAACGACGGTATTGCTCATTTATGGCTTTCGTCAACACACTATTTACCTGAAGGAAAGTACGAAGCTCAAGTATTTAAGTCTTCTCCATGGACTCCCCAATGCACTTCAGATGAGTTTACAGTTAAGCCTCCAGATGTGGCCATTACCGAACTTGTAAAAAAATGTGATGATCAAGGAGTTGAATGTTCTAAAGGAGGAGGAGATTCTTGTACAGCAAATCCCGATGATGGAAGAGGGCCTGCTATTGCCACTGCTATTGGGTGCATTCATACTAATCCTGCTGAATTTGTCAAAGATTTAATGAAATTTGTTATTGGAATTGGTGGAGGGTTGGCGTTTTTGATGATGTTACTCGGAGCATATCAGATGCTTTCTTCTGCAGGCAACCCGGAAACTTTAAAAGCAGGGCAAGACAGATTAACCAGCGCTGTAACTGGACTTCTATTTATTATCTTTGCGGTGCTACTGCTGCAGATTATTGGACTTGATATACTAGGAATACCGGGGTTTATTAAATAGAATCTAAAAATAAATTTACAATTTACAGTTTTCAATTTTCAATAAATTTACAATGGATAAATTTTCAAACAATTATAACTTAGAAGAAAGGACCGCTAAGTTTGGCGAGGCAGTTATCGGATTATGCAAACAATTACAACAGGACACTATTTCTTCGCCCATTATTAATCAGCTAATCCGTTCATCTACCAGCATTGGGGCCAATTATATGGAGGCAAATGGGGCAAGTTCTAAGAAAGATTTTCAGAACAAAATTTTTATTTGTAAAAAGGAATCACAAGAAACTAAACATTGGCTTAGAATGTTAACAAAATGTTTTCCTGGTATAGTTACAGATACTAGAATTCTATGGAAAGAAGTGCAAGAATTAACCTTAATATTCCAAAAGATAGGTTCTTCATTAAAAATGAAAAATTGAAAATTATGAAAATAGCTTTAACATTGCCAGGAACAGGAAATACTATACCTCAACCTAGTGAGCTGACAGCTAAAGGCTTTGTTAATTTAGCCAGCATTCTTTCTCCTTTACTCAATATTGTTTTTTATATTGCAGCTTTTCTGGCTTTTTACTGGCTGGTTTGGGGAGCATTTCAGTATATTTTGGCCCAGGGCAAAAAAGAGGAGCTGGCTAAAGCTAAAGCCAGGATCACCTGGGCCTTAGTTGGATTACTGTTTATATTTTTGGCATATATCCTAGCCAAATTTGCCTCTGAAATATTCTACCCAACAAAAGGAGGACTACCATTCTGAAAAAATTTACAATTTACAATTTACAATTTACAATTATTGTTTTCATTTATACATTCTACATTTTACATTTTACATTTCCTTCGCCTGCTTACGCTGCTTGTGTTGATCCAGTCAAAGGTGTCCAAATAGGCGAATGCATTGGTTATGGGGACATTAAATCTTTAGGACAGGGCACCAGTCTATTAGTGGCTCCTGTATTTTCTATAGCAACAACAATAGTAGTGATACTTTTTTTAATTGGGGCTTTTAAATATATAATCTCAGGAGGAGATAAAGAACAACTGGCAGCAGCCAAAAATATGATTGCTCAGGCTTTAATTGGGTTTGTAATTTTAATGTTTATTTTCTTTATCTTACCCTTTTTACTATTTTCTTTATTTGGAATTACCACTTTCAGGATATTTTAAATTGACCTTTCTATCTCTCTTTTAAGTGTTTGTTTAAAATCCTTTATAATAATCCAGTGTGATTTCGGCAGGAATTGTTTTAATTCCACATCAAAATTAATTTTTGATACTCGTAAATCAGTTTGCACTTGAGCAAGGACAGTTTTTTTATTGAGGATTGGCAACTGCTTGCGCAAAATAAAATACAAATCATAAAAATCCCTGGGTTTTTTACGGTCCAGAAGTGCTTTCATTTTTCCGCCAATAAGCAGTTCCGAAACTAGAGCAACTACAGTGTAAGAAGGGATAAAATCCGATGTAATTACAACTGTTTCTCCTCTATCTTTCTTTTCTCTAAATGAAATTTCAATCTGAACTGGTATAACCATATCAAAGATTATAAATTCAATAATTGATAAATAACCATCTGTGGTAGTTTTGGCCTCCTTTAAGGTTGCCTGGATATTTTCTTTCTCAATTTTATCTAAAACCTCAAGCAAGGAGTCTTCAATTCCAGGCACATTTTTATGGTTGGTGCTAAAATCTAAATCCTCAGAAAATCGCGCGCTTTGGTAAATAATCCTCAGGGCTGTTCCGCCTTTAAAATAAATGCCACTACTTTCAGGCAGTTGATAAAAATAATTTAGGAAAAGATGCTGCAAATAGTCTCTGGCTGTATTTAGCTGTGTTGTTTGATATTTAACAGTCAGTTTTAGAAATTGCTCTTTGGATATCATGGTAATTGTTTTAGCAATTCAAGAATTTTCTTTCTCTCAAACAATTTGGCATATTCTTTTAGTTTCTTTCTATCTAATTTTGAGGTATTAAACCGGTCATTTATAGACCTTTTTCCTATGGCCACATAGTACAAAAAATCAACCAGCGCCTTTTCAGGCTCAGCTATTAAAACTCTTCTGTCTCCAGTTATACCTAAATAATACCCTGTGTAGGCTTTCTGCTTGATAGTAAAGTAAGAGTAGGCTTGACTGCCTACTTCAAAAATACGGGTCGGGTTAGTAGTAGCAGAAGTAAGATGATAGGGTGATTCTGGGATAATTCCATATCTTGCCAGAGCATATTCAAAAGAAATATAGGAAGGTTTGTATAAAACATTAGCTATTTGCTCATCTGGAGGCAAGTCTGTTTTTAATGCATACAATCCCTTTTTAAGCCTGATTAATAATCCTTGCTCTGTTTGAGTCTCTAAAAAATACTTAATTTGCTCTGGAGATTTACGGGGAAATACTCTTTTAAAATCAAAAATTGTGAAAATCTTTATCCCTCTATTTAGTAATTCTTCTCTTATCAATAATGGTTTCATATAAAGGCAAATTTTTACTGTTATCTGAAATCATCATACCACAAATAGCACAGAATTTGTCAAATATTTATTTGGAATTACCACTTTCAGGATATTTTAATCAGGGGAACTAACAAAATCCAAGTAGTTATCAGGCGTAATCACAGAAAAATCCGAAGCTTGAGGATATGCCAACTTCCATTCTTTTGGAGGTAAAATCTTGTTTTTCATTGACCATTTAAACTCATAGGGAAATATCTTCCCTTCCCGCTCTTCAATTAAATCAATTTCTTTTTGTCCATAAGTACGCCAAAAATATGCATATCCGTGAATATTTTTGTACGATCTTTTTTTCATCCTTTCTATCATAAGGAAATTTTCCCAAAGACTGCCTATATCATTCCTGGAATCCAAAGAGTTAAATTGAGAAATAACAGCATTCCGTATTCCATTGTCATAAAAGAAGTACTTTGATGTATGAACAACTTCAGACCGTAAATTCCTGCTGAAGGCTGTCAGGCGTGTAATAATAAACGCCTTTTCAAGTAAATCCAGATACCGCCCCACAGTTTTGACATCTATGGAAAGGCTTGTTGCCAACTCGTTTAAAGAAACTTCATTTCCTACCTGAAAGGCCAACAGTTTTAGAAGATCCAGTAAAGTTTTTGAACCCTTGACCTGCTGGAGAGCTAGTATATCTTTAAATATGTATGAATTTACCAGTTCTTCCAGAATTTGTATTCTCTCTTCTCTGGAGCGCGCCGTAAGCACCTGAGGGTAACTGCCAAAAATAAGGTAGTCCTCTAATTTTTGCTTTAGATCATATTGGTTATATTCAGCAGAAAGCTCCAGTTGAGCCACAGGATATAAAATTAATGTAGTTTTTCTTCCTGTTAAAGGCTCTCCAACTTGATTTGCCAAGTCAAAAGACGAAGAGCCGGTAGCAACCACCTTAAGGCCCGACACTTGATCAACAAGTATTTTAATACCCATACCAATATTTGGAATCAGTTGGGCTTCATCAAGCACAATTAAATTGTAATCTTTTGCATACTCCAAAATTCTAATAAAATCCTGTGATCCTAAAAGATCTTGCATACGGATATTGTCCCCAGAATCTAATTTGTATTTTAAGGAAGTTTTATTTAAGAAATTCTGCAGCAAGGTTGTTTTACCCACTCTACGAGGGCCATAAATGATTAATGCGCGGTTCTCTTTTAAAAATGGCTCTAAATTGTTATAGAAACGGGTAATCACAACTTAAATATATCACAAATCCATAAATTTGTCAAAATTTATGGAATGCTACTCCACAAATTTCACTGTTTTCCCTATTTGGAATTACTACTTTCAGGATATTTTAAACTATCAGGAAAGAAAACCAAACAAGTATAAGGGTATTGTTTTTTTGTCACCGATTAAGATATTGTCAGAAACAATATATCCCTTTTTGCTGCTTTGCATAAAAGCAGAAGTTTTGTTTTTTCCTCCGATTTCAAAAAGATAATCGGAGATTTCAATATCTGCCTTTTCTGAGGCAAATACATGGTATCCTGCGTTTTGCAAACTGTTAATCACAAACATTTCGCGCATAACTCCAATAAGGGGTTCCTGACCAATCTCTTCATTTAAAGCATATAAAAGATTGTTATTGTCAAGATATATTTTCTCCGCATCTCTCACCAGGGCATGCCCTGCTTTATCTTTTAATAAGAAGCGCAATAACCCTGTATCTTTTAAGATCTGTATATAATCTGCAATAGTTGTATTATCTTTTTTTAAACTTTGCGCTAAACGGTTAATATTTATGCTACCTGGCTGAGAAGTGCCGAAAAAATAAAGAATTTTTTTCAGAGTATCAAGATTTGAGGTATTAAGAGAATAAAAACTGCTAATATCTTCATAAATAATCTTATCGATAATATTCCGTAGACTATCTTTGTATGCCTGATCACTTTGAAGCTCCAGAAATGTTGGATAGTAACCTTTTTTAAGGTAAGCCTTCAAATGTCCCAGCAACTTAGGAATTTGCATAAGAATTTGCGCATACTTATAGTGATTGCCGATCAAATCATGCAGTGATAACACCGGGTACGATTTTTTCTCTTCTATTTCCAGGAATTCCCGGAAAGAAAAACCATACATGGTTTTCAAAATCGCCCGCCTGGAAAGATCTGCCTTTCCTTTAATAAGGTCTATACTTGAACTGCCGGAAAATATAACTGATAATTTTGGGTAAGAATCGTAAATATTCTTCAACTCTGTATCCCAGTTTTTATATTTATGGATCTCGTCTATACAAATAATCCGGCCATCAAACTCTTTTATAAACCGGTCTACAGTTTCTAAAAGAGTGTGTTCGACAAAATATAAATTATCGGCAGACACATAAAGCGCCTGAGAGGAGCGAGAGAAATGTTGACGCAGGTAATGAATTAAAAAGGTAGTTTTGCCTACCCCCCTAGCCCCTATTATACCCACAAAACGGCTATCCATTTTAAAATCGTCATAAAATTTTCTCCGGTACAGGGGGACTACTTCTTTCAAAAGACGATTATATGTCTCAATAAGAATATCCATAATTTGACTCCACTCAAATTATATTATCAAAAAATTTGACTGCAGTCAAGTCTCAAATATAACTTATCTGGGATTACCACTTTCAGGATATTTTAAAATTTAAGGAGGAGGGATATGATCATGATGATGTATACGCATAGCTACCACTTCTCTTGATGCTGCTGCCAAACCAACAATTAACCCTACAGCACCTCCAATGGCAATATTCCAGAAATCCAAATGCCAGGCTTTAGCTGCTTCTAAAGAAAGCTTTGCATTTACCTCTGCTGCCCTCGCAGCCGCGATAGTAGGCTCTACCTCTGCTAGAATTTTTTTTCTTGCTTCTTCCTCAACATTCTGTTTTACTTCTGAGATTGCCTTATCTGCTCTTTCCTCCAAAACAGCATTAAGATGTGATTGAGTAAAACAAATCATATCAGGATTAGGTGTAGCTGGAATAGGCACATCTACTCTATATGGCTGTGGTATCTGAATAACCTGAGGATTACATTGGACAACCTCAGGCTTAACCACATCAGGATGCACTACCACCACTCCTTGTTGAGGAGGTTGCTGGGGTGCGGAGCTTGAGTTGGGATTCCGCAAACTATCAACTGCCCGCACCAGGTCTCCCAAACTGTTTATTTGAGCTGCTGCTGTTGCTGCAATATTTGGGCCAGGAGTATCCGTTGGTCTAGGAGTATCAGTAGGTCTAGGAGTATCAGTAGGTCTGGGAGTTTCAGTGGGAGCTGGAGTAGCTGTTACTACAATTCTAACTGGGGTTGGGGTAACAGTATTATCCCCGCCTCCTTCAGCCTTAGCACTTGAGCCAGAATCAATTGTCAACCCAAAGTTTAATACCCCTACTAATAAAACTGCCCCTCCTGCCAAAGACACATTTTTTATTAATCTTGATTTTTTGACAAAATCGGGAATACTAGGAGCAGAAAGACGCTCATCCTCAGCCCGTTCTTTACTTTTCATATAATCTAGACTCTGGACTTTATATCTTACGGCTTTAGTAATTTAGATAAATATAAATAAAGTAATAAACTTGTATGAATACTTTTGTGGTAATATATTTTTATATATTTCAAATGATTAAAAGAATTTTTTTTCTATTAGCAATCATTATTTTCTTAAAATCAACAAATACCATAGTCTTTGCGGACGACATAGGAAAAGATAATTACTGCACTCCAGTTCGGGATACTTGCTGTTCAAATAGTCCTACCCAAGCTACTGATCCTAATTTTGGCACATGTGTTAAAGATAATTCTTTTTCTTGTCAATTTGTTGAAAAAGACGCTAATGGAAAGCAGTTATATAAGTGCTTACCTTCAAGCGTTGGCAAAGCCTTTGGGAAAATTGATGCTCCTTCACCCCTTGCAGAATTTTTACAAAGAGACCCTACTGGGGCTGGGGCTCTGAGCCAGTTTTTATCTAATTTAATAGCCTTGATTTTTGCTATAGCAACTATAGTTTTAGTTTTGATGATTATCTGGGGAGCTTTTGATTGGCTTATCTCTGAAGGTGATAAAGAAAAAATTTCCGGGGCCCAAAAGAAAATTATTAATGCTTTGATAGGTTTTGTGCTTTTGGCAATAGCATTTGCCATACTGCGAATCTTTGGCCAATTTACCGGGTTTACCTTTTTTAAAGGTCAAAATGATCCTCCTTTTATTCAAAATAGAGGACCAGCAAGTGGGATGCGGCCATAGCAACCTTAAATTTTTTTGCGGTATTGACAAGTGTTTTAGTATATGAAATAGTTAATTCATAATGAAAAAGTTGGCATTTGTTGGTTCTGCTATTACAGCCCTTCTTACACCCATTCAGATCTTTGCTGCCGAAGTTATTGTAACTAAACCTGAAAAGGGATTTAAGACATTAGGAAACTTTATTAGCAATGCAATAACTCTGGCTTTAGGACTGGCTATTTTAGTAGTTTTGGTCATGCTTATTTTGGGAGCATTTGAATGGATTACCTCTGGTGGAGATAAAGAAGCAGTAGGCAAAGCCAGAGGCAGAATCATTAATGCTTTAATAGGTTTAGCTATATTAGCTGTAGCATTTGCCTTAGCCAGAGTAGGAGCTCAATTTGTAGGATTTGATATTGGTAACATTGCTATACCAACTCCAAATCCTAACGCATCAGGATCATAATCTTCCTCCATTGATCTTCAAAACTAATAATGTTAACCTAGAATTATGAATCATGAATTAAGAATCAAGCTGTTAATACCTTTATTCTTAATTCTTGCAGCTTTATTCTTACCCCACCCTGTTTCTGCTGCTGCCACACCATGTGTTGATATTCCTCCAGGCACATGTCCTGCTGGACTTGATCAATTTGAAGCCATGGTTGGTAATCTGATTTCTGTCATAGTAGGGCTGGGATTTATAGCCACTCTGGTAATGCTGATTATGGCAGGATTTAAATACTTGACCTCTGGTGGGGAACCTAAAGCTATTGCAGCTGCCCACCAAACCTTTACCTGGGCCCTGTTAGGAATACTTTTTATGGCTATTGCCTGGTTACTTTTACAACTTATTGCAGCCTTTACAGGAATAGATGTCACAATATTTAACATCAAAACTCTATGCGATGTTACTGGAAAGAAATTTTGTGAGTAGACTTGACAACGTATAACGATTTTGTTAAAATCGTATAACTATGCAACTTATGACAATCGGCCCGAAATACCAAATAGTCATCCCAAAACAGGTAAGAGAAAAGATAAAACACTTAAAACCCGGTAAAAAGGTTGGTGTTTATTCTAGTAACGGAAAATCCATTACCATTGACCCTGAACCGGAAAGTTGGGTGGAAAGAACTTACGGCATGATGACTGAAGCATGGAAAGGTATTGATATGATCGCGGAAGTGGAAAAAATGAAGAACGAATGGGAAGAAAGACTAGTAGAACTGGATAAAATACGACAAGGTAAAAATCCTTATGATAAAAGTAAGTAAGTACGAATCAATTGGCCTTGACACTAATATTTTCGTATATTACTTTCAAAAGAATCTCCAGTTTGGACCTGTTGTTAAAGAATTATTCCGATCTTTTCTTCAGTATAAAACAGAGGTTGCCACCAGTTCAATAACTTTAACCGAATTGTTATCCGCACAAATCCCAACTGTTATTTTGGATATTCTACAAGAAGAATTTTTCTTAATTCCATTTTTAAAAATTCTACCTGTAGATAACAGTATTGCTATTGAAGCAGCTAGAATTAGAAGGGAATATATTTTTAAACTTCCTGATTCTATTCAGCTGGCTACTGCTTTAAATGCTAAAGCTAATGCTTTTATCACCAATGATGACAGGTTAAAAAAATTTAAAGAACTAAAAGTTATTTTACTAAGGGAACTTTAAGAACTTGCAAGAGGTATCAAATTACTACTAAATTGCAATACAGCAGTTTGCATTTTAGTATTAAATTGATAAACTTCCGTTTAAAATAAGCCATGCCCAGAGTGGTATAAATTCTATTGTCTTTCCCTCTATTTCTTTCCTGTCAGCGTAATTTTTTGTTAATATCACCCCCTTCTTTTTATCAAATTCCCGTAAGCCTTCTACCATACTCTCCACTTCCCTATCATGGAGTTGATCGGTATAACTAACGTTTATAAACGATAAATCCGGGTTCATCACTACAAAATCTATCTCTTTTTTCCCCTTCCAGTAATACACTGCCGGATTATTCTTTTTAAGCTCCATATAGACTATATTTTCAGCGCATTGTCCCATATCCAGACAGGGAAGCGGTATGTTAAAGTTCCGCAGCCCATTATCAACAACATAAATCTTTCTTGGCCGTTGAATATCCTGAGTCTCTTTAGTTTTATAGGAAAAGTGCCTGCTTTCAAAAAAGAGATATGCTTTCTCAAAGTATTCAAGATATGATTTAACTGCATCCACTGATAATTTTTGCGGCCGCCCTAAACTGCTATAGGTGTGGGTTCCGGTAAAATCAGACATTATCTGAAGTCCTAAAACCTCTACTTCATAGGCGCTACGGATTGCATACGGCTTTAAAACATCACGACTGATAATATCAGAATAATAAGCTGCTGCCAGCGTTTTTTTCATCTCTTCATCCGGGGCCAGTACAATTTCAGGATAGCCACCCTCAAACATATAATTTCTCAAATAGTGAAGAATGGAGGGTACTCGGCTAAAGTTAGCATCCTGAAGGCTTTGCAGGGTATTTTCTCCGCTAATATCGACTTTGTGTATCAGAAGGTATTCATAAAAGTTCAGAGGGTATACAGCAAGAGTTACGTTCCTGCCGGTTAATACCGTAGCTGATTCTGATTCAACCAGCGCCCGTCTGGATCCTGAAAGAATAAACTTGACAGGTTCTTTCCGTTCATACTTTGAAGCGATCCAGCGGTTAAAGTCTTTTATTCCCTGAATCTCATCCAGGAAAAGATATACCTGCCCTTCCGGATTATATGTTTCCAGATAAAAATTATACAGATAATCCAGGAACTTCCATCCTAAGGAAAGATACTGTTGAGCCAGAATATCCTCTAAAAAGAGAAACAAAATGTTTTTAGCAGGAACACTTTTTTCTCCCAGTAAATACTTTACCATTTGTTGCATAAGTGTTGACTTTCCAGCCCGCCTCACGCCGGTCAGAATCAGAACATGGCGGATATCTAAAAGTTTTTTGAGCCTGGAAAGATACTTTTCTCTTGGCACAGTCCCTATCCAACCTCCTTTTTGAGGATTAGTAAAATGAGGATTCCAGGTATCAATTAATTTTTTTAATACTTCAGTATCCATATATTAAATATATCTTACATTAAAAACTCTAAACTGTCAAGTATAACCTAGGGTTTATATATAAAACCTTATGATATATCATAAGGTTAATCTTTAAGTTCGGATATTTGATAAATAAAGCCTTAGCTGGAATAATAACTCATCTTTTAGTTTATCCTTCACCCAGACTTTTTGTTTATTATCTTCCAGGAGTTCTCCTAATCCTGCCAAGACTTCTGTTTTTTGAATCGCCTTAACTACCTTTTGGGCTTTTCTCAAAGCTTTTGCTAAAGTCATCTTCGTATTCTCTGCTACCACCCTCTCATCAACATCCCAACCTTCCTTTAAGAAAAACCATAAATCAAACATGTCGCGATTGGCAAATATTCTTCTTGTCAGAAGGGCCGATAATTTACAAGCTGCCATATTCGGCTGTTTCATCACTAACATAGGAATACCCAAATAGCTTCTAACTTCATATTCATTCCTTAATGGTCTTTTTGAAATATCTATTTTTAAATGCCTTTCTCCTTTCTGATAACTTAAGAAAAAAAACAGTGTGTAATATTTATCCCGCGCTTGAGTAAGATCACCGAATTTGGGCAGTAATTCTTTTAACCTTTGAAATACTTCCTCTTTTTTCTCAGGATCAAGCAGGTCAAAATCCAAATCTACAGAGAAACGGGGTAAATCATAAAAAAGCATCGCTGCGGTTCCCCCTTTAAAACCTAGAACGTTACGCAGTAAAGTATCTGAGTAAATTGCCCTAAGAATATTAACTAAAGCTTGCTTGTGCCGGCTAAGGTTTGCCATAATCCTCCTTGTACCATTCATAATATTTTTCTATGCGTCTTTCGAAAATTCTACTTCCATAAATTTTTTTCAGTTCATTGACTTTTTCCCAATTAATTACTCCCAAGTTATCAAAATAGTAGTTCTTATAGATATATACAGCATCTAAAAAGGCTCGCTCCAAAGTAGCGATGAAATAACCTTCTTTTGATTCAACTCCAGCAGAATTTGTTAGGATGTCTCCCCTGAGTCGTCTGTATTGAATGTTAACATCATCTATTTGCACTGATCTAGTTAAGTAAGATACTAAGAAAATTGTTTCGTAATACTGAAATACTACCCCCTCTTTCAGCAAAACTGTTTCTAGGCTCACATAAGAAGGTTTATAAAGTTTATTTGCAAACTCCATTGAATTGTACTGCATTTTGGCATAAATACCCTGTTTGGGTCTTTTGAGTTTCCCCGCTTTAGTAAAATAATACAGACGGTCTTTTAATTGTTTATAGGTTACACTAGGAAAGAATTGGGAAATTTCATCAACGGTAAAAACTGTTTCCGGTCGTTGGTAGATTGCCAGCAGTAAATCATCATCCATAAATATATTTTTAAACTAAAGGTCGGAATTTTTCCGACATATAGTATATATTAACATATTTTAGTATTAAGTCAAGCACTTGTATCAATTTGACAAAGATCTGGTAAAAGTAATAAAATATTACTAGTATGAATATAAGCAAAGCTTGCATTCATAAATGACTTTATGAATATTGGCACAATAGTCACTCCAAACACAAAAGGCCAGATTGTCATTCCTAAAAAAATCAGGGATGGGTTAAATATCACAAAAAATACCGCACTGAATATTGTGGATGATGGAAGAATAATTTATATCCATCCAGTCAGAGAAATAACCACTACCTCTGAATCTGACAATAGTAAGCTTCTTAAAGTCTTAAAGGAGACTCAAGGAGCCTGGGCAAATGCAGATTGGGATGCATATGATAGGATGGAAAAAAGAAGAAGAAAAATTGAGCTGGCGGCTGCCAAAAAAAATAAAAAAGCATGGTAGTAGTAGATACCAATATAATTATCGACCACTTAAGACTTTCTCCGGGATCTGAAACGCTTTTTTTGAAAATTCTCAAATTAAATCCCGATGATATGTTTAGTATTTCGATAATCTCAATTCAGGAGTTATACCAAGGCAAAACCAGTCTGGAAATTCCAAGAGAAAATGACATACTTAAAACTCTCAATAAATTAAAAATTTTGCCTTATGATTTTAAAACAGCTAAACTGGCAGGCGAATTATCCAGAGACTTAAAGCGCCCAATTTCATTTGCTGATACTGCTATCGCTGCCACAGCCATTATTAATAAAGCTCAACTCGCCACTTTAAATAAAAAAGATTTCCAGGAAATTCCTAATCTGGAACTTGTATAAAGGATTGCAAAAAGAATTAGTTTGTTTTACTGTTAACTTATGCTGCCGAAGTTTATAGTTTATAGTTTATCGTTTATAGTCTTAATATTTTCTGTTGCTTTTCCTGTTTCTGCCCAAACCTTAACCCCTCTACCCCCTACAGTCAGCCCCACTTCCCCTCTTTATACAGATCTTTTGGTAAACAATTTATTCCATTCTTTTTCCTGTTTAGCTATTGGACAATCTGTAATTGGACAGCCCTGCTTGACTTACCAGGTGACCAAAAACGCCCAGGGAATGATTCAAGGAGTACCAATGTTATCCTCGGTTAATTTATCAGGAGGAACATTGGGGGCAACCACTTCTTTAATAGGAGCTTTATATGAGAATCCTCCAGTCAGAACTATAGATTATTTAGCTTCAGTTGGGCATGGTTTAGGGATAGTTAAGACAGCCAATGCCCAGGTGGTAGGATCAGGAGCTGCTGTTTTAAATCCAATTTTAGCTTTATGGCAAACATCAAGAAATATTTCTTATGTAATTATGATTATAATCTTTCTAGTAATTGGACTGATGGTAATGTTTAGAAATAAAATTAATCCCCAGACAGTCATTACAGCCCAGGCAGCTTTACCAGGCCTGGTAATAGGGCTAATAATGATCACTTTTTCTTTCTTCTTTGCAGGACTTATTTCAGACATGGCCTTTGTAGGAACTAATGTGGTGGGGTATTATTTTGCTGCAGCTCAAGGCCCAACAGCTTTAGCTGACCCTGAAAGAATTAACCTAGCAGACAACATGTCCAAAAAAAATATTATGAGTATTTTTAGTACATTCGCAGGTGAAGTAATTAGCTCTGATCAAATACATCAAGCAGTTAATACATTTATTGGTAATTTAACACCTTCAATAGCAAGTTGGGTTAGAATAGCTAGCGGAGTTATAGCTTACCAAGTTGGAGCTCAATTTGGAGGGGCTTTAGGGGGTGCCATAACACCAGCAGTTTGCGCTGCTACTGGAATAGGCGTATTAATAGCTCCTATGTGCGGAGCAATTGGTCAATTAGGAGGACAAGCAATAGTAGGAGGCACTACAGGTGCAATTGCAGCAGCAGACCCTGGTTGGACATTCTCGGGTGTTCTATATCTCTTAACTATTGTTATTATAATTTATACCTTGTTTAGATTAGTTTTAAGATTAATTAATGCTTATCTTGCTATTATTTTCTTAACTATTTCCGCCCCATTTCAATTTTTAGCAGCCGCTTTACCAGGAAGGCAGGGTCTTGCTACCCAGTGGATTAGAAATATACTGAGCAACGTATTGGCATTTCCAGCTGTTTTGGCTGTACTTTATTTTGCAGCTTTTTTAATAGGACAATCTTTTGGACCTTTAAAAGTAACAAGTTATCTGAACCCAAAGCCTGATAATGCTTTTGTGTCTACAGTGCACGCAGCAGACCCACCTCAAAGTAAAATAGTAGGAACATCTGTCTTTCCTTTATTCGGAGGTATGGATATAAGCTTTTTAGCAGCAATTGCTGCTTTCGGAGCCCTTCTAGTAACTCCTGCAATCCCAGATATCATTGCCAGAAGCATTGGTACTTTATCTCAAACAGGGCAATTGCTGGGACAAGAAATTTCATCAGGTATTAGTGGGGGGCAGCGTTATGGTAACAGATTTGGCACAGCACCAGGTCAAGCTGGTCAATCGCTCTCTGCCTTTGGTCAACAAGTTGCACCTAAATATAGTACTGTTATGAAAGATGGCCTACCAGTAACCATTAAAGAGCAAGGGTTACTTGGAAGATTAAAGGGCAAGGGGCCTGAGGAAGTGATTAAGCCTCCCTAAGATTCCATAAGGAAGAATATGTCATTTTAAAATATCTACTTTAAATTTGTCAGGATTATATCAGTTTTAAGTCAAGCATATATTAGGATTTTAATTTAAAATTCATAAAGTATGATTGAAACAATACTTGGCAAACTCGAATCATTAGCCAACCAGGAGGTTAAAAGAAATATTAAAGGTGGCCAAAGATATTTCTTTTGGTATAGTAACAAGATTATTGAGGGCAAACAATCTATTTCTTCTACAATCCAACAAGTTGCACCTAAATATAGTACTGTTATGAAAGATGGCCTACCAGTAACCA
>CAYQAW010000009.1:36940-46729 GCA_964415615.1 uncultured Gammaproteobacteria bacterium
TTAAAGAGCAAGGGTTACTTGGAAGATTAAAGGGCAAAAACTCTGTGGAGATATAGCTTCAGTACAGATCTTCTTAAACCTTCTGAAATAAGATTTTGTGCTTTTTTGGTTTTAAGTTGGATAAAATTTTGAACCCACAAATTGCCATACTGTTTCACTGCTAGGAAGTGACTTAATTATACTTGGATCTTTTTCATCTGCCACCGGATAATACATCTTATCTTTAATATGTTTATAGATATGTTTTTCACCAGAATACATTTCAGGAACTGCTCTAGTTGGCAACCCACCTTCTCTTGCTTCTTCATCTACTAAGAAATCACCGAATGTATTATGAAAAATAGTAATGCTAGTTCTTCCAGAACCTGTTTTTGGACTTTTAGCTTCATCGATTTCAGCTTTATTGAACTTTTGATTAGCTTCTCCCTCTGAGCTACTCATAACTTTATCCGTACCAGTAACAAGTGATGCCAAATCATCCCTAGTAAGCTCTTTGCCTACCACTACACCTTCTCCATTAGACGAATAAACTGAAATATATGAAATAGCTGGCAAAGCATTAAGTTCATTTTCAACTTTTTTGCTTAGCTCACCGCCATCTGTAAATATATCTACATCCTCTATCCATAAAGCTCCAGTGGCATTTCTCACAGCAGACTCCATGGTTGTAAGCAAATTTTCATATCTTTTTAGCCTGCCTAAAGACTCCATAAGAGCGTAACAAAAATCAAGCTGAGTACCTGGTGAACCCCACGCGAAAGTACCGTCTGGAAGCCGTTTCAAACCACCAAGTGCAATCTTTCTTAGCTTATCAGAATTATTAGTAGGCTTTAACAACAACCCCTCATTATATGTCTCTTCTTGTGCCTGAGTATTATAAGAACCGATTAGAGCATCAGATACTTTACCACCCATTTCTGCATTTGCAGAAAATTTATCCAAAGCAAATGTGCCGCATAATCTATACATGGGATATCCCATCAATCGAATGGAGGCGAGGGCTCCATTGCTACCTTGTCCTAAATACTCTGATAAGGTAGCAACAGGATTATGTAGATCTGGCAATAACCTCCTACCTCTTCTGGCAAATCTCTCCGGATCCTCAGCAATTCTGGCTCTCATTGATTCCAGAGTTTTTCTATATCCGCCATAATCCTGCAAACCATAATAAATACCAATTTCTTCAGCAGGTGTCCCATACTTTGGCCAAAATGCTCTATATAATTCTCTGGTTATTCTCCAATGACCTTGGTAAGACTCCTCCACTGCTGCCATAGTTAGCTTCCTTTCTCTATCTTCAAAACCCTTCTCAAATCTTCTAAGTCTTTTTAGGGTAGGATCTATTATTACGCGTCGAACAGCCACAGGATCCGCATTTTCAGGTAGCAATTTTCCCTCAATTATTAGTCTGGCATTAGCAAGGGTTGTGGGAAGAAGTAGTAAAGCTCTACGCTCCTCTTGGTAACTATCATATGTGTCACCTGACCAATCACTGTAAGGATGATGTGTACCTGTATGAAAATCTACTTCAATTTCCTTGGGTAAAAAATTACCATTAGCATCTCTTGCATTAGAATCTTCATCTGGTACCTTCATCTTCATGGGATTACCATCAGCATCAACCATTTTGGCTTCAAAACCATCCTTTTTGAAGATAGCAATATTTCTATCTCTAGCTTGTTTTACTTTAGCAGTTCTATCTTTTGCAGAAAGATGAGCGTATTGTATTTTGGTCAAAGTCTCTGCGCACTGGATATATTTTTCTGCCCAATGAATTGGCACAAAATATTGATATGTTTTACCTTGAGAATCAGTTTTTTCAGAGGTTTTAAAAACTCCACCTGCTCTTTTTGATTTTTCACCTAGAGTTCCATACATTTGGAAAGCAATATCTACGGCTTTTTTAGCATCAGCCCAAGCGTGACCATAAAATCTCTGATCAGATTCTGATAATTTTTCCCCATTCCTCAATGCTGCCTGAATTCTACCTAGTCGAGCAGCCCCATTTTTTGATGATTGCCTCTCTTCTAAAGTTAACCATCTTTCTGGTTTGCCCTTTATTGCTTCCCAAGCTTTTATATTTATATCACCATAATCTTCTGATTTGCGTTGAGGATCATATTTATATAAACCATCAAAGAAAGTAATAAATGTACTGTCAGGCATGAATTGATTCAATTTATCTGCATCATCACTATTTCTAATTTGCACGCCTAACATCTCCTCTATCAACATATTGTAGGCATGATTAAATACACCTTCACCTGCTCTATTTTTTTGAGCAATAGATGTCTTGGCTAATTGACCTCTGGAACCATAGGTTGCAAATAGTATTTCCCATCTTGGATCTTTATCAAGCTTCCACAAAGCTGCTGCTACACGCCCATTTACCATTTTAGGCAGGGTTAACCAACGATCAGGACCTTTTCCGTCTTTATTAATAAAATCCAGAAATGCCTTATAATCCGCACCGTTGTATCTTTCATTGGCATCATCAGCCCCAAAGACACCTACTCTAGCTTCTATACCTAATATAAGTTCATTTATAAACTTGGGGTTTGTTTCAAGCAGTTTCTTGGCTCCTTCTGATTTAGCTAAAACATCAATAAACTGAGAAGCCTCTTGGGTAACCTTCTTTGCATCAGAGGTAATTGCTTGCAATCTGGAAATATAGCTATCTGCTGCAATTTCAAATTCCTCCTCTGTTTGAGCATAAACATCAATATACCATCCGTTCTGAAGACGCCAAAAAGTTTCTTTTGTAGTATGATCATCTTCCTCTGTTTGCCCTAAATGGAATTCATTTTCGCAATAATTACCCTGAGTAATTCCCTCCGAATCATTCCTAGTTATCGCATCTATAAATCTGGCCCTAGCAAGATCAACATATAAATCCCATATCCCTCGTATCCTACCAGTTTGGGGGTCTCTAACTACCCTATTGGTTTGCGGATTGATAACGGCAAGCCTAGAAAGATTTCGATCTGTACGCTGCTTACCCACATATAGATTTACCAAATTATTTAAGGCAAGGTGGATTCGTTGTTCTGCAGCCTGCATTATCTCAGAAGCGTCTTGTCCGCGACCCATTCCTATTTTGGCCTCTCGCCAAGATTTAGATAGAGCTCTATCTAAATCTTTCAAAAGCCCTGTATCTTTTGCCTCTTTAAAATAAACGTCAACTTCTTGGTTAAACTTACTCCAATCATCATCTGTAGAAATAGCTCCTTCTTCAAAATCAATCATCCAATCATTCACAGACCTCAAACCATTAAGAGCTTCTGGATTGACCGCTCTAATCTCGGAAATCTTGGATTTGGTTTCTTTACGCTCAGTCGGCTTTGCTCTTAGCGATATTATCCTAACTGCATCTATATGAATTTCCTGCTGCAAATATAGATCATCTAACTCTTCCCACTGCACCTCAGTCAGCTTCTTGCCTGCAGCATGTAAACCCTCTAATCTGACAATTTCTTTTATGATTTGCCTTCCTCTTTCTGGACTAGATTCATATTCTAAAGTCTTATCAGGCGGATTAGGTGGACCTTCCACTCCTCCTCTTCTTTCACCCCCATCACTACTTCCTCCATCTGAGAGACTTTTTAGCTCTTCATCTATTGCTATCCGGCGGAACAGTTTCAACCTTCTCTCTTTATCAGTATTCTCGGGCATATCTTTAATCCGCTTTTTTGCTTCTTCTAACTCTTTTCCCCTTTTCTCTTTTTCTTTTTTTTCTTCTTTTTCCTTTTGCGCTTTTTCTTCAGGAGTCAAAGGCTTTTGCTCACTACGCCATTCCTCTAGTTTTCTATCAACCTGCTGACGAAAATCTTGCCTGTCTTGAAATGATTTAATATCGTCAATTGAAATTCCATGAGCAGTAAATAATTCCACTTCTTCGGCAGTCATACCAGGAATAGGTGATGTTTTCTGATCCTTAGGATTATTAGTTTGGTCTCCTCCTCCTATATCTGGTACTATCCTGGCAACTTCTTGACCTGTAACTGGATCTCTGAAAATAGTTTGGGGACCCTTCATTTCTTTTGTGTATGCTCCTGCTCTTTGAAAATCAAAACCTGGTAAAGGATGAAATCTCTGCCTTAAAACTCCTGGCTGTGTTGGATTAGTCACCGCTTCAGTAGAAGCTTGAGCTGCTTGTGCTATTTCTGGAGATGAACTACCTTCGGGCATAATTTTTTCTGGTTGAGCCATATATTTCTTTCCTTAGAAAATTCTATGGCTTAACTCTAGTCTAGAACTTCCTGAAATTTGTGTCAATGTTTCAAAAATAGCTGTCAGCTTTCAGTCTTCAGCTATCAGACTAATTTGGGGATATAATAATAGTTATAATATTTTCTTGCTTGATTTAAAACTGATAAAATCCTGACGAGGATGTGCTTAAAAAGTTAAAATTATTTATTTGCTATATTTATTGATCTTAAAAAGGGCAAAAACTCTTCTGGTTTAACAATGTTAGTCCTCTTCCATTTCGCCTCGGGCAATTCTAATAAATCTCTATCTCTGGTAATAAGATAGTCTGCTTTGGCACTTTCAGCTAGTTCCAGAAGGAAATTATCTTCTGGATCACGACAAACGGTAACTTTCACGGCTGACCTAATGAGTACTCCTCTCATTTCAAGGAAAAGTAATACCTCTTTTTGTACCTGCTTGTTGACATTAAATGCTTGCATTTTTTTAACAACTTCTGATTTCAACTCCTCGGATATGTAAAGCCGTAACTTCCCGGTAATTATGAGATCAAAAACAGTTTTTATCATCCCATGGAATAGAAAACCGGATAAGAACATGTTGGTATCCAACACGACTTTGATCATTAATGTTTATGAGTATCTAGAATCGAATTATAAAAGTCCTGTTCGGTCACCCTTTTTGGATCTAAACCTTTTTCTCTCATAAGTTTAAACCCTAACTTTTTACCCTCTTTCATCAAATGAGTGTATGCTTCTTGTAACTGTTGTTCTTTTTCGATTTCTTCCTGTTCTTTGTTAAATTTTTCAGAGAGTGCCAATTTAATAATATCTGCTTCAGATAAAAGTTGATACTTGCTACGCAGGAACGATAAAACTTTGTTTATATCTGGTGTTCGGGTTAATCTTATTTGCGCTTGTGACATATACTACCTATTTTAGGGTATTTAGTGCTACTTGTCAAGACTTAAATGGATTAGTCAATATCTACTGTGTTAACCTATTCCCAACATAGAACTTCCTGAAATTTGTGTCAATGTTTCAAAAATAGCTGTCAGCTTTCAGTCTTCAGCTATCAGACTAATTTGGGGATATAATAATAGTTATAATATTTTCTTGCTTGATTTAAAACTGATAAAATCCTGACCCCGATTTAATCGGGGCTGATGAAAATGAGTATTAAACAGATTTAAACAATACCACACTCGTATTTAACAATTAAACAAAAAATGTAGAATATAACTTAGATGACAATCTATAAACTATTATCGTTAGACGAGAGCGGGAAAGCTTCATATGACCATAAATCTGAACTATTTGTCTTATCCGGTATAGTAATTCCAGAGAAGTTTAAACCACAACTTGATAAGCTAACCAGAAAACTTAAGAAAAAGTATTTTAAAAATAAAGAGATTGTCTTCCATAGCCGGGACATGCATCGAAAAAAGGGGCCCTTTGCTATATTGCAGGATCCTAAAATAGAAAAAGCTTTTTGGTCAGAATATATAGCAATTATTGAAGATCTTAAGATCAGCGTCATGTTTATTATTGTTGATAAGCAAAAAGCCAAACATAAAGGTTGGAACCAGAAAGCAATACTAAAAAGAGCATATCTAAAAATGCTCGAAGGGTTTGCTAACAAACAGTTAAGGTTGGGAATAAACGGTAAAATTATTGTTGAATCTGATCCGTCTCAAGATTTCTACCTGATTGAGGCACATAACCGCATACAAAACATGGGCACCAGTGATGGCACTATATCTGCTTCAGACTATAGACAAAAGATTACCTCTTTAAGTTTGGTAAACAAAGCTAATTTGGATATAGATATCCAGATTGCAGATACGTTAGCGCCTATAGCTGGAATGATGTATAAACACAATGTTCTCAAAAATCAACAACAAATGAATCAGATTGAAAGAATGAAAGAGGAACTTATTGAGAAAAAACTAGGCAATATAGCCAACCCAAGTATATTCGAAGTACTGCTTTAACTTTTAACTAACAAAAAAGCCGGCCATGGCTATCCGCACATATACCGACTTCTTATAAGTTGTATATTACCATATTTGTTAGAAAATATCAAATCTGGTTTTAGCTTCAAAATAAAGCATAGAACTTCCTGAAATTTGTGTCAATGTTTCAAAAATAGCTGTCAGCTTTCAGTCTTCAGCTATCAGACTAATTTGGGGATATAATAATAGTTATAATATTTTCTTGCTTGATTTAAAACTGATGAAATCCTGACCCCGATTTAATCGGGGCTGATGAAAGTAATACTAAATTAGGCATATACTTAATAACCAGTTCAAGTTGATATAATGTAGATTATGGAAGAAATCCTCTGGACAATTGAAACTTTCGAAACAAGCAATACTGATAAACCAGTTGATGAATTTATTAAAAAGCAACAATTCCAAGCCAAAGCCAAAATAGCGCATACTGTTAAACTTCTGAAACAATATGGTAATAGGTTGAGTCTGCCACACTCAAGAGCGTTAGGATCGGGTCTCTATGAACTAAGGATAAGAGGAAAACAGGAACTCCGGATCCTCTACTGTTTTACATCTCAAAGAACGATCTATCTGCTCCATGCTTTTAAGAAGCAAACTCAACAAATACCACAAAGGGAGTTCGAGATAGCTTTACAAAGAATGGAAAGCTTGACAAGTATATAACATCTATGTTATATAGTTATTATGAGCAAATGGGAAAATTTAGAAAAAGAATTACTGGCTGATCCTGTGGTCAAGAAAGAATATGACCGTCTGGCTCCCCGTTATGCAATTATATCTGATCTAATTGCCTTAAGACTCAAGAAAGGAATGACCCAGAGGGATATCGCAGAAAAAGTCGGCACCAAACAATCAGCTATAGCCCGCCTTGAATCTGGCAGTGTCAATCCCTCACTTGAATTTTTACACAGAATAGCTCAGGTAATGGGTTATAAGCTTAGTATCCATCTTTCAAGATAAAGTATAGAACTTCCTGAAATTTGTGTCAATGTTTCAAAAATAGCTGTCAGCTTTCAGTCTTCAGCTATCAGACTAATTTGGGGATATAATAATAGTTATAATATTTTCTTGCTTGATTTAAAACTGATAAAATCCTGATGTGAATGAAGGGTAGTTGTTATTATTTTTCATTTAGAATCTTAAGAAATTCTCTGGGGGTGACTATTTTTATTCCTTCGTATTTTTTTAACACTAACAAATCATTATCGCCTGTGATTATATAATCCGCTTTCGCTTCAAAGCCACAAGCAAGAAATTTGTCATCTTTTACGTCCCGACCAACTAGTTGTAAGAGTTGTTTTCCTGCTGTAACATCGCTCCTTTCAATGAGTTTATCCAGAAAATCCGCTCGTTCGTCTTTACTCATTTTTATAATCACTAGCAGAAAACCCCGCCATCTTTTATGGCGGGGATGAATGCAGTGATTACAGTCTTCTGCGGAAAGGTCGGTTGAAAATTGAGAATGGGTTTTCTGTAGTTTCTTGTAAACTTTTAAAGAAAACCGCGGACTTTCAGTCCGCGGAAGTTTATAAGCTTAACAATTCTCTCCCGATTTATAACCTCCTCTATTTCTTCAACTATGACAGGGGACGTTACAAAAATAATTTTCTGGGTACGGATGGCTGACAAAATTTGTGCTGATGGAGAATCTTTAATGCCAAATAAACCGCTTACTAATACATTGGTATCTATAACTGCACGGATATCATTGGTCATACCGCCTTTTGTTGTTTTTGGGCTCGTACTGCCTTCACTTCTTCATTAATAATTTTCTCCAATTTTTTCTGATCTTTTATAGACATTCTATTTCTCACATTATCAGTAAGTTTGAATAATTTATCCCAATCCTCTTTTGAACTAAAGCGTTTCCGCGGATCTATCAGTTTTTCATACTCATCCACACTAATTAGCACTATCGCATCACGGTTGTATTTTTTAACCATCACCTTGTCGTTGGCATAAGTCACGCGGTTAACAATATCAGCTAAATTAGAACGAAGTTCATCAATGGAAACTGTGTTTGTATTTAACATATCTACATATTAGAACAAATGTTGAGATTTGTCAAATTTGATACTTCTGGCTTAACTCCAGCATATACCAATCGTACCTAGATATAAATTTAGGATCGATTGGACTGTAACTAACAATAAATTATTTGTAATTTAAGGTTTGTTAGTTATAGAACTTCCTGAAATTTGTGTCAATGTTTCAAAAATAGCTGTCAGCTTTCAGTCTTCAGCTATCAGACTAATTTGGGGATATAATAATAGTTATAATATTTTCTTGCTTGATTTAAAACTGATAAAATCCTGACCCCGATCTAATCGGGGCTGACGGACTAGTATGTAGAAAGTAGTTTGTAGTAGGTAGTATGGGTCAAAAATTAACCAACTTTGCTTTTGCGGTATAGCTGGTCATGAGTTCCCAGCTCAACAAAATAAGCCACAACATCTCCGCTAATTACTAATTCCTGATAAAACGCCCACCAATCTGCCGTTATGTCAATGCTTTTCAAACCGGTATACGGTTCGCGAAGCAAGTGATTATTCAACTCAAGATCGTTGGGATTTTGTATAAATAGAGCAACTTTTTGATCAAAACTATTACGGATTCTTACATCCACCCTTTTGTATTGTTTGTAAAAGTAGGGGCTGTAACGTACTTTCATTCGTTCCTATGGAGCCAGGCAATTGCATCTTTTGCATTATCAAACACAGGAGATGCTTTTCCGGCTTTCAAATCCTTATCTGCTTGCTGGAGCACCTGTCGAAGATATTCATTTGGCACTTCTTCCCCCATGCTAAAAGTAACTGTTTTAGTTCGTACAAACTGTTTCAAAAATGCCTTGATGACAACACTCAAAGGCATACCAAGCTGCTCAGCTGTTTCTTGTGCCTCTCTTTTAGTTTTTGGATCAATTTTAGTGACAACCACTGCATAATTCATGTTATGCTAAAGTATATACATTAGTATACCGATTGTCAATAACTAACTGTAACTAACTTCAACAAAGAACTTCCTAAAATTTGTGTCAACCTACCTTAATTTACAATTTTAAATTTACAATTTTCAATCAAATTCCAATGATTAAATTTTCAAACAATTGAAACATTAAACCATTGAAAATTCAATGAAAATTGATAATTGGTACTTGAAAATTACTTTTGTATCTTAATCCCTGCAAAAGCATCCTGCTTGATTTAAAACTGATATAATCCTGATGAAAATGAGGTTAAAAAACAATTCAACTTATTTTTGCCTTACTGTTTTACTTACTTTACTTTTTCCATATAACTGGTCATGAGTTCCTAATTCAACAAAAACAATCCGCTCCTTCTCTTCTCTATATAAAGCCCTCCAGTCATCCGTAACATCAAAACTTTTTATACCGGCATACTTTCCAGTCAGAGAATGATTCCGGAGTATGATATGGTTACGATCTTCTAAGAAAAGTTCAAGCGTTTCCCTAAAGGCAACCTTAATTTCAAGCGGAGCTTCTTTCCGTTGTTTGTTAAAAAGATTTGTAAAATCAATGCGTATGCTTTTTATGTTTCTCATTTTCAATC
>CAYQAW010000010.1:0-39185 GCA_964415615.1 uncultured Gammaproteobacteria bacterium
GTTGATTTAGACCATTTCTTAGAGCTTCCCAATCAGGTTGATCATGCGGAGCGCTTCCTAGTGTTGATAAACAAAATAGTGGAAGCTTATCATCAAATCTTCCTGCAACTGTATTGACTTTTTGAGCAAGTTTTCTCAAAAACTCATCTTCTATTTCAGGTAGATTATTTTGATGAGTTCCTACTCGAGTGAATTTAGGAATCTCCGCAGGTATTGGGGAATCCACTAATCCTTTATCTCTCAAGTTATTATAAGCTTTTAATAGTTCTCTATAAAACTCAGCCTGCTGGGGATTGTCTCCTCTATCATATGCATGTATTCTAGCCATTATTTCAGGACCAATCATATTACCCGATAGTATATATAACTATATTCAAATTTGCAATATTACCCCCTTTAATTATCTTGCAAAATGGATTAAAATGGAGTCTTAAATTTTCGGGATAAATATGGCTGTAGATAAAATTATTATTAAAGGTGCTAGGGAGCATAATTTAAAAGATATAAATTTGGAAATTCCAAAAAACAAGTTAGTGGTTTTAACTGGAATTTCTGGTTCAGGCAAATCTTCTTTGGCTTTTGATACCCTGTATGCTGAAGGACAAAGAAGATATGTGGAATCTCTCTCTGCTTATGCCAGGCAGTTTTTGGGTGTGATGGACAAGCCTGATGTAGATTTGATCGAAGGGCTTTCTCCTGCTATTTCTATTGACCAAAAAGGAGTTTCTCATAACCCAAGGTCTACTGTTGGAACTACCACAGAAATTTATGATTATCTAAGGCTTCTTTTTGCCAGAGTTGGTCACCCTCATTGTCCTATTTGTGGCAGGGAGATTTCTAAAATGAGTGTGGAGCAGATTGTGGGACAAGTCGTCAGCCATCAGTCTTCAGCTATCAGCAAAAAAGGGAAGAGGATAATGATTTTGGCTCCGGTGGTAAAAGATAGAAAAGGGGAGTACACACAACTATTTGAAGATTTTAAGAAAAAAGGATTTTCTAAAGTTAGGGTTGATGGACATGTGAGGGATTTATCAGATGATTTGGTATTAATAAAAACAAACAAACACACGATTGATTTAATAGTAGATCGTTTAGTATTGGACAAGAAAAGTATTCAAGAACAATCATTTACCTCAAGATTGTCACAAAGTATTGAATCAGCGCTGAAATTTGGTGAAGGATCTGTAATAGTATCAGAGGTTCTGGATGCTTCTTTAGAATTCCCTCAAAATCCTAAAAAGATGTCAGATCAGTTATATTCAGAAAGATTTGCCTGCCCTGTGGATAATATTTCCCTGCCTGAAATAGAACCAAGGCTATTATCTTTTAACTCTCCTCACGGAGCTTGCCCAACCTGTGCAGGACTTGGAACACTTTTGGAAATAGATGAAACCACAATTTTAAATCCCATCCTATCTATTGCAGAAGGTGGCATACTCCCCTGGTCAAAGCTGGCTACCAGTGAGACTTGGTTTACCAGACTTATTGAGGCTGTTGGTAAAAAGTTTGATTTTGATATGAGTACCAGATTGGGAAATTTAAAACCAGAAGCCAGAGAGATTTTACTTCATGGTGCTGGAAAAGAAGATTTTAAAGTAGAAGGCAGAAACAGGCAGGGCAAATGGACTCACTTTTATTCTAATTTTCAGGGTTTGGTTCCTTATTTGAAAGAAAGATATAAAGAATCTGAGTCTGATTTTGTTAAATCTGAAATAGAAAAATATATGTACAAAGAAATGTGTCCCAAATGTAAGGGAGCCAGGCTGAAAGATGAGGCTCTATCAATTACTATAAATGAATCAAATATTGCAGAAGTAACCAGCCAGGGAGTTATGCAGGCTTTGGAGTGGATTATCCACCTGGGAGGAGTCTCCCTCGCTAACGCTCGGGACAGGCAAGCCCACCTCCCAGGTGTGCTATCGATTAGAGAACAAAAAATAGCTGAACCCATTGTTAAAGAAATCAAATCCAGGCTGCAGTTTCTAGTTGATGTTGGCTTAGACTATTTAACTTTAGACAGGGCTGCTATGACTTTGGCTGGTGGTGAATCACAAAGAATTAGGCTTGCTTCTCAAATAGGTTCAGGCCTTTCTGGTGTTTTGTATGTTCTAGATGAGCCATCAATTGGTCTGCATCAGAGGGATAATACCAGGTTGATTGAGACTTTAAAAAGACTTAAAGAGTTGGGGAATACTGTGATAGTAAATGAGCATGACTCTGAGACAATGGAGGCAGCAGACTTGCTTGTGGAAATTGGTCCTGGAGCTGGGGAACATGGGGGTCATGTTGTTTTTATAGGGACTCCAGAGGAAATTAAAAAGAGTAAAACTTCTTTAACTGGGCAATATTTGTCTGGGAGAAGAAGAGTTAAAATAAATGGTGAACTGCACAGAGAACCTGTTGAGATGGGCAACCTTAAACTTTTAGGGGTATCTGAGCATAATTTAAAAAATGTTGATGTGTCTTTTCCTTTGGGTAAATTTATAGCAGTAACTGGAGTTTCTGGCTCAGGTAAATCTACTTTAATTCATGATGTGCTGTATAAAGCTATGGCTCAAAAAATCTACCACTCCCGCGAAAAAGCTGGTTTGCATAAAGATATAGAAGGATCTCAGAATATAGATAAAGTAGTTTTAGTGGATCAATCTCCAATTGGCAGAACTCCCAGATCTAACCCAGCTACTTATACTGGGGCTTTTGGACATATCAGGGAATTGTTTGCCCAGTCCCCTGAGGCAAAAATAAGAGGTTATGGTCCAGGCAGGTTTTCCTTTAATGTTAAAGGTGGCAGGTGCGAGGTTTGTGAAGGGGAAGGACAGTTAAAAATTGAAATGCAGTTTTTGCCTGATGTGTATGTAACTTGTGAAAGCTGTAATGGAGCAAGATATAACAGGGAGGCCCTGGAAATCCATTTTAAAGAGAAAAATATCTCTGATGTTTTAAATATGACTGTAGAGGAAGCTTTAAGGTTTTTTGAAAATATTCCTCAAATTAAAAATAAATTACAGGTATTGTTTGATGTAGGTTTAGGGTATATAAGACTCGGTCAGCCTGCTCCAACATTATCTGGGGGAGAAGCCCAAAGGATTAAGCTTTCTTCAGAGCTTTCTAAAAGACAAACAGGACAGACTTTATATATTTTAGATGAGCCAACTACAGGGCTGCACTTTGCAGATATTGAAAGACTTTTAACTATCCTTAAGAAATTAGTAAATTTTGGCAATACTGTAATTATTATTGAGCATAATTTAGATGTGATAAAAAATACAGACTGGGTAATAGATTTAGGTCCTGAGGGTGGAGATAAAGGGGGGAAAATCATAGCAGAAGGCACCCCTTCCAATATTTCCAAAATCAAATCCTCCTACACAGGTCAATACCTGGCAAAGATAATTTGAGGAAAAACTATCTTTGGGTTGGAACGATTTTTATACCAACGATTTCGTGAGGATAAATAGTAGCACATGATCTTGTAGGAACATAAACTCCCTCCATAGACCGTTTTTCTGTAATTTCAAGAGCATCCCGTTGGGGCGATAAAGATAATTCGGTAATGATTGGACCTTTGCCTTGTGCTTGATCTGCAGGGGTAGTGACCTGTATATAATATGTTTCACCCTCAAGACCACTAAGGTTTACTAACCCGGAAATGCTCTGCGAGGCAGGAGTATGGTCTATACGCTGGTGTGTAATGTTTGTGATATAAATTTCTAAGGAATCCTGTGGAGATAAATCTGAGCGTGCAGTTTGGACAATTTTAGCTAAAAGATCCTGGGTAGGTTGAGTTTGTAAAGCTGTTACCAAATCATCAAAAACTTTCTGTATCTCAGCTATTCTGACTACTTCATTGTTATCATTAGATTCTTCTTGTCTTTCTTGTTCTACCATTTGAGCGTTATATTCTTGCACCAATGTATGATAAGTGTTTAAAAAAAGGGTAAGAAAATTAGAATAAAAGATATAATCTGGTTTTTTTGCTACAATTAACAAATGATCAGAAAAGTAATTCTGGCTGTTTTGTTCTTGGGCTTTTTTATTCCCCATAATGTTTTTGCTGCTGAATTTTCTACTACCTATGATGTTTTATATGATGTAGGTGAAGATGGAATAACTACAGTCACTGAAAAAGTCACTTTAAAAAACTTAACCTCGCAGTATTATGCTAATCAGTTTAAACTCACCATCGGTGCCACACAGATCTCTGATATTAAAGGTTCTGATCCTGGTGGAGCGCTTAATATCAGTTCTGAGCAAAAAGATACCTCAACAACTTTATCTGTTAAATTTAACCAACAAATTGCAGGCATAGGCAAAACCTTATCCTGGACTTTGTCTTTTAAATCAAAGGATTTTGCGCAAAAATTAGGTAAAGTTTGGGAGGTAAGGGCGCCTAAGATTTCTGCTACCTCCAATCTGAGTTCTTACAACTTAATTTTAGCTGTTCCCCAGAGTTTTGGGGATCTTTCTTTGATTAGTCCTACCCCCATAAATCAAACCAGATCAGGAGGAAAAATATTTTTAACTTTTAATATGGATCAACTAAAATCTTCTGGAATTTCTGCCAGTTTTGGTACTAATCAGCTCTTTGATTTTGATTTATCTTATCATCTGGAGAATAAAAACCTGATGCCAATTTTAACCAATATAGCCCTGCCTCCTGATACAGCTTTTCAGGATGTAATTTATCAAAGGATTGAACCAAAGCCTTTGAATGTGACAGTAGACAATGATGGTAATTTCCTGGCTTGGTATAAAGTTAGTAGAAATCAAAAATTAGATATCAGAGTATTTGGTTCGGCAAAGCTTTATACCAGTTCTAAGGTAAAAAGCCCCTATTTGGATGAATCATTAAGGAAAAAATATACCGCAGCTGATAAGTATTGGGAAAAAGATAATCCACAAATTAAGCTTAAATTAAATGAAATTTTAGGAGATAATCCTTCTGTAGATCCTGAAGCATCAGCAAAATTAATTTTTCAATTTGTGGTTGATACCTTAAAATATGATTCTACCAGGTTAAAAGATAACAGCATAGAAAGATTGGGAGCCCTGACAGCATTAAATAATCCAAATTCAGCTGTTTGTATGGAATTTACAGATCTTTTTATAGCTTTGGCCAGAGCTGCTGGTATTCCAGCCCGCGAGCTTGATGGTTTTGCCTATACAAATAATACTACCCTCCGTCCTTTATCTTTAAACAAAGATATTTTACACTCCTGGCCTGAATATTGGAGCGACAGAAGAGGTTGGGTAATGGTAGATCCTACCTGGGAAAATACCACAGGGGGAGTGGATTATTTTAGCAAATTAGATTTAAATCATTTTGTCTTTGCTATTAAAGGATCATCTTCGCAAAATCCTATTCCAGCTGGTTCCTACAAATATAGAGGTCAGGATTCCAAGGATGTAAAAGTGACTTTATCTGATACAGATTTTTTGGGCCATCCACAACTTGATGTGGCAATTGAAGCGCCAAATCCAATTTTTGCAGGTTTTCCTGGTTTAATAAAGGTGAAAGTTGCAAATACTGGTAATGCTTTTTATCCACCTATTCCTTTTGCTGTTTCTGCCAACACTCTTTCTATACTGAATGCCTCAGGGCAAAATTTGGGCATCATACCACCTTTTGGCACCAGTGAGTTTAATTTCAATATCAGGACTAAGTCTTTATTTGATACTTTCAATGATCAAGTTATAGTAGAAATAGCAGGTCAAAAATTTACAAAGGATGTATCTATTAAACCTTTTGCCTTATTTCAAACAATACCACTGATTATAACTGGAGTTGTAGGTTTAATGGTTTTGGTTTATCTGGCAGTCTTAGGTGGCCTGGTTTACAGAAAAAGATTCCTCAAGAGAAAAAAATGATTCCACACCAGCCTGGGGTTTATATTTTCAAAGATAATTCCGGGAAAGTTTTATATGTGGGTAAAGCCATTGATTTGTATCATAGGGTAGCTTCACACTTTCACACACCATCCCCTTTTATAGAAACTGCTGTTTCTGTTGAGACTATTATTGTGGAATCAGAGTTAGAGGCTTTAATTTTAGAGGCAAACCTGATCAAAAAATATTTGCCTCCATTTAATATCAGGCTGACTGATGACAAAGATTATTTATATATTGTTGTAACTGATGAAGACTTTCCTAAGATACTTACAGCCAGAAAAAAGGAATTAAAACAATTTAAAAGATACTGGGGTCCTTTTCCATCAAGCAAAACAGTTAAAAATACTTTGAGGTCTTTAAGAAGGGTTTTTCCCTGGTGTTCTAAACCTCTAGTATTACGCTCCAGGGCCTCGCCCTGGAGGCTACATCCCTGCTTTTACTATCATATTAAGCAATGTCCAGGCGCCTGTATGGGAGAAATTTCAAAAGAAGATTACAGCAAAATAATTTCCAGGTTTTCTAAATTTTTGGATGGGAAAAAAAATGATTTGCTCTCCCAGCTTGTTTTAGAAATGATGCAGGCTAGCAAGCAGCAAAGGTTTGAAGATGCTCAAAGAATTAAAAAAAGTATGGAAGGCATTAATTACTTAACTCAAACCAATAGAACCGCATTATATTTGGAAAACCCTAATTTTTTAGAAGATGAAAGACAACTGGCCCTGCAGCAGCTGCAAAAAGATCTGAATCTTTCAAAATTGCCAGAAAGAATAGAGGGTTATGATATTTCCAATATACAGGGAAAAGAAGCAACGGGATCTATGGTGGTTTTAACCAATGGAGAAATAGATAAATCCCAGTTTAGAAAATTTAAAATTCAGATAACAGGCAGGCCAAATGATGTGGGTATGCACAAAGAAATGATGAAGAGAAGGCTAAAACATAAAGAATGGCCCTTGCCTGATTTAATGATTATCGATGGTGGTCGTGGTCAGGTGCGTGGTGTTTACTACGAACTACAAACTACGAACTACAAACTACCAGTCTTTGGCCTTGCCAAAAAACAGGAGTGGCTTTATCCCCCGGAGGGTGAAGTTATCAAACTTCCTAAAAGAAGTTTATCTTTAAAATTATTGCAAAAGCTGAGAGATGAGTCGCACAGATTTGCCATTTCCTATCACAGAAAGTTACATGGTAAAATAATGATGTCATGAGAACTCTGCTCCGTCACTTTCTAATAAATCTTGTCTCCTTATATTTTGCAACTAGACTTATTTCTGGCTTAACTTACACAGGAGGAGTTAAAAGTCTTCTTGTTGGGGCATTTGCTTTTATGCTAATCAATTTTCTTTTGGTTCCTCTTCTTAAAATTCTTTTTTTACCTCTTAATTTACTGACTGTGGGACTTTTTGCCTGGCTGATTAATGTTTTAGCCCTTTATGCTTTAACTACTGTTGTTTCTGATTTTCAGTTGGTGCCTTATACTTTTCCAGGATATTATAACAATGGGTTGATGATTCCTCCATACGAGCTATCCCCATTTTTAGTAGCCATAGCAGCTTCATTTTTAATAGGAATTATCACCCATTTCCTTCAATGGCTTAGTCATTAATGTTTAGTGTATAATAGTTTGGTATGAAGCCAGTAGTCTCAATTATTCAAATAGCTTTAGGAATTCTGTTGATTTTAGTAATTATTATCCAACAAAAAGGTTCTGGGTTGGGAACCAGCTTTGGTGGAGATATGTCTTTTTATAGAACAAAAAGGGGTGCTGAGAAGTTGTTGTTCTATGCTACCATTGGAATCTCCTTAGCTTTTATTGTATTCTCCTTAGTTGGACTGCTGGTTTAATTATGAATTTAAAATCTGTAAAACTGTCTTTGATGATAGCCTGGGAGTATCTAAAAAGAAGTAGAGCCTGGGTAATAGGAGCAGCCTCAATACTGGTAATCATTATAGTCTTGCAGTTTAAATTAAATTTAATCCAGCAACAAAGCAGTATCAGGATGGGACTGATTGGAACATATCAGGAACATGATTTACCAGAAGAACTCACCAGGCTGGTTTCTTCTGGTTTGGTGGAGGCAACTGCTGAAGGCAGAATCAGTCCCAAACTTGTTACTGGCTGGGAGGTAAACAATGATGCTACTGAGTTTAAATTCAAGCTTAAGAATAATCTTAGATGGTCTGATGATACACAAGTTAAAGCTGATGATCTGGAATTTGCCATTCCGAATACTAAAGTAACTTTCCCAAACAGTAAAACTATCCAGTTTAATCTCTCGGAATCATACTCACCCTTACCATCACTTTTGACCAAGCCTGTTTTTAAAAAAGGTGGAGGTTTTATTGGAATTGGCGCTTATAATATTACCAAGATAGAAAAAAGCAGGATTTTTATAACTAAAATTACCCTAAAGCCAAGCGATCCTAAACTGCCTGTTATATATGTGCGTTTTTACCCAAATGAGAAAGTGGGTGTTACTGGTTTTAAGTTAGGTGAAGTTGAAGTGCTGATGGGTTTGAGTAATCCAAAAGAAATCCCACAAAATCCTTTAATTTCCAATAAATCCAGGGTTGATTATTCAAAGATTGTGACGGTTCTTTTTCAAACAACTGATCCTCTGCTCCGCTCCCGTTCTCTGCGCCAGGCTTTATTTTACGAGGCGCCAAAAATTGCTGGTGAGCAGGTTGCTGATAACCCTTATCCTTCAAATTTCTGGGCTTACAATCCTGATGCTAAAAAGTATTTACAAAGTCCTGAAGATGCTCAGGCAGCGCTGGAAAGAGCCAGGTCACAAATGTCAGATAGGGAGATGCATGCAGAATTGATTCTGACAACGATACCTAATTTAGAGCAAACAGGTAAGGAGATTGTAGCTGCATGGAAGAGATTGGGGTTTGATGTCAAACTAAGATTGGAATCTGGTATTCCACAAAACTTTCAGGCATTACTCATAACTCAAAGCATTCCTATTGACCCGGACCAATATTTCCTGTGGCATGCTACTCAAACAAAAACAAATTTGACAAAATACGACTCAAAACGGGTTGATAAGGATTTAGAAGATGGCAGGAAAATTATCTCAGAAGATGACAGAAAAGCTAAATATTTTGATTTTCAAAAAGCCCTGCTTGAAGATGCTCCGGCAGCTTTCCTGTATTTTCCCAAATATAATATTGTTTACCTTAAGAAAGTAGAACCTTTTATAAATCAGATCATTAAAGAGTAAATAGCGCCAATACCTGCAATAGTCATAATGCCTGTGACAATCCAACCAATAATTGATATAAAAGGATGATTTGTTCTGTCACCCATTATTTTTCTGTTGCTGCTGAGTAAGACTATTAGAGCCAGGATTACAGGAGCGATCAGTCCGTTAACAACCGCTGAAAAAATTAGGGTTTTAATTACATCCAGGCCTACGAAATTAAGCGCCAAGCCAATTGCCATAGAGATAATAATAACTCCATAAAAAGCATTGGCCTCTTTTAGCTTATGTGAAAGTCCGTGCTGCCAGCCAAAACTTTCAGACAGGCAATATGATACTGCTCCAGCTAGCACTGGCACTGCCAGGAGTCCTGTACCTATAATTCCCAAGGTAAAAAGCAGGTAAGTATATTCACCTGCAATAGGACGGAGAGCTGCTGCAGCATCTGCAGCGCTGGTAATATTAGTTACTCCATGAGAATAAAGAGTAGCAGCAGTTGCAGCGATGATGAAAAACATGACTAAATTGGATAAAAACATGCCTGACCAGACATCTGTCCTCATTTTTTTAACATCTGCATCTGAGCATCCTCTTCTTAACTCTAAGGTATCTTTGCCTTTTTTAATATCTTCTTCTACCTCTTGTGAGGTTTGCCAGAAAAAAAGATAAGGGGATATTGTAGTACCTAAGATAGCCAGAATAAGGATGATTTGATTTTTTGAAAATGTAATAGAGGGGATCAGAGCATGGGAAAGCAGATTAGGCCAGTCAATATTTACCATGAAAGCAGAAAATACATAAGACAGGAGTATTAAGGCCAGCCATTTTAAATACTTGGCATACTTTTCATAAGGGGTAAATATTTGTAAAACTAAAGAGAAAATAGTAAATCCAAAAATTAACACGCCAAAACGGACATGAGGGAATAAAAGCTGGGTGGCTTTGGCCATTGCTCCTAAATCTGCCCCAATATTTAAAGTATTGGCAACCAGCAGCAAAATGGTGGAAAGATATAAAATCCACCTGGGGAAGTGATCCCTAATATTTCCAGCCAACCCCTGGCCGGTGACAAGCCCAATCCTGGCACACATTTCCTGGACAATTGCCATTAAGGGAAAAATGACCGGACTTAGCCAAAGCAGTTGGAATCCATACTGGGCTCCTGCCTGAGAATATGTGGCAATTCCAGATGGGTCATCATCTGAAGCGCCTGTTGTGAGCCCTGGTCCCAAATTGTCCCAATATTCCCTGCCCTTTTTGATGTGTTTTTGGTTCTTGATGGTTTTGCCTGCGTTTTCAAGATTATCCAGGATTTTCCCTAGGAATATTGCAGGTGATTCAACTAATCTTTCGATTGCTTTTTCCATAAGAATCCCTTCTTCTTACTAAAGAGAGCGTAGGAAGAAAGTGGTCTTTTTGTTTCTTCTACGCTCCGACAAAGTTAAGTGTAGTCCTCGTTCTTACAGGTTGTCAATAGTGTAATTTTGTTGACCTATAGTTTGCAAATAAATATTAAATTTGATAGAATGAACTACTCTGCAGTAAACTGCGGAGTATCCCTTCGGGTGAATTCTTTTCGAACCAATCATCCCCAAAGCCTACTGACGGGGTATTCTGGTTCAAAAATAAAGCTATGAGTGAAACTCTTAAAGAGATTAGGAAAAAAGATAGAAATTTTATCTCAGAGATGAGGGATTGCACCTTGTATAAAACTAGTGGGGACTATCCCAAAATTTATGCTCCCAAATATACTGTAAGAAGAGGTTTGCCTTGGCCTAAAAATCTTGCTAATGGGAATTATCCTTATGTAATTATGGAAGATGGAGAGGTAAGGATTCCTCAACAGCCAACTGATGGTGGATTTGTTCATCATCCTGAGCTTGCGGGGGACAGGGATGTTGTAGCAGCTGGTGTGATAAAAATATGTCGAGGAGTTGTAGTTTATCTTTCTAATGAAAGTGGTCATTATTGCCCTGATGAAGATAGTGTTTATCCTGCCCTAAGAGCTCTCCATCATTGGGAAGTTCCTGTTGATCCAGAGAGAATAGTTGATACAAGCTGGGTCTGCCACTAATCTCCTACTATAAGCTTGTGAGCCGGGTGGGATTCGGACCCACGGCCAATGGATAATACACCCAATTCTCGCTACGCTCGAATTGCAAGAGTCCATTGCTTTGTGACCCCGGAGCGATTTGCTCATCCCGATACATCGGATGCTTCGCGAAGCGAAGAGGCTCGACAAATGCCTAACACACCCCCGCCTATGGCGGGGCAAGAGGGCACTGTGGATCGGATGGGATTCGAACCCATGACCGAGCGATTAAGAGTCGCTTGCTCTACCAGCTGAGCTACCGATCCATTGCTCCGTATATTCTAACAACTTCTGCCTCAAATCTCTACTTTTAGAGTAAACTAATTATAAAGCCATTAAGATTGTAAACTTGAGCTAAAAGTGGTAGAATACTATGTTTTATGAACATAAGAAATGTAGCTATTATTGCCCATGTTGATCATGGCAAAACCACCTTAGTTGATGCCTTACTCAGGCAGTCCAAAACCAAGCTTGGAAAACAATTTACTGATTCCTCTGAGCTGATAATGGATAGTAATGACCTGGAGAAAGAAAGAGGAATAACAATATTCTCCAAGAATGCTTCTGTAAACTTTAAAAATACCAAAATAAATATTATAGATACCCCTGGCCATGCTGATTTTGGTGGGGAAGTAGAAAGAGTTCTAAAAATGGCTGATGGAGCTTTGCTTTTGATAGATGCTAAAGAAGGCCCTATGCCTCAAACCAGATTTGTTTTGAAAAAAGCGCTGGATTTGGGACATAAAGTTATTGTGGTTATAAACAAAATTGATAAGCCTGATGCCAGGATAAATTATGTGATAAATAAAACTTTTGATCTATTTTTAGAATTAGGAGCAGATGAGGAAGCAGCTTTTTTCCCTACTATTTTTTCCTCAGGAAAACATGGTAAAGCAGGGCTGGAGGCAGATTTATCTAAAATGGATGATATTTACCCTGTCTTTGATGCTATTTTAGAGCATATCCCAGCCCCTAAAATTGATGAAAGTAAACCACTTCAAGCTTTAATTACTAACACAGCCTATGATAATTTCAAAGGCAGAATTGCCACAGGCAGAGTTTATAATGGAACTATAAGAGCTGGTCAAGAAGTTGCCCATATTACCAGGGATGGGACTATTAAAAAATTCAGACTTACATCTCTGCTGGGCTTTGAAGGTTTGGACAGGATAGATATTAAAGAAGCCCATGCCGGAGATATTATTGCCCTCTCAGGAATTCCAGATATTACTATTGGAGAAACTATTGCTGATGCTAGCAATCCTCATGCTTTACCAGTCTTAGAAATAGAACAATCCACAGTCAGAATGAACTTTGGGGTTAATACTTCCCCTTTTGCAGGCAGAGAAGGAGATTTTAAAACAGCCAGACAAATCAGAGATAGATTATATAAAGCTGCTGAGGCAGATGTAGCGTTGAAAGTAGAAGATGGTCCTTCTGGAGATTTATTAGTTAGTGGCAGGGGAGAGCTGCATTTGGCAATTTTAATAGAAAGGTTAAGAAGAGAAGGTTATGAATTCCAGGTTGGTAAACCACAAGTTATAGAAAAAATGGAAAATGGGAAATTGCTGACCCCATTTGAAAAAGTAGCTATAGAGGTGCCTGAAGAATTTTCAGGATCAGTAATGCAGAAGATGGGTTTAAGACATGGAGAGTTACAGGATATGAATACAGAAAATGGGATTGTATTTTTAGTGTTTTGTATAGCTACTAAAGAGTTTTTTGGTTACAGAAGCCAATTTATGACAGATACTAAAGGACTGGGAATTTTAAGCAGTTCCTTTTTTGAATACAGGCAGGCTTCTCAAACTAAGTTTGAAAGATCCCAGGGATCTCTGGTGGTTCATGAAGCAGGTTTCACTAAATTATATGCTTTAACTGGAGCTCAAGACAGGGGAGTTTTGTTTGTAGGACCTGGAGTAGAAGTTTACCAAGGCCAAGTTATTGGTTCAAGCAGCAGGGGAGAGGATATTAGAATTAATGTTTGTAAAGAAAAACAGCAAACCAATCATAGGTCTTCAGGTGAGGGAACTTCTGAGCACTTTAACACTCCAAAAATAATGAGTCTGGAAAATGCCATTGAATATATAGATGATAGTGAGCTGGTAGAAGTCACCCCCAAAAACATCAGGATTAGAAAAATTAATCTAGAGGGTTAATCTTTTTCCTGGTGTTCTTTTTCGTCTTATCTGATTTCTCCATCAATGCCTAACTCTTGCAGTGAATTTTGTTATTTTATAGAATGCGCTGTTATTTGTTTAGCCTTTTGTTTAAAAAATAATTTGAGCTCTTCAAGAGTTAGGTGAGATTGAAGATCTGTGTTTTTTCTATCACTAAATAATCGACTCTAGAATTTAACTCCCCTCCCCAAGCAGTTACTATATCGAAAATTATTTGTGGGTCAAATTCACTCTCAGAAAAAAAGTCAAGATCAATAGACTTACGGTGTTGTAGATAATATAAACTTAATGCTGTACCGCCTGTAAAATAGAAGTTGGAAGAGAGAAACTTATCTTGACGAAATTTGTCCAGTAAAAGTTTCTGTTCCTGAGTGATAATTGTTATTTGTTCCATATTAACAATTCAAAAAGGCGTTTGCGGGTTGGTAATAGATTAAGTTTCTTCCAGTGTTTCTTAACCTCTGATAATATAATTTTTTCTTTGCCAGGACCGTAATTAATTAGCCTCTCCAAAATCAGCGTCCTCCCTTTTTCGCTTTTCTCAATTTTCTTTCTATTATAATCCCAGAGAAACATACTTTAATATTATACAACAAAAAACTAATCACTGTTTCTCAGTGTATTGAGTATATAGATGATACAGAACTGGTAGAAGTCACCCCCAAAAACATCAGGATTAGAAAAATTAATCTAGAGGGTTAATCTTTTTCCTGGTGTTCTTTTTCGTCTTTTTGAACCTCTTGTGCAACATTTATTTCTCCTGGGTGCTCTTCATCTTGGTCTTCATATAATCCTGCATCCTGGGCAGTTTTTAAAGTATCATCATCAGATTCTGGATCTGGGGTTGAGCCACTAATACTTTGCTCACCTGTTTTAATATCCTCATCCAAAGCATCCTGATGTTTTTGATCATCACTCATAAACTTAATTATACCACTAAGAAATATTAAATCCTGTGAGATATTTAACTAACTCTGGGTAATTTAAAAATTTATTTATTTTCTTCTTATCTCTTAAATATAACTTTTGTCCTAGAAACCAAATGAATTTATAAAAAAAGAATTTTTGTTTAGAAACATCTAAAGATTTGAGTCTTGAATCACTAAAAAAATCTAAGGTATCTGCATCCTGTAAAATTTTTGTGTAATGATTTTTCTTCCTGTTTAATCTTCTCAAAGGATAGGAATGAGGGTGGTTTGTAATTGCTTCTATTATTAACTTTTCTTCCTCCTCTTTGATATTAAATTGAGCAATATATTTTTTTAAATATTTTTTAGCAAGCCTTCTTTCAAACAGATATGTTTTTATCCCAGGTTTATGCTGGCTGTAATGCATGTCATGTAACAAACTCATACCAGTTAATAAATTGAGGTCAAGATCTTTTTCAAGCTTTAGAATTTTGGCTATTTTGATAGCATTGAATTTTACTCTATGGGCATGGTCTAAACTGTGCTGTGGATCAGCAATATTTACAGATTCACTATAGACAAATTCTTGGATACTTTGAAGCTGTAAATTATTCATTATTTTGCGCGCCCGGCAGGAGTTGAACCCGCAAACCGCCTCGTCCGAAGCGAGGTGCTCTATCCATTAAGCTACGGGCGCATTAGGAATATTCTATCACTTCAGGAGTTCTAATGCCCCATAGAGGCCTGCATCATGACCCAGTGTAGCTAAAGTAACTTCTGGAGCCTGAGGGAAAACTGTTAAGAATTCCTTTAAATAAGCTTTAACTTTTTCTAAAGGTAAGCTCTTGGAAACACTGCCTCCTAGAATTATTATCTCTGGAGACCAGTGAACTGCTGTGTTAGTTAACCCAATGGCTAAATACCTGGCTATCTGATCCCAAATAGCAGGATCTTTAATATCTTTCCCTTTTTGCCCATATATTTTTTCCAAATACGAACCAGCTACATAAGCTTCCAGATGCCCTTTGCCCCCACAAGCACAGAGATTACCATCAGGTATAATTATTTGATGACCTGGTTCAAAGCCCAAAGCATTTTTATCAATACTGCCATTAACAATTCTCATCCCGCCAACCCCAGTCCCTATTGTTATGTAAGCAATAATTTCTTTATCCTTTCCTGCTCCAAAATTAGCTTCACCCAAACCTTCAATAGCAGTATCATTTTCCAGAGAAACTGGACAATTAAATGTTTTTTCTAATTCCTCTTTCAGTGGTTTTTGAACCCAGCCTTTAACATGAGAACTTGCTGCCAGCATAGTTTTTTCTTTGTCTAAAGGTCCAGCAATTCCCCCTGCTGTCCCTATTATTTTTTCTTCTTTTGAGAGTTCATCAGCAGATTGTTTTAAAATTTGAATACCTTGTTCAAAGCTTTCTGGAGTAGGTAGAACCTTAGTTTTATCAAGAGTTTTTTTATCTGAGGATATACCTACCCTCAAATTTGTTCCACCAATATCAAATATAAAATACATATATAGATTTTAGCATACTGTATGAGAAAAGTAGTTGATTGGAATTATAAGCTAAAAGCTTAAGAAATAATCAAAAATCTTTAAAATTCCATCTTCATCAACAGAAGGGGCTATAAAGTATTTACCTTCCGCCTTTTCTTTAACAAGATCTTTTAGCTTTGGATTAGCATCTTCCATAGTAGCAACATAACCACAAAGCTTCATATATTCCCAGTCTCCTAAAGTGTCCCCAACTCCCAAAGTATTTTCAAAAGGGATGGCTAAGTCTTTTACTACCTTGGTTAAAGCAAGGGCTTTAGAAGTTTGTTTGGAAGTAACTAGTCCAAATTGGATTGGTAGAGAATTTGGATTCATGGTCCAAACAAAGGATATTTGATCTTTATATGGTTTGATCATTTCTTCAATAGGTTCCTTTCCTGTTTCATCCATGGCAAAAGCCATAAATTTAACAACTTCCTGATCTGAAATAATATCTTTTAAAGAATCTACTATGACAGCTTCTTTTTGTAATATAGATGCATGCTTTTGGGTAAAATCACAAATTAAATCTCTTTGAATAAAATAATCAGTTGGGGTATATATTTCTGTATAAAAGTGTTTATTTAAACTGTCTGTTAAAAGATTGGAAACAATATCTTTTTCTATAGGAAAAGCCTTAGGAGCTTTATTTGCTAGAGGATCAATTATAATGGCGCCAGAATCAACTATGTGTGGGTTTTTTAGGTTTGCTTGTTCAATTATAGGAATTAAAGCTTTTTGTGACTTGCCAGAACAAAGTACAATAGGAATACCTTGGTTGCTAATATCATTTAAAGCATTGAGAACTGGTTGGCTTGGGAAGGGAAAATTAACCCCTTTTTTATTGCCCACAATCACTCCATCCACATCCAATACAATCAATTTAACCATCGTTAGATTATATCATCTGATATACAAAATATACCTTGATTTTTGCCTATAGTCAGCTTAAGATAAAATCATGGACGAGGATAAATTGAGAGCAGTTGTTAAAGAAGTAGTCAGTGAGGCTGTAGAACCACTTAAAAAACAGCTTGGTAATATGGATGGCAGACTTGGTAATATAGAGGGAAAGCTTGGTAATGTAGAAGAGAGACTTGATGATCCGGATACTGGGCTTACTGCTATTAATAGAAGATTGGATGCTAATACAGCAGCAGTGATGAAATTGGAAGAAACAGTTAATGGATATGGTGATATGTACAAAATTAATGATAGTAATATAAGGAAAATGGAAAAGAGGTTAGAAGCAGTTGAAGAAAATGATAATATAGATGTTCCCCCTGAGTATCAACTTGAACCACTTGCTTAGACAGTATAAAAATATAAAATGGCAGAATCTGTTTTTGGAACACTTAGAAGAGTAGTAGGCCAAAGAAGAGAGATGGGTGTTACCCCTTATCCTTCAGTTGCCGAAAGACCTATTGATAAACCTTTATTTGATTACTTTTTTAAAGTTCAGAGCGCTATAGAAAAGGAAGGGAGAATGGATTATCACCGTTATGCTGCCAGATTATGGCAGGAGTTAGTTGTAGGTAGCGCAGAACAACCCGTTGATCTTGCGGCTAATTACCAATTTAAGAGATTTGAAGGTAATTTAATTTTGGGTCTACACAACATTGATATGAGGCAGCATATCTATGATGATTTAGTGGACAATATAGGGTATTTAGTAGCTAAATTTGGTGAGTCTGTACGAAAAGTAGTCATCTGGACAACTGGTGACAATAAAGCTACTGGTTACCAGCCCGCTAAAATAGCTAGATCGAGAGTAATTTCAGCTTTTACTAATGCTGTAAGAGTTCATTACGAAGGAGATCCTGCCTCGAGTGGCGATTTTATATCCAGTAAAACAGGAGCAATAATTTCTGATAATAAATTCGTTGCGCTAACTATTTATTTAGAATCAGATAACCTTACTAAACTTGTAGTTATTGAAGATTCTAGAGGTAATTTAAGAAGAGTTGCTAATATGGTAACTGTTGCAAATGAGGCCAAACCAGAAGGTAAGAGAATAGATTTTATTCCAATATGGGCTACTTATAGCAGAGAAGGTATGCAGGCTAAAGAAAAAGCAGAAAGGGAGGGTAAATTAGGTGAATTGGAACAAGAAAAAGCACAACTTCATGCAATTGACTCACCGTCTGACCTACTTGGTAACAGGTTTAGAGGTATCTTTGATGCCGCTGATATTTTAGTAGACTTTGATGGTGTTATAGGCAATAACCTAACTATGAGAGATGCTCAAGCCAGAGTTAAGTACAATGCTTTAATTGGAGCTATAATGGACCAAAAAGGTGTAGATTCAGACTGGGCAAGCAGTACTATACTTGAAAATCTTGTCAGATTACCTGCAGTAGCTTAATCTGTTTACCGCTTTACACAAAGCTATACTTGCATTATATTAAAAATATGAAAATTGGATATATTGGTTTAGGCAGGATGGGGAAGAATATGGTGTTAAATCTCCTGGAAAAGGGGATAGAGGTGGTGGCTTGGAATAGGTCAACTGATCCATATGAGGAAGTAGAAAAGGCTGGGGCTATTACAGCAAAAGATATTGATGAGTTAATCTCCAAATTAGAAGCTCCCAGAACTGTTTGGGTAATGATTACTGCAGGAGCTGCTATTGATGAAATATTAACAACACTTTCTGAAAAACTCTCACCTGGTGATTTAGTAATAGATGGTGGTAATTCTTTTTATAAAGAAACTTTAAGAAGAAATGATATGCTTTCAAAAAAAGGTATTCATTTTATGGATGCAGGGACCTCAGGTGGAATAGAAGGGGCTAGAAATGGAGCTTGTATCATGATTGGTGGTAACAAGGAGGATTTTGAAAGAATAGAAGAAGTTTTTAAAGCAGCAGCAATGCCAAATGCTTATGCTTACTTAGGCCCAACAGGAGCAGGCCACTTTGCTAAAACTATCCATAATGGAATTGAATATGGGATGATGGAAGCAATAGGAGAGGGAGCAGCAATACTCAAAACCTCCCAATTTCCCTATGATTTAAGAGAAGTTTTCAGAATTTATAATACTGGATCTATTATAGAATCAAGGCTGGTTGGCTGGACTTTAGCAGAACTTAAAAATGATCCAGAGCTAAAAAATATAACCTCAGTAATTGGTTCAGGTGGAGCTGCTGGAAAAGTAAAAGGAGAAGGGCATTGGACTGTAGAACTTGCCAAGGAAATGGGAGTAGATGTTCCAGTAATTGAAGCTTCTGTTCAAGTTAGAGAAAATTCAGATAAAGATGAAGAAAATTCCCCAAATGGGTTTAGAAACAAAATAGTAGCTGCTATGCGTTGGCAATTTGGCCAACACCCTGTTAAAAAGCACTAGCACAACATCCCACCTCGGAGGTGGGAGTGAAGCTACACCTAGGGTTTTGGATTAATCCTCACCATCAATCACTAAGTGTTTTATTCTTTCCAGGCTCTGCCCATATTCCACCTGGTCTAAAACAAACTGCTCATATTTTTGGTGGGTTTTAAACATTGATAAAATGAACTCTCTTGTACATATTTGATCTGTCCGCATTCCGATATAATTCATGTATGATGACCATTGATATTCTCTTAAATCCTTGATTAGAAAAGATACAATCGGATTTAGATGAATGTAGCGTGAAATATGAATAAGCTGTTCCTCATGCTCTATTCTGACAGCTTTAAATTGTCCTTGTAACAGGGGGCCAACCCGATTATGCTTGGTATTAAAATATTTTGTATAACTATTTGAAATTTTATTAATAAATTCAGAAATACCATTTTCGAGAAGTTGCCTGATCAAAAAATGATAATGATTTGGCATCAGGCAGTAACAGAAAATTTCAACAATTTTCTTATTCTTCTCAAATTTAAAATCCTTAAACCTGCTTAATTGGGAAAATTTCGGCTTGGGTCCCTGGAACTGGTAATAGTAAATAGTTTGTAGAAAGCGATTGTAGTCTCTTTTGTCTGTAAAAATTGGTAATTTTGCTACACCTCTATTGAAGATATGGTAAATCTGATCAGTAACAAGAGGTGTTGTCCGATAGGGCATTGAATAGAGTAAATCATAGAAAACCCTAGGTGTCAATATGTTTCCACCTCGGAGGTGGGAGTAAACTCAAATTCTCCAATAATGCGCCAGTTTTTTATCTCGCCACCTTTTAACAGAGTTACCTTGTTAACTGTAAAATCTGCTGACTGATCTCTCCCTATTTCCTTAATAATTTTCTCCTTAAGCTCTACAGGAAAATCTCCATATAATAAACTCAAATGTGGCATATATGGTACAGCCTGCATATTAAATATATCCTTTGCCCTGTTATGTAATGCCAGCAAGGGTATGGTTTTTTTGGCCCTTACAAAAAGTGTTCTAAAGAAATAATCTTCATAATCGATTTGTTCCACTTCTATTGTAAAAGGCTTCTGTCCAGCCACCAGCTGTTTTGTTTTTTCAATAGATTCTTCCTCTGATAACAAAAAATCTCCCAGCAAAGTCACATGAGGTTGAAATACTGGAGCATCATTTTCTTCTGCAAGTTCTTTTACAAGATTGGTAAATTTTTCATTTGCCTCTCCTGTTGGAACCAACCAAAGTGAATAGCCTTGTGATTTCATGTGTTTAATAACTCCAGCGTTTTATCGTGTAACATATTGTTTGTTGCCAGCATTGCTGGCTGGAAAACATCCCATTTATCTCCAGCAGGTGTAGTTATTTTGCCTCCAGCTTTTTCTATCAACAAAGAAGATGCTGCACATCCCATGGTTTTAGACCCGAGTGGAGATATATATCTATCCTGCCTCTGGCAAGACTAGCAAGATCTGCTACAGCAGAACCCATACATTTTATCTGTCTAACATGGGTTGCGATATTACCAAGCCATCGTACAACATCAAGTCTTTGTTTCAATACCCAACCCCAATCACAAACAAGTACGGTTTCATTTAAATCATTTGTGGTAGAAACCTGGATAGGTTTTCCGTTTAAAAATGCCCCATCTTTATCCTGCTGGGCCCAATACAACTCGTTTGACATAGGAGCACCAGAAGTAAAATACTTTCTTAAAATATCCCCTGCCTGAGGGGTCAATTTTAATAAATATTCTCTTGCTTCATCTAGATTTACTGAATTGCTCATATCCTGCAAAATTCCATTGATGGTTCCAGCCACTTTCTGCCATCCTGCTCAATCAACTCATCTGATGACTTAGGCCCCCAAGTTCCAGGTTCATATATATGGGGTTTGCCACGGGTTTTAGTAAGGGGATCTACAAATGCCCATTGAGCTTCTACTTCTGCTGCATCATTAAAAAATGTTTGATCACCTCTGATGGTATCAACTATCAGCCTTTCATATGGATCAGGGATATAATGGCTATGGGGATCAATTCTGTAACAATACTGCATGTATTCTGATTCAAATTTGATTTCGTGACCCGGCCTTTTTGTCAAAATCTTAAAGACTATTCCTTCATTTGGTTGGATCCTATAAATTAATACATTAGGCTCATCTGTATTTGCTATATTTTTGAATAATTTGTTAACTGGATTTTTAAATATTATGGAAATCTCTGTAGCAGTTTGTTGCAGCTTTTTACCAGCTCTTATATAGATGGGCACATCGGCAAACCGCTCACTTTGAACATAGGTCTTTAAAGCATAAAAAGTATCTGTAGTAGAGCCTGGAGAAACATTTTCTTCTTTTGTATAACCTTCATATTGGCCAAAAACAAGCTTGTCTGGTAAAGGTACTAAACTCTTCAAGATTTTTAATCTTTGAGAGGTAATTGCCTTGCTAGTAAATTCTAGTGGAGCATCCATGATTGAGAAGGCCAGCATCTGCAATTGATGGTTTTGGCCAACATCTTTTAAAGCCCCAACCTGATCGTAATATCCACCCCTTTTACCTATCCCAAAGTCTTCTGAGGCTGTTATTTGAATATGGTCTATAAAATCTTTATTAATTAAAGGTTCAAAAATATCATTACCAAATCTAAAAGTTAGAATATTCTGCAGGGTTTCCTTGCCTAAATAATGATCAAGTCTAAAAATTTGATCTTCTGTAAAATATTTGAGTAATAACTCGTTGAGAGTTTTTGCAGAATTAAGGTCGTTTCCAATAGGCTTTTCAATCATTAGCCTGACCCAGCCTTTATTTTGCTTGTTTAAGTTATTGTTCTGCAAGTGTTTTAAAACAGAATGATAAAGCTCTGGATAGGTAGCCAGATAAAAAATTCTGTTGCTTTCTTTAAGGGTTTTTTTGATCTTCTCATAAAGATCTTGTTCAGTAATATCACCATTTATATATTTAAACCTGTTGCAAAGCCTTTTGAAAACCTGTTCCTTGATTTCATGTTTGTGATGGATATTTTCCAGGAGTAACACAGAATGAAGATAGCTTTTAAATTCATGTTCAGACAGTTCTTTTCTGGCTATTCCTGCAATTGTCATACCGACAGTCAGCAATCCTTTTTCCTCCATATCATATAAAGCTGGAATTAGTTTTATTTGGGCTAAATTGCTGGTGATGCCAAAGATAATCAGAGTATAATCTTCCATGATATAATGAATTATACATGCTAAAACCATTTGCTGATAGACCCCATGAGAAGATGAAAGAGGTATTAATGCATCCTGATGCTTCAGGCCCTGAAGTTCACTACTATATGGTAAGAGGTGGAAAAGATAAAACTAATATAACTGTCTGGGAAACTGGAACTGTTGGGGGAGAATATATTAAAACTTATGGTCATTACCATGTAGGTAAATTAGATGAAACCTACACTGTATTACTAGGAGAGGGAATTGTGTTGCTTCAAACAAGAAAATTAGATTCTTCAGGAAATCCATTAGATGATGAGATAGAAAACTTCTATGCTATTTCTGTTAAAGCAGGAGACAGCGTTTTTATTCCTTCTGGTACTGGTCATCTGGTAGTAAATATTGGTAAAACCTGGCTGGTAACCAGAGATGACTCTCCGGTAAACTTTGAAGAAAAAGATCCTGTATCTTTACCAGGCCATGCTGATTACCAAGCTGTTAAAAATCTGCAGGGCTTTGCTTATTATGTAGTAGAGGAGAATGGAGAGCCTACTTTAATCGAGAATCCCAAATATAAAGTTGTCCCAGAACCTCAATGGCTAACCCCAGAAGAATACAAGCAAAAAATCTCCTAAATATCTCTGTGTTTTTGGACATGCATATCTTGTTCCTGCCTCATATCTTTTACTTCTTTAAACACTGCATCAAGCTTTTCCAAAACATCAAGTCGTAATTGATGCATCTCTTCCCGTAGTGCCTGCATATCTGCATCTGCTTCTTCTCTGGTTTTAAATGAGTTTACTAGTAACCTGATATCCTTAGATGTAAGCATGTTTTAACAATACCAAGATTTGTAAAATTTTACAAGATTTCAAACTATATCATCTTAGAAAACCCTAGGTGTCCGATCACTCCCACCTCGGAGGTGGGAGTAAATTAGTCATTGATTTAATTTGCTGCTTTCTATAAACTAAAATAATGACACGGTTTCAGTATGGATTTGCACCTATATTAATTATTATCCTTTTGGCAATTATAGCTGGATTTTCTGCAGTAGTAATTAAAAATATCTCAATCGCACAACCTAATCCTAAGGTAGAAGAAAGTACTAAAAGCGCTAGGTTGAAAACAAATCTACGTCCCCCGGCTTCTGAAACTCCAAAATCAACTACAGCTACTAAAACTACTCCCACCAAAACACCTTCTCCAACCACCCCCCCTCCTGCTGTTACTCCAACTTCTCAAACCAAAACAATCACAGTCAGTGGTTTTGCTTATGAAGACAGAACTAACGACGGACTGTTTAATAGCGACGATCCCAAACTTCCTAATATGCAATTTTATATTTATGATTCTTATGATAATAGACAACTTAGTACCATCTATAGTGAGCAAGGTGGGCAATTTATGGTTACCATCACAGTCAGGGGCAAGCTGGTTCTTAAACCAACCTGTAACGATAATTTCTGCCCAAAGGATGGATCAAAGGAATTTGTATCTTCATCTTCAGATCAGCAATTTGCCTTTCGTTCAGCCAGTGCGCCTACTTCCAACAACAACGGTGTGCTGGAAGGTGATTTAATTATTGAGGGGAGCCGGCCTTATAAATTCTACGTTCTTGATAAAAACGATAATTTTTATACTAATATTGAATGGTCAGGCGGACATTTCAAGGTCCAAAGTTTACCCAATGACCGAACCTATGTCATCCGGATATCTTATGGTGATGACTCCCCGGATAATAATGAGGTAACATTAACTCCTTCCTCGCCTGAAAAAAAGACTTTACAGATCCATATTCGATAGGTCTTCATCTTCTTACAAACAATACCGCGTTTGGTATATTACGTCCAGGACCAATCTTATAACCGCCAAACCATAAAGCTGTAGAACCGCCTTCATCCAGGTTTAGAGCCTCATCCATACTTAAAGCTTTTAATACTTTGGCAGACTCCCCCATGGTGGCATTTGATATAACTCCAATATAAACTTTGCCTTGCTTGGTTGCTAAGAATGTTCTGGGTCCTTTCTGGCCAAACTTAGGCTCATTAGGGGCCTCAGAATAGTTAACGTTTCCACTTGCAATAAGCAGTGGATAGTTGGCTATAACACTGTCTACTCCGCTGTCTCTGCCCCATTCTAAAGATCTGCTAACAAATCTGGCTGAACCTGAGGAAAATATAGCTGCAGGAACTGTGGAATAAACATTATTATCAGAATTAAAGTAATGCTTGTTTTTATTCATCAGTAAAGTATCAAAAGAATTAGTTTTCCCAGCACATGAAGGATATTCTGTGGGGCAGAAAAAAGATCCATTTATACCAGCAAAAGCTCCATTTCTGGAAACATAATCAGCCAAATTCATAACAGGACAATTGTTTGAGCAGTCAGAATCTGAGGCAGTATCTACGATTACTTTAGTTGAGTTTAAATCTGCAGCAATTATAGAAACAGGGAAATTTTGTCCATCAACAGAAACTGTTTGGCGTGAATAGCCTGCATCAGGAGCAGTGTTATTGGTGACTGGTTGGGGAATGGGAGTTGGAGTTGGCCCCGATTGGATCGGGGTTGGAGTTGGTGAAGGTGAAGGTGAGGAAGAAGGGGAGAAAGTGGGGATGGGAGTTGGCCCCGATTGGATCGGGGTTGGAGTTGGTGATGGAGTAATGGGTGGTGGGGTATTTGAACTTGTCAGCAAAAATGCTCCCAAAATTGCTGTCAGCAAAACTATAACGATAGAGGTAGGCATTATTAGGAATAGTTTATGATTTCTATGATTTGATCAACAGTCTCTTGTAGCTTTCCAGGGGTATTTTCTATGATAAAATCATAATTGTCTTTATGTTCATCCCATAATTTTTCATCATCCTGCATTCTTTTTTCTATTTCTTCCTGACTTAAGTTTCTTTGCTTTAGCCTCTGCATCACTATCTCATCATCAACTGTCAGATAGATAACCAACGTTTTAAAATCCCTGGTAAGATCTTTAACATGGCCTGCTCTTGAGGGATCTATTTTCCATATCAAATGAGTACCTTCCAGCTGCTTTTTTTCTGTTCCATAAAAATTTCCTCCATATCTGACATATTCAACAAATTCTCCTTTGTTAATTTTCTCATTAAATTCTGCTTCTGAAACAAAGTTATAATCCATTCCTGCTTTTTCACCTGTTCTGGGTAATCTGGAAGTAGTGGTTAGAATCTTTTTAAAATCAGGAAATCTTTTTAAAAGCTTAACTATCACAGTATCTTTGCCTGAGGCTGTTTTTCCAGTTAGAACCAGCAGTAGTTTAGAACTCATTTATTTTCTCTAATTCGATCAGAATTATAGTCTGCGTCTATTGTGGTTAATCTTTCAAGTGAGAAGTCCTTATAAACAATTTTTCTGTGCTCTTTTGGCAGTGTTAATCCATGAATAATTCCACCTAAAAGAATGCCTTTAGTAACCATAAAATCTACAATCCCTAGGGATAGGAAAAAAGACAGCAGTAAAATAATGGAAAACATTATCCAGTGATGGAAATGAATAACCCTTCCAAAAAGTTTGATCCTCAGCACAGGGAACACCTGTACCCTTCTTGTTTTAATGTTAGGAAGTTTTCTTCTGATTTTTGCAGTTGGGTGGGTGGTGGCTCGGAGAGTTAAATAGCCTAAGGCTGTTGCCGGTATTAAAGATAAATATTCCATTTTCTTACTTTATTGTATTAGAACCTACCCTGGATTGCAAATTTACAAAGAGTGGTATAATCAATGCCGATGGGTACACAGGAAATTTTGAATATTATTTTAGTTATAGGTTTTCTGATAATAGTTGGCTGTGCTGCGTTTGTGACATATTTTTTAATAAAGACATTAAAGGCTGTAACAGCCCTGGCAGAATCCCTGGAAGAGACAAATCAAAGTATTAAAGAAAAGATTCAAATGAAAGTTTTAACAGTTATTCCTCCATTACTTGTAGGAATTATTAGCAGAATTTTTAAAAAAAGGGGGTGAATAGGAAGCTATCAGTAGTCAGCTATCAGCTGTCAGACTAAAAAGCAGTCTGAAGACTGATGACTGAAGACTGATGATTGATTAATATGGCTGAAAATAATAACAAAGGCGGTAATGCTTTAGCAGCAGGAGTAGCAGGAGCTGTGATTGGCGCAGCAGCAGCTGCAGCAGCAATAGCTCTGTCTGATGAAAAAAACAGAAAAAAAGCTGAAAAGGTTTTAGAGGATTTAGAAAAACAGGGAGGCAAGGTCTTAAAAGAAATATCTAAAAAAGCAATGGAGCTCAAAGATATGGTAAACAGAGCTCCTTCTGAGGCTAAAGAGGCTGCAAAGAAATTAAAAACTAAGTAGACAGTTTTTATAAGTCTTCTGATATTGTTCAAAAGCATTGTTTTGATGGTTTGTCCCCAAAACAGATCTTGCTGAAGTTTTAGCGCACACATTATGTGCTTTTAAAGGTTGATAAACTGCAAAGAAAAAATAGATAAAAACTAGCACTAGCCCCAAATATATTAAGTGAAGTGTTTTTAACACTGTAAACCTAGTCATGACGGAGTATTATAGCAAATAATACCCTTCTAAGTCAAACTATGGGGTGTGTTGATAGACTCCCTGTTTTTTGAATTAACTCATTCAACGTTTTAGCCTTCATTAATTTTTCTCTAATTTCAAAGGCCCCTTTGAAATTATTTACGTAGCATTTAACAAACTTTTTCATCAGTTCAAAATGCTTAGTATCACCCCAGGTTGCCTTAAAAAGGGTTAAGTGTTTAATAAGTATATCTATTCTTTGCTGCGGGGTGGTTTGTTTAACTTTTTCATTAAATAACCAAACATTTTCAAAAATTCCTCTGCCTATCATTACTCCATCAATTTTATATTCTTTACACTTTTGTTTTGCCTCTTTTAAGGTTTTTATATCCCCATTTCCTATAATCAAAACCTTAGATTTAAGTTCTTCTCTTACTTTTACAACTTTGCTGATTTCTTGCCAGTGGGCAGGGACTTTGGATTTTTCCGAAGCTGTTCTAAGATGCAAAATTAAGGCAGAAATTGGAGTTTGCAGCAAAATCCTGGCCCAATTTTCAGTATCTAAAGTATGAAACCCAATTCTGGTTTTTACAGAAACAGGCAAACCATTTGCGCCTCTTAAAGTAGCAGCAATAATCTCTTGTGCTAACCTAGGGTTTTTAATTAAGGCTGAGCAGGCTCCATGTTTAATAGCATTTCTGTCAGGACATCCCATATTAATATCAATTCCATCAAAACCTGCCTGCCGGCAGGCAGGGCCCATTTTGGAAAGCATTTGGGCTACTTGATAAAATTTCTCAGGATCTATACCCCAAATTTGGGCTACAATAGGCCTTTCTGCCTCTGTAAATTTTAAAGATTCTAAAATCTTTTTTTGACCCTGAGGAGAAAGCAGAGCATCAACAGGCACAAATTCAGTAAAAAATACATCAGGTTTGCCACAACTTGCTACAATCTGCCTGAAAACAGTATCAGTCACTCCCTCCATAGGAGCCAATATAAAGATAGGTTTTTGTAACTTATTCCAAAAATTCATGAGGGTATTATACTCTCAAATCAAGAACAGAGTGTGCTATAGCTTGATATAGATAATCTACCTTGTCTTTTTGAATCTCTGGAGTTAATATAAATTTATGGATGAGAATAAGTTAAGAGCAATAGTTGAGGAGGTTGTAAATAGAGCTGTTGACCCCATTAAAGAAACCCTGGAAGATCATACCAGGATACTAGAAAATCATACCAAAAGATTAACAGCTTTATCAGGAGATATGGAACAAGTTCTTTCAGAGTTAAAAGCTACGCATGATGAAATAGGTCTTTGGCATCAAAGGGACAAAAGAGAAATTGATGAAATTAAAATGCATCTAGATTTACCCACTATGCCAGATATCCCCTAAGTTTAAATAGGTATGGCTGCAAAATATCAAGAGGTTTTTTATGAAGCTAGCAGAGTTTAGGAAAACCAGGGTTGAAGGCAGGGAAGAATTATTAAAAAAGATTTTAGAGGTATTTAAGCATTTCAAACCAATCAAAATTCAGCAATTTGGTTCTGGTAAAGGTGGATATAAAGATGAATTTTCTGATATAGATCTGTGGATTACTTTTGAGGAAGATCAAATTAAATCAGTTGTCAAAAATCAGGCTAAAATATTTAAAAGTATTGCTCCAATATTAGTAAAACATTCTTCCAAATCCTGGAGTCCCAAAGAGGGCAGTGCTACCCAGATTATTTATAATATTAAGCATAGTTCATTTCAGGTAGATTATTATATTTCTAAGGATTTTTACCAAGATGATTTCTTCAGAAGTATACAAGAAAGGTCAAAAAATAGTCGGAAGAAATCACACACTTTAAAAAAAGATATTGATTTATTTTTATGCTTAATTCTCATCAGTATTAAAGGAATTATCAGAAAATGGGAAAGTCCTGAGTTTGAGAATAATATTAAAATTGTTTACAAACGCCTTCGGATGAGTTATGGTCAAAAATTAAAACACCGTCAAGTAAAACTAAATTTTAAATTTATTTATAGAATTCTAGATGATTTATATCCTGTGGCTAGTAAGACACAACAAAAAGCAATAAATAGAATTAGAAATTATACAGCTTTAGTGGAGAGCTCATACAAGGTATAAAGATTAAAATTGCAAGCTTCAAATATAGTAAATGTCTTTTACCCTATAGCAATTTGCTATTTTGAGAAGAATGTGTTATACTGTTTTTCAATTGATTTAGAATTTTAAGCTATAGAATATTTTTTCCTCTTAGGACTAACTTTTCAAGTAGCTCCTTTAATTTTTATTTTTTAGAAATTACAGTTTTCTTTTTCAATTTATTTATATTCTTCTTCCTCTCCTCTTTTAAGTTGAGAGAAGAAGAATCAATTTTTATGTATAACAATAATAGGTACAGGAACAGGACATCAATAAGAGGAAGGGGCTACAGGCCCAGATTTAACAAGCCCAGATTTGCTTCACACAACAGAGGCAACCAACGAAGAAGCCAATTAGAGGGGGTAGATATTAATATGTTTATCAAACAAGCTGCTCCAGTTGCCCCGAATGAAGAAGTTGCTTCAAGGATCTCTTTCGAGGATTTTAATATTACCCAAAATTTAAAAGTAAATATCAAAAATCATGGCTATGACAGTCCTACTCCAATACAATCTCAGGCCATAAAACCAATTTTAGAAGGACATGATGTTATTGGACTGGCCTCAACAGGTACAGGCAAAACAGCTGCATTTTTGATTCCTTTGATAGACAAACTTTTTAAGGATAAAAAACAGAAGGCCTTGATTGTTGTTCCAACTAGAGAGTTAGCTGTTCAAATAAATGAGGAGTTTAGAAACTTTGCTTTTGGTTTACATATTTATTCTGCCTTACTAATAGGTGGGGCAAATATGCACAGGCAAATGTCTGATTTGAGAAGGTTTCCTCAAATAGTAATTGCTACTCCAGGAAGACTTAAAGACTTAATAGAAAGAAGGGCTATATATTTACAAGATTATGCAAATATTGTTTTAGATGAAGTGGACCTGATGGTAGATATTGGATTTATTAAAGATATACAGTATTTTATTTCTCTGATGCCAAAAGTCAGACAGTCACTTTTTTTCTCTGCTACAATTTCACCAAAAATACAGGGAGTTTTGCGCTCATTTGTAACCAATCCTATAACTATATCTCTCAAAACTCAGGATACTTCTGAAAATGTTAACCAGGATATTATCAAAGTAGATAATTCAAAGGGGAAAATTGCCCAGCTTCATGATTTACTAATTCAGGATGGGTTTGACAAAGTCTTGATATTTGGCAAAACAAAGCATGGAGTTGAAAAACTTAATAGAGAATTGGAGTTTAGAGGTTTTAAGGTAGGAGCAATTCATGGCAATAAAAGACAGAGCCAAAGGCAAAGGATTCTGCAAAGTTTTAAACAAAATCAAATACAGATTCTACTGGCTACAGATGTAGCTTCCAGGGGTTTGGATATTGATAATGTCACACATGTTATAAATTATGATCTTCCCCAAACCTATGATGATTATATTCACAGAATTGGCAGGACAGGCAGGGCGGGAAAAACAGGTTCTGCTTTAACTTTCGTCGGATAATTAATTCTCTTTTGTGGTATACTTTTCCAGTGCATAAATCATTCTATGCAAGCGGATTCCTTTACAGCACTAAACTGCACAAAATTCTCTTGTTAAAATTCCCAAAGAAAGATAGTTCAGATTTTATATGGTCTACAATTGCAGAAACAGGTGATGAAGGAGAGGAGCCTCAAGCCACTTTTGCGCGGATTATAAATGAGCAATTGGGCTTAAAACTAAAAGCAAAAAACATTTATTCCATCTATGACTACTTGCTAGAGGTAAAGGATAAGATGAATTATGTCTTTTATGCTGAGGTTAAAAGCTTCAAGGAATTTAGCAGCCTGGAGGGTTCTTTTGAGTGGGTATCTTTTCATGAAATATCCAAGCTCCTATTTGTTCCTCACTCCAAACAAGATGTGATAGTAGGGGAGAGGGTTATAAATGCTAAATGGCGTGAAGACGAAGCCAAGAAACAGGAAGAACCTTTATTCACTCCTTTACCCTGATTAACGTATAATAATTTAATCTAATATGGAAATTATCATTATTTTGTTACTTATTATTCTTAACGGAGTTTTAGCTATGGCAGAAATTGCTATAGTTTCTGCGCGCAAATCAAGGCTTAAGCAACAAGCAAACGAGGGCAGTAAAAATGCGCAGGCAGCATTAGAACTGGCCCAGTCTCCCAGCAGGTTCCTTTCAACTGTGCAAATTGGTATTACTTTTGTGGGTATTTTTGCCGGCGCTTTTGGAGGTGAAACAATTGCCAAAAATTTATCCAGTACACTGAAAAATGCTTCTTTACTGGCGCCATACGCTGAAAGTATTGCGATTTTACTTGTTGTAACATTTATTACTTATCTTTCTTTAATTATTGGGGAACTTGTTCCAAAAAGAATAGCTTTAAACAGTCCTGAAACAATCTCTAAATTTATGGTTTATCCAATGAATTTATTGTCTTCATTCGCTTCGCCTCTTGTTAGTTTATTAACCTTTTCCTCGGATTTGATGCTTCGTCTATTGCAAATTAAACAATCAGGTGAACCTATGGTTAGTGAAGAAGAGATCAAAATGTTAATAGGAGAAGGAACGAAGTCTGGCATTTTTAATATCGCAGAAAAAGATATTGTTGAAAGAACTCTGAAATTATCTGATAAAAAGGTAAACACCCTGATGACTTCCAGGAAAGAGGTTGTTTGGCTTGAACTTGATAGTCCTTTTAAAACACTAAGAAACAAAATTGCCAAACATCCTCATGCTCATTTTCCGGTTTGCAGAGATAATCTTGATAAGATTGTAGGAGTAGTCAGAGCGGAGGATATATTGACACACTTTCTTTTGGAAGAAAAAATTGAACTGCAAAAATACATCCATAAACCTCTTTTTGTGCCTGAAAGCATGGATGGATTAAAAGTACTGGAACTATTTAAAAAGTCAGGCATTCATATGGCAGTGGTAGTTGATGAGTATGGCAATATCCAGGGACTGCTGTCTATAACAGATATTTTAGAGGCAATTGTCGGTGATATTCCTACCATTGATGAGTTGGAAGAACGTGAAATTACAAAACGGGAAGATGGAACATACCTTGTTGATGGTTTAGCCCCAATTGATGAATTTAAAGATTACTTTCATATTAGAAAACTTCCCGATGAGAAATCAGGAGTATTTCACACAGTTGGAGGTTTTATTATGTATAGGTTGGGGCATATCCCTGCTTCTGGAGACAAAGTGCAATGGGCAGACTTTAAGTTTGAAGTAATGGATATGGATGGTAACAGAATAGATAAAATCCTGATTACACCAAAGAAAATAACTATAAAGTAATTCTCAATCCGATAATTTTAATTACTGTTGAGCATGTAAAATTTCTTGATATAATGAATTTATGTTAAAGCTAGAAGGATTTTATATTTGGGTTGATAATTTAGATGAAGCAATTAGTTTTTATGAAAAAGTGTTTGAGCAAAAAATAGCTAACAGAGAAAGCAGCAGGTGGGCTAATTTTGGAAGTGTCAAAACATATATAATCGGTATCTACAACTGTTCGATAGATGGTGAATTACGAAAATCCGGAAATAATATAACTCCAGAATTAAGAACACAAAATATTGAACAAGAACATCAGCGCATAGAAAAACTTGAGCCGAAATCTATAACTGAAATTTTTGTTATAAAAAAGCCTGTTTTATATAAATATTTTCATTTTGAAGATAAATGGGGGAATATTTGGGAAGTAACGGAACATTTCTATGATTAGTATTATTTTCTAAAAATAATATGGTTATATTCATTGATGAATCTGGTACTCATAAGCAAGTAGGCCACTCTACAGAAACTATTGTCTACATTGAAATTTCAAATCTAACTGAAGTAGAAAAACATATTTCAATGTTAGAAGAAAAGCTTAAAATTAATTCATTCCATTGGGGTGAAGAGAGATGGGATATTCGAAATAAGTTTCTACAAGGAATTATTGGCCTTGATTTTACAGTTAAAGTAGCAATATTTGATAATCCTGCTCACCCAGAAAAAATGATTGAGTATGTTTTTCAACATCTGATTACAGAAAATAACATCAAAAAAGTCTTTATTGATGGTAAGAAGCCAAAATGGTATGAGCATAAACTCAAGAAAATATTAAGAGATAGAAGAATTTCAGTTAAAATTCTCAAAACAGTCAGGAATAATTCTTCTCTCGGGATTCAATTAGCCGATTGCCTTGCTGGTTTAATCAGAAGATACTATGACAATCCAAGTGAACCCGATCCTAAAAGATGGTTTAGAAAATTAAAAAGAGATAAAAAGTTAACCATGGAATTACACTTTGAGACTGGAACTATAGAGAAGCTTTTAGATAAAAAAAACCCCGCTAAAAAGCGGGGTCAGTTAGTCAGCTAGCTTTTTACAGCTTTCCCTACCGAGGGATTTGTCGCTGGTAACTTGTTATATATACATTATACCACAACTTGTATCAAAAACTACTCAATCAAAATCAAAATACCCAAACAGAGATTATAAACTTCCGCGGACTGATAGTCCGCGGTTTTCTTTATAAGTTTACGACCGCTTTGCTCTTTAATGTCCGCGGAAGACTGTAACCTTTCTTTGCCTACATCCCCGGACTAAGAGTCCGGGGTTTTGGCAAAGCGGTTATAATATTCCTGATTATAGTTGCATTTATTCTTGAAGTGTTAGATTATTAATATTGATGAGAGAAAAAGGTTTTGCCTCAATATTAATAATTTTAGGGATTATATTATTTGCTAGTATTGCTGGAGGCGCTTATTATCTGGGAATATCGAAGAATAAATCTCAAACACAAAGCCCCTTAACTACTCCCACACCCCAGCTAACTTTAATTCAAGAAGGCACATCAAATCCTGACGAAACTTCTAACTGGAAAAAATATATCAATAAGAATTTACAATATCAGATTAGTTATCCAGGGGCTGATCAATATCAAGAAAATTTTCCAGGAAGTAATCAGCTTACAGAATATGAAAATGACCCAGCTCAACCTAGTTTATTAGGCAGCACTAATATTGATTTAGTTTTGAATAAAAATAATACAATTTCATCTATTTGGATAAATGCCTGGAGTAATCTAGGGATCAAAGTTACTGATCTTACTTCAAGAGATGAATGGTGCAAAAAGCTTCAGCCAGAATTGCAAGGGCAACAAGAATGTTTTTATAAATCTGACATAAAAGTAGAAGATTTTGAATTTAATAGTTATAAGGCTTTTAAAGTAAGTGGTGGAAGGGATAACTCTTTTGAAATAAGATATTATGTTCCACACGTAGAGTATATTTATGAAATTTCAACTTCTAGACCCATGCAAGAGTTAGATAATTCCTTGCCAGGAAAAGTCCTTTCTACCTTTAAATTTCTAAACTAAAATGCGCTTATGGGTACGACTTCCCTTCAGTGGTATTAAAATTTGAGGCTAAAAAATGCTTGGTCATGACCCTGAGCGAGTGAAACGAGTCGAAGGGGTGACTGACGGGTAACGCTCCCGCTACTTTCTGCTCCACAGGCAGACGCTCTACTTTTGAGCTACAGTCACCATATCATCTCCTAATTTTCTTAGCTGATCTTTTGTATCTTCAAAATGATGAACTAAGTAATGGCAATTATGACACAACCAGACCAAATTTTCTATTTTATTATTTTCTCTGTTTCTGTCTTTATGATGAACAATTAAAACTCGCTTATCCAAATTATCACATAATCTGCATATCAAAGTTTTACCATTCGCTGCTAAAATCCTTCTGTAGGCACTCTCTCCAGTTTTCCAATTTGCATGATTTTCACCAATGAAGACAATTTTATTACGCCATGTAGTTTGGCAGGATTTGCTGCAAAAAAACTTCTTACTCTTAGATCTAATTAATTCTTTAGGGGATTTATAAGCTTCCTTGTTACAAATAAAGCAGTTAATTACTTTACCTTTTCTTTGCTTTGCAAACACGCAATCCCTTGAACAATATTTTCCCCAACCTTTCTCGATCCAATTTGGCTTTGTGTAAAACTGCCTGCCGCATTTCTCGCAACATACAAGGGTCATATACCAAGTATATGTCCTGAAAAAGCTTATGTAAATAGACCTGTTTGTAGCCAGAAACACGTTCTCATCCCTATACTCTTTATTATTTTGAGCACTAAAAAAGCCCCTTGCGGGGCTTCCTTAGAGAACCTGTCAAATTAGTTTTTTAGGCTAATGTTAAAACTATATTTGTCTTGCGACTCAAGTTTTTAACAGGTTTTATAACTATATTATTAAAAAGCGGGCTAGTCAACTAGGACAAAATGGATCATATCCCATCAACACACCAAATTAATTAAGAGCGAATCTTATTTTTTTATTGGCGATTATTGCAAGTTCATAAGCTCCAAAGAATACTCCTGTATAAAATAAATCTCCCATTAATGTCCATCTAAAAAATGGTATTCCCATCATGTAGCTTTGAGCTAGTCCATCTAATCCTCGGCTATACATTCCAGTTACCCAAACTCCAAAATTAGTAATAACAAAAAATTGTATTGATGTTAAAAATGAAGCTGCAATGACGTTACTTGGCTTTATTCTCTTTTTAAGCCAAATTCCAATTAAACCAGAGATTATAAAACTCCCCCAGACATATAAAGTTGTACTATGAAACATAGCTGAAATTGGCTGAACGTGACTAAAGTTAACCACAGGATTACCAAAAGGATTAATATACAAAAGTAAATAATCGGAAATTGCCATTGCGGCAAGAGGAACTAAAAGAGCAAATCTTTTATTTAAATAGGCTCCGCCAAATAAAGCAGTTGCACTAATTGGTGCAAAATTTGCTATATGCGGGGTCAATCTTAAAAACACCCCACCTAAAATCATAAAAAATGCTAACATGTTATTTTTTCCACCTCCTTTCTTCTAGGAATTTAAAAGTTGTGAATAAACCAAATGCTCCGGCAACAGGTAGGGCTGTACTTTTGAAGCCATTTGCTAAAACTTGTTGTCGATCAGGCTCTGTTTTTGTTGAAATTGCTTCGCCTAAAACTTCTGGTGAAGGAGTTGGGGTAGGACTCTGATCAAGAGCAACCTCTTCAACTTTCAGTTTAAGTAATGGTGTTGGAAGAGGAGTGGGTGTCGGTGTTGCTGAAGGAGTTGGGGTTGAAGTGGGACTAGAAGATGGTGTAGGCGTGTTATTGTTTGCTGATGCAGGTGTTGAAGTTGGGCTTGCTGAAGGGCTCGGAGTAGGGGTGGTACTTGGAGAGGGTGTTGGGCTAGCTGAGGGAGTCGCAGATGGTGTAAGAGCAGTAAGGATATGTAGCAACCAGCTTTTACCACTTAATGCTATCAATGCGTGACTTGTGGTTGTACTATCGCTACCACTATAGCTTGGGAAACCACCATCTCCTTGTTGACTTGATAAAAGCCAATTTATGGCATTAGTTGTTGGGACAGTGTTTCCTATCCCTAAATTATTAAATGCCATTAGTACCCATGATGTAGAATCTGCATCAGAAGAACCCGAATACCCAAAGCCTCCATCTGGATTTTGGTTCGATAGTAAGTAATTTTTGGCATTACTTATAGCGTTATCTAGATTGGGATTAGTTAGACCATTATCTTTTGCCGCCTGTAATGCTTGAAGAGCTGCCCCTGTCATATCGGCTGATGGATCACAATACTGACAAGTAGTATCTGGTGACCAACTAAAAGCACCGTTTGGTACTTGGTGAGTGATGATAAAACTTAAAACATCTTGTTCAATTTGTTTATTTGCAGCTGAACCACTTGCAATCAGAGCTAATAGTCCAAAAATATCGTCATTTAGTAAATAAGTTTCTCCTAGTTGATGATTATTGTAAAAACCCTCCAGATTTTGCAAATAGTTAACACCACCAAAATTAGTAGGATCTCCACTTATAGCTATAATAGCTAAAATCCTGTTTTCCCAGTCAGTGGCAGTTGCCCCACTACTTGGCTGGTCAGTTAAAAGATAATCCTTTAAATTAGTATCAGGATTTTTGATTGTGCTAGTATCAATTCCGTTTGCGCCAAAAGCAATCCCTGCCCATTCCGAAGGACTACTATAACCTTGAGTAATTTTACCTGTTGAATCCTGTTTAGATTTTAAAAAGTTAAGTCCATTATTAATTGAGGTAGCAGTATCTGCAAAAACCACCTGAGTGTTACTGAATGCAAAACAAGTTATAAAAATAAATACTAAAAGTTTATTTTTCATATTAATTCGGCCCTATGTAAGTCCATGAAACACTATCATTGTTTTTTACCTTTATATGACTACAACCTAACGGAGGATTGCTACCATTCACTGAATAAGTCCACCACACTTGATTTTCCTTACCTATACCATTGATTTGATAAACAGCGTAAGTATCATAGGCACTGCTATATTTCATATTCAGACTGGCCATTTTTCCATCAGATAAGGCTTTAGATAAAACATCACAATGATTAGATCCATCGGCTACTGATAGAGAGAAATTTGAAGAACCATTAATTGAAACATTCACTTGATCAGTTTGAACCACAGGAGTTGGTGTTGGTGCAGGAGACTGAATAGCTACAGAAGGACTATTAGTTGGTTGAGAGATAGTATAGGGAGCTTGACTTGGAACTGCTGTTGGAACAGGAGAATAAGTTTTTGTTATTAGAACAGAAATACTTTTGGTGACCTTCGGATTTGGGGGAGTGAGCTCAACTGTTTTAGAGATACTTTTAATTTCTTGTATCGATTCCTGCTTTTTAATTTCTTGACTGACTGCAAGAGTAGATGAAACAAAACCTGCAAAAAGTAGGCTTAATAGTATTATCAAAAAAGATATTAGATTATATATTCTTAGTTTGTTCATAAGTAGTAAATCGTCTTTTACAATTCATGCATTCCCTCCGTCTTTTAATGACGTTTTTATTTTTTATTCTTCGAGTATCCACTGCTCGTGTTTGATCGGCTCCACAATATGTGCATCGCATAATTGGTTTCTTCTCCTAGAGGGGACTTTTAGCGTTTAAAAAAGGCTTCTTTTTAAGAAGCCTTAAAGTAAAGGCATCTCCTCTGTTTCGAAGGATCAGCTAAAAAGTTATTTAAAGTTCGGTCCGGCTTTACGGTAGCGACACTGCTTTGAATTACACAAATTCAAAACTTTAAACAAAAATTTTCTTGATGAAAGTTACAATAACAAGTGTAATGATAAAGGTCAACATACTGTATATAGTATGGCTTAATATTTTTCTCGATTTCTGATTAGAAGGGTAAAATATCTGAAGATTTAACTTTTAATGCAACCGTTAACCCTTTTAAGACTTCCAGAGATGGATTTTCTTCTCCTCTTTCTATCCTGGCATAGTAGTTAATAGTTATGTTTGCTTTTGTTGCCACTTCTGCTTGGGTCATAATTTTTCTTTGTCTAATTTCTTTTAATTTTTGACCCATTATTTTTTTATCTTTACTGATAGCGTCTATACTCATAGTGATAGTATATCATTGATTTTTTGTTTAGTATTTTTCTTTTCTTTATTTTTTGTTTGCTTAATTTACATCCCCTTATATTTATATAAGTATAAAGAGTCTGCGAATTTTGATATTTTAGCTTCAAAGTAGGCAAAATTTAGTATCTACGCGTAGGTACTATTTTTAACAATATAATGATATCAATATAGGTATATTTGACTATTGACAACTATCATAATAGTGATATAAACTATCAATATAGTTACATAAGGGTATGGGTAAGCATTTTACTTTGGGAGAATTTTTAAAGACATATAGTAGCGACTATGAATGCCTAAAAGAGATAGTAAATATTAAGTATCCTAATGGTATTTCATGCAAAAGATGTAAAGTTATTACTTCCCACTACCTCTTAAAAACTAGACCTGTCTTAAGCTGTAGCAAATGCCACAGTCAGATTAATCCCTTAAAAGGAACTATCTTTGAAAAGACTACTACTCCACTAAAACTTTGGTTCTATGCATTCTTTGTAATGATTCATTCTAAAGGCGGAATATCCGCAAAAGGATTGCAAAGACAATTAGGGGTAACATACAAGACAAGCTTCAGGATGTTACATAAAATTAGAAGCTTAATGGCTGATAATTCGGGTGATTTATTCAAAGGTGTAGTTGAGGTAGATGAAACTTGAGACACTCTATGTCAAGACCCTTCTTACTACGGGTCATGAACTAATGCTT
>CAYQAW010000011.1:0-37631 GCA_964415615.1 uncultured Gammaproteobacteria bacterium
TAGAATAAGTCAATGATTAGCCGTTCGTTCGGATTCTCTCATGATGCATAACGGGAGGTTTAAAAATAACTGGAAGAACCGCTATATATAGTTAGCGACAGATTAAAATCTTCCAGAAACTAAGAGAATAAAATAATTTCTCCCTACTTAAGTCGTTTAGCCAAATTTCTTCCTCAGAAAACCTAAGGTGGGTGCCCTGGTGTTTAGGCAGATGCTTTATAACACACTCGAGACTCCCGTAAAGTATCAAATCAGTGAAGAAAAATATATTGGCTTTAAACGTGCTAAGCAGGGATGCCCTCACGGGCAATCTATCTATCCTTTGGGCCATCTACAATGTCCTTTTAGGATACTTTAATATTAATCATAAAAAGGCGGTTTTGTCAAGTGGTTTGAGGCTATCTTCTTACAATTCATCTAATCTAATAATCTAAAATCCCAAGATAGAGGAGAAAAGGCCTACCAAAGCTCCCAAGATTGTTTGAAGTAGGGAGGATTTGCCAAAAGGTATCATCATAAAAACCAGTAAGATTAAAATTCCATATGGCTCAAGCTTTTGATAAGACCTGGCTAAATTAAGAGGAAGTTGAGATAAAAGTATTTTTGATCCATCCAAAGGTGGAATAGGAAAAAGATTAAATATCCCTAAGACTAAATTAATTAAGACTGTAAAACGCAGCAGAGATCCTACAAGTGCTGGGAAAGTTTGAGGCATGGCATTTAAAGTGTGAAAGATTAAAGCAGCTATGATAGCTAGGGAAAAATTAGCTAAAATTCCTGCTGCAGCTACCATCAATTCTCCTTTTCTGATATTAGAAAAATTTAAAGGGTTTACAGGCACTGGTTTGGCCCAGCCAAAAAGAATAGGGGAACCAGTAAAAATTAAAAGAGCTGGCAGCAAAATTGTTCCAAATAAATCAATATGAGGAATAGGATTTAGGGTTAATCTGCCAGCATTTTCTGCAGTATGGTCCCCATATTTCAAAGCTATTACTCCATGCATGACTTCATGGATGATTACAGAAAAGAGCAGGATTATTATAGATAAAGCAAAGAATTCCGGCATAATTAGAGTCTAGTCGCTAGAGTCGAGAGTCTAGTATTTTATTTTCCTTGACTCTTGATTCTAGACTCTAGTCACTTCTTATGATATAGTTTACCACATGTTAGCATGTTTAAAGTGTGGAAAAAGTAAGAGTAAAGTAGCTTACTCAAGGCATAAAAAGGGTTCATCTGGAGCTGGAGGGACCTGGGCTCTGCGTGCTCCAATTCACAAAAGATTTCAAAGACCAAATCTTCATGTTTTTAAAGGGGAAAAATACTGTACAAAGTGTTTAAGATTAGTCAAAAAAGCTGTCCAAGCCAGATCTAAAATCTCAACAAAATCAGAACAAGTTGTTATAACTCCCTCAGTCCTACCTAATTGAATAATGGTACTGAAATTAAGGTAATCTTTTTACGCCAAACCGTCTTTCTTGTCTCTTTGCCTAATTTCTGTAAAGAGCTTGTCTTCCTCCTTCCTTAACATTTCAGCAAACTTATTATCTGAGTGTTGGTAAGCTATTGTATCAAGTTTGTTAAAGGAAATCCCTGGTTTTAAGAAATCCTCAGCTCCCGAAAGATCTTTTAAGGCTTCATAAGGAGTTTTGTAGATTTCATAAACCTTCTCTTTTTTACCATTAGTATTAGTGGTAATAGTGGGGTAAGCACAGGGTCGGTGGAAGTTTAAGTAAGGGTTAAAAAAGTTTTTGTAGTAGCAGTTAACCTCATCAGTCAAGTCCTGGTTAATGTGTTCCCAGCCCATGTTTTTTCTGATTACCACACCATTTTTGGTTTCCACTAAGGCATTATCACCAGAATGGTAAGAGCGGGATTTGGTTTGTTTAATCAATAACCTGTGCAGTAAATCGGCCACCACATAATTGATGGTTTCTTTTCCCCTATCGGAATGAAAATTAAAGATGGAAAATGGATACTGGCTAAAGATTTCTTCTAAGGCAGAAACCATGAATAATTCTGAGAGCTGGGGAACGCAAAAGACTATTTCCCACTGGGTAATCTCATCTACGGAGTTAATGTGGTAAACATCCTTCTGAGAGACAGAATCAATCCTGATTGAGCCTGGTCTGCCGAAGTTTTGGGGAGGACAGGTCTGGCCAATGGGAACCTGTCTTGCTTTGGTGTGATTGATCCAAAAACTGCGGTAGGAGGGAGAGTGCCTTAAGTTGCTGACATGGGCATGGGAGATTTTGGCAATAGTCTGGTATGTCTGGTGATGAAAAACTTCATACGCTCTCCTTAAAATTTCTTTGGTGGCTTTCTCCGATAACCTTAAATGGAGTTCATCAGTTTTTTCCAGTAATTTAATATCAGCACTGGTGTAAATTTTAACCGGATGAACTTTGTGATAAAGACCCCGGGTAAGATTTCCCCTGCCCGCCCTTTTAATCAGCCTAAACAGTTGGGTAAGTTTGTAATCGGTAACTTTCCTCAGGTAATTTACCACTACCCGTTTGTCTTTTTTGACTAAACTCCAATAGCTAAACTGTTTAAGTGTCTTCCTGATAAAAGAATATCTCTCGGCTATTGTTGCTTCTTCCAAAGACACCACCAGCTTTTGCGAGCCTTTTAAAAAACCTTTCAGTTGTGTAACATTAACTAAACGCGAATCATCCATAGTAACTTTCATGACAGAAATTATTGTGACGGTTCGCGTTTGCTTTTAAAAGACCCCTAACATTTTCAGTACCTTTTTTGGATTAGGTATCGGTATTTCTACAGTCCCATTTCGGATTAGGTAAGATGTAATGGGAAATCTCAATTTAGACACTTTTAGGAAGTCTGAATTTTGACAACTGGTACAATTTCTAATGTCATTGCGAGCGAACAAAGTGAGCGTGGCAATCTTCAATGGAATGGGAAGATTGCTTCGTCGTTTCACTCCTCGCAATGACGGATAATGTAAATTTTGAGATTTCGTTTATATGTAAAAGTTTAGATTTCCCTTAACAGGTAAGACTCCCTCTTGACAAGTTGGTATCTGTTGTACTATAAACCCATAAACTGACCCTATTTATATGTTAGAGCGAAAAAGAGGGGATGTAGATATAGCAAGTTTGCTAGGAGAGGCGCAGCAAACTGTACTAACAGATAGAGCATTGCTAGCTGAGAAGATGTCTTTTGGTGAGTACCTGGAAGAGGTTAGTCAAAAACCAGCCATCGCCAGTCTTGCTCATGCTCGGGTTTACGACATGATCAGATCAGCTGGTATTACTCCAGGCGCCGATGGTCAACCTAATCACTACGCTTTCTTCAGACAAGAATTATTCGGCCTGGATAGTGTTTTCCAAAATTTAGTTGAAGATTATTTTGCTCCTGCAGCCAGACGCCTTGATGTCCGTAAGAGAATATTAATGCTGGTAGGCCCTGTTGGCGGAGGGAAGTCTACTGCAGCTACCCTTATTAAGGAGGGATTAGAACGATACAGCCGTACACCAGAAGGAGCATGGTATGCAATTGATAGTTGTCCCATGAACGAAGAACCGCTTCATCTAATACCGGACAGCCACCGTGAAGCTTTTGGCAAGAGATTGGGTGTTCACATAGAAGGAGATCTTTGTCCCCACTGTCAACTTAGATTAGAACATGATTGGAATGGACGTATTGGTGATGTAATGGTGGCCCGTCGACTCTTTTCGGAAAAGAGTCGGGTAGGAATTGGCACTTTCAAGCCGGCAGATCCTAAATCACAAGATGTGGCAGAACTGACAGGCCATGTCAATTTAGGTTTGCTAGTAGATCAACGCTTTGGTGGAGAATCAGATCCCCGAGTGTATAGGTTTGATGGTGAGTTAAATGTAGCCAATAGAGGTGTAGTAGAGTTTATTGAGATGCTAAAACTGGAACCCCGGTTCCTGTATGAACTTAATACAGTGGCCGGCGAACAAAGAATTAAAGTACCGCAATTTGCTTTAATTTATGCTGATTTGACTGTATTAGCGCATACGAATGAGTATGAATTCAATAAATATTTCTCAGATCCAGCCAACGAAGCAATGGTAGACCGTATTTTCGTAGTCAAGATGCCTTACAATTTACGGGTTTCGGATGAAGTGCGTATCTACAACAAGATGATTAATGCAGCTGACTTATCAATAGAGGATTTACCAGGTGAGGAAAGCGGTCGGTTAAGACAGGCTCATATTGCGCCACAAACATTACGGGTAGCCAGTATGTTAGCTGTCCTTTCTCGTTTGTCGCCTTCTGCCAAAGCAGGGTTATCTTTAATGGCTAAAATGAAGCTTTATGATGGTGAGCAAAAGGTGGGAGATTGGGAACAGAAACACTTGGGGGAGATCCGAACAGAAGCAGAGGCTGCAAAAGAAGGAATGGATGGTTTGTCTCCCCGGTTTATTATCAACCGTTTATCCTCTGCTTTGATGAAAGGTAAGCGTTGCATTAATCCACTGGATGCGCTTCGTTCCTTACGGGATGGCATAAAAAGTAATTATGCCAGTGACACAAAAGAACAGGAAAGATTGCTTACTCTTTTAGATGAGGTTCGTAAAGAGTATGATGAAGGAGTGAAAAAACAGATCCAAAGAGCTTTTGTTTATGCTTATGAAGAATCAGCTCAAACGTTACTAGATAATTATATCCAAAATGTAGATGCCTTTTCTAATAAGACTAAAGTTAAAGATCCTGTAACCGGAGAAGACGTAGGAGCTGATGAAGCGTTGATGGCCTCTATTGAACAGCAGATTGGTATAATAGGAGATGCCAGAAAGAGAGAATTCCGTGAAGGAGTAATGCGTTCGGTAGCCAGTTGCGCCTTAAGAAAGCAATCTTTTACTCTAAGTTCAAACAGTGTGATTCAGGAAGCAATTGAGAAAAAGCTTTTTGCTGATTTGAAGGATATGGTTAAGATTACTACATCCACCAGAACTCCGGATGAGGAACAACTGAAAAGGATTGATATAGTGGTTGCTAGATTGACCGATCAATCTTTGCTTGAAGATGAACGACATTGTACTCAATGCGCTAGGGAACTTTTGAAATATGCCGGACAATTGTTAAATAGATAGGTAGTTTATGAGAGAGCCTGAGCCATCTTTCCCGTTTGCATTAACTGTTAATCCGTGGGATCTTCACAAGCGCTCCAGAAGAGATATAGCGCGCCACACCCAGAAAGTGCGTGATGCAATCAGAGGAAACTTACCGGAAATCATCAGTAGAGAAGATATTATTACCTCAGATGGTCAAAAAATAGTTAAAGTACCGGTAAGAGGAGTTGAATTGCCTCGTTTTCGTTTTAACCCTCACAGTCAAGAACATATTGGTCAGGGACAAGGTGATACACAGCCAGGAACGGTTTTGGGGCAAGAAGGCGGAGAAGGAAGTGGCAAAGGGAAAAAGGCAGGACATTCCCCTGGGCAGGATATTTATGAAACAGAAATTACTGTTGATGGGTTAATAGATCTGGCATTTGAAGAGTTGGGCTTGCCGAATTTAGAAGATAAAGGAAAAGAGCAATTGACAGAGACTACACTTCAATATGATACCATCAGGAAAACTGGCCCCCAAGCAAACTTAGACAAAAGAAGGACTTTGGTAGAAGCTTTCAAACGTAATGCCCGCTTAGGCAGGCCTAGTTGGGAGATAGATCCCAACCAGGACTCAAGATATAAAAGCTGGGAAGAGGTACAAAAACCAATTAAAAACGCAGTAGTTTTAGCAATGAGAGATGTTTCCGGTAGCATGGGAGAATTTGAAAGCTTTATCTCCCGCACTTTTTATACCTGGATGACTCGCTTTTTGAGGAGATGTTACGCTGGAGTGGATATAGCTTTTATTACCTGCCATACTGAAGCCCAGGAAGTTGATGAAGATACCTTCTTTAAATTGGGTGGATCTGGAGGGACTCGAATGTCTTCAGCTTATCAGTTAGCCCTTGAGGTAATCAGGGAGCGTTATAATCCTGAGATCTGGAATATTTATCCCTTTTTGTTTTCTGATGGTGAGAACTGGGGAGACGAAGAATGCGTTGATTTAGTGGGAAAGCTTGTTCGTGTTAGTAATTTGGTAGGTTATGGAGAGATTCAAAACTATGGTTATTGGGCAGGCGCTACTATGCCAGCAGGCAGCGATCATTGGGCTCCTTTAGGTCGAGCCTACAAAAAAGCTTTTGCCGATGAACCGAGATTTTCTATGGTCCAAATCAGTAAAAAAGAAGATGTTTGGCCAGCCTTGAAGCACTTTTTGAGGGTACGCCACCAGGAGATAGCAGGATGATAATGGGGGAGAGAATGGAATTGGAAAGAGCAATAGGCGAATCAGGAGAAATTGCCATCAAACTTGGTTTAAATCCGCCAGCGGTTAATTTTGAGATGGTCCCAGCTGATGTAATGTACGAGATAGCAGCCTATCATTTTCCAGCCCGTTTTCCTCACTGGACCCATGGAGGTGAGTATTATCGTCAAAAGACTCAATATGATCACGGTTTGTCAAAAATTTATGAATTGGTAGTTAATACTGATCCGCCCCAAGCCTATTTGATGGAAAGTAACGATCTGGTTGCACAAAAACTAGTAATAGCTCACGTTTTAGGGCACGCGGATTTTTTCCGCCGTAATATTTATTTTAAAGACTCTAATAGGCATATGGATATTTCAGCCAGGGCTCATGCTGATTTGGTTAGAAGTTTGGAAGAAGAACAGGGAGTAGAGGCGGTAGAGCGGATACTGGATGCAGCTTTATCTATTGCCTATCACGTTGATCCAGCTTCATCTTTCTTCCGTCGAAAAGGTCAGGCAGAATACGAACAAGAACGTTTGTATCCTATAGAAGAGCCCTTATCAGATTATGATGATATTTGGAACTTGGCAGGTAAAAAAAAAGAGATGGTTAAAAAAGAGCGCAGGCTTCCGCCTGAGCCTCAAAGAGATGTGGTGCTCTTTTTAGCTGAAAACTCACATCAACTTGAAGTTTGGCAGAGGGCAATTTTGAATTTGGTCAGAGAAGAATGGATCTATTTTTATCCTAATATCCGGACTAAAGTAATGAATGAAGGATATGCTACTTTCTGGCATGAAAGAATTTTAGAAAATTCCCTCCTTACTCCTGATGAACATTTGGAATTTAGAAGACTACATACTGGTGTAGTAGCTGTTGGACATAATTTCTCTATTAACCCCTACTTAGTAGGTTATAAACTTTGGCGGGATATTGAGAAGAGATGGCAAGTACCAGAAGAAGAGAGAACCTGGTATGGTGATGTTATCAAAAGAAAAGGAGGAGAAGGCATCAAAAAGGTTTTGGATGTAGCGGCCGAGTATAGAGACGCTGATTTTGTAAGAGGTTTCATGACTGAAAAGCTAGTGCAGGAGTTAGATCTGTATGCATATCAATTTGAAGGTGATGCCAGCAAAGAAAAGGGAAAATGGGTAGTCCAGCAGGCCACTTGGCAGAAAGTTAGGGATGGTTTAGCTGATCAGCTAACTTCTTCAGGTTTACCTACAATTTTAGTAGAAGATGGGGATTATCATCGGCGGGGAGAATTATTATTAACACATGATTTTAAAAATGATAGAACACCAATTGATTTAGACTATGCAGCTAGGACACTTAGGCATGTATATACAATGTGGGGTAAACCTGTTCATATTTCTACAGAAGTAAATAATAAAAAATATATTTTAACCTGTGAAGATGGTGTCAATGTTTCTTCCAAGATAGTTTCTTAAGAGGAAAATTTGGGTAACCATTTAAAAAATTCTTTAAAGGCATTACTTTTTTACCTTCCATTTGGATCTTATTGCCTGGTAGAAACTTAACAATTTTCAATTGTCCATTGTCCATTTTCCATCTGCACCAGACCCCTGGCCAGGGGTAGTAGGCGCGGATTTTCCTATCAAGATCTTCAGGTGGATTATCTATCTCAAAATAACCATCTTCTTTTTTTAATTCTTTACAATAAGTTGCCAGTTTATGATTTTGGGCTACTGGTTTTATCTTGTCTTGTATAAAATCTTCGATAATTTGGGGTAAAATTTCAGCAGCCCTAGCAAACATCTTTTTACTCAGAATATCAAAATTATCACTATCAGAAAGCTCTAATTGTTCTTGATAAATAATAGTGCCATGGTCTACTTCCTCGTCAATTTTAATAATAGAAATCCCAGAGATTTTATCACCATTTAAGATGGCAGATTGGATGGGAGAAGGGCCTCTATATTTTGGTAAAAGAGAGGGATGTACATTAATACAGCCATATTTGGGGGTGTTTAACTCCATCTTTGTCAGAATTTTCCCGTAAGCAGCCACTACTGCCAAATCAGATTCAGACAATGAGTTAACTAGGGTGAAATGTTTTGCTAGTTCATCCTTAATGGGTTGTACAAAGTCTGGTGTTCCTAGAAATATTATTGTCATAATAGTCTTCAGTATCGCTTCGCTATCAGCTATCAGCTTTCAGACTTTTAATTTTTAGTCTGATGACTGAAGACTGATGGCTGAAAGCTATATAGTCACCTCTTCAAATGTGTCTGTACCTGTTTTATCTTTACCTGTAAATTTATAGAACTTGCCTTTCTGTTCCAAGACCCTGTCTGAAAATAACATTCCATTTAAATGATCTATTTCATGTTGAAATATCCAGGCTAAAATTCCTGTTAAAGGTTTAGTTATAGTTTTGCCAGTTAGATCCTGATAGGAAACTCTTATCTGTAAAAATCTTTTAACTTCACCCCACATATTTGGTATAGATAAACACCCTTCAAAATATTTTTTAGTTCTTTTACCTGTAGATAAAATTTTAGGATTCATTACAGGAATAAATTTTGTCCCTTTTTTAGCTACAAAGAAAGTGCCATCAAGACCTACTTGGGTAGAAGCCAATCCTACTCCCTGAGGGTCTGTAAAGGTTTTGGTAAGTTTTACCATATCTTTGATAATCTGAATTAACCCTGAATTAATTTTTTTTACAGGTTTAGTTTTAACTCTAAGTCTTGGATCAGGCGCTTTTACTACTTCCATGGGGTTATTGTACCAGAAAGATTAAGTTTTCTTAAGTTCTTTGAGCCTCCACATAAAGATTTTGGCTTTGGATTTGGCACTATAATAGCCTTTGGTGAAATTTAAGGCTTCTTCTAAAAGTTTTCTGTCTACTTCTTTGGCCAGTTTTATATAAAGAGAATAACGCTTGGTATCTTCCAAGCTTTCTGCCAAATATACCCCATACATTTGGAACTCTTGAGAAATATTTTTAGGTCGGTTTTTAAATTTAGCCTCTACAATAGCTGTTTTGATGGATTTCATTGTTTGGCTGGGGAGGTTGCTTCCTTAAGCTGGGCCAGGGCTTCTAAATAATTTGGTTTTAATTTAATAGCTTGTTGTAATACTTGAAGTTCCTCATCTTTTTTACCTTCTGAATCTAAGACTAGGGCTTTATTGTAGTAAAGTTTGGGGTCTGTGGGGGCAAGCTGTATTGCTGCATCTAAGGCTTGTAGAGCTTTACCTATAAAGTTTGGATCTATAGTAGAAAGTTCAAAATAAGTCCTGACTGCTGTTCTTAAAAATGATACATTTTTTGGGTTGCCTTTTAAGACCTGTTTAAATTGAGTAACTGCCTCATTTTTTAGCTGTGCTGACAGGGTAGCATCGGTTTCTTTCAAGGCAGCTGCAGCTTGAGCTGCCGAGAATGCAAGTTCAGATCTATAGAAAGGCTCACCAGGGTTTAAAGAGGAGGCAATTAGTAATAAATTATATGCCCTGCCTGGATTGCCTGCCTCAGATGCTATCTCTCCTTTGGCAAATAAAGTATCTGCATACCACAACTGGAAGATGGAAAATAGAAGATAGAGGATGGAAAAAATTATAATCCCTTTGGCAATTTTAGTATAAATTTTTCGACGATAGATGATAGAAGTTAGAAGGTTGAATTTTGAAGATGGAAGATGGAAGATGGAAAGAGAATCAGTCGCGACAAAGGCAATAGCTGGGAAAAGATAGAAAAAGATGGCAATAATGACTACGGAAAAGAGAAAAAAGTTGTAAATAAGATAGGAAATATAAGCAGCCAGCAAGCTGGAAGTAAGAATTATGAATAATAAATTATGATTTTTATCCTTGATTCTTGATTCTTTATTCATGATTCTTTTAATACACCACCAGATAAATGTTCCAATAACCAGTATGTAAGTTCCAAATCCTACTAAACCAGTAGTTGCCAAATAATTTAAGTATTCATTATGTGCTTTGTTATATAAAAAATCCCATTCAGAAGTTAAATTATGAGAAGCGGGTCTGTATTGATAGTAAGAATAGGCAAAAGTCTCCAAACCAGATCCAAATATAGGATAATGTTTAAAAATCTCCCAAGCTCCTTGCCAAACAATAAATCTAATTTGGCCTGATTCAGTTCCCCCATTTTCCAATTGAGTTCCAGATCCGCCAGCTGGTGGAGGAAGGGCTATGCTGGGTCTGGCAGGAGCAGCAAATTTAGAAACCAGTTTAAAAGAAGTCAAGGCAGATCCAAAAAGAAGATTGATAACTATAAAACTTATTAAGACTATAAAAATTAGTTTAATTTTGTTCAAAGTTATGTTTACACCCTTGGGGTGCAATCGTAAAGTTACGGCTAATAAAAATACCATCAATCCTCCAACCAATCCCAGTGTTGGGCCTCTGGAGTAAGTGAAGGTAAAAGCAAAATACAAAGTAGTAAGTAGTATGTAGTAAGTAGTTTGTAGTATGCGGGAAGAAGCAGTTAGATAGAAATATAGTGCTGGGAAAATCAGCATAGCAAGATATGCTGCCAGCCAATTAGGTTGACCTAGGGTAGCAAAGACTCGTTCCTGGACTCTTTGTATCCAGCAGTCTGTATTAAATTCTCCTCTTAAGATTACACAAGAAAGTGACACCCCAAAATGTTCTGCAATTGCCCATAAAGAGATTAATGCTCCTGAGGCAAAAGCTAATAAAAAAAGATTTTTGATCTTTGATAAATCCATATTAGATACAAAAGCCCAATACAATAGAAGATATGAAATAAGCGATAAAAGTCCTCCGTTAGACCTGGAATAGTAGCCCCAGATAGAAGTATGAGGATCAATAGAAAAGATAGTAGATAAAATATTTGCTCCTAAAAACAACAGCAAGGGAATATCTAAAGGAGTACGATTTATGATTAATGATTTATGATTAATGCTTTTAAGTAGCCAAGCTCCTACAATAATTACTGTAAAAGCATAAGTTACAATCATCTTGTTATATTCAAAAAGTTCATAATTTGCAGATGACCAAACAAGAGGAGTTAAGAAAAAGAGCAAGTAAAAAGAATAGGAGATAATTTTATCTAACATACCAAGATTTATCCTAACAGAGATGCGTAGTGGTGAGCAAGTATTTAGTATTTGACAAAAACATGACGGCCGTCGTAAATTTGTTTCATGGCAGCAAAAAAGAGTTTAACAAACTTTATCCTCCTAGCGTTAGAAAAATCTGTTGATGGTTATGTTAGGTTTGAGGATTTTGCCTACCACCATTACAGATACCATTATGGAATTCCAGAGCTTAAAAAAGCTGCTTTGTCCCAAGCTTTGAAGAGATTAAGAGAGAAGGGTTTAATTGAGTTGGTAAGCGATGAAAAACTGGCTTACAGGTTAACAAATGCTGGTAAGAATAAAGCTGTCTGGGAGGCTATTGCAATGGATGATCTTCCCTGGGATGGAAGATGGAGAGTGGTAGTATTTGATATTCCCGAGGATAGAAGACAAGCCAGGAATATACTGAGAGCAAGTTTGAAAAAATGGGGTTTTGCGCCTTGGCAACAAAGTGTGTGGGCTACTAAGAAAAATTGTACAAAGCCTTTAAGGGAGTTTATTAAAAATGTAGGAATAGAAGATTGGGTGATTGTTTTAGAGTCAGATAATACTGGCCGCTAAACAAGAAGTAGACGGCCGTCGCAAAAATGTTTTAAGGGTCAGTAATTTCTCCTAAGATAAAAGAATTAAGATGAGATTTACTCAAGTGGAAAACGGAGAGCAATGGTTTTTTCTAGAGCTTGGGTAAATGTAGTTCTGGGAACCGGCGATATAGCTGTTGCTTGATAGGCTTGATAAATTTCTGCAACTGCCGGAATATGGGACCAATAAGAAAATCTTCTTGGGTACCACTGATCCTGAATATCACCGTAAAATAGGGTACAAAATTCTCCGTTTATCCTTAGCCAAGTAGCGTCATCACTAAACGGTAAATTTTTAGCTAGGACACCGTTTGCTAAATAAACTTGGGCGATATTTGCTATAGTTAGAGGCCACTGCAATTGATCAAATGGGACTTCTGGATGAGGAATTATTGTTACATTGTTATACCCATAATCAGAGTAACTGGGGGCAACAGCAAGAGTTTCAGTTCCTCCTTCAGGCGTAAGCTCTATCACAGCTTCTGATTTACCAGTTTCCATAGGTCTATAGTTGTGTGGTTTTCCAGCCAGGGCATCAATTAGTTTACAAGCTTGTGTTAAAAACTCATCAGCTGAGATAGGAGTTTCCCAAATTAAGGAGAAGGCGTCGGGGTGGTCTAAGCTTATTGACATCAAAACTCTGTTTGCAGTTTTAACAGTAAAAATAGGTCCATCAGGGTGGTAACTAGGATTATCTGTTCTAACCAGGAAATAACCACCACTCAAATTTTCATGAGTATTTTGCATATTATAGGTTGGAATTATACTTATAAGGGAGTTTAAAATCAAATGCTGGCTCGGATGGCATTGAGGATGACTGCTACATCAATGACTTCTTGTATGCCTGCTCCAAAGATAGGGGGAATAAACCCAAAGCTTGCTAGTATCATTCCTGCAATACTTAAACCTATCCCAAAAAATATACTTTGTTTGGCAATTTTTATAGTATTTTTAGCAATGTTTAGAGACTCAAATACAGAGGTAAAGTCTCCTCCTAAAAAGACAATATCTGCTGCCTCAGAAGAAGAGGTTTGTTCTTCGTTAGAAAAAACTAACCCTACATTTGCTAAAGCTAAAGCTGGGGCATCATTTATTCCGTCTCCAATCATAGCCACAGTTTTGCCCATTTTTTGTAAATCTTTAACTCCTGAAAGTTTATCTTCTGGGGACATTTGAGCTCTTGTTTCTATATTCAAATTTAGCTGTTCTACTATTTTTTTGGCAGCTTGCTCCTTATCTCCTGTAAAGATTTTTAAATCTAAACCAAAACTTCTTAACTTTTCAAAAGACTGCTGGGTATCTGTTTTTAACTCATCTTCAAATTTAAAAAGGGCAAGTGTTCTACCTTTTGAGGTTAGTTCTATAGTCATACCCAGATCATTTTTTACTTTAGAGAGGGTAAATTTTTCTTTTCCTACTATTCCTGAGATTCCATACCCAATTATTTCTGCAACTTGCTTTGCATGTATGAGAGGGGCATGATTTTGCCTGGCTTTCGCTACTACTGCTTTGGCTAAAGGATGCAGGGAATTTCTTTCCAGACTTTCTGCAATACCTAATATTTGTTTTTCGGTAAAACTTTTTGTTTGTAGAGTAACCTCAGTAAGTTTAGGCCTGCCTAAAGTAATAGTTCCAGTTTTATCAAAAACAATGGTGTCTATCTTGGCTAAATTTTCTAAACTGGCTAATTTTTTAATAATTATCCTTCTTTTGGCAGCAGAATTTACTCCTCCCAAAAGGGCAACTGGGGTTGCAATAATCAAAGGGCAAGGGGTAGCAATTGCCAAAACTGATAAAACCCTGGTTAGATCAAAGTTTGAAGTTATATAAGCAAAAGCTGCTATTCCCAAGGTAATAAGAGTAAAAAAAGTGCTATAACGGTCAGCCAGTCTTACAAAAGGTGATTGTTCCTCCTGGGCTTTTTTAACCAACTCAATAATTTTGCTGTAGGTAGAGTTTCCTTCTGTTTTTGTAACCTCTATTATAATAGGATTGCCGACATTGACAGTTCCAGACCTTAAAACATCCCCTTCAATTTTGTCTATAAAATATGGTTCACCAGTGAGTGTTGATTCATCTGTTTGACCTGTTGGAGAAACTAGATTGCCATCCAAGGGTATAACTTCACCTTTTCTGATAAAAATTTCCTGCCCAATTTGGACATCTTTAATTTTGACTTTCTCTACTGCTTTATCTGTTTCCCACAGTAAAACTTCAGAAGGGATTCTATCAATAAGGCCAGTTAAGGATTTTTTAGCCTGGGACACAGCATAGTCTTCTAAGGTTCTACCAGAGGTGATCATCAAAGCCAATATTCCTGCTACCAAATACTGTTGGGTATACAAAGAAACAGAAATAGCTAGAATTGCTATATAGTCCAAGGCAAAACGTTTCTTTATAAGGTCTTTTAAAGTTTGCCAAAAAAGCTGATAAGAACCTAAAATAGTTACAGAAATAATTGAAATATTGGCAAAGTTTGTTTGTCCAGTAATTTTCAAAACTAAATAAGCCAAAATACCAATTAAAACTGTAAGAGGAATTCTAAATTGTTTAGAAAATAGTACTTTGATAGTCATCAGTCGTCAGCTCTCAGCTGTCAGACTAAAACTAAAAAGTCTGATGACTGAAGACTGAAAGCTGATAGCTTCTATCCTAGCAGAAAAGGCTGGATTGAGGCAAGAGTAGGTTAGTTGGACAAAAATTCTCGATCGGAGAAAAATGATTATATTTAATTATTAACCTCTTAATTTTGCCAACTTTTGATAAAGCGGTAACCTAGTGGATAAATAGGTTCTGTAGTTTTCCGGTAATCCCGAAAAGTCTTATATAACTCAGGCATCCCTGGAAGAGATGGTTCAAGTTGGTCTAGGGAGGGTCGCCCCCGAAACCTCATTTTACTCAGATATGTAAAAGGAGCCCCATCAGAAGATCGGATATATTGGGAAAGCTTAACTCCTATGGGGTCATAAATTTCTGATCCAGGAATAGGTGTTAAAGGAAGGCGCATTTCTTCTAAAATATTCTGAGGTGTTTGTGCGCCACCAATAGAGTGACCATAAGTAGGTGCATTTCTAGCATCACCTTCTGTCATTTGAGGGGTGGGCTGAAGATTTTGTGAAATCGGTAATATCGGTAGAGTTGGAGTAACAGATGGCATATGATCAAAGTTATTAGGAATGGCGGTAGGATGAGGAGTTTCGGTCGGGACAGATGGCGGTATAGCTGGAGGCCGAGGGGTCTCAACAATTTTTTGATTAAAGTCAGAAGAAGGATCCGGAAGGCGATCCTTGTCTGTCATTTGCGGTGTGGGACTGAATTCATCATTTGGGAATATCTCGTGCATAATGCGTATTATATCAAAATGGTTGTGAGGGAGCAAACTTATATGTTAAACTCCTCTCATGTTTGGTAAGATTTGGCAACTACTTTCTCATGATATTGGTATAGATTTGGGTACTGTTAATACTCTAGTTTTAGTAAAGGGTAAAGGAATTGTTATAAGAGAACCTACTGTTGTTGCTCTTCATAAAAAAACCAGACAAGTTTTAGCAATAGGAACTGAAGCAAAAAGAATGTTAGGTAGAACTCCTGCAGCAATTGAGGCTGTCAGACCTCTAAAAGATGGAGTTATTTCTGATTTTGAAACCACAGAGGCAATGCTGAGGTATTTTATTCATAAAGTTCATGAAAATCCTAATAAAGGTCTTTTTTCCTTGCCTAAACTTCCCAGACCCAGAGTGGTAGTTGGGATTCCATCAGGAGTAACTGAAGTAGAAAGAAGAGCTGTACAAGATGCTTGTCTTTCTGCTGGGGCTAGGGAAGCCTATTTAATAGAAGAACCAATGGCTGCAGCAATTGGAGCAAAACTGCCAGTGGAGGATCCAGAAGGAGTCATGATTGTAGATGTTGGTGGAGGAACAGCAGAGATTGCTGTGATATCTTTAGGAGGAATGGTTGTTAATAAGTCTTTGAGGGTGGCAGGAGATGAGCTGGATGAGGACATTGTAAATTATATGAGGGTTAGATATGGGATGCTGATAGGAGAAAGGACTGCTGAAGATGTAAAGATAGAAATAGGCTCTGCATATTCTTTAAAAGATAAAGATAATATGTTTACAGTGGTAAGAGGTAGGGAAATAGCAACTGGGCTGCCAAAGTCAATCAAAGTTTCTGCCTCAGAGATCAGAGAAGCTTTGGCTTCCACTGTTTCCCAAATAATTACTGCCATCCAAGAAATTTTGGAAGAAACTCCTCCTGAACTTTTAACAGATATAGTAGAAAGAGGGATATATTTAGCAGGTGGGGGAGCACTTTTGAGAGGTCTGGATAAAAGAATAGCAGAAGAAACAAAGTTGCCTGTTTATGTGGCAGATGATCCTTTAACTACTGTTACCAGAGGCTGTGGGGAAGTATTAAACAACTTAAATCTACTTTCAAAAGTTAGAGTTACTGGTGGGTTGAGATGAAAAAAGCTATTCTTTTTGATGTTGATGGGACGCTTTTAGATACCTATAATTTTGTATTTGATGCTGTAAAATATACTACTGCTTTTTATAATCATTCTTACCCTTCTGATATAAATATCAAAACAGCTTTAGGAAAGCCACTCTTAGAATTTTATCAAACACTAATTCCTGAGGGAAACATGATAGAGCTTTCAGAAACTCATAAACAATTTCAACAAGAAAATTTTCATTTAGTTAAACCATTTAAAGCTACAAAAGAAGTTCTTAAAACTTTAAAAGATAAGGGCTTTTTGTTGGCTGGTGTAAGTAATAGGTTGGGTTATAGCCTTGTGTATTCTTTAAAAGTTACCAAAGTTGCTAGGTTCTTCGATGTTGTAGTAAGTGCTGATGATGTAAAGAATCCAAAGCCACACAAAGAGCATGTGTTGACTGCTCTTGGAAAATTAGGAGTAGAGCCAATAAATGCTTATATGGTAGGTGATACAGGTGATGATATTTTGGCTGGGAAAAATGCTGGGGTAAAAACTGTGGGTGTAACTTATGGGTTTTTAGGAAAAGATATTGCTCAATATAATCCTGATTTTATAATTGATGATATTGAGGAGCTTTTTAAAATTTTAATTTAGCTCTAAGATGTGTTAATATTTTAATATGTTAAACGCTCCTTTTTATGACCCAAATATCAGTTATGAAGATAATTATGATAAAGGTCCATTTGGGGCATTCATTGATGGAAAGGTATTTGAACAAACAGGGGAACCTCAGCAAGATTTCTTAGGGCAAAAAGTTTACCTTCCCTTTGGAATTCCAGCTGGACCACTTCTGAATTCTAAATTCTGTAAAGCTGCTTTTGAAAAGGGTTTTGATATTTGTGTTTATAAAACAGTCAGGGCTATTAGTTTTCCTTGCCATCCTTTTCCTAATATTTTGTCTGTAAAAATCAATGGAGATTTGACCTTAGAGAAAGCCCAAGGTCAGCTTATTGGAGACATAAATTACTCTGAGCCTTTATCTATCACTAACTCTTTTGGAGTGCCTTCCAAAGACCCTTCTGTTTGGCAAGAGGATGTTAGAGAGGCTTTATCTTTTGTAGATAAAGGCCAAGTCTTAGTTTTATCTTTTATGGGAACTGTCAGGGAAAACCAAACTGAGCAAGATTTTATAGAAGATTGGAGGCAGGCTGCCAGACTATCAAGACAAACTGGAGCAAAAGTTTTTGAAGCTAATTTATCTTGTCCTAATATAGGTAATGAGGGTTTAGTTTGTTATAACCTGGAAATGACAGAAAAAGTTTGCCAAGCTATAAGGAAAGAAATTGGTAATTTGCCATTGATTATCAAAGTAGGTTATTACAAAAATGAAGAAGATATTAAGAAATTAGTAGAAATTGCTTCCCAATATGTTCAAGGTATTGCTGCTATTAATACCATAGCTGCAGAAATAGTAGACAAAGATGGTAACCAAGCTTTACCTGGGAAAAATAGATTAAAGTCAGGAGTATGTGGAGCTGCTATCAAATGGGCAGGGTTAGATATGGCGAGAAAATTAAAGGAAAAAGTAAAAAGTCAAAAGGTAAAAATTATTGGGGTAGGAGGAGTTACAAAGCCAGAAGACTATTTTGAATACAAAGATGCTGGAGCAGATGTGGTGATGAGTGCCACAGGAGCTATGTGGAACCCCTTCCTGGCCCAGGATGTTAAACAAAAAGCTTAGTTTGTTATTCAAAGCCCGTTTTTTTGCCCCAATTTAGAGGATCAGAAGTCCAATCCAGGATCAGCTGCATGTCTTCTTTGTTTATATAATCCATTTTTTGAGCCTCTTGTACTACATCTTTAAAACTTGTCAGAGACACAAAGTTAAGATTGTTTTCTTTAAAAGTTTGTTCTGCTTTAGATAATCCATAAGTAATAATAGAAAACACATAAGATATTTCTCCTCCAGCAGCTCTTATAGCATTAACACTGTTGATGGCGCTTTCTCCAGTAGATATTAAGTCTTCTATCACTATTGCTTTCTGTCCTTCTTTGATGATTCCTTCCATTAAGTTTTCTTTGCCATGATCTTTGGCTTTGCCTCTAACATAAACCATTGGCAAATTTAATTTATCTGCAATCCAGGCTGCATGAGGGATACCTGCTGTAGCAGTGCCTGCTACTACATCAAAAGGAGTATCAGATTTTTCTATGGCTTCAATATAAAAATCTCTGATTTGTTTTCTTTTATCAGGATAAGCCATCAATACTCTGCAATCTGTATAAATGGGAGATAGTATTCCAGAAGCATACCTGAAAGGTTTTTTGGAATTTAAAGAAATAGCATTTAGTTCAAGTAATATTTTAGCAACAGCTTGTGAAGTATTTATCATTTTAAAAAGCCTACTATATCTTCATGCATTTTTAAAGCAGCAGCTCTGGGATCTGGGGCAAAAATAATTCCTCTTGAGGAGTTAATAATCAGACCTTGTTTTTTACTGTTTAAACCATTTTTGATAGTACCTTCCAAATCTCCTCCTTGGACTCCAATGCCAGGAACCAATATTGGCATATCACCAACAATTTCTCTTACTTTCTTCAATTCCTCAGGATAAGTTGCTCCTACAACTACTCCTATATTTCTGCCCCAATTTTTAACATGTTCTGCTACAATTTGATACAAAGGTTTTCCTTCTATTTGCAAGTCTTGGAATTCTCCTGCACCAGGGTTAGAAGTTTTAACTAGAATAATAATTCCTTTATCACTTCTATCCAAAAATGGCTGTAAAGCTTCTTTGCCCAAATAAGGGTGGACTGTCAGCGCATCAACTCCTAAATCATCAAAAATAGCTTTAACATAAGCCTCATTAGTATTACCAATATCTCCTCTTTTAGCATCTAAAATAATAGGAATCTCAGGGTGATTGGCTTTAATATAATCAACAGTTTTTTTTAGAGCCTCCCATCCGGCAGCTTCATAAAAAGCACTTTGGGGCTTATAAGCGCAAATCAGATCAAAAGTTTGCTCAATAATATTTTTGTCAAATTCAAAATCACCTTTGTCTAGACCAACACAAACAAATTTGCCTTCGTTCCATTTTGCGCACAACTGATCTAAAAAGGTCATGTAATTTAAAACTATCACAAGCTGTGGTATATTGACAAGCGATGGAAAAGGTCATCCCTTATATTAAAAGCTTCCTAGCGTTTATTCTTTTAAGTTTGGTAATCTTTCTTTTGGATGCAATTAGCTTGCTTAATTTACCAAAACAAATAGCTTTTTATATCACTAACCCAATTTCTTTTGGAATCTATAATATCAATCAAAGGTTAGGCAAACAGTTTTATTTCATTTTCCGGGCCAGATTTGCAGCCCAGGAAAACAAAGCTTTAAAAGAACAGGTTGGGCAACTGCTTTCAGAAAATGCTAATTTAAGAAAAGAAGTTGCTGAGACCCAAGCTTTATTATCCCAACAACAATATCTTGATCCAAGTACTTATAATTTGTTGCCAGCGAGACCAAATGGACTCTCAAGATATTTAAAAATTGATAAAGGGTCTAATTCTGGTATTAAGATAGGTCAGGCAGTTGTTTTTGAAGATAATTATGTAGGTAAAGTAGTTAATGTTTCTCCCGCAGCCTCGAATATTCAATTACTGGAAGATCCTGATTCAAAAGTAGCTGCATTTTCTCAAAATATAGAAGGTAAAGCAAAAGGAGTGCTGCTTGGGCAATTTGGTACAGAAGTTTTGCTTGATAAGATATTGCATGAGGAGAAGATAAGCGTTGGAGATTTGGTTTATTCAGAGGGGACAGAAGGGTTTTTGCCCAGAGGTTTAATTTTAGGCAGAGTAAACAAAGTTTTAGAGAGGGAAAATGAGGTTTTCAAGCAAGCAAAAGTTCAGCCGATATTTGATATCAGAGATTTGGAGTTGGTGTTTGTGATTGTTGAGTAGCTATCAGCCATCAGCTTTCAGCTATCAGACTAAAAAATTAAAAGTCTGAAGACTGACAGCCGAGAGCGAAGCGATACTGAAGACTATTTATGAAGACGCTTATTATTATTTTAATCCTGGCAGCTTTTTTGCAAACAACTATATTACCGATAGATTTAGTTTTGCTTATTTTAATTTGCAGAGCCTATGTAATCAGTGAAAAAGAAAATTTATATCTGGCTTTTGCTTTTGGACTGTTTACTTCGCATTTAAATCTAATCAGTTTAGGTTTATATAGTCTCGTCTATCTTATTGTTGTGCAGATAGTGCAAATTTTATCCAAATCAAATCTGGCAGGCAACCCCTTGTTGATTATGCCAATTAGTTTAGGCTTAATAACTTTAAGCAAAGTTGCAGAGTCAACAATGACTCATGCTGCATTTGATTTTTCAGGAGTAATTATCGCAACTATTTTGTCATTACCAATTCTTTATCTAGTAAGACTTTGGGAAGAAAGATTTGTTGTTCAAAAACAAATTAAATTAAAAGTATGACTGCCAAAAAACGAAATTTAGGACCTGGTTTTACTGATGAAGTAGCAAAAGTCACCAGTAAAATAGGTAGTTTCAAGAAGGGAGAATCTGTCGACCCCGATTCAATCGGGGCTGATTGGACTGATGTATTGCTGCCTAATTTTCATCCTCATTATATAAACTCAGTTCAAAGGAGCCCCTGGAGGATAATCTTTTTTTCAGGACTTTGTTTAATTTTATTTTTTATCATTTTTTTGCGCCTTTTTCATCTTCAGATAGTAGAAGGATATTCAAATAGAGAGCTTGCTGATGGTAACCGTATTCAAATCAAAGTTATTCATGCTCCTAGGGGAGTTATCTATGATAGAAATGGTAAAATTTTGGCAGCTAATTCTCCAGCCTTCCGTTTAATTGATCCTAAATCAACCTCTCGTAAAGTAAAGCTTGTCAGCCGTGATCAAGCCTTGGAATGGGAAGTCAAAAATGATCCCCGCGTTGCTAATTTAGAGATTGATAATGTTAGAAATTATCCAATGGGAGAAAAGTTTGCTCATGTTTTAGGGTATATGGGAGAGATTTCCGGGACACAAATTAAGGCCAATGAATTTAAAAATTACCGCCCGGGAGATCAAATTGGAAAAGCTGGGGTGGAGGCAGAGTATGAAAAATTGTTGCGTGGAGTAGATGGAGGAGAAATTATTGAAGTAGATTCAAAAGGTCAGAAAATAAGGACTTTAAGGTTGCAGTCTCCTATTCCTGGGCAAAATATTTATCTATCAATTGATGCATCTTTGCAAGAGAAGCTTTATTTAGGTATTAAAGATACTTTGGATAAAGTAGGCAGTTGTTGTGGAATGGCTGTGGTTATGGACCCAAGTAATGGTAAGGTCTTGGCTTTAGTTTCTTTGCCTTCCTTCGATCCTAATATATTTAATAAAAATGAAGATGATAGTGCTATTTCTCAGATTTTCTCCCGTGACGACTCACCTGTTTTAAACAGGGTAATAGGAGGAATTTATCCTCCCGGATCTACTTTTAAAATTATTTCATCCCTGGCAGCTTTGGCATCAGGTAAAATTACATCAGATACTACTTTTGAAGATAACGGGGTGATGTTCTTAGGGCCATATAAGTTTTCTAATTGGTATTTTAATGAGTATGGAAAAGTTGAGGGGTTAGTTAATTTGCAAAAAGCTTTAATGCGTTCAAATGATATTTATTACTATAAAGTGGCACAGATTATTGGAGAGAACGTCCTAGCAGATTGGTCAAGAAAACTGCATTTAGGGAGTAAGATAGGAATTGACTTGCCAGGTGAGGAGGGAGGTTTAGTACCAGATAATGCTTGGAAGCAAAAAAATTACAATACACCTTGGTATCCTGGGGATACTTTGCATATGGCCATTGGCCAGGGTTTTGTTTTGGTAACGCCCTTACAGATTTTAGGGATAACTTCTTATATTGCTGCAGATGGAGTTTTGTATAAACCAGAACTTTTACTTTCTAGTAAGCCCCAGGTTTTAGTTTCTAAGTTGCTACCAAAGGATAAAATTGATCTAATAAAAGCAGGACTTAAATTAGTTCCTAAAAGTGGGGGAACAGCCTGGCCATTTTTTACTTTTCCTATAGAAACTGCTGGAAAAACTGGCACAGCAGAATATGGTGATCCAAAAGACAGAACTCATGCCTGGTATACCTCTTTTGCCCCAGCAGATGATCCCAAGATTGTGATGACTGTTTTAATAGAAGGCGGAGGGGAAGGGTCAACAGTTGCTGCTCCTATTGTCAAAGAAGCCTACAGATATTATTTTTCTCCAGACAAAAATAAATTAATCCAAGATATTTATCCTCTTGCTACCCAATCTGCAAGGACTTTAGGGGAGTAGGATTAACATGATATACTATTTTAAGAAATAGTTAAGCATTTAAAATATATCCTGCCGATTTTGCTCCTTGTCTTGATTGTAATTATAGTAAAAGTTCAAGATCAGATTAATTGCATGATTGTACCAGCAGTTTTAGGTGCATCTGAGGTTAATGATTCAACTGCTAACTTATCTTGGATAGGAAGTGTAAATAGTAAAATAACTTATTTAAATGTTTCTACCTCCCAGTCTTTAAAACCTGATGGAACCTTGGAAACAACTGATATTGTTAATGGTGTGGTTACAGGTCAAAATTCATATTCAAAAAGTAGTTTGAGTCCAGGAACATATTATTGGAATATTGTCATTGATGGTTGCGGGCAAAGAAAAATTTCTGAGTTGGGTACCTTTACCATTAAACCAAGTACAGATTAATGAATTGTTAGCCTTGACAAAATTTCTCGATCGGGTAAAAATAATTATATGTTAAAGAGAAAGGTTATAACTAACTCTATACTTTTAGCGTTAGAAAAAGTTGTTGATGGTTATATAGCTTTTGAAGATTTTGCATATAATCCAATGCTTGTAGGCAGAGATCTTAAAAAATCTGACTTAGCATTGGTACTGAAGCGGCTAAGAGAAAATGGATTTGTAGAACTAATTAATGATAATCAACTTGCTTTTAGATTAACTGATTCTGGTAGAGATAGAGCTCTTTGGCTTAAAATGAAGGAATCTGATGAAAAATGGGATGGGAAGTGGAGACTTGTTATTTGGGATATACCGGAGAAAAGAAGGACTGCTAGGGATTTGTTGAGGTATAAGTTAAAGCAATTAGGTTTTCAGCGCTTCCAAAAGAGCGTTTGGGCTTGTAAAAAGAATTGTACAAAAGAACTAAGAGATTTTATCAAAAAGACTGGAATAGAAGATTGGGTTATGGTTTTAGAATCTGACAATATTAACTGAATTAAATGAGACAAAATTTTTCGATCGGAGAAAAATGATTATATAAATATGAATAATATTCCATATTTGCTGGCACTGCATTCTATAGAGGGATTGGGACCAATTAAGATCAAGGCTATGATGGATTATTTTAAGGACCCAAAGTTAGCTTGGGAAGCTGATTTAGGAGAAATTAGAAGAATTGGTATACCCCAAAAAGTAGTTGATAATTTAGGCGAAATTCGAAATAAAATAAATCCTGAAACTTATGCAGAAGTGATCAAAAAAAATGGTATAAAGTGGCTGACAATTTTTGATAACAATTACCCTAAACTTTTAAAGCAAATCTATGACCCACCAGCAGTTATTTATTATAAGGGTGAAATTGATAACTGGAATAAACCTGCAATAGCCGTTGTGGGAACCAGAAGGATGACAGGATATGGGAAGATTGTTGCTGAACAATTTACCAAAGGCCTTTCAAAAGCTGGTTTAACGATTGTTTCAGGACTGGCTAGGGGTATAGACAGCCAGGCGCATTTATCAACGCTTGCAGAAAAAGGTAAGACTATTGCAGTTTTGGGAAGTGGCATAAATAATATCTTCCCTCCGGAAAACAGAAGTTTAGCTGCAAAAATTGTCTCAGGATATGGGGTAGTAATCTCTGAATTTTCTCCAGATTATGCAGCTTTGCCTGGGAATTTTCCCGCCAGAAACAGGATTATTTCTGGTTTATCTAAGGCAATTCTGGTAATTGAAGCAGCTGAGGATTCCGGATCAATGATTACTGCCAGGTTAGCTCTGGAACAAGGTAGGGATGTTTTTGCGGTGCCAGGTCCTATTACCTCAGAGTTGTCCAAAGGACCTATTAATCTTATTAGGCAAGGAGCAATAGCTGTATCCAGTTCTGATGAGATTTTGGAAGAACTGGGAATTTAAGAACTTATTTAGTACAATAATAATAAATGCCCAAGAATACAGTGTTTGTTATTGCTTTGACAGTAATAATTCTGACAATTTTTGCTACTCTTTTTTTAAACCATTTTGTAATAAAACCAGCTTCTAAAACTGAAATTGATACTGCTATAAATCAAGCTAAACTTTTGTACCGTCAGAAAAAAGCAACTAACGAAGATCTTTCAAACGGGCCTTGTCTTTCTAATGCTTTAATGCCAAATTGGGTGGCAGATCTAGTTCACAGTCCCAGAATACCTGTTGATGATTTATCAGAAAATCAGTGTTCAGGTTATATTGAAGGCAGAGCCCAGCATTTTGTAGAATTAGATTTAGATGGAAATTTGATTAGAACAAAATGAAGTATTTATCATTACCTATTAGTTTATTAAAGTTTTGGTACCCAGATTCTGTAGCTTTTTTTATTAGAGCCTGGAAAAATCTGATGCTGTTTTTGGAAGAAGATTTGGCTGTAACACTCATGTGGAGGTTGCTTTTTACTCCACTTTTTCATGACTCAACCATTGTGGGTAGAATTTTAAGTTTCCTTTTTAGATTTACAAGGATTTTGACGGGGTTGTTTGCTTATGCAATTGCCACAGTTATTTTGCTACTTATTGGAGGTTATTGGTTAATACTGCCCGTAGCATCAATGTTCGATACCCCACATATTATAAGCGTAGCTCTGTTTTTGTCTGGTGTGGGACTATTTTTCCTAAATTTAGTTTTTGATCCTCATAAAAAACTGTGGCAAATTGGCAAAAACCCTGAAGATTTTTGGAAAGCATCACTGGTCAAGGAAGAAGATTTAAACTTTAAAAAATTGCTGGAGAGTTTTCAGGTTAAAGATTTATTAGCAAATTTAGAAGTGGAACTTTCTGGAATTCCTGCATTTGAGATTACTGATAAACAGGGCACAATGAAAAAAGCTTATGATTTGGGAAAGGTTTGTGGCAGTGAGTATTTGGGCTCTGCTCATTTTTTTGTTGCTGCACTTTCAGATATTCCCAGTATTGATACATTTTTACTGAGGTTTGAGTTAAGTTTAGATGATTTTGAACAAGCTTTGCTCTATTTAGAGAAGAAAAAGCAAACATGGAGAAGGGTGTATATTTGGGATGATGATTTTATTGTACGTCACTTAAAGGGTATAAACAGGGGGTGGTTAGGAGTGCCAACTCCCAATTTGGATTTAGTAAGTATAGATTTGACCAAAGAGGCAGCTTCCAAAGGTTTTGCAGATTTAATTAGGGGAGATGGGGTATTGAAAGAAATTATCAATATTTTATCTCAACAAACAGGCAGAAATGTTATTTTAGTGGGACCTCCGGGTTCTGGTAAAACAGCCACTTTGCGTTTTATTGCCAAACAAGTAGTAACTGGTGATGCTCCACAAGCTCTGGCCACCAAAAGAATTGTGCTTTTGGATTTAACGAAACTATTATCAGGTGTTAAAACTCAAGGGGAGTTGGCAGAAAAAGTAAAAAATATTTTTGAGGAAGTAGGGTTTGCACAGAATGTCATTATTGCCATAGAAGAGATACATGAGTTAGGTATGGGTGAGGTAGGAGACAGTTTCAATTTATATTCACTGATGCAACCGTATTTAGAATCTGATACTTTTCAATTTATTGGTACCACTGAAGCAGAATTTTACTCTAAAATATTGGAAAAAAATGGTAGCTTTGCCAGGTTGTTTAGAAAAATTGAACTTCCTCCTGCAACAGAAAAAGATACCTTAGGCATTTTGGAATATAGGGCAATTGAGGCAGAAAGAAAAGAGAAAATTAAAGTTACTTTCATAGCTTTAAAAACTGCAGTGGCATTTTCCAAAAAGCTTATTCATGACCGGGTTTTACCAGACAGTGCTATTTCTGTTTTTAAAGAAGCTTTAACTGGAGCTGTCAACCACTGGGTTACCAAAGACACTATAAAACGCATAATTTCTACTATGGTTAAAGTTCCTATTTTAGAAGTTGGAAATGCAGATAAAGATAAACTGCTTAATTTAGAAACAGAACTTCATCAGAGACTGATTGGACAAGATCAGGCAGTTAAAGCTGTTTGTGATGCTTTAAGGAGATCTGCAACAGGTTTGTCTGATGATGGCAGGCCAATTGGATCATTTTTGTTTGTAGGACCAACAGGAGTAGGTAAAACTGAGTTGGCTAAAACTTTGGCAGAAAGTTACTTTAAAACAAAGGGAGCATATATCAGGTTTGATATGTCAGAGTATCAAAATACAGAATCAGTTTCTAGGTTAATTGGGGTTCAAGGAGAGGGGGGGTTACTCACAGAGGCCATCAGGAACAGACCATATGCCCTGCTTTTGCTAGATGAGTTTGAAAAAGCTAATGAGAAAATTTTAACCTTATTTTTACAGGTTTTAGATGATGGTAGGTTAACAGATGGGGCAGGGAGAACAATAGATTTTACTAATACTATTATTATAGCTACTTCCAATGCTGGATCTTTGACTATTGCCCAAGGGTTACAGCAAGGCCTAGCCTTAGAGGAAATAGATAAAGAGGTAAATGATGAGTTATTAAAAGAATTTAAGCCAGAGTTAGTAAACAGGTTTGATGATGTGGTGTTATTTAAGCCTTTATCCCATCAAGATTTACAAAAGATTGTGACTATCAAGCTGGCAGCGTTGCAAAAACAGATGAAAGAAAAAGGGTATTTGGTGGATTTTGATCCTAATCTAGTAGCAGAATGCGCTAAAAGAGGATTTGATCCAGTTTTAGGAGCAAGACCTTTAAGAAGACTGCTGCAAGATACCCTGGAAGCCAAACTTTCTAAATTAATTTTACAAAATGAGTTAGTCAAAGGCCAACATTTTACAGCTACATTTGATTTACTTTCTGGATGAAAAAAATATTCTTATTTTTTGTACTTTTAATGCTTTTTCTACCAATTACTACTTATGCTAGTGTTTCCTTGGATATGATTAATCAAAAAGTTTGTAGCAGATTTGAAGTAGATATGGTTAAGCTGGCAGCGATAATGGAGGAGCTGCGAAGGAGAAAAGGAATTACAGAAACCAGGGTTGCTTTTGGAGGGGTAGATACTCAAATAAAATCAGCTGATTATTGGATTACTTCTGCTGCTGAGGCTGTAGCTTATCAAAGGGCTCAAAAATACTCCTCAACAAGCCAGTTAAGATACAGTTTGGAAACATTAAAAAATAAAGTCCTTCAAGCTAAAATAGAAGTAGGAAAGGCTATAAATGAGTAAACAAAAATTAGCGATCGTGATAATTTTGTTTTTGGTGGTGGTAGTTTTTATTTTTGTAAAAAGCACAGCTAATAAAAATAGATCATTAACAAATCCTGGATTGTTCACACCTCTACCTTCAGCTTCCTCATACAATCCCCCTAAGGAGATTAAATATGATAGCTCTACTGATTTAAAGAAGGAATTAGATAGTATTAATCCTCAGGTTTTGGATAGTGATTTTGAATAGGTGGCTTGACATCTCCTGTACAATATCCGAAAGTTAAAATATGCAAAATTTAGTTGTGGTTGAGAGTCCTACCAAGGCAAAAACACTTCAAAAGTTTCTAGGGGATGAATATCAAATTGAAGCCTCAATGGGCCATATCAGAGACTTGCCTAAAGCAGAGCTGGGGGTAGATATTGAGCATAATTTTGAGCCTAAATATGTAATCCCCCGTGATAAAACTAAAAAAGTAAATGAATTAAGAAAAATAGCCAAAGGGGTAACAACTCTTTGGTTAGCATCAGATCCTGATAGAGAGGGAGAGGCAATTGCCTGGCATATAGCCCAGATATTGGGAGACAAAAATATCAAACGGGTGATTTTTCATGAAATTACAGAGGAAGCTATTAAAGAAGCTTTCCAAAAACCCAGAGAACTTGATTTAAAACTAGTTGATGCTCAACAAGCAAGAAGGGTTTTAGATAGGTTGGTGGGTTATAAACTTTCCCCCCTCCTTTGGGAAAAAGTAAAAAAGGGTTTGTCTGCTGGTAGGGTTCAATCTGTAGCTTTAAGGCTGATTGTAGAAAAAGAAAGAGAGGTTCAGGCTTTTAAAGCTGTGGAGTACTGGAAAATCGAAGCAGAATTGGAATCAGGCAAAGCCAGATTTATCGCAACTTTGATACTGGAAATAAAAGACGAAAAAGAAGCGAAAGAGCATGCCGCAAATCTTGAAAAAGCAACCTACAGAGTTGCCAAAGTTACTAAAAAAGAGGTTAGGCGTTATCCCTATCCTCCTTTTACCACCTCAACCTTGCAGCAGGCTGCTGCTAACAAATTAGGCATGTCAGCTAAAAAAATCATGATATTGGCTCAGGCTCTTTACGAACAGGGGTTAATTACTTACATGAGAACGGATTCTGTGAATTTATCTGCTGCAGCAATTGGAGCAGTAAGAAACTATATTAGTAGTTCTCTTGGTAAGTCATATTTGCCCAGTATTCCTAGAGTTTTTAAATCTAAATCTAAAAATGCTCAAGAAGCCCATGAGGCAATACGTCCTACGGATGCAAGGGAAAAGGGTGAAGGGTTAAGGGGAAAGGGAAATTTCAACAAGGATCATATCAGACTTTATGATTTGATTTGGAAAAGATTTGTGGCTTGTCAGATGAGTGAGGCAGTTTTAGATGCTACCAGTATTGATGTAAAAGCAAGTCGTCAGTCGTCAGTCGTCAGTCGTCAGACAAATACAGAAACGAGTCTGACAGCTGACAGTAAAACGATACTGAAGACTGATAGCTATATGTTGAGGGCTACAGGGAGTGTGATTAAATTTGATGGTTGGTTAAAGCTATACGGAAAGGATACAGGCGACAGTGAACAGGCAGCAGAGGAAGACAAAGAAAAAATACTGCCAAAAGTTTCAGAAAATGACCCACTTAATTTACTTCAGCTTTTACCAAGCCAGCATTTTACAGAGCCACCCGCAAGGTATACAGAAGCCTCTCTTATTAAAAAGCTCGAAGAGTTAGGGATTGGTAGACCCTCAACCTATGCTCCAATTTTGTCTACTATTGTCGATAGGTTTTATGTTGAAAAGCTGGAGAAAAAATTTGTACCAACTAATTTAGGGTTTACAGTTACAGATTTTTTAGTTGAATATTTTTCTAATATTATTGATTACTCTTTTACTGCTCAGATGGAGGATGAGTTGGATGAGATATCCAGAGGAGAAAGAGATTGGAGACCAACTTTGAAGGAATTTTATGACCCTTTTGAGAAAAGATTAGAAGAAGTGGAAAAAGTGGCCAAAAAAGTAAAAATGGAAGTGGAATTGGCTGGTAAAAAATGCCCAGAATGTGGGGAAGAATTGATTGTTAGAATTGGCAAGTTTGGTAAATTTTTAGCCTGTTCTGGGTTTCCAGAATGTAAACATACAGAATCTTTAGAAGAAAAGGTAAATGCTAAATGCCCTATGGATGGAGGAGAAGTTGTGGTAAGACATACCAGAAAAGGGAAGACTTTTTATGGCTGTAAAAACTGGCCAGTCTGTAAATTTGCTTCCTGGACCAAGCCAAAAAATACAGAGGGTAAAATCCCACTATAGAATTATACCATATTTAAGAAAAGACTTGTTTTTTTAAAGGCTACACAGGATAATGCTAGCGTGAAATATATATTTGTAAGTGGTGGTGTTATTAGTGGTATAGGTAAAGGCATTGCAACTGCCTCGATTTCCCTTCTTTTAAAATCTGCAGGATACAAAGTTGTTCCTATAAAGATGGACCCATATTTAAATGTGGATGCAGGTACTATGAATCCAATAGAACATGGTGAGGTATTTGTTTTAGATGATGGTACAGAAACTGATCAGGATTTAGGCCATTATGAAAGATTTTTGGGAGAATCTTTAAACAAAAACAGCATTGCCACCCAAGGATCTATTTATTTATCAGTCATTCAAAGGGAAAGAAATCTGGAATATGATGGAGAATGTGTAGATGTGATGACTTATATCACAAAAGAGATTATCAGCAGAGTTAAAGAAGCTGGCAGAGCTAAGGATGCAGATGTGGTGGTCATAGAAATTGGGGGGACTACAGGGGAGTATCAAAATATCCTCTTTTTAGAAGCCAACAGATTGATGAAGTTAAAAAATCCTGATGATGTTTTCCATGTTCATATTACTTATTTGCCAATTCCAGCATCAATTGGTGAGATGAAAAGCAAGCCTGCCCAAATGTCTGTCAGAGACCTGAATGCTGTAGGCATTCAGCCAGATGTTATCTTGGCAAGAAGCGAAAAACCTCTTGATAACTCCAGAATAAAAAAGTTATCTATTACTACAGGATTGGAACCAGAGGATATCATTTCTGCTCCTGATGTAGACAGTATTTATAAAGTGCCAATTGGTTTTGATAGCCAGAATTTAACAGATAGGTTACTTGATAAATTAGACTTTAAAAGGAAAGAAAAAGACCTGCCTGCCGGCAGGCAGGTCTTAAAAGAATGGAGAGAATTTGTTAGCAAAATAGATACAGCTTCTAAAACAGTTAAAATTGCCATAGTGGGCAAGTACTTTTCAACAGGGAATTTTACTTTAGCTGATTCATATATTTCAGTAATTGAGGCTATCAAGCATGCTGCTTGGACCCAAGGACTAAAACCAGAAATTACTTGGCTTGATAGTGGGAAAGTTTTAGAAAAAGAAGCAGTTTTGGAAAAGTTTGATGGAATAATAGTGCCAGGAGGATTTGGTTCAAGGGATATTGATGGAAAAATTGCAACCATCAAGTATGCCAGGGAAAATAAAATTCCTTATTTTGGGCTTTGTTATGGAATGCAGCTTGCCATGGTGGAGTATGCCAGGGATGTTTTAGGATTTGCTGGGGCACATACTACAGAAATAGATGCAGATACTAAATATCCAATCATACATATTATGCCTGATCAGGCAAAGAAGATGTTAAAGAGAGAATATGGGGCCACTATGAGACTAGGAGCTTGGGATTGTAAATTAAAGGAAGGGACATTGGTAAAAAGCCTGTATGGAAAGTCTGAAATTTCTGAAAGGCACAGGCATAGATATGAATTTAATAATGAGTATTTGAAAAATTTTACAGATGGAGGGATGATAATTGCAGGCACCACACCTGATGGACACTTAGTGGAAATAATAGAGCTAAAAAATCATCCATTTTTTGTGGGAACCCAATTTCATCCAGAGTTAAAATCAAGGCCACTTTCTCCACATCCTTTATTTGTAGGTTTTATCAAAGCTGCTTCAGAAGTATCAGCAAAATGAAACAGGGTCAATTAATAGTAATAGAAGGGATTGATGGGGCTGGGAAGACTACCCAGATTGAACTTTTAAAACAAGCTTTAGCCTCCAGGGCGAGGCCCTGCGAGGCTATTAGTTTTCCCAGGTATGAAGATAATATTTATGGGAAACTGATTAAAAGATATTTGGAAGGAGAATTTGGATCTATTGATCAAGTAAATCCTTATCTTTTGGCTTTAGCTTTTGCTGGAGACAGGTTGCTAGCAAAGCCAAAAATAGAAAAATGGTTGGCAGAGGGGAAGACAGTTTTAGTCAATAGATATGTTTCTTCCTCAAAGGCTCACCTAGGAGCTAATCTACCAAATGATAAAAAAGAAGACTTCTTAAAATGGTTAGATGAGCTGGAATATCAAACTAATGATCTGCCTAAAGAAGATTTAACTATTTTATTAAATATTGATCCTGAAATGGGTCAGAAAAATGTTTTAGGAAGAAATACAGATCTTCATGAGGAAAACCTGAAACACTTGGAGCAGGCTGGTAAAATTTATTTAGAACTTGCAAAACAAGAAACCAACTGGTATGTTACCTCCTGTATGACAGATGGGAAGATGAAGTCTTTGGAGGATATTCATCAGGAAATAAAGCAGGTTTTATATGACAAAATCTAGAGTTCAGCTTATATCAATAATTATATTGGTTTTTTTGGTAGGGTCACTGTTGTTGTCTGTAAAGGCCAATCCTGATATGCCACCTTTTTTTGCATTAAAAAGAGGGCAAGAAAAAGTTTTCTTAAAACTTAAATCTACCCCCAGTGATAGGGTTTATTATATGAGTAGTCTTTTAGAGACACGTTTACAAGAACTTCAGAGTCAAGTAAATAATAAGAGTTATGGTTATATTTTACCTTCAGCTTCAAGGTACTCTACCTTGGCAGGGCAAATAACTGAGCTGGTAGTGGCAAATAATATGAAAGATAAGGTGGGTGTTTTAATAAGCCAGTTTGAAAGACATAAAAAAGTGTTAGATGAATTATATGTAATATATCCTAAAAATACAGATAATATGGAATATAAATATATCCAGGATGATTTTAATTACCTAGGCCTCTACTTAGACCAACTCTCAAAAGTTAAATAATAACTTCCCACTTGAAAAAAGCGCAGTAACCTAATAGGATCTTGTGTATGGATATCCTGGGGACACTTCCTGATTGGATTATTAAAGAGCAGATTAAAAAAGGGATTATCAAAATTGATCCCTTACCAAAAGATTGGGAACAAAATATAGATGAGGTTACTATTGATTTTCATTTAGGCAATAAATTAAGAGTTTTTACTGATGAGGGGCTAAATACCATCGACACCAGGTATGCTTCAAAAGAAGATATGGAATCTATGATGAGGCTGGTAGAACTAAAGCCAGGACAGCCTTTTATTTTAACTGAACATGATTTTGTGATTGCTACCACCAAAGAAAGATTAACTTTACCTGATAATATTGTGGGACATTTGCATGGAAAAAGTTCTTTAGCAAGACTGGGAGTGGTGGTTCATTCAACTGCTGCCAGGTTTGATCCAGGTTGGGATGGGCATCCTGTTTTAGAGTTTGGGACATTTTTGAAGGGTAAAAAGTTAGTTATATATGAAGGGTCCCCAATTTGCGCTTTTTCTTTTGAGAAACTGGCAGCACCTGTTGAGAGATCTTATAAAAATAGTCCTAATAATAGGTATGGAGGGTCAGATTTGCCACAAGTGTCTAATTTAATGGGAAAAAGAAAGAAATGAGTGTTCTGGGAATAGATGAGGTTTTAAGAAGAGTTAAAAAAGAAAAACTAATAGAAAACCTAGGAGCAAGGGAGCTTAAAAATCCAGAAGGGGTAGGGGTAGATTTAAGGCTGGGGGCTATTTATCAAATTACTGAAGGTGGAGCTTTTATAGAAGCAGGTTTAGGCAAAAGAAAGGGAGTTAAAACAGAGCTTCTGGCCGAATTTAAAAAAAGGAAGAGAAAACAGGAGTGGGTGGTAATAGAACCTGGGGATTATTATTTAGCTTCAACTTTAGAAATCATTAATACTCCAAAAGATTTAATGCCTGTTGTTTTCCCCAGAACTTCTCTTTTTCGGGCAGGATTACTGCTTTTAAATTCCAAAACTGATCCAGGTTATAGAGGAACTTTAACCATGGGACTAAAAAATCTATCTAAGTTTGATGTTAAGCTGCAAATGGGGGCTAGGATTTGCAACATTGTTTTTTATAAAATTGAGGGGCAGACAGTAGAATATAGAGGGCAGCATCAGGGAGGAAGAATTAGTCCAGAAGAGGAAGAAAGGCAAGTTTGAGCAAGCATCAAGAATACCAATATTTAGATTTGTTAAAAGAAGTCCTGGAAACAGGCATAAAAAAAGTAGACAGAGGTACAAATATTGTCCTTTATAGTTTATTTGGCAGACAAACCAGGTATGATTTATCCCAGGGGTTTCCACTGCTCACCACTAAAAAAGTTTACTGGAAAGGGGTTGTACAGGAGCTTTATTGGTTTATGTCTGGGCAAACCAATATTAAATATTTAGTAGATAACAACGTTCATATCTGGGATGATTACCCATACAAGATTTATAAAGCGAAAAGCGGAAAGGATAAAGGGGAAAGTTTAACAAAAGAAGAATTTGTAGAAAAAATTAGGACTGATGAAAAATTTGCTAAAAAATGGGGGGAATTGCCCAGAATTTATGGAGAAATGTGGAGAAAATGGCCCACCAGGACTCCAGGCAGAACCATTGATCAACTAAAGTGGGTGATGCAGGAGTTAAAAGATGATCCGGATGCTAAAAATTTAATAGTGAATTCCTGGAATCCTGAATATTTATATACTATGGCAACTCTGGAAGATGCCTCTCGTTTTCCTATTTGCCATAATATGTATCAAATCAGCAATAGAAATGGAAAATTATCACTCCAGCTATACCAAAGGAGTTCTGATTTATTTTTAGGAGTTCCTTTTAACATAGCAAGTTATGCACTGTTGACAATAATTTTGGCAAAGATTGCAGGACTGCAGCCAGGAGAGTTTATTCATACTTTTGGGGATGTTCATATTTATGAAGATCATATACCTCAGGTAAAAGAGCAGCTTAAAAGAGAGCCTAAACCTTTTCCTACAGTAAGTTTTAATACAGATTTTAAAAGTATTGATGATTTTAAACCTGAATATATTAGTTTAGAGGGCTATGATCCTTACTCTTCCCTTAAGGCAGAACTTACTGTAGCAGGTGGATTATATGATCCTAAAACAGGCAAGATGGCAGGATGAGTATGAAAATAAGCATTATAGTAGCTGTGGCTGGGAATAATAGGGTGATTGGAAAAAAAGGGGGGCTGCCTTGGTATATACCAGAGGAATTAAAGAGGTTTAAAGAAATAACTATGGGTCATCCTATTATCATGGGCAGGAAAACCCATGAGTCCATTGGTAGGGCTTTGCCTGACAGAACAAATATAATAATTACAAATTCCCCAAATTATACTGCTTTAGATTGTATTGTGGTTCATTCTTTACAAGAAGCCCTTCGACTCGCTTCGCTCGCTCAGGGTCATGACGAAGTATTTGTTATTGGAGGAGGAGAAATTTATAAGCAAGCTTTACCAAAGACAAATAAATTATATTTAACTAAAATAGATACAGAAATTGAAGGTGATACTTTCTTTCCAGATTATTCTGATTTTAAAAAAGTAGTCTGGCAGTCAGAAGAGCAGGAATCTAAAGGATTTAAATACAGATTTTTAGAGCTGGAAAGATAAATATATATAATGATTGGTTTAGAAGTTGGAAGATTATTCAATTTTTATGTAAAACATGAGATTTTGGGAGTAGGAAGAGGAACTAAAGATTATGTATTCCCTGCTCGGATGTCACTGCCTGATACAAAACCTGCAGTAATTAGAAACAGGAAAGGCTCCTCAATAAGTGTAATTGATTTATCTAAAGCTCCTGAAGGCCCTCAACATGCAGGACCAGTTGATCCTGAAAAATTACTTGCAGAGCTAGATCGAATTAAGGCAAATTTTCAAGGTGTTGTGATGTTAGCAAGAAGGATTTGATAGTCAAATTTACTTAACAGTATGATATGATTTAGTAAACTACTATGTCATCACCAGATAGAAGAACAGAATTTGGAGACAGATTTATAACCAGTAAAAGCGGAAATCATTTCGGCACTATTAGAGTAATTGATTTGACAGGTACTCCTGAAGGCGATCTTGGTAATGCTCCAGTTGATCCAAAACAATTATTAATAGATATTAATCATCTTGTGGAGGATGCTAGCGGTTATAGAGCATCAAGAAGATCCAGACGAGAGAAGGTATGGTAAAAACTGCTGGATAATAAGCTCATTCAATACTTCAAGATTAACTTTCTTCAAAGGGATAAAAGGGTTTGTTAATTTAGGCACTAATTCTCTGTTTAAAACTAATTTACTAAGCCCGTTATGCATCATGAGAGAATCCGAACGAACGGCTAATCATTGACTTATTCTAAATCCGATCAAAGCATTTAACTTTTAACTAATTGTCTACCCAATTTATTAATATCCCTTAGAAGGGCAAGCGGGTTGAACGTTAGATATTTACTTTTAAGTTTAGCCTTTATATCTTTCCTAACATCCGCGTGTTCCAGCACTCTCTGGTATGGGGTTTTAGGCCTGTCATAGATTCTCTTGACCTTAGAGCCGATGTGTTCCTTCCTAACCAGTTTCAGGGTAGGAATGAAAAAGTTTAAGTAATCAGAAAGCAGTTTATATATCCTGTTTAGGACTACTAATTGTTTTTCTGTTTCCAGCCTTTGATACCCAATAATCTTCCTGACTGTTGAAAAGTTCTTCTGCTCGATATGTGCCTGGTCATTTTTCCTGTAGGCTCGAGATCTGGTAAAGGTTATTTGTTTCCTTTGGGCCATCTTTAAGAAATGCCAGTTGATGAATTCAGAACCATTGTCTGAATCAACACCCAGGATCTTAAAAGGAAATCTTTTCTCCATTTTTTCAAAAGCCTCAATTGTTAATCTTTCACCCTTTCCCATTAAAGCTTGTTTTTCAGTCCAGGTGGTTGCTACATCCACTCCATCAAGAGTGTTGATGTAAGTATCAACCAAACTCTCTCCACAGTGGGCTACTAAATCTATTTCTAAAAATCCAGGAGCCTGTTCATTCCAGGGAGTAAATATCCTAACTGGTATTTGATGCTTTAGTAGTGTGCCTGGTTTAGTACCGGATCTACCTTTAATCTCCAGTCTTTTCCTGTCTGGTTTTAGCAGTCTATCTACTGTAGCTGCTGAGATTTTAAGTAGCAGCTTTTTCTTAGATTTATTAACTTTAATTTCTTTAAACCTCAAAAGGGATTCAAGAAGTTCTGGTATAGCCGGCACCAGTATTTTTCCACAGGAGAAATTAGAAGCAACCCAAAGCTTTTTAAGCTGGGGTAATATTTCCAGATACCTTGATGGTCTGGACCTGCTAATGACAGATTTATTTTTAGGAGGATTATTTAAAAGTTCACATGCATGGGTTTTGTAATATCCGGTAATTCTTATTACCTCCTTTAGGATACTACCTCTTTCTTTCCTGCCTGCCTTTTTATATTCCCTGGCAAAAGCCCTGACAATGGTATACCTTTCATCTTTTGTCATTAAATCACCCCCTTACTTAGGAGGTAATTTTCATTCGGAATTTCTCGTGAGGCAATGAATCAATTTCATTCGGATTTTAGGTGAGTCATATCG
>CAYQAW010000012.1:0-37463 GCA_964415615.1 uncultured Gammaproteobacteria bacterium
GCTTCAGTTAAATTTGCTAAGGATTTCAAAATGACAATTGATGAATTTCTTGGCCAATGAACTACTTATTAGATACGCATACTCTGATATGGAGTATTATTGACTCTGATAAACTTTCAGCACAGATAAAAAAAATTATTAGAAGTAAAGATAATATTTTTTGGGTAAGTGCAGTAACATTTTGGGAGATTGCTTTAAAATATGCAATCGGAAAGCTAGACCTTAAAGGTACTACTCCGGATGAACTTTATGAATATTCAATTCGTGCTGGATTTATGATTTTAGATTTGCAGTCCGTAACAGCTGCTTCGTTTTACAAACTTAAAAGATTGGAAAATAATGACCCCTTTGACCTGATGCTAGCCTGGCAAGCCATCTCAAGTGATTATATCTTAGTAACTAAAGATGCAGGCTTTACAGGCTATAAAAATTACGGTTTAAAAACGGTCTGGTAAGTTTTAAGTTCCTTCGTTCCAAGAGGCTAGGTATTTCTTTTGGTCTTCAGTTAAAATATCTATAGAAATACCTAAGGACTCTAGTTTTAATTTGGCAATCATATCATCCAGCTCTTGAGGGACAGTATAAACACCAGCTTTTAATTTACCTTTGTTTTGGACTAAATATTCTGCAGCCAGGGCTTGATTGGCAAAGGACATATCCATCACATCAGGTGGATGTCCTTCTGCTGCGCTTAAATTAATTAATCTTCCTTCAGCCAACACAAAGATCTTTTTTCCATCCTCCAAAGTAATCTCTTCCAGGTGATCCCTGAGGATTCTTCTATTTTTGGCAATTTTTACTAAACCTTCATAATCAAATTCCACATTAAAGTGTCCGGTATTGGAAACAACAGTCCCATCTTTCATTTTTTTGAAATGCTCAACAGAAATTACTGTTTTATTGCCTGTGGCTGTGCAAATTATATCTGCAACTTTGATTGCCTCCTCAATAGGCATCACATCAAACCCATCCATCACAGCCTCCAAAGCCTTGAGTGGATCTACTTCTGTAACTATGACTTGTGAGCCCATTCCCCTGGCTCTTGAAGCGAGCCCCCTGCCACACCAGCCATACCCTACCACCACAAACTTTTTGCCAGCAAGTAAAACATTAGTAGCCCTTATTATTCCATCAATAGTAGATTGGCCTGTGCCATAACGGTTATCAAACATATGCTTGGTGTTGCTGTCATTTACAGCAATAACTGGGATTTTTAAAGTACCATCTTTGAGCATTGCCCTAAGTCTTATAACTCCTGTGGTTGTTTCCTCAGATGATCCAATTACCTGGGGAAGTTGTGATTGTCTTTGGGTATGAAGTAAAGTTACCAAATCTGCCCCATCATCCATAGTAATCTGGGGTTTGTAATCCATCACAGTATTTAAGTGTTTATAATAAGTATCTTTATCCTCACCTTTGATAGCAAAAGTAGGGATGTCATAATCTTCTGATAAAGATGCTGCTACTTCATTTTGGGTAGACAGGGGATTGGAAGCGCAAAGAGCTAAATTGGCCCCGCCCATTTTTAAAGCAATCAGTAAATTAGCTGTTTCAGAAGTAACATGCAAACAGGCTCCTAAAGTAATGCCTTTTAAAGGTTTTTCTTTAGCAAACCTTTCTTTGATTAGGTTTAATACCTTCATCTGGGACCCAGCCCATTCGATGCGAAGTTTACCTCTTGGTGCTAAATTTTTATCTTTTACATCACTCATAATTTTAAATCTTCTCCAAAATTTTCTTTATATCTTTTACTAAATTCTTCAATAGTAAAAGTGTGGTTAGTTGTACCATATTTTTCCACAGCAAAACAAGCAGCAACTGAACCCATTTGCCCACAAATCTTTAATTCTAAACCTTTGCTATAGCCTGCCAAAAACCCACCTCTGTAAGCATCACCTGCTCCTGTTGGGTCTACTGCTTTGCTAACTTTTCCAGCATTAACCTGGATAACTCCATCTTTTGTTTGGATAGTAGATCCTTTTTCACCTAAAGTAGTAATTAAAATTTGTACTATTTCCTCCAACTTCCCCCTTTCCCCTTTAAGCTTTTCCTTCAGTAATGCTATTTCATAATCATTACCAATTAATATAGTTGCTCCTTTTAACATATTTTGTAAATCAGAAGAATTTAGGGCAGGAAGTTGCATTCCAGGGTCTAACATAAAGGGGATTTTTAAGTTTTGGCATTGAGCACAGAAATTGATCATTGCTTGGGGATTGTTAGGTGATATCACAGCAAAGCTACTTTGAATATTTTCCAAAGAAAGTTTACTGGCATAGTCCATTGCCCCAGGGTAAAAGGCAGCTATTTGATTATCTGATGAATCTGTCATTATAAAAGCAGAAGAGGTTAAGTTGTTTTCTACTGTTTGGATTTGGGAAATATCTACTCCAGCATTTTGTAAAAACCTGGCATAATCCAAAAAATCAACTCCAGCTACCCCTAAAATAGACACAGGCACTTGAAGTAATGCTAAATTATAAGCAATATTTCCAGCAGTTCCACCTCTTTGTTTGCTTAAAGTATTAACCAAAAAGGACAGATTTATTTGATGGATTTTATCTGGCATGATGTGATCAGAAAACCTGCCAGGATAGTCCATAATGTGATCAAATGCCAAAGAGCCTGTTACTGTTATCATAGTAGTTAAAATATTGTTGGTGATAAAAATCTATCTTTTTCTTGGAACTTTTTTGAAATTACAAATGTTTGAGATATCCCGAGTTCGGATGTCAATGCAGATAGTTTGGAAAGATCTTGAAGGGTACCAGTTAATTTGATCTCAAAAGCAGTATTTTTATCCAGGATGGCATCAATTTCGGCAGTATTGCGGATATTTAAAAAGCTCACTTTGCTATAACCTGAGAGTTGGTTGATAACAGCATTTTCAAATACCTGGGCCTCACTTACTTTTCCAATAACATTTAAAAGTCCTGTATCGGTAAAATAAACCTTTTTTCCTCCAGCTACAGCCCGGTCAATACTTTTGCTAAATTTAGGAAGAAGCTTGATGAAAAACGTTCCTTGTAAGAATTCAAGAAATCTATATATTTTTACTCTGTCTATACCAAGCTCGCTTGACAGGCGGGTAACATCAAGCATTGATCCGACCCGGGGCACCAGAAGCAAGATCATATCGCGGAGCTCCCGGATATCACTGTAATCTGATAAAATCTTAATATCTTTTTCAAAAAAAGAAGCAAAGATATTTTTTAAAACCATTATTTTAGTGTTTTTGTCTTCTGTAGTTACCACCTCTGGAAAACCGCCATATACAAGAAAGTCCTCATATTCCGCGATACGCGCTTTATGAGTAAAAATAGTATTTTTTTTGGTTACGGTTTGTAAATTAGAATCTTGAACCTCTTTTAGGGCAACAACATCTTTGAAGTAGAGATATTCCTGGAAACTGAGTGGAGGAAGTTCATATAAGAATTTACGGCCAGATAATGATTCAGGAAATAAGTTTTTAAGATAAAAACTGGAAGAGCCTGTTAGGTAAAATTTAACGCTGTGATGGTCAATAAGATATTTGATAACTTTAGTAATTTCAGGAAAATTTTGAATCTCGTCAATAAATACTGATAATTTACCCGTTTCCCCTCCCATATTAACGAGTCTTTTATAGATTACCTTTATATCCTCATCTTCAAATACTTTTTGATCAAGCGGATTATCAAAGTCAAACCACAACTTAGGTTCTTTTATCTCCTCAAAGATCTGACGCATGAGGGTGGTTTTCCCAACTTGTCTCATGCCTGTTATTAAAAGAGCGTTTTTATGGTTAAGATATTTTACTAATTCATAATACAGAAGCCTCTTTTTCATGGTTTAATTAGTGTAAATATATTATTACAAATATGCGTAAATTTGTAAAGTCCATTCTACAATCTGATTAAAAGCCAGCGAGCCAGTTACAGTAATCATGGTAAACAGTATATACCAGGACATTTCTTCCTACAAGGTAAATGATGCTGAATTGCTCAAATTATATACTGGCTGACTGTTTTAAAACTTTGTTTTTCAAGGTGGGATTTTAATTTTTTCAGCCACTGCAGATCCAGATTATACTGCTGTGAGATTTCTTCCGGACTAAGTTGTTTTTCTGTAAGTATTGATAATACCGGATCAATCTTTTTCCAGTAATCTTCATCAGAGGCTTCTACAGAAATATTTAATAATTTTGCCAGGTCTATAATTTCTGTTTTAAAAAGGGAGTAAAAAGGCATAATACTCCCATAAAAAGCTTCTGGTCTTGCAGTTGTTAACCTTTCACTTTTATCTTCGGTATCTATAACTTCTGCTTTTAGGTGTTGGGCAGCAGTTAACAGATGATAATTGGTGAATCGGGTATAAAATCTTTGAATATCTTCCTGTTTGTGTAACTTATAGGAATAAAGCTCTTTTTGATAAGCTTTCCCGCGTTTAAGCAAATAAGTGTTAAACCCTAGATTTTTACAAGATTCAATCAGTTTTGCTGTTTTGGGAGTGTTAAAATCAAAAATAATAGTAATTGTTTTTTCTGCTAAAGCTTGTTTAAATAATGCTCCTGCAACAAATGAGTTAACTGTGCCATTGATATTAACAATTACTTTGGATGATTTTTTGCAAGTTGACTGAATATAGTAAATCAGTTTATCAACTAGTTGCTGATCAACAGGCTTTTTATAGGGCAGGTTCATTGCTTAAAACTCTCTACTAATATAGTATACTGGAAATATGGATGATTTGCCCCCACCTATTCAATTAACCCCGAATTCCCCGACTATCCCTGAACCGCCTGACTCAAAAACTGTAAATAATTTTAAAAAAGCCTTTATTTGGATATGTAAAATTAAATGGGGCAGAGTATCAGCATATATTGTAGGGTTTGTAGGTGTTGTGGGTATATTATATTCCCTGCCTCCTACCAGAAACTTCATTGAGAAAAACTTTCCCAACTCCTCACCAGTATTTGGCAGAGAGGTTTCCATGCAGGGAATATTAAAGGGCTCCTCCACCGGTTTATATACCCTGGTTTTACCTGACCAGCAGGCTTACACTTTGCACTTTAAACCCTCAGCCTCTTTAGCTAACATGAAGAAATTAAATGAGGTAGTAGTTAAAGGCCGTCTGGGCTGGACTGCATTTGTTATTGAAGATGCTGAAGTGTTTCCTTTAAACTTTGTAATTTCAGATGAATCTAATACTTCTTCCCCTAACTCCCTAAATACCCTGAATTCCCCGATTCCCGCAAACGCCCTGAATACCCCGAAAATCCCCGACCTTTACCCTAAAATGAAGTGGGAGACTTCTCAAAAAAGAGTTTTAATTTTTACATCTGGTAAAAGGAAAATAGAGCAGGAGGGGAATTACCTGGAGTCATCTCAACTTACTTCTTTCCCTCAGGATTTTATTAACTATTATATTGAAGGATTAAAATCAGCTGGTTTTAAGGAAACTTTAAACTCTATTAGTCCCGAAGGGATTACCACTACTTACGCCAAAGATGACTCTTTCTTAACTTTTGGCATTAAAAATATATATAAAGGCTCTGGAGCTAGTAAACAGTTAATTGGCTATGTAGCATATCTGGAACACAATTAATTATTTTAATATTTGCTGGGGTTTTTTGACTGTAATTTCTTTAATTTTGGACAGTTCCTCATCAAAACTGATTAAGATAGTATCCTTTGGCAACTGGGAAGCAATTAAACAATCAGGAAATTTAATTCTATAAAGTTTTAATAATTTAATTGCCGAATCAAAATTGGTTTTGTCTATGATGGTGATATTCCTGATTTTCTGGATCATTTCAAAAACTTCAATCATTCTTTCTGAAGACAAATGATAGAGTTTTTGTAATACAAACTGTAGTTCTAGCAACACAATAGTGGAGGTGTAGGCCCGAAAGTTACCTTCTTCAACCTGACTAAGAAGCAGTTTGGTTTGGTTGAATTGTTCCTGGTTATCTTCAATAAAGAATCTGACCCAAAGATTGGTATCAATAAAAATCTTTTTCACAAATTTGAATAATCAATATAATCTCTGATTTTATCTATATTAATTTTTCTGGTTTTCTTATTTAACAAATAATGATATTTACCAGCAAGATCTAAGATGCTTTTTTTGGGAGAAGTGAGAATGAGTGTTCCTTTTTTAGTTTTAATTTCTATCCTCCCAGGTTTTTTAAGCCCTAAGGCTTTTCTGGCTTCTTTGGGGATATGAATTTGCCATTTGCTGGTAATTGATATTGTTGTTTGCATAACAATACTAATTGTATCACAATACCATTGCTTAAACAAGGTAATTTTACTGAATTATTTTAATTTCTTTCTCTCTTTGGGTAAATAATTTAATTGACTAATAACTTTCCGTCCTGTTTCAATTTCCAGCTTTTTTCTTGCATCGCCAGCAATCTTTCCGCCACGTTTAGAAACATGCCTATTTTTCTCAAAACCTTGAGGATGTTCTGTTTTTGTAATCTCAGTGGTTGCAGCTTCGCCAAGTTGAGAAAATAATAATTCCAAGTCTTCATATGATCTCTAAGGTTTTCTCTTTTTAATCCCTTTAGTTTCTTATATTCCCCTGGAATCACACCAAAAGTAGCTTTGGATATCTCAGCAGTAAGAATTTCATATTCCTTTGGTTTTTCTACTCCATGTTTCTGCCACTGATCAGTTAATTCTTCACGGATAGCAATACCGCGCATCCGTCTTTCAATCCATTCGTCAGGATATCCTTTTGCTTTATACAATGCCCGGACTCTTTTTTGAGCAAGTTCAGGATCTTCAATCTCCTGTATCCGTTCGAAACCCACTTTCTTCTTTAGATCACTCCAATATTTTCTTGGGCGTGGGGTTTCAGTGAGTGCTTCAATTATATCAGTAACCGAAAACCACCACTCATTTTTGTGAATTATCCTCCTTATTTTTTTCTGTCCAAATATTGCAATTTTAGCAATTTCGTCTGTCATATCTTCAGATTAACCCAAATTTTTACCGAAGTCAAGGGATTTATCCTCCAGTTACAGTAATCATTTTAGCTATGAAGATTAATACGGAATCGCTTTTTGGATAGCCTGTTCAGCAGTCATTTGTCTGAGTTCTGGATGGGCTATTAAATCAGCAAATAAAAACTTTCTTCTGTCTGCTGGACGAGCATCCCAAGCTTGATATGGTGGTTTGGCATAATGATTCCAGGAGTCTTGGATAAAGCTTTGGTGATACTTATTTTTAACAAAAGCCTCCACAAGCTCTCTGATAAATTTAGGGTTTTTCTTAATTTCTTCAGCTATATTTTTACCAATCTCTGGCGGAAGGACGATTTCAGCAATTAACATATTACCAAATCTGCGAAAGGCATCACGGAAAGCACGTTCTTCGAGCATGGAGGTATCGAAATCATGTGCATAATAATAAATAGATATAGCTTGCTGGGGATTATTTGATTCTCTGCCTAATTCTTCATCAAGGGTAACGGGTGCTCTATATGATTCTTGATGGGTTTTTCTGCCTCTTCCCAAGAATCCTTCTTTATCAACCACCTCTTTTGTCTCGGTTCTTTCTAAAGGAGTAATGATAGCAGCTTCAAAAACTCCAGCTTGTTGTAATATTTTAGGTATGCCGTATTCTCTGTTTAATAAAGCACAATCTAGACCTGTGAATAGTCGTTCTCGGGGAACTTGTAAACGGTGGTCGTTATTTTCTTGTAAAACTTGTAAGCCATTTGGTGTGTAGGCATCAATTAGACTTATTCCCGAATTTAAAGCTTCTTGGATTAGTTCTTGACTGTTTTTTCTTTCTGTTGGTGTTGTGGCAGCTGGAGAAGGGGCAGCTGATGCTGACTGGTCAGCTTGTTCTAGAGCGCGGAGTCTCGCTATGATAGAGTCCCAGTCTGCCTCTCCTGAAGCAGAGGGGGCAGTGCTTTCAGGGGTAACTGTAGGTTGGGATTGATGTTTTTCTCTGATTTTAGCAAGGAAAGGTTTATATACTTCTACCTGATCCAGATTTAAAATCCTGGCTGCTTCCAGCTCTGCTTGTAATTGATCAAGAGTAGACTGGTGACCTGGTACTACTTCTAATGTTGCAGCATTACTACAATATTAGTGATTAAAGGTCCACCAAATTTTAAAGCAACTGCTTCCAAGTATCTGCCTACTGCTGATCCTTTAGTTTTACCAGCTGTTTCCAAAGATAAAATTCCACTTAAACAATCCCGGAACGGGGTAAAGTTTCCTGGTGTCATATACCCTTGAATTTGCTCCAAAGCTTCCCTTGGAGGCAGGTTGGTATTTATATGATGTTCAACTTCTATAGGTGGCATAGTATTTAAGTACTTCCTGGTTTGGCAACTTCATCTTGGGCAGCTAGGTATCTTTGGGTAGTTTGTTCATGGTCTAAAGGTTTAGGCTCTTTGCCTCCCAAAGATTCCCGCAGTTTCACCCAATCCTTGCTTTCAGTTCCCATAATCTTGTCAATTAACTCAAATTTTTCTGGGAACAATCTTTCCAAAGCTGGTCTGGCATAGTATCTAACATAATCTCTTTGGGATTTTAATAAATGAGCAGCTTTAACTGGATCTTCTATACTATTTATGACTCTGGCAATTCTTTCGCTAGCTCTATCTATACGTTGTTGAATTTCCTCAGAAGGTTCATCAGTACTTGCTTGTCTCCAATCATATCTTGCAGCGCTTATTTCTCTATCTTCCTGCTCAATTATTTCAGCAGGAGTCATTCGTTCCAAAATAGCATCCCCAGCTTCTAAATAGGTAATTTTTATACCATGTTCTGCTGCTAGGTCTTGCTCAAACCTTTGTAACCGGCGGCGCCATTCATTTTCAGTTTGATTATCTGCAATGGCAGCTCGATTTCGATTAATGAAAGCTTCTACGATAGTTGGTACTTGTCTCCAGGAGGAAAAAAGATCTCTAAACTCCATAGCTATTACAGAATGAGAATGTCTAGTTGCTTGCCTCTGATTTGTATCTAACCCAGCAGCATCCCACCGTAACCGAGGAAATTTATCTATTGCGTTTGTGTAAGTTTTGTCAAGGTAGTCTTTGATGAATTGGTCAAGCTGAAGCTGTAGTTCAGCTGAGGTAGAAGAGTACATTTCCCGAAGTAAGCTGACTGATTGATCCAAAGTTCCTCTCTTTTGGCTGCCGGCAATAACATTGGCATGTGTCAGGGTAATAATGGTTTTTCCTTGCTTAATAGTATCTTCAATAGTTTGGAAACTTTCACTAGGAGGCAAATTTAAAATATCGCTTAATTGTTTTTGCAGTCCCCATAGCTTTTGTCCGGTTTCAGTCCAAGCAATGTCTGTTGGCTCAAAAGCGTTACCACCAGGAATCCCAGGTTCGTTACACATTGCTTTGATTTGAGAAATAATATCTTCTACTTGTTTTCTAACTTCTGGATTTGCTTCTATTAAAGCAACACCAGATAAGTTAGCATCAACAGGAGGGGGAGCTGGTGGTCTGTCTGGAGTGTCTCCAGTAGGCTGTGCTTGCTCGGTCTCAGCTTTTTTAAGAAGCTCTTCCCATCTTTTTTGTAACTTGGGATTAGCAAACCTGCTGTCTGCATTCATAATGTTTCCTACAGGTCCTGGTTTATAGCCTGCTTTTTCTAAAGCCTTAATGTTTTTATCTGTCATTGGCCCCACCCAATAAGTGCCTCTGGGTCCAACTACTGTTAAAGTCGTATCATTGCCTCCATATTGGCCTGCTAAAGCCAATCTTTTTTCTACTTCTTCAGGATCAAAACGGGAAGGTGTGGGTAAACCTTCAGAATCTGCCAAACTGGTAACTACCTCACCATCATCTATTTCCATAAAATCCCCCTCAGGTTCGTACCTGCTGCCTTGTTCTAAGGCCTGCTGAAGGTATCTGTCTATAATTTGTTTCCTTTGTCTCACCTTTTCCGGCCCGTTTAAATCAGCCAGTTGTCTTCGTAGTTCCAGCGGGCGCCGCCAATCTCGGGCTTGGGCAGCTGCCTTCAGTTCCGCTCTTTCTAAAGGGGGGATTTTATGATACCCTGCTGCGATTAAATCAGCTCCAGCGTCAGATAAGCCTAACTGGTCTATTAGTCCCAGCGTAGCTCCAATTTCTACTCTAGCGATTTCTTGCTGGGATACATTATCAGGATCGTACGGATAAGGCCGATTAAGCCAATCAACATCTTTTCTAAGCTGGGTTCTTAGCCAGCCTTGGATAGAAGTGTATCCACCTGGTAATCTGGCTAACTTTGCCAAATAATCAGCTACCTCAGGCCCTATAGCTCCTTTTAAATACAAGGCTTGCATGGAAGCTAAGCCCTCACCGGGGCTATGGTGATTTTCAACAGCAGCTTTGGCTTGAGTTACCAAACTTTCAGCTGGTTGGTGTAAAGCGGCTTCAATCATGACTCTGCAAGTTCCTTATCAAACTGTCTGGCAGCGTTTAAAGCTCTGTCAAAAGATTCTTCTAATTCTAAATTAACCTCACCATTTTCTTCAGTAATTTTGATATCATCCTGAGCTGCTAAAGCTTGTTCATATTTAAGAAGTTCCCGATCATAAGTAGATGCCGATCGATTGGCAATAATTAATGCATATACCAATACATTTAAGGGTGTTGTTCTATCTTTTAACAAATTATCAAAATAATTTGCAGATTGATCATAATGTTTTTGAATAGCTTCCCATTTTTGATGTAATAATGATACTGCTGTATCTTCATTAATATCTGCGTTAACTAGTAGAGCAGCTTTTCTTCTTTCTGCTAACGCATTACTAACAGCATAACTTTCATCTCCTTGCAGGTTCAATAAATCATTAAGTTTCTGCATGACCTCATCATTATCTCTGCCTATATTATCTAATCCCCCCATATTACTAAGCTCAACAAAAAGTTTGTTTATATTATCCTCTTCTTCCTCGGGAATTCTTCTATCCACTAATCTATAAACAGCTTGCATCACTGATTCTTTTTCCTGGTCTGGTAAATCTACCTCATCTGGCCGAAGCGCTTCTCTTAGTATTGCTTGTGCTAAGTCGTCTCTTATTTGTTCGCTAACTGAATAAATATAATGTTCTCTTGAGGCTAGCAATAGAGCCCTTTGTTGTGCAGTGATTTCATCAGAATCTATGGTATTTTCAAATCTGGCAATGGCTAGGTCTTCAAATAAAGAATCAGATTCAGGGTAACGAGGAGCATTTCTTAAAGCTTCGATCTGTCTATTGTAACTAGGAACAGCTCTTTGCTGAGGCTGGCGTTTTTCTCCCCTTCGTGATAACTGAGGTTCTCCTGTCAGATCTACGCGTTGCTCTAAATGTCCACCGTGATATTTATCGTTCCACTCTTGGGCTGCTTGCGCTGCTGATAATGGTATAGCAGGTTCTTCTGGGGGTTGCTCTGCCGAGATCCAGTCTCTGACTAAGTCAGCCACAGCCTGTGGGTTGTTTTGGCCTGCTTTTTGAACCTCTGTCTCCAGCTGTTTGTGATATGCTTGCTCCATTTCAGAGAAATCTGGCAGTTCATCAGTCAAGCCAGCTTCTTGTTTTGCCTGGTATATGGGCACTAAATCTCCTGCTTCAAGTAACTCAAAACGGGATCGTTCATCATCTTCTAAAGGTTTAAGTCCTAACCGGTCAGTAGCCAGGGCTATCGATGCCACAGCTTTATCACTAAAAATTTTTAGATCCAATAATTGTTCTTCAGTTAAGCCAGTAGTATTTAATAACCTAGCAGTTTCTTCACACAATTTCTGTCTTTCTGCCAAATCTATCTCTGCAGGGTTTTTCTTTAAAGTAGTATTATATTTGCCCCAGCGGGTTACGAGGTCGTCTACAGAGGGAGTTAATTGGCTTGTTTCTGGGTATTCTTTTTGCATAGCATCAAGAAGCATTTGTCCCTCTTTTGTACCAGCAATTTCTAAATCTTGTTCCATTTGAAGGTATTGCCTGATAGTGTCTGCTTGGTCATGAGTTTTTAAATCCTGTTTTCTGAGTCTAATTAAATGATCGATCAAGGCTGTTTGCATTACTCCTGCAGGAGCCCTTTGAACAGCTGTTTGCAAAAAAGATCGGACTGTCTGCTTTCCGTCAGCATCACTTACCCTGAGTAAAAAGGCAGCATCAGAGACAAGTTGGTGGGGATTAATTTTCCCAGACTTAACGCTTTTTTCAATGCGGTTAATTACTTTTATGGGATCACCTTCGGGCGGTTCTGTATGTACTTTTTCTGGTGACATGGATTTTCTTAGTTCTATTATAATATAATGTAAGTAATGGCAACAGAACAACCTAGTGTTGATCCTATCCTTGCGATGGCAGAAGCAGCTCGTCAAAGTTTTGCTCATTCAAATAGAAGAGCTACAGTTCCTGAGACACCAGATATTGCCGGTGCTGAAAGAAAAGTGGATCTTTCCAAAATTGCTAAAGCTACTTTTGAACAGTTAAATAAAATGGCTGGAGGGTTAACTTTTATTGCTACACATCCTGCTATGTGGCCAGGGATAGCCTGGAGTGGGGCTAAAGGTTGGGGTGAGAATATGATCCATCCTTTAAATGTTGCTAAACAAGTAATAATTGATAAAAAACCTTTAACTAAAGATGAACTGTTTTGGGTGGCAGGGGCAATAGAAGGAGCAGTAGAAACTTTTGTTGTTTATAACTCTTTGCCTCCTGGTTTGGCTAGGCTGACCAGGGCAGGTGCATCTTTAGCTTTTAGCCAAGCTCCGCTATTAATTTCATACGTAAGAGAAATAAGGGAAAAAGGTGAAGCTGCAAAAGATGGGGCAACAGCTGAAGAGATTAAGGATATCGAACAAAGACATACCCGGGCAGCTGGTTTTATTAAATCATTTTCCAAAGGTCGAGCTGCTGGAGGTGCGGTGCGAATGTTTACTGCATTCGGAGCTTTGGAAATAATAGGAGAAAAAGGCTTTGAAGCAGTTTTAGGAGCAGACCAAATGGCTGCAGGGGCAACTTTCAATGCTGATAAAGTAATGAGTGGTACAGATTTTATTCAAGCTAGGGATGCATTTTTTGACAATCCAAAAATTATTGATTCCACGCAAGAGATTAATGTTCAAACTGCAGAAGATGTTTTGCAAGCAAATGGGGTTGGGAATAAGTACCTAACTGATACCGCTTTTGTGCAACAAGTCCACACAGGGATAGGTTTTAAAACAAATGAATGGATTAATGAACAATTTGCCCAAGGAGCAAAAGAAGCCTTAATTGCTGATCCGACAAAAGATGCCACAAAAGCAGCTGAAGATGGGCAACAACATGTCCGTGATGCTTTAGCCAAGCTTTATGCAGACCAGAAGGCATACGACCAATTTATCTCTGACCGTAAAGGAATTGTTGACCAGGCTATCCAGGAAGCTGATGCAAGAAAAGCAGCTGTAACACCAGTCCAAGAAGCAGCTGCTCAACAAATAATGCAAACTGATGAGATTAGTAAACTAGTTGAGACTTCGGTAAATGATTTTACCAATACTAGAATGGGACATAAAGCAGTCAGGTTAATTACTACAAATATAGCTAAAGCAAACGGTTTTGATAACTGGGATCAAGTTCCAGCAGGCGCAGCCAAAAAAACTCTTGCTGTCCTTGAGAGTCAGTTAAGGGAAACATATGAAAAAGAATTTAAAAAAGGTGTTGTTGAAGCTTTAGCCAAGAATCCAAACGATGTTGGTGCAGCTTTGAAGGCAGGGGAAGATAAGCTATATGATTCAATTGGGCCGTATATAGATTTGCCAGATCCCCCTTTTGCTGCTGGCGAAGAACTTACTCCAGATGTACAGAAATTTGTTGAGGATATAGATTCTGCTTTTCGGGAGAATTTAACAATAGATAGAATTATTGCTGCTCGTCCGGACTTTCAGGCAGCTAAAGCAGCAGCTGTAGGAGCCAGGCTTGGTATTATTGATCAGGAATATACTCAGGTTTTTAAAGAAGCAGGTGTTGATACAGAAAAAATTCCTACTCAAACTTTAGGGGTAATTAAGCAAAGATTTCAATCAGAGTTCCAGCATAGTATGGAAGCAAAAGCTAATGAATATTTTGATGCTCAAGCTGATAAAACTATAAGAGGAGGGCAACCTTTTGAGCAAGCAGCTGTTTTGGGAAGTAAGCAATTTTTAGGTGATTTAGACAATACTGTTTCTGAACTTCGGAAGACTCTTCACAAAGAAGCCCTAGAAACTTTAGTAGAGGTAACTAAAGCTGAAGGCAAGGCATCACTAGTGGGAGCAAATCTGGTTCAAATAGACCAGGCTACAGATCAGGCTATTGATAAATTAGGTATTTCTGGAGAAATTTCTGCTCAAACACGCCAGGCAATAAAAACCTCAATACAGCATCGGGCAGAGGAATTAGTTAACAAATCATTCAATCAAGTTGTAGATGCGCATAACGGTCAGGCAGCAGCTGTTACTGATTTACTGGTTGATACTAAAGAACGATTTGAAAATAATTTGCCAGGTGAGCTTACCAAAGTAGCTGTTAGAGATGCAGCAGAACAATATGTTAATGCAGAATATTTAGCTAGTATTCATGCTCATCAAGCAGAAGTAGAAAAGGCAGCTAAAGATGCAATAACCAAGGCTTTAGCAGATCGGGCAACCACTCATGCTGTAGTTTCTTCAGATACTTATGCAGATGTGCAGGAATCAGCAAGGTATATTGTTAGATATCAAGCAAAGCAAATATTAGATCCTAAAATTGCAGCAGTAAATTTAGATGATCCAGACCCTGCACATTTACATGCAGCAATTAAGCAGGCAGTGGCTGAGGGTAAAAAAGGACTAGATAACCAATTGCATACAGTAGATCCTAAAGCTGGTTGGAAAGGATTGTCTAGTAGTGCAGAAGTGGCCTTAAATGAGCATTTTAGTAGAGATCAAGGCATTAGGTCTCAAATATCACAAGCTGTTGAGGGATCTCAAGATCATATTACCACCCATGAGATAAAATCAGGCCAGACAGTTTCGCATCTTCTGGTGGCAGCAAAGCAGCCTTTGGATTACACGCCTCATGATGCCAGAAAGCTGGCTTCTTTTATTGCTATAAATGAAAAGGAATTGGCTGATATGCATTATGCATTTGAACAAACAGGCGCTTTAACAAAGGATGGGTATTTCCCGGTTACCCTGGATTCTTTGTATGATATTATGGTAAAAGCTGAAAATGGCGATCCTGAAGCGATGAGAAAACTTAAAGAGGCTGTCTGGTGGATTCAAAAAGGACATACCTTAAAAGTTATAGGTGCCTCAGATCAAGAGAGAATTATTAATATCTTAAAATCAGGAAAGAAATGAACTTACCAGATATTTATCAAAAAGTTTTTGAGATTTTGAAAGCCAAAGGGGCTACTGATGAGCAAATTGCCAAAATGAATGAAGGTTTGGCTCAAGCAGCTTATGAGCAGCTGTATGGTCTGGCAATTAAATCTTTGACAGAAGAGGATTTAACTGTTTTGGATAATTGTCCAAATCAGGAAGAAGCCAATAAAGAAATTTTAAAAAGATTTACTCTAAGAACTGGTCAAAATCCAGATGATATTATCCAAAAGTTTTTAGCAGATTATGCCCAGGGATTTTTGGCTGAATACGAGAAAGAAAAAGCAGAAGCAGCTAAATAGCTTATCCTCCAGTTCCTACCAGATATACTGCCTGCCAGGGCTTGTAGTTGGATCTCCAGGTTTCACTAGCTAGAGTTTCCCCACCCCTTGTAACAGTTCTTTTAAAAGTTACAGTTGCTCCCCAGGCTGCCCAATCTACTTGTTTGACAGTTCCCTTTGGTAAAGTAGGATCATCCTGTCTTAGTTCTGGAGGAGGTGGAGTTTGGTTGGTAATAACTGGCCTGGTTAAGCTAACTTGTCTGCCATCTGATGTGCCATATAAATCAACATATAAAGTAGTACCAGAAGTATATGCCTGGATTAGGATATTAGCTGGTGTATCATTCTTAAATTGAAAATCAACACTAGGGTAAAAAACTGTAGCATCCAGTCCTGGAGGAAAACCTTGCCCCGCACCGTATGGTGCAGGGCCTTGTTCATAGTAGCCTACCCTGTAAGCATGAGCAGTTCTTTTGATAACAGGCAACCCGGCATTTAAAACTGCCCTAAAAAGGGTAGTAGAATCCTGACAAACTCCTCCTCCATCATCCAAAACTGTTCTGCCTTCTTTAATAACATAAGCCTGTTTAAAACCAGTAGCAGCAGAAATATCACCTACTATTTGATTAAAAGAAAAAACCTGCCCGGAAGGAATTAAGACTCCATTAATTTTAGAAGCAGTCAAGGAAACATTATAAATCCTATTAGGTATTGAGCCGGCAAAATTAGAAATACCCCTTCCTAATAACTCTTTGATACCTAAGCTATTTACATCAGAAGTTCCGATTTTAGGTTTAACTGTTTCAACTGGCAAGGTAATAGCGTTACGCTCCAGGGCCTCGCCCTGCAAGGCTAAAGCATCATTTAGGAGTTGATAAGTTTTTTCTAAATCTAGTTTCCTGCCCTCTTGTGATGGTTTAAAAGCAGTCACCCTTTTGGTAGCAGGATTAAATTCAAATAAGCCTTCCTGGACAGGTTGGTCTATTTCAGAGGCAATATCTGTCAGGTACGAAATTGTGCGTTGTTTATCTAAAAGTAATCCTGTTCCAGTGGTTAAATCCAATAAAGTTAAAAGCTGTTTGGTTTCCAATGTCCAGCTATTTTCTTTAAAAACTAATTTGATAGATTCTTTTAAAGAGGCTTCTAAGGCGTCTTTTGCCTGCGTCACTCTTCCGGTAGTTATTTTGGGAGGCACAATCTTAAGGGGCAGTTGTGATTGGTATTTGCCAGAAAGCAAAAAGGTTGTTATAGCTTTTTCAAGTTGATCTTTATCCAAAGTTAAACCATTAACACCTTCTTTAATTTGGATGCTTGCAGAGGCAGTGCTTTGTGGGTCTGGGGGTTCGTTAAAAAGGAGCTGAGCATCTTGAGGAGTCTGATCTACTAGGTGGGCAATGTTACTTATTTGTTTACCCAAAGACAAAGTAATGTTAGGGGTAATTGTGATAGGAAAAATCAATGCCTGGAATTTTGTTACCAACTGCTCAAAATATGTTCCTCCGTGGGTATTGTTAAAAGTTGTATCTAAAGCAGAGTAATCTATGTTAGCTGAAGAAGTAGCCAAATCTATAGTAAATGAACCTTGAGCCCAGCCAAATTGTAATTTTTGGTTTTGTCTTTTTTCAATGGTAGATTGTACGGTCCGTATTGCTTGCCCTTTTGTTAGAAAAGAAATATTAGTATCTCCTATAAATGTGAAAGGGTAGTATTTGTTAGCTAGAACTTGTTGATAGGCAATTACAGCCAAAACAAGCAGCACAAGAGATAAGATAATTGGCAGAAGATTCTTTTTAGTTTTAGCCACGTTGGTATTGTACTGTTTTGGGGTATAATTGAAAATAGCTGTCAGTCATCAGTCTTCAGACTTCAGACTGTTTTTTAGTCTGAAAGCTGAAAGCTGAAAGCTGACGACCTCTAATGAAAAAGATTATAATCATTGTTCTTGCTCTAAGCATTGTTTTGGGTTTTATATTTTGGAAAGTTGGACCAAGCATTTCCCTTTTTAACAAACCTAAACCTACTGGCCCTATAACTTTAACTTACTGGGGTTTATGGGAAGATGATAATTTAATAAAGCCTGTTATTGCTGCATACCAGCTCAAGAACCCTAATATTATTATTAATTATGAACGTAAATCATCTATAAATTATAGGACCAGAGCTCAGACTCAAATAAGAGAAGGGGTAGGACCTGATATTTTTAGAATTCATAATTCTTGGTTACCAATGTTTGCTGCTGACTTGGCTCCTGCCCCTGCTGATGTCTTTACCCTTTCAGACTATAAAAACCTATTTTATCCAGTGGCTGCTGATTCTTTTGTAAAAGGGAATCAAATTTTAGGCGCTCCTGAGGAAATAGATGGTTTGGCGCTTTATTACAATGAAGAGATGCTCTCTGGAGTAGGTGGTACCCCGCCAAAAAATTGGCAAGAATTTATAGATTTAGCAACTAAAATGACAGTTAAAGATGTCAGTGGAATACAGACTGCAGGTGCAGCTTTAGGAACTGCTTCAAATGTTGACCATTGGTCTGATATTTTAGGACTCCTGCTTTTCCAGCAGCCAGGGGTAGATTTAAATAATGTAGCTACCCCGCAAGTTGCAGAAATAATAAGATTTTATACAGGTTTTGTAACAGATCCCAGAAAGAAAACCTGGGATATAAATTTGCCTAAATCAACTGATATGTTTGCCTCAGGAAGATTAGGCTTTTACTTTGCCCCTTCCTGGAGGGCGCATGAACTTAGAGTGGCTAACCCAAATCTAAAATTTAAAGTAGCGCCTGTTCCCCAGCTTTCTGGGAAAACAGTAGGCTGGGCCACATTCTGGGGTGAGGTAGTTTCTGCCAAATCTCAGAATATAACTGAGGCCTGGAAGTTTGTAAAATATTTGACATCTGTAGAAACAGAGAAATTAGCTTATCAGCAGGCTTGGCAAGTAAGATTATTTGGGGAGCCCTATTCACAGGTTAGCCTTGGGCAAGAGCTTGCAACTGATCCAATAGTAGGAGCATTTGTTACCCAAGGCCCCAATTATAAATTCTGGTATCTTGCCTCAAATACATTTGATAATGGTTTAAATGATGAAATGATTAAATACTGGGAAGATGGGATAAATGCCACACTTGCTGGCACAGACCCTACAACCGCTTTACAAACAGTTAACCAGGGTATACAACAAGTCTTGGATAAATATACCAAATCAAAACCTGCGCCAAGTATTAAATAACATGTTTAAAATTATCACTTTTGTTCCTGTGAAAGATGCTGGTAAGGTGATGCAGGCAATGGGAGATGCAGGAGCTGGAGTTTTAGGAAATTATACTCATTCTAGCTTTTCAACAAAGGGCATTGGCAGGTTTATTCCTAGCCAAGGAGCCCATCCAGCCATTGGAAAAGTGGGACAGCTATCAGAAGTTGAAGAAGAAAGAATAGAAGTAATTTGCCAAAAAGAAAAAGTTAAACAAGTAATAGCTGCTATTAAGGCAAATCATCCGTATGAAGAAGTTCCTATAGAGGTTTACCAATTAATAGATGAGAAGGAGTTATGACTTTACTTAAACTAACCGATCGTTCAATGTAACTAAAGTAATGAAAAAGACTAAAAAAGAAGATGCTTGGGAATACTTTAATGATTGCGCTATTTGCCAGATTATGAAAGTAGCAGATCAGGATGGGAAGAGTTTGGGTGCAGAGAAGTTAGAGAGAGTCTTTGCCAAACAGAATCTTAGGAATAAATTAGGGAAGAATAGAGCTTGATGCAGTTTGTTGCTAAATTGGACGACCGCACACTATATTGATGTTACTAGGTCAGTGATGGCAGATTGACAAGTTGGACTTCAGGTTCAAGAGTAATTCCAAATTTATCTTTGACTTTTAAGGCATATTCTTTGGCTAAAGTATAAAAAGCTTTAGCTGTTCCATTTTCCTTGTTGATAAATAAATTAGCATGATAAGAGGCAATTGCTATTCCATCCAACGATTGCCCTTTGGCCCCTACCATTTCAAGCAGGGCCCCTGCTGGCAATTTACCATAAATAATCTTATCTTGGGGAATATTTTTTAAGATTTCTGAAGGAATCTCAGCAGCTACTAAATTTTTAAAAAAGCTGCCAGGACATTTTATTCCTAGAGGATATTTAACTAATCTTTTAGTAATAGTTTCTCTAGCTTCTTGTTTTAAAATTTCTGGATTTCCTGATTCAAGCTGTAAACTAGCTTCTAATATAATATATTTGTTTCTTTTAAAATTACTGTCTCTGTAACCAAAACCACATTCTGTTTTAGTTAAAGTAATTGTCTTAATACCATCAAAGACTATAACTTCAGTAAGATAATCAGAGATTGTCTGGCCATAGGCGCCTGCATTGCCATAAATTGCTCCCCCAATTGTTCCAGGAATACCTGAGAGTTTCTGCAGCCCAGACAGGCCATGACTGATAGTGTAATTAACAAGTTTTTGTAAAGGAGTACCGCTTTTGACGATTACACCCTTGGGGTGTAATCGGGAGATTCCTGTAATCTCATTCTTTATCACCAAACAATCTATTCCCTCATCAGAAATCAATAAATTACTTCCTTCTCCAATGATCAAAAAATCTGGATTGCTTTTTAGCAGATCTAATAATTCTTGATGAGCGTGAACAACTTTAAATTCTTGGGCCTCACCTCCAATTCCCAGGGTGGTGATTTTACTCATTAACATGTGTAGAATTGTACCATGGAAAAGGCAGTCCTAAAAACTTTAATTTATGCTGATATCTTTGATTATCCTCTAAAGATAAATGAAATTCATAAATGGCTGATTGGGAGAAAGACAACTTTAAGACAGACAGTGACAGCGGTAAGCAAATTAAGTAAGAAGTCAAAAGTAGAAAGTAAAAAGGAATGCTATTTTTTGCCAAAAAAAACAAGCATAGTAAAAAGCAGATTAATAAAAACTAAGCAATCTCAAATTTATATTAAAAAAGCACAAATTATTTCCCAGGTTTTAAAAATTATCCCTTGGATAAAATTAGTTGGAATATCTGGTGGGTTGGCTATGGAAAATGCTGGAAAAAAGGATGATATAGATCTGTTTATTATCACTTCCAAAAACCGTTTATGGATTGCCAGGTTATTTATATTAGGATTGTTGTCTTTAACAGGTCAAAGAAGAAAAAGAAATGGAAAAATTGCCGGTAAATTATGCATCAATATCTTGCTTGAAGAAGATAAATTAGAGCAAATAAATAAAGATATTTTTGTTGCCCATGAGGTTTTACAAATGAAGGTTCTATGGCAAAAGGGTGGAATTTATTCAAAATATCTTGCTATGAATTCTTGGGCTTTTAAATTTCTGCCGAATTGGATAGATCAATCAGTAGTAAGTAGTAAGTATTATGTATCAAGGGGAAAAAGCATAAATTCCCATAATACAAAATACATAATACATAATACGATTTTAAATCGTCTCGAGAATCTAGCTAAATGGATCCAGTTAAAGATCATGCAAAAACCAAAAGGTCTAGAGAGAATAGAAGATGGGGCTTTATACTTTCATCCTAATGATATAAGAGAGGGAATTTTAAAAAGATATAATCAGTCCTTGACAAGTAGTGCTAGTGTTTGGTATAACATCTAACACAAACTGCTCCTGGTATTTTCAAATATGGCTAAATTAAATAAAGTAAGTAGTAAAGTTTCTATCAAACCCCTGATGGGTTATGTGTTAGTTGCCCCATCTGAGGCAGAAACAAGAACTGTATCTGGTATAATCCTGCCAGAATCAGCCCAGGAAAAACCAGCTCAGGGAAAAGTGGTAGCTTGTGGGGATGAGATGGTTATGGAAAATGGTAAGAGTGTTAAATGTCCAGTTGAAGTTGGAGATAAAGTAGTTTATAAAAAATGGGGTGGAGATGAAATCAAAGTAGATGGTAAAGAAATGAAACTGGTAAAATTTGATGACCTAATGGCAATATTGGAGTAAAAAATATGGCAGGGAAAATATTAAAATTTGATACACAGGCAAGAGAGGCATTACTTAAAGGTATTAATACCTTAACAGAAGCTGTGGCAACAACTTTAGGTCCTAAAGGTAGAAATGTAGCCTTAGATAAAAAATGGGGAGCTCCAAATGTAGTCCATGATGGAGTAACTGTGGCCAAAGAAATAGATTTAGAAGATCCATTTGAAAACATGGGTGCCCAACTTCTTAAAGAGGCAGCTTCCAAAACTGCTGACGTTGCAGGAGATGGAACTACCACTGCTACTATTTTAGCCAAAGCTATAGTCACAGAAGGCCTTAAAAATATCCAGGCAGGTTCAAACCCAATGATATTAAAACATGGTATAGAAAAAGCAGTGCTAGTTTTAGTAGAAGAACTTAGAAAAATGAGCAAGAAAATCTCCACTCAAGAAGAAGTAGCTCAAGTAGCTACTATTTCAGCCTCAGACCAACAAATTGGTAACTTAATTGCTGAATCTTTGCAAAAGGTTGGCAAAGATGGAGTAGTTACAGTGGAAGAAGGCAAAACCATGGAAATGAGTGTGGATTATAAAGAAGGAATGGAGTTTGATAAAGGTTTTGTCTCCCCTTATTTTGTAACTGATACAGATAAAATGGAATCTTCTATTGAGGACCCCTATATTTTAATCACTGATAAAAAGATCTCTTCGGCTGCTGACCTGGTTCCTTTCCTGGAAAAATTTGTGCAGGTTTCAAAAAGTTTAGTTATCATTGCTGATGAGGTAGAAGGTGAAGCTTTGGCTCTTTTAGTAGTAAATAAGTTAAGAAGCACATTTAATGTTTTAGCAGTTAAAGCCCCTGGATTTGGAGATAGAAGAAAAGAAATGCTGGAAGATATTGCAATTTTAACAGGTGGAACAGTTATTTCAGAAGATACTGGCAAAAAGTTTGAATCAGTAGAGGTTGCAGATTTAGGCAGGGCAGGCAGAGTTACCTCTGATAAAGATAATACCTTAATAGTTGATGGTAAAGGTGTAAAAGGTAAGATTGAAGCTAGGATTGCTCAAATCAGAAGAGAGCTGCAAGCTTCAGATTCAGAATTTGATAAAGAAAAATTACAGGAAAGACTGGCAAAGTTAACTGGTGGAGTAGCTGTGATCAATGTAGGGGCTGCTACAGAAGTAGAGCTCAAAGAAAAGAAAGAAAGAGTGATAGATGCTGTGGCTGCTACCAAAGCTGCTATTGAAGAAGGAATTGTAGCTGGGGGAGAAATAGCCTTGCTTAGGGCAGCAAAAGCTTTAGAAGCAGTGGTAGCAGCAGGCGAAGAAAAGGTTGGGGTAGAAATTGTTAAAAAAGCTTTAGAACAACCTTTCAGGATGCTGGTAAAAAATGCTGGTATGGATGAAGGAATTGCTTTATCTAAAGTTATGGGAAGCCAGGGTAATATGGGAATAGATGTTTTAGATGAGCAAGTTAAAGATTTAGTTAAAGCTGGGATTATTGATCCTGTAAAAGTTACCAGGTCTGTTTTGCAAAATGCTGCCTCAGTTGCTATCATGGTGATGACAACAAATTGTTTAATTACAGATCTCCCGGAAAAAAGTCCTCCTACACCTCCTATGCCTCCCGGAGGAGGGATGGATTATTAAAGAGTAATAGGCCTACAATAAGGTATAGAATTACGTAGGATCAAGTTCTCCTTAACTTTTTGTAGATCCTTAATCTTATTTTTATGTTGGTGGTAAGGTTCTATTAACTTGATAAAATCCCAAAGAGATTGTTTTTTGACAATAGTTAATCTGCACATATCCTGCTTATATCTTAAACGTTGTGTGTTAACTGAAAAAGTGCATTCTATTCCGATATCCACAAGATACTTAAAAATCGTATAAATAATATTTTTGTCATAAGTCTGTATTTCAAAAACGCCCCAAGGAGTTTTTTTATTCTTATAATAAGGAGTTCTTAGATAATAAGATCCTTCCGCGTCAGCATAGCCTGCCAAGAAAGGAAGAAAATAACTATTATTTTGCAAAATCCAATCTTCGATTAAATCCTTCTTTGGTAGTAAAAAATTAAATGACATATTTAATAGAATCACCATCTCAAGTGTTCCTCTCTTTGCAGTAGTAATAGATACATGGCCGTAATTGTTAAAGATATCTCTAAATAAACTAGCTTGTTCTGTTATTGTGCTTGAACAACGGGCTTGAATCAATTCATGGACTTTATGAATATTTAAATCACCCAGTCGAAATCCGATTAAATAGGCTTTTTCTTTTAGATCTCCACTAAAATCAAATTTTGGATACTTTATATGTGATTCTGAATCACTCTTGGTTTTTATGCCATATGTTCTCATTAATCTTCGGATACCAGTGTCACTTCGATTTCCGAAGTTTTTAGCTATCTGTTTTTGAGTTAACTTTTCCTTATGATAAAGATCAAAAAGAATCTCCCTGCTAATTTGAATGGAGATACGATTTCCAAGTTTGGATCGTCTGGGAATATTATATTTTTTCAAATAGTTAAGAATAGTAACATGACTTTTACAGGACAGTAGCTTAGCGATGGTGCCCGTGGGTAATTTTTGTTTTGAGTAAAGGTCTATTAGTGTGTTTTTTAAAAGATTCTTTTCTTTAGACATTTGACAACTAGAGTATTATAGTCATTTTAACAGAGAAAGAAAAGGTATGCAAGAAGTCAAAAAACTCCTCAAATGTCGGCGGGCGGTATGGGCGGGTATTAAATTCAATAATCTTTCAGCATCAAAACAGTGCCGTCACTTATTTTTCCATGGGCTTTTTGATCATCACTGATTAGTTTGCAGCCTTCATATTGGGCAGTAGCTAAAAAATAAGCATCATAAGCAGCCAGACTATATTGTTTCATTAGTGAAGCAGTAATTTCTAAAACAGGTAAACTCACTTCAATAATTGTTATCGGAATTTTGAAAAGAGTGGCAACTATAGAGTAAGATTTCTCCGGAGTGGCATTTTTGCCTTTGATAAAGGCATTTAGGAGTTCAAGTGGTAAGATATCAGGGAGAATAACATTGATTCTTCCAGACTCTAAGTCTTCCCAGAGTTGCTTTGCTTCTTTTACGTGCTTTTCCTTCGGGTGATGAAACCACTTAACTACAACAGAGGTATCCAAAATGTATGCAGGCATATTAGAAGTGGGTATCCCGATCTTTTCGTATGAATTTGGTTAATTTAATATCCTGTCTGCCCAACTTACTAAATTCTTCCAAATCTTGCCAAATTTTATTCCACTGCTTTTTGTTTAATTTTTTGGGTTTGGCTTGTGGATGTGCGGTAGGTAATCTTTCTACTCTAAAACCATCATCTATGGTGACAATTTTTACCATTTCATCTTGCGACCAATTAAGAGCTTGCCTGATACTTTGGGGGACAGTCAGTTGACCCCTGCTTCTAATTTTAGAAATAGTTTGAATGTAATTCATACTAATCAGAATATCATACTAATCAGAATACGTCAAATAGATGAGGAATGAAGCGATACTTGGGGTTTAGGAAAAGGGATTGACTATTTTAAGGCTTTTAAATTTTTTAAAATCTAACACATTATCCGTAGCTATAATATTTATTTCATTACTTAAAGCAGTAGCTGCAAGATATGCATCAAAGATCCTATTGCCTGTCAACGCATATTTATTTACAAATTCAAGCCAAAGATAATAAGTTGTTTGTGTAGGATAAACTATGCTGCAGGACTGTGTGATTGCCTGGATAGCTGATAGGGCCAACTTTAGCCCCATGGGTTTGGAAAATTTCTTGTGAGTTAAGACTCTGATAGTTTCCAGAATGTTTTGATGGGCAATTTCTAATTTTCCTAAGTTATCTTGTAAAAAATTTTGAGCCTTCTTGTGCTTTGGAGAATCAGCATTAATAGCATAAATTAAAATATTACTATCAATTAACATTTAAATTTTTGGATCTGGATAGAAATCATCACGGGTCAGATTATCTAAGGGTTTACCAAGGTGGTGAGTTTTAAAGATGATTCTGCCGGCTTCTTTCTTTGCGTCTTTCTCCAGATATTCTTCCAAAGCCTGATTAAAAATTTCCTGCAAGGTAACATCATCCTGCAAGGCTTTCTTTTCAGCAGTTCTTTTTAGATTTTCCTTTAACCGAAGTGTAGTTCTGACTAACATAATTTAATCTTAGCATATATATGACAAGCTGTCAACAAGCATTATTGCTTTTATTGCTGACTAATGCTACATTAAAATTATGGGAGTGGTTTTTGTTATTCTTTTAGTTATAGCGTTATTGTTGATTCTATCCGGGATTAAAATTATCGACCAATACCAAAGAGGCGTAGTTTTAACTCTGGGATCTTACTCATATACACTGACTCCCGGTTTAAAAGTTATTATTCCGATTATTCAAAGAGTAATAATAGTTGATATGAGGATTACTACCTCTGATATTCCTCAACAGGAGGTAATTACCAAGGATAATTTACCTGTTGGTATTAATGCAGTGGTTTATTTTCAAGTTGAAAGGCCTGAAGCTGCTGTTTTAAAGATTCAAGATTATGCTTATGCCATTACACAATATGCCCAAACAGCTTTAAGGGATATTATTGGCGGGGTGGAATTGGATACTCTTCTTACCGAGCGGGAAAAAATAGCTGAAGAGATCAAAACCATAGTTGATAAAGAAACTGCTGAATGGGGGGTGAATGTGACCTCTATCAAGATGCAGGATATTGAACTCCCTGCAGATATGAAAAGGGTAATGGCTAAACAAGCAGAAGCAGAGAGGGAAAGAAGAGCTACCATCATTAGGTCTCAGGGAGAGTTAGCTGCTTCCAAGAATTTACAGGAAGCTATGAAAAATATGGCTTCGTCAGGAGCAATATCTTTAAGGACCCTGCAAACTATAGAAGCTACAACTGCCAATCCAGCCAATACCATTGTTTTTGCTCTTCCCACAGAAATTATGGCAGGATTAAAAAATCTTCTGAAAAGATAATCCGCAAGTTGAAATTTACTGAGTGTTAGTAGTGGTTGAGATGTAGATACCATCCCCTCCATAGGGTCGAGTAATACCTTTAGAAAACTTTCCATGCGGCACTAATATTATTAAGCGTATCTTTCTAAAAGTACATAATTTACAAAGAGGGATAGGTGGTTTTTGCGGAATGATCCATTCATTATGATCTGATAACCCTTTCATATAGCCCTCTTCGTAGTATCCAACTTGTGCAGAATTTTTATGGCACTCTTGACATAATCCTCTAATAGCCTCAAATCTCATTTCCATATCTTTTTTGTTAAAGTTCCATTCATCCCATCCCTTCAGATGAAAATATCCATATACAGGATCTAAGTTCTTAAGAGATTCTTGGGGTTTAAAAACCAAAAATCTTTCTTTACTGTTAATAAATAATTTCTCAATATTATCACTGGTTTGCACCTTTTTAGTTATTACAAACAAGTATAGAAATAAAAAACTAGCAATTAAGATTAAATAAAACGCAAGATTTTGAATATGTACTAAAGTATCAATCATTTAATTTCTCTTAAAAACTCTTCTGCTAGTTGAGCGGTATTTGAAGTAGGTGTGTAAAAGTTTCTCCATACCACTACAATATTGGCATCATTAAAGATGGCCCTCTGTACTTCCCTAATCGTATCTCCTCCGGCAATCGAGATTAAGGTATTAAAACTGCTTCTGATTTTATTGATTTGCAGATACGGAATAGGCTTATTTTTATCAAAAGTTTCCTCATCCACCCCACGGTGCAGTATTATAACAGTTGGCATTTTTTTAAGCCTCCTTAATATTTTAAACGGTTGTTCAATGCCAATCATATCTACCATGGAATCAATGCCCAGCTCTTCGCATGAAGAAATAAAATAATTAATTGTTTCTAAAGGGGCACCCCCTAAAACCGTGGCTGCATTTGCTCCGCCTGCTACTGCTATTTGTACTTCAGTTTTTCCCCTGTCCATACACTTAGTGTCCGCTGCTATATAACTATTAAAATCATCACCAAGTTGTGCTTGCCAAGCTTCTTTAAGTTGTCTTATGCCATTTTTACCATATGCTTTAATCAGGGGTGTTCCCGCTTCAATAATGATTCTGTCAGAAGACGGAAGCTGGGAGATAATTCCCTTTCCCTCAAAAGGAGTGCTATTTAGAGCAATCTGCAAATATCTTCTTTTCTGGTCAAGCATTAAAACATATCTTACTCTAATACTTACTTAAAACCAACTCCTTTAATCTGCTACAATAGTCTTGATGGCTAAGTTTCATTACAGGGAATCTCCTACCAGCAGGCAAAAAAATGCTTTTAGAAAATATCTCTCAGAAGATGAGGAGCTTATTTTAGTTACTGGTTTATCTAAAGCTTATATCAGATCTAAATTTTTAATATATATTCTCTTTCCAGGTGTTTTATTTTTGGGGTTAGGGCTAGGTTTGGGTTGGTTTCTGAAAATGGACAGGCTCTGGGCAGGAATTTTGGGAATTGGACTGATGTTTATTTCAGCTCTTGTCAAAACTATGCATGTTTATCATGCTAATAGGTATTTACTTACTACCAGAAGAGTGGTGATTAAGAAAGGAGTGTTTGGAGTAAAACTGACAGCTGCTCTTTTTGACAAAATTACTCATCTGGAAGTAGATCAATCATTTGTAGACAGGTTGTTTTTGCATCATGGCACAATTATTGTAAATACTGCTGGGTTAAATAAAGGAGAAATAAGTTTAAAGTTTGTAGATTATCCTTTGGAACTTAAGAATTTGCTGGAAAGGTTGATAAATAGGGAAAGAGAACAATTTGGCCTTAGGGGGGCAACTTTAACAGAAGTAGAAGGGGAGATTATATCTTAGGAATTTCTGGCAGTAAAGTTTGGGGGTCAATATATTTATTGTTTAGAGTCATTTCTAGATGTGTATGTGGACCAGATGTATTACCAGTTAGTCCTACCTCTCCTAAAATATTTTCTGAAGTGACTTTGTCCCCTGTTTTCACAAAGACTCTTCCCATATGAGCATATTTTGATTTAAAACCATTTTGATGAGTCACTTCTACATAGTTTCCCAGACCGAAAAAATCTCTGCTAACTAAATTAACTTCCCCGGAAGTTACAGGATGAATAGGCATTCCTAAGCCTACCGCAATATCTATACCAGGATGCCATGAAGAAAATCTGGTTGATAAATAACCTGGATGAGGTAAAACCAATGGTTGAGAAAAAGACTTGGCAATAATTTCTCCTTTTTGTTCGATCCCGGTTGCCTTGGCTGTAGAACGCGCAATAGGAGGAATTTGAAAGGTTGGATAATATCCCAAAAAGGTAAGCAGGATAAATACAATGGTAACAAGCGTTGTAAACCCTAGAGGGAACCTTAGCTTGGTTTTAGGTAATTTCAGAGTTAGGGCTTCCCTTTCAGAAACTACCTTAGACAGAAGGTTTTTGTGCCAAGTGGACACTAAAACATGTGTATGATAGCAAATTTTGCCTCAAAAGTCAAAAATTGGGGTATAATTGAAAATGAATGAAAAAGATTATTGTTTGGTTTTTGGTGATACTAAGTTTAACAGCTTTACTATTGCGCTTTAGTGGTGCTTGGAGGCAGATTTTCTTTGGTGTGAAACCAACAAGTGGTATTTCTATTTATTCTTTGCCTTCAGATGCTACGGTTTTTTTGGATGATAAAGAAATGGGCAAAACGCCATTTGAGGATAAAAATTTAGATACAGGAGAATATACTGTTAAAATTCAGAAAGATCAAGCCAGCTGGAGCGGAAAAGTAAAACTTAGCCCTGGAACTGTTACTGTGATAAACCGGGACATAGCTTTGGATTTTGCCTCTTCCGCGGGAGAGACTCTGACTTTAGATAAAGGGAAAGGTATAACTGTTATTTCCAATCCTTCAGGGGCTGATGTAGAGATAGACGGAAAAGTTTCTGGTAAAACTCCTTTAACGCTAGATTTAGATGCTGGTGAACACACAGTACTTGTTTCACATACAAATTACTTAAAAAGAAGCATTAGAGCTAATTTGCCAAACAATTTTAATCTGACGGTTTCTGTGGATTTGGCTTTATCTGAGGCTGATTTGACAGTTGTTACTACACCTGCAATTACTCAAACGCCAGAGGTTGCAGTTTTACAAACACCAACAGGTTTTTTAAGAGTAAGGGATAAACCAAGTCTGAATGGAAAAGAAGTGGCGCAGGTAAAGCCTGGAGATATTCTGGTGCTTTTAGAAGATCAAGGAAGCTGGGATAGAGTGAGATTGCCCAGTGGGACCGAGGGGTTTGTTTCTTCTTCTTATGTAGAAAAGAAAAAGCAGTGATATCAGTTTTAATTAACTGGTTCAAAAACAGCTTCTTCTTTGAGCTTTTGATAGTCTTTGACTATTAGATATTTTCCTTGATAATCAATCAGCCCTTTTCTTTGCAATTTTTTCATCTCAATACTGACAGTTTCCCTTACTAATCCGATTAAATTGGCAATATCCTGATGAGTTAAAGGAACCTGAATAATAATACTTTTTTTTCTTTTATCTTTTTTACCTAGCCTTTCAGCGCAGATGAGAATCATTGAAGCTACTTTGTTGGTGGCATTGCCAAACATAGCATATTCCATTCTATTTAGGACTCCTCCAAATCTTGTTAGGATACGGCTGTTTATTTCAGCCATGACATCTATGTTTTCTTTTATAAACTTTAGAAATTCCTGCCGTGGCGCTTTGTAAAGCTCAACTTCAGTCATGGTTTCTACATAATAAGCGTTTGGAGTGCCATTTATTGCCCACATCATAGGAAAAAAATCTTCAGGTTTGAAGATGATAAGAGTTAACTGTTGAGCTTTTTTAGATAGAGAATAAAGTTTGACATAGCCTTTGGTAAGATATAATACCCCGCGGGGTTCCTCATCTGCGCGCAGGATTGTCTCGCCTTTTTTAAATGATAATTTCTTAAATCCGGAGAAGAAAACGTTCAGTTTTTTAAAAGCTTGCTCCTGCATATACGGATTTTACTAGAGTTTGAAATTATTAACAACCCAACAAACATCTTTCTTGTAATTTATATTACTGAAATTTTTTTTCTCTAAGCATAAAATTCGGACTTAGGAGGTGGAAAGACTATATACAAGCTGGCATCTTTTTTAGGAGTGGTTCTAGTGGTTGCTCTACCCTTACTTGGTTATAGTTTTGATTTAACAGTTTTTTGGGTCAGTTTAGTAGTAGGAACTGTTTTGATCCTGATGCCTGTTATGCTCCCAGATAGTAAATAATTCCCAGTACCAAAATTATCCAGATTAAGACAGTAACAAGCAGTGGTGTATCGGTTAAAATCACCCGTTCAGGAGATTCTCCCTCCTTCTTCTCATAAATGATATAGAGATATCTCATAACAGCATAAAGCACAATTGGTACTGTTGCCATTAAATATTTAGCTTCAGAAAAAGGTAACTCAAGTCCGCCCAGTAGATTTGAAACAATTAGCCTAGCTTGTATAGGTGGTTGCAAAAATGCAAAAAAAGCATAGGTCAGCCAGGTGGAATTGGCAAACATGCTGGTTAAAATATCCAATAAATTTTCTGGATAATGCAATAATGTCTCTCTGTGGCGGAAAGTCTGAGATTCCATTAATGTCCGCTCAGATCTTCTCTTTCCGATTGCCAAAAAGAGCGCAAAAGAAGTCACGCAAAGTAAAAACCAAACATTTAAATGGGCATCAATTGCCCAAACACCAGCATATACCCGTAAAACAAATCCAGCTGCAATTACCAGTACATCAATTAAGATAATCCGTTTAAGATAGCTTGAATAAAACAGTTGCATCAGTAAATATGCAGAGCCCGCGAAGAAAAATGCAGGAGATAGCCTGTATGATAAAGGAAGAAAAACAATAATTAAGACTAGGGACAACATCACTGCCAAGGGCACAGGGACTAGTCCAGATGCCACCGGACGCTTGCTTTTAAATGGATGGAGTTTGTCTCTCTCAATATCAAATACATCATTTAATAAATAAGTAGAAGAGGAGAAAATGCAAAATAGTACAAAAGCCTCAAAACTTTTAAGTTGACTGCTGTGATCAAATAGTGTTCCGGAGAAGACTAATGCAGCAAAAATAGAAAAATTTTTTATCCATTGTCTGGGGCGCGACGCTTTAAGTAGCCCCCAAAAAAGTTTAGCCATAAAATACCTCCTAAAATAATTGTTCCTGTAAGGATGGCTGCAAATAGTTTGCCTGTGGAGGACAAACTTAGAGCTGCTGCCCCCAGAATAACACTTCCTAAAATGTAAAACAAGGCTATCTGCTCGTGAGAAAGCCCAATTTCCAAGAGTTTATGATGCAAATGTCCTCTGTCTCCCCAGACAGGTGATTTACCGCTTAGTAGACGTCTTACAAATGTATAAGCAAAATCCGTAGCAGGAATAAGTAATACTAGTCCTGCTGTCGCCAGTTTACCTCCAGATAAAATAGAGAGAATTGCAATCATAAATCCCAGAATAGTTGATCCGGAAAACCCCGGGAAAATTTTAGCAGGGTGCCAGTTAAAAATCAGTAATCCTAAAGATGCTCCGGCAGTAATAAATGACAGTTTAGCCAGGTTAAATTGGTTAATATCTTGTGATAGATTTATCTTCAAAGATAATATGCCTAAAATTACAGCGCAAATAGTAATAATTCCAGGCATCTGGCCATCAACCCCTTTTGACCAATTCATCATATTCATGACCCAAACAATCCAAACCAAGGCCAACAGATCAGCAATATTTCCTAAATGAATAATCCCTCCTAAAGGGTTAGTGATAAAGGTAATACCTATACCAGCCAATACTACAATTGCAGCTGCAATAAATTGAGCGATCAGTCGTACGTAAGGAGAAAAATTTGGATATTTATCATCTAATAGTCCAATAGTAAGTAAAATAAAAAGTCCAGCCAAAATCCCTATAGTGCGACTATCAAAAGGAGTAAAAATTACCATAGCAATAGCAATTCCTAAAAATACAGGCAAGCCTCCTGCTCTTGGCACAATCCGTTCTTGAGTATGAGCAGGGTGATGTCTGATTTTTGGGTTATCCAATAAATTGAATTTTTTTGCAAAAATAATTGTAACTGGAATAGTAGCGATTGTGATTCCCAAAGAAGTCAAAATTGGTAATAAAAAATCCATTAAATTAAATTTAAGATTATTTTAACGAAAGTGATAGTGAATATTAAGCTTACTACAATTGATGATAAAAGTAGTATTTTTTTAAAAAAAGATTGGGATTGGTGTAGTTGCCAGGAAATAATTAAATTTAAAATTGTAATTGCGCTGATGCTTGCTGGAATAATTAGAAATTGTGTGTGCGTTGCCAATTGCGCCTGCCCCCAGGGTAGTGAATAAAAAAGAGGTAATGTGGCGGGTAAAAATTTAAGGACAAAAAGATCAGTTAAAGCAATTATTAAACTTAAAAGTAATAAAGATAGTCCCACCCAAAAATGTAATCTACTGGACATAAATTAAGATTCTTTTAATTGACGGGTCTTGCGGGTCACACGGAATTCTAATTTTTTACCAAACATTAAAGAGGTTTGAGCATCAATTGCAGGTAAGGAGGAGATAGTGATTAAAATAAGAGGTATTAAAAGCCATTGGATATATGACCAGATTTTTTTAAAGATTGACCAGTTGGTGGGTCTCCTGGGAGCTATTTTTTCATGCACAAAGATGGTAGCAAAAAGTCCCAGGAAAGTCGCTGTTAATATCCACGAGGAGACAATAGGTAAATTTATTGAGAGTACGGATAATCTAAATTGGGGGTTAACCAAAGGGATGAGTAAACTGCCAAATGTAACAAATATAGCCAGAAAACCCCATTTTAAATCTCCCCAAATTTTGAAAAGCACCCTGTCGGTTTTATCCCAGAAATCTATTTCTTTAGTAAAGTATTGTTTGACAATAAAGGGGATATGTTCTACTCCATAGGCCCATCTTTTGATCTGGAAATACTGGTTTTGAAAAGTTTTAAGTAAGGTAGTGTCCTGAACCGCGTCTCCAGAAATTGGCAAAAAGTGTGGGATGACTCTGTAGTCTCCGTTAAAATGGAAATAGGCCTTCCAATAGAATCCGTTATCGTCGTTTACTTTATCTGGTATCCAAAGACCAATATCCAGTAAACCCTTTAGAGAAATAGACATCGAGGAATAATTCATATATTTATCAGAGCCTACCATTTCAGCTAACTGCCAAAGCGAGGTTCCGGTTGCCATAAGTCTCATGGGTGTGGGGGTTTGCCAGTAATTGTTATGATACAGGAATACCCCTGTAAAAGTTCTTTTGTCTCTGGCAGTAGAAGGTAAAGATAAATATTTATGTAATGCCCCTGAAAGAAATTGAGGATGCAGACAGAAATCAGCATCTAAAGTTGTCACAAACACATCATCAATTTTGATTCCTTTTTGTTCCAAGCTAGGTACAATATGTTTAATCATCCAATTTTTATTTGATCCCTGGCCGGCAACTTCACCAGGTAGGTTATAAGGATGAATAGTGGTAAAAACTCCTGCAACTTTTTTTTCTATCTTTTCTAAGTAATCTTGAGTTTGTCTGATTTTTTCCGGGTCATCTCTGTTTTCAAAACCAACAGCTATAAATATTTTATTTCTAGGATAAGCGCTTTTAATGATGGCATTGAAGGTAGGTTCAAGAATATACAGAGCCTCCTTATAAGTTGGAACCAGTATTAAATGATAATATTTTCCCCACTCATTTGGGAAATCCTTTCGCAGAAGTTTTTGCCAATTTTGTTTTTTGGCCCATTCCATTTTTTTGTAACCTAACAGGATGAGAATGGCTATTCTAAAAGCTGTGAGCAGCCAATAGACATCTGCGATCAATATTAAATAGGCAACAGCATAAGGAAGAGTAAAGGAGAGCCAAATAGGCGAAGTTAAAGCGAGCCAGGTTAAACTCCCTGGTAAAATTTCTAAGAATCTTTCTAAACCATTCTCGTGTTTTGAAACAAATTCTTTCTCGATTTTCTCAAAGAAGAAAAAACGCTGAGATAAAAGATGATGGATTATTAGTCCAAGTCCTGTCCCGATCAGGAAAAAGGCTGCCAGCGCATTTACTCCTCCAGTCAGTCTAGACCCTCCAAAAAAGCCAATTAAAAGACCTAAGAAAGCAAGAAATATGCCAAGAAAGCTATACCGTGTGTTTTTAATGAAACGGTTGGCAATTTCTGATAGATAGAAAAAGGACAAAAATCCAATAAAAAAAACTAGTAAAATCCGCATAATTTGTATCCTTAAGTTTACGTTTTGCATGGCCAAAATGCAACTTATCTATCCACCTGGGGGGTGGCCCAGATACGCCACCTAGGGATATTAGTTGATATTAAATATCTTTTTGGCGTTTTTGGTGGTTTGAATGGCAACCTCTTCCAATGATAAGCCTCTTAATTGGGCTATTAGTTCTGCAATTTCTTTGACAGAAGAGGGTTCATTTCTTTGGCCTCTTTTACTTTGAGGGGGTAAAAATGGGCAATCTGTTTCTAAAACAATTCTTTCTAAGGGTATTATTCTGGCAGCTTCTTGCAAATATTTATTTTTAGGGTAGGTAATTGTGGCTGCAAAGGATATTAAAAAGTTTGTATTTTGTAGTATGTAATCGGTAGTTTGGGAAAGCCCGCTATAACAATGGTAGATACCAAAATGATTTTTTGTCATATCGATAACTTTATCCCAACATTGGGTATTTTCAGGATTTTGAGAACGGTCATCACGGCAATGAATGATCAATGGAAGGTTTAACTTCTTAGCCAGATCAATTTGAGATTGGAGCAGTTTAATCTGCAAATCTGTGGGTGTTATATCCAGTCCGCATTCTCCAACAGCTACTACTTTTTCAGGGGCGGAAAGATAGATTTGTTCTAACTTTTCTATATCCTCAGATAGTTTACCCTGAGAGTAGCGGAGGGCTTCATGTGGATGAATACCAATTGTAGAATAGAATTTAATTTTTTCTGATTCTAGTTTTGCAGTAATTTTACTTGTTTTAATATCAACACCAACATTGATAACTGTGGAAATTCCAGTATCCAAACTTCTTTTGATAACCTCATCAAAATCTTTCCTAAAAGAATCCCAATATAAATGAGCATGGGTATCTGTAAGCATTATATTCTAGGAAACAATGGGGCTTGAGATTTAATCTGTCCTGAAAATTGTTTTAGGATTTTTTCAGCAGTTTCTGGCAAAAAGGGTTTTAAGCTTAGGGCAATAGAGCGAATTTTAACAGTGCTAACAGACAGAAACTCCTCTAGTTGTTTTGCCTCTAGTTTCCAGGGTTCTGTTTCATTGATTTTTTTATCTAAAGCTGCAATATCTGCCCAAATTGCTGCCAAAGCTTCATTAAATTTAAATTCTTCTAATTTTTCTTTGACTAAAGGATCAAAGATTTCTGTGGTTTGTTTAACCTCAAAATTTATTTTCTCTGCAAGTTTGGCAATCCTTGCTACCAAATTTCCTAATCCATTTGCTAAATCTGCATTATAAGCCTCGAGCATTTTTATATTAGAATAATCCCCATCTGTAAAAGGTGAAACTTTTGAAAGTAAGTAATACCTTAAAGCATCAACTCCATATTTATTAATTACTTCTAAAGGGTCAATAATATTCCCCAAAGTTTTTGACATCTTTTGGCCATCAATTGTAATGTAGTCATGAACAAATAGCTTTTTTGGAAGGGCTAATTTGGCAGAAAGTAAAAAGGCAGGCCAATAAACTGCATGAAAACGCAAAATGCCCCGACCAATTACTTGTAAATTTGCTGGCCACCACTTTTCATATAATTTCTCATCCCAACCAAAGCCGACACCGCTTTGATAAATGTTTAAAGCGTCCATCCAAACATAAATGCGCTGAGTAGGATCATTTGGTACAGCTACCCCCCAGTTTTTAGCCCGTTCGTTCGTTCGAGATATACTGATATCCTGCAGACCTGATTTTATAAATGATAAAGCCTCGTTCTTTTTGGAACCAGGAATTATTTGAAGTTTATCTTCCTCAATTAGTTTGATTAATTCATCTTGATACTTGGACAGTTTAAAGAAATAGTTCACTTCTTCAACTTCCTCGAGTTTTTTCCCTGGATGCTCAAAGCATTCTCCTTTTTCGTCTAATTCATCTGGAGTATAAAATACCTCGCAACCTATACAGTAAAGTCCCTTATAAGACTTTTTATAAATATCTCCGTTTTCTTCACAAAGTTTCCAAAGTTTTTGAGAGGCCTGATGGTGTTTTGGATCACTGCCTTTTTGAAAAACATCAAAATGTATATTTAACTTGTCTGCCAGATCTTGGAATAATTTAGCATTTTTATCAACAAACACTTGAATATTTTCTCCAGCAGATTCTGCTGCCTGAACATTTTTTAAGGCATTTTCATCTCCACCCGAGAGCATAAGGACATCATCACCTAATAAACGGTGATAACGGGCAATAGTATCTGTTTGAATAAATTCCAAGGCATGACCAATATGTGGTTTGGCATTAACATAAGGTATTGCGCAATGTATGTAAAATTTTTGTTTCATGCCTGAATTATACCCCAAATGCCCTTAATTCCCCAAATACCCTAATTTCCCCCTTTTCTCTGAAGACTTGTTAATTTAGGTATTTTTGGCAATTTAGTCAAATTCTTTCTTTTGACTTTTTTAAAATAACTCAAAAATAAACCTGTAGAAATAACAACTAAAATGCCTGTAATCATATTAAGCGAGTCTAATGCTTGTAAAATCAATAATAAGATTAGCCCTAAAGTAATAGATAAAGAAGAAAAAATATTATTTAAGAAAATATTAAAGGTGAAAGTCATAGCCAAATATAAAGATATAAAAAGTATAGCCAGATGAGTAAGATTTGCTTGA
>CAYQAW010000013.1:0-36298 GCA_964415615.1 uncultured Gammaproteobacteria bacterium
TCCTTCCCATAGCTACTATGGGAAAGCCTACCCCGCTTATATTAAACACACAGGTGGGTGGGATGATGAAGATTTTACCAGCCCAATTTTAACCCACAACTTACCACAACTCCACAATTGTGGAGTTTTACGTACATTCACCACAATTGTGGCTCATTGTGGTGATTAGTTTGTTACAATAAGGTAATTGTGGAATCAAATAAAATATGTATGTTTTGAAATAATTATTGTAGGGTACCATCGTTACCGTTTCCCTGCCTGCCGGCAGGCAGGCCCTTTTCCCCTTGTCTTTGCGAAAATTTCCGAAGGAAGGATTAGTTTTTAAGCGAAGTCCGCCGCAGCGGACTGAGCGAAGCGAACCGCAAATGCATATGTCAGATTAAAGCCTTGAGTGATTTAAGTTTAGGGTAGGGATTAGTACCAAGGTGGGCAGCGGATATGCCTTGGAAGCCGACATAGAATGCGTCAGACTATGTATTTGCAGCGGAAGCTTGCAATTCCTTTTCCCCTTGACCCCTTTTCCTTGCAAGTCCTTCGACCATGAGCTCAGGGCCGAATGGCTTTCATTCCCTAAAAGTTATTGCTAAAATAAGCATAGCTTGCTCCCTCAAAAGTTTTCTCGGAAGTAGGTGCGAGCGATGTCATATATCTGCTCCCATAGCCTGTAGTATTACACTCCAGGGCCTTGTCGGGGTATTTTGATATACAAAATCTATCTTGTACTTTTATGACAAGAGAGATAGTATGGATTTATGGATGAAGATAAACTCAAAAGTATTATAGAGGCAGCCATCAAGCCTGTTTTAGATCAACTCAATGATCCAGATACAGGACTTGCATCTATAAACCAAAGATTGGAGGGTGTTGAAGGACAGTTAAATGATCCAGATACAGGTTTAAAAAGGCTTAATGAAAGAGTTGATGCAAACACAGCAGCAACAGTGGAGCTTGAAAGTACAATCAAAGGCTATGCTGATTCATATCAAGCAAATGATACTAATATTAGAAAAGCAGAACAAAGGTTAGAAACATTAGAAAAAGAAACAGGAGTAGATGTCCATCCTGAGTTACACTTTACTCCCCCATCTGATCTTTAATACGCACAACATAGGAACTCTCTTGTTCCCCTGTAGTATAATTTGCAGGCTATGCTAGAACGAGATTTTTATTTGTTACAAAGAAGAGCCCAACACCAAGGTTTTAAAAAACAAGTATTAGCAGGAGCAGTGAGGGTTGGGTTCGAGGTAGCAAAAGTATTAACCTCCAGCCATTATATGAATACTAAAGATCCTAGAAATAAAACCTTTTTTATAGCTAAAGGGAGAAGCTCACACTAAGTAAATGATATATGGATTAGTGTTGAAACTCCAATCTAAAAAGTATTTTATTAAAAAATTCTATCTTCCTTTTATAATACTCTCTGCCAGATAGCCTATTACCATCTTCTTATAACTTTCTATACTCCTCCAAAACTTCTGGTTGGGAACGAAGATAATTTTCAAATTTAACTCCATTAATCCACCCCTCGCACTCATTATTTATTAAAAATATATCTATATGTTTTTCATCTACTTCTGTTACAAAATGCACTCTTTCCAGTGGGTATTGGCTTCCAGGATTACCAAAAATTTTCTTTAGTGGTTCTATGAATAAATCAAATTGACTGGGTGGAACAGGTATATAAACATCAATCTCGTCTTGTCCAGAAATACCCAAGCTAGATGCACCACGGTGTACTACAGAAATATCTTTTCCTAAAGAATCTTGAATCTTTTGTTTTACTTTTTGAAATTTTTCTTCTGAAGTTGGATCAAAAGGAACTATCTTTATTTTATCTACATCAGAGAGATGATTGATCCATTTTAGTTGCTTTCTAGTGATCACAGCAAAATTCTAGCAAAAAGATGAATAGTTAGATAGGAGTATTACAAAGCTTAAAAGTAGTACAATCTAAAAAGGAACAGATAATTTAATTATATTACAAATTAAAGTATGATGATTATAAGAAGGTTTAGGAATGAAGATGCAGAAGAGATTAGTAAAATTATTCAAAGGTGTTTTGAGACTTTAGATATAGGAAGACATACCAAAGAAGGTATTACTCTTCAAATAAAATATAACAGCCCAAAAAATCTTATTGAAAACTCTAAAAAGATAAATTATTTTGTGGTTGAAATAGATGGGAAGCCTATTGGAATTTGTGGATATGATGAGATTAAACTCTGTACTTTCTTTATTGATATACATCATCAGAAAACAGGTATTGGTAGTAAGTTATTGCTCAAAGTATTGGAAGAGGCAAAAAATAAAGGTATTACAAAGCTTAAACTTTGGTCTACTTTATTTGCCAGGCCTTTTTATAGTAAACATGGGTTTAAAGGTTCAAAAGAATTAAAGCTCCCAGAAGGAAAAGAAGATATAATTTTAATAGAAATGGAAAAGAATTTGGATTAGACTTTGTATTAATAAGTAGCTTGATCTGCTTCTGTTTTGGTTTTATAGATGGTGCCAGCTGGATGATGGGCTGGGGCATAGATGGTAATAATTTTTAAATCCTCATTACCAGTATTTATAAAATTATGTTTTGTTCCAGCTTTTACTAAAATTAAATCATCTTCTTCAAAAGGTTGTTCTTCTCCATTTATAACAGCTTTTCCATCTCCCTCTACAAGGTAAAGGATTTGATCATTATCTGGATGTGTTTCTTCTCCAATTTCTCCTTGTGGGGCAATACTCATTAAAACTACCTGGGAGTGTTCCCCATTTTCTAGGACATGCCTAAAAAAAGTATTCTGTTTTGCTTTTTCCTCAATATCTTTAATCATATTTCTTATTATATAAACTTAAAACAGGACTTTCAGTAATAAAAGTTACTGGGATTTGTTAAAATATAGGTTGTTTCTTGTTTGTCGGTGTAGCTTTAGATAGTTATTACACAAAGTGGAACTATCGCAAGATACACCAAGTGAAACGCCGGTGTAGCTTAGCGGTAAAGCACCACTTTCGTAAAGTGGGGACCGACAGTCCAATTCTGTCCACCGGCTCTATATGATAAATCTTTCTCCAGATCAGAAACAGGTTTTAGATAAGATCCTCTTTTGGTTTAAAAATGAAAAAGGGAAAAAACAATTTATTACCCTAGGAGGTTATGCTGGGACTGGGAAAACTACTTTAATTTCTATTTTAAGGCAAGAACTTGATAAATTAGATAAAAAATTAAAAGTAGGATTTGTGTCATATACTGGAAAAGCTGCCAGGGTTTTAAAAACTAAATTAAAAGAGCAAAAAGTAATTTTATCCAAAGACTCAGTCAGTACGATTCATGCTTTGATCTACTCCCCTATTGTTAATGAAAAAGAAGAAATTATTGGCTGGCAGCAGAAGGATGAAATTGAGTCTGGTTTAATTATTATTGATGAGGCTTCTATGGTTGATGGGCTGATTTGGGAACATCTTTTGTCTTACAGAGTACCAATTATTGTAGTGGGAGATCATGGGCAGCTACCTCCTATTAAAGGAAATTTTAATTTAATGCAGGAACCACAGTTAAGGCTTGAGCAAATTCATAGGCAGGCAAGACAAAACCCAATTATTGGTTTGTCTATCCAAGCCAGGAAGCATGGACTGATCCGTTCAGGGAAATATTCTTCCGGGGTTAGGAAATTTTCTTCTGAAGATATGGACACACAAGAGACAATGGGGGAGATGCTTTTAAATTTTAATATAGATACTTTAATTCTTTGTGGTTACAACTCTACCCGCAGAAAGCTAAACAGTCACATCCGTCACAGTTTGGGTTTTGAATCACCTAATCCAGAGTCAGGAGATAGGGTTATTTGTTTGAGGAATAATCATAAAGAAAAGATTTTTAATGGGATGTTAGGGACAATTTATAAAATTAAGAAAAAAGATAATAGTTGGTATGAGGCAGAAATAGAGATGGATGGGGAAGATAAAAATTACCATGGTTTAATTTCTGTGGATCAGTTTAATAGTGATCTTCCTATGAATTTTACTGAAAAAAGATCACAAATTATGAAGGGAGATTTATTTGATTTTGGCTATGCTTTAACAGTACATAAAGCTCAAGGTTCACAAGCAAAAAAGGTTATACTTTTTGAGGAAAGGTTTAAACAGATGACAGATGATAGTTGGAAAAGGTGGCTTTATACAGCAGTAACAAGAGCTGAAGAGGAGCTATATATTTTCTCCAAATAGAATTTCTTAGTAAGTTTAATGCTAAATTTCTGAAAATCCTTAGGTGGCGTATCTGGGCCACCCCCCAGGTGGTATTCAGGATGTTATTTATTGGTTTCAGCTAAGCCCTGCCTGGCTACCTGATTGTCTGGAACTGCGCTTAAAATTAAGTTAAAAACCTCTTTGGCCTTTTCTTTATTGCCTGTTTTAAGATATATGATTCCCAGATTAAGTCTTAGGTTTAGGTTATTAGGATTAACCTTTATAGCTTTTTGAAAATTTTCAATAGTTAGATCATACTTTTTTTGCTCAAAATAAATAGCTGCTATATTTTGATAAGACTGCCAGAGAGTAGGATTATATTTTAGGGCATTTTGGTAATTTTCCAGGGCTTTATCATTTTGTCCAAGTTCCCTGTAAGTATTTGCCAAATTATGATAAGCATCACCATAGTTAGGTTTTAAGGCTATTGCTGTTTGAAATTCCTTCAAAGCTGCTTGTTTATCACCTCTTCTGCCATAAACATCACCCAAATTATTATGGGTATTTGGAGAGGAAGGGGAAGTTTTGCCTGTGGCTATCCAGAGATTGTCTTCATTTTTCCAATCAATGTTTCTGGTAATAGTTCTTACAGATAGTAAAATTATTACTAATATAAATAATATATAACTTATTTGCCTAAATTTAGAAGAAGCCAGTTTATCAAATCCAAGACCAATTATAGCCAGAAGCCCTAGGCTAGGCAGATATAAATATCTTTCAGCTACAATCCAATTGAGCCTAAAAGGAGTCAAAGTTGGGGAAAGGGTAATTAAGAAAAATAAAGCCCAAAAAAAGATAAATTTGTTTTTTTTGAAAGCAATGATGATTCCAGTAAAGAAGGCTAAGGTAATTATTGCCCTGATTGCAAAGTTAATTTGACTGAAAGAAAGTTCTGAATGGTAAAGGGTTAAGGTAGTAGGGAAAAGGATAAGTTCAAAATAAGAAGATAAGGCAACAGGGATAAGTTGGAAGGGGTTATCTATGCCTTTTTGTTGATAATGGACAGTCTGGAGGGTAGTTTCTCTTGAAGGAAGGGCGCTTACAGAGATCAAAAGGAATATTATAGATAAGAGTAAGAATGGGATACTTTTGCTCCAGTTTTTTTTCAAATTGCCAAAAACAAATTCCCAAAGAGGGAATATGACAAAAAGAGAAACTGGCATTTGGGGGTGAGACATGAAAGATAGAAGATAGAAGATAGAAGATAGAAGATAGAGAAGCCTTCTTTTGACAGATAAAATATAGAATAGAAATGATAATAGAAAGAAAAAGGTATATTGAGGATAACTGCCACCTGAAATCCAAACTACAGCCTCAGAAAATCCAGGATGGATAGCAAACAGGCAAGCTATAAATAAAGCTAGTCTTCTGGAATACAAAATATTAAAAATGGCATAAATTAGAAAAACAGAGCCAGTATGAAAGAAGATATTAATAGATCTAAATAGGAAAGGATTCAGTCCACCAATCTGAAAAGCCAGCCAGTAAAAAACTAAGCGGATAAAACCAAAGGGGTGAGAGGTGATAGCATAGCCAAGGTTACCAATATTAGGATTATTGACTATTTCAGCTAAATCATCAGAAAGAAAAGCATTATTTAAAGAATTTCCATAGGTGGCCAGGATTAAAATAAGCAGAAGCAATAAATAATGCCATTGTTTTTTGATCACCTAGAAATTATACAAGATTAGCGGGGGATAGTTAAGACCAAGCCAGGTTCAATATGATCTGGATTTGAGATATTGTTAGCTTTAGCTATCTTATCAAAAGCCATGATATCTCCATAAGCCCTGCCTGCTATTTTAGACAGCCAGTCTCCTTCAACTACAGTATAGGTATTGCCTTCGATTCTAGTACCCCAGATGGTGGTATTACCTCCACCAGTACCAAGTTCTGGTGAAGTTGAAGCTTCTGCAACAACAGCCTGGGTTTCTAATTTTGGTATTTTAAGCACTTGTCCAACTACAATCGCGTTAACATCATTTAAATTATTAGCTTTAGCAATCTCTGAGAATTTTTCTCCATCCTGGTAATATTTTTCAGCAATGATGAATAAGGTATCTCCATCCTTAACAGTATAATCTCCTGGAAGATTATCTTTGGAAATATCCTGTTTTTCTGCTTGGGTTTCAGTTTGTTGCGCAGGACCTAAAGAGGCTTTATTTCTATTAAAATAGTTAAAAACTAATATTCCAATTACTAAAATAATCAGGGCTCCCAAAACCAGACTAACTTTGGATTGGTTAGACTCTATATTAGTTTCTATTTTTTCCAGGTAGCTAGAATCTCTGGAAACTTTTTTTGTACTAAAATTTTTTCTCGGCATTTTTAAAGGGGCAGACTGGGGACAGATTTACAAATTACTTTTAATCTAAATCAGTCTGCTTGTCAAGAGGGGAAATTATGCGGGGCCGACGGGACTTGAACCCGCGACCTTCTGATTGACAATCAGACGCTCTAACCAACTGAGCTACGGCCCCAACGTATGATATATTATCATTATGGCTATTTCCAATCAACAGCTGGCTAAAATTCTGAAAAATATTGCTGCTGCTTATGTTATTAAAAATCTAGGAAATATCTTTCAAATTAGAGCTTATGAAAATGCTGCCAGTAGTGTTGAGAATTCTACTGTTGAAATACATGATTTGTGGCAGGAAGGCAAACTCAGTGAAGTTCCAAATTTAGGATCAAGGCTCCAGGAGTATTTAGATGAGCTTTTCAAAACTGGGAAAGTTAAGCATTTTGAGCAAATTCAACAAGGTATTCCTGAGATTGTTTTTGATCTTTTAGATATTACTGGCATTGGTCCAAAAACTGCTCAAAAATTATCTTTTTTAGGGGTTAAAAATTTAGAAGACTTGAAAAAGAAAATAAAATCAGGGGAATTAGTAGATAAAGGGTTTTCAGCCAAAATTGCCCAAAATATTATGCTGGGTCTGCATGATTTGAATCAAAGAGAAGGTAGGATGCTTTTGCCTTATGCTGCAGCTGCAGCTGAAAAGATTCTAAATTACTTAAAACAAAATTCTCTAGTGCTGCAGGCTCACCCTTTAGGCTCTTTAAGAAGAATGGTAGCCACAGTGGGGGATTTGGATTTTGCTGTTAGCTCAGAACAGGAAAAAGAAGTGGTGGACTACTTTTGTAAGATGCCTGAAATAGTCAGGATTATTGATAAGGGAGAAAACAAGGCCACAGTCATATTCAAGAGTGGTGTGCAGGGAGATTTGCTAGTTGGGCAGCCTGAGAGTTACGGAGCGCTTTTGCAGCATTTTACAGGCTCTAAGTCACATAATATTAAGCTGAGGATTTTAGCTTCCAAAAAAGGCTTTTCTTTATCTGAATATGGGATCAAGAAAGTGACTAGAGTCAAGAGTCAAGAGTCAAGAGAGGAATTAATAACAGCAGAAACAGAAGAAGAAATATATAAAACACTGGGGATGCAGACTCCCTTGCCAGAGATTAGGGAAGACACAGGAGAAATAGAAGCTGCCTTGGAACATAAGCTACCAGCGTTAGTAGAATTAAGAGAAATTAAAGGGGATTTACATCTGCATTCAAATTTTCCTTTAGTAAGTCCCTCTCATGGACCAGGAGTAGATTCTATAGAAGAAATAATAGAAAAGGCTATAAGCTTGGGATATGAGTTTGTAGGAGTGTCAGATCATCCTCCTGGTTTTACATCAGTTAGCAAGGAGGATATTACTAAATGGGTAGAAAAGAGGACAAAATTTATTCAGGATTTAAAAAAGAGGACAAAAAGTATTCGGGTACTAAATGGACTCGAAATTGATATACTTGGTGATGGAAATTTAAGTGTTCCGGATGAAGCTTTGGTAACCTTGGATTATTGTATTGCTGGTATTCATTCTGGCCATAGACGTTCAAGAGAAAAAATTACTGCAAGACTTATTAAAGCTCTAGAAAATCCTCATGTGGATATTATTTCCCATCCTACCAACAGGCTGCTTAACGAAAGAGAGTCTTCAGAAGCAGATTGGGAGGAGATTTTCAAACTGGCTGCTAAAAATAATAAAATCCTAGAAATTAATGCTTTTCCAAACAGGTTAGATTTGAGGGATGACCTAATAAGGCAGGCTTTGCAGTATGGAGTTAAATTTATCATTAATACTGATGCTCACCAGGTAACTCAAATGGATAATATGAGGTTTGGGGTAGCTGTAGCAAGAAGAGGCTGGGCTACCAAGAGAGACATAATAAACTGTTGGGACTGGACAAAGTTTGCCAGATGGTTTAATATTTAAATTGTGACTAAGCAAGAGCAGCAAGATTTAAAGAAAGTAATCAAAGAGGCAGTGCTGGAAGTTCTCAAGTCAACAGAAGGTCAGGAAGCAATTGTTGATGCTTTAAGATCAAAAAGTGGCCAGCAAGTTTTAGTTAAATCATTTGTTGCAGGATATAATGAAATGGTAGAACCAATGCTTGAGGATATCTGGCATGATATTAAGACTATTAAAATTGAACTAAAATATATGAAAGACCAGTATGGAACAAAGATAGAAAGACTGGAAAGAAAGGTAGGTCTAACAGTTTTATGATAGTTTATATTTTGATTGGAGCAGTAGTTCTAATAGTTTTATGGCTGCTTGCTACTTATAACTCTCTAGTTACCCTCAGAAATAGAGTCAGGGAAGCCTGGTCTCAAATTGATGTTCAGCTCAAAAGAAGATCCTCATTAATTCCTAATTTAGTAGAAGCTGTTAAGGGTTATGCCAAGCATGAGAAGGGTGTTTTTGAAGAGGTGACCAAAGCCAGGTCAGCAATGTTGGGAGCAAAAAATCCTGGGGAAAAAGCTGCAGCCAATGATATGCTCACAGGTGCTTTGAAATCATTATTTGCTGTAGCAGAAGCTTATCCAGCCTTGAGAGCCTCAGAAAATTTTAAACAGCTGCAGGATGAGATTTCAGACACAGAAACCAAAGTAGCAGCTTCAAGACAGTTTTATAACACAAATGTTCTAGATTTAAATAATTCTTTAGAAACAATTCCTTCAGCCTGGGTAGGAAATATGTTTGGATTTAAAAAAGAAGAATTCTTCAAAGCCTCTGAGCAAGAAAAAGCAGATATAAAAGTTCAATTTTAACTTCAAAAGTGATAAAATTATCCTAATATGGCAACAGTTAATACTACTTGGGATCATGTTTCTGGAAATATTTTTAAGACTTGGGTAATCATGTTTTTCTTCTCCCTTTTTACTGTGGGGGTAATTTATATTATTGCCCAGGGGTTTGGGTATGGAGAGATAGGAGGGCTAGGTATTACAGGGTTTGCCTTGATATTGGCAGGACTGATGAATTTTGTTTCCTATTTTTATTCAGACAAAATTGTTTTAGGAATCTCTGGAGCAAAGAAAATAGAAAAAAAGGATAATCCAGAGATTTATAGATTAGTAGAAAATCTATGTATAGCAGCTGGTTTGCCTTTACCTAGGATTTATATTCTGCAAGACAGCGCTACTAATGCTTTTGCTACAGGCAGAGACCCTAAGCATGCAGCTATTTGTTTTACTACAGGAATCTTAGATAAATTAAACAAGCAGGAACTGGAGGGGGTAGCAGCCCATGAGCTTTCTCATGTAGGTAATAGGGATACTTTACTTATGAGTGTAGTCTCAATTTTAGTAGGCACTATAGCACTACTATCTGATTTTTTTATGAGAAGTTTGTGGTTTGGGGGTAGAGATAGGGACAGTAAAGGTAATGCTATTTTTATGGTGTTAGCAATTGTAGCAGCAATTTTAGCCCCAATTGTAGCAACATTAATTCAACTGGCAGTTTCCAGAAGACGAGAGCTTTTAGCAGATGCTTCAGGAGTATTACTAACCAGATACCCAGCAGGACTGGCAAATGCCCTGCAGAAGATTTCCTCAGACAGGGAACCTTTAGAGGCAGCAAACAGGGGAACAGCCCATCTTTATATCATTAATCCCTTAAAAGGTAAAGATGCAGCTTCCTGGCTAGCAGGCCTTTTTAACACCCATCCTCCAATAGAGGTTAGAGTTAAAGCCTTACGCGAGATGGAAGGTAAGGTTTAGGTATTAGGTGGATTGAAGGGACAACAGGAGCTGTTAGTCTTACAAGTTGTTGTGATCCTATCAAATAACCTTCTGCATTCCTCATAGGCACCCGAGCCTGGAACTCTATTTTTTTACCTCCAAAACCTTCTTGTAGTCTTTCTGGCATTTTCTCACCTCCCCTCTTTTAATATTATATAAATACTTATTAAGTATATGTCAAGTAATAATTAATATAATTTTATTAATAATTAGTATTATTTGAATAAATTACAGTATTAGATAAGAAAGTATATAATAGGGCTATGTTAATTGATGAGGTGGAAATTACTTTAAGAGCTGGTCATGGTGGACCTGGAAGGGTTTCTTTTAATCCTGGAAAAAGATCTGGGCCTAATGGGGGAAATGGAGGTAAAGGGGGAGATATTTATATTTCTGTTACCACAGATTTAAGAGGACTTAATCAGTTTTCCAATACTAAAATCAGGGAAGCAGAAAATGGGGTTATGGGAGGTAAATTTCAGCAAACTGGGAAAGATGGAAAAGATTTAGAAATAATTATGCCTCTTGGTACAGAAATTACAGATCAGAATACAGGAGAGGTATTTGAACTAAATGATTTAAGCAAAAGAATCTTAATTTGTAAAGGAGGATTGGGAGGCAGGGGTAATTTTGAATTTAAATCTGCCAGTAATACCACTCCTATGTATGCCCAAAAAGGACTGCCTGGTCAGGAAAGGCTTCTTAAATTAGAGTTAAAATTTATTGCTGATTTTGGACTGATTGGATTACCTAATGCTGGGAAAAGCAGTTTGTTAAATGAGCTTACTGCAGCTTCTGCCAGGGTAGCAAGTTACCCCTTTACCACCCTAGAGCCTAATCTGGGAGCTTGGAATAAAAAAATAATAGCAGATATTCCAGGACTTATAGAAGGAGCTGCAGAGGGAAAAGGGCTTGGGATAAAATTTTTAAAACATATAGAAAAGGTAAAACTGCTGCTGCATTGTATTTCTTTGCAGTCAGAAGATGCTTTAAAAAATTATCAAGTAGTTTCAGAGGAATTAAAAAAATGTAATCCAAAGCTTTTAGAAAAAGAAGAAATTATTATTTTAACTAAAACTGATTTGGTAGACTCAGAAGAAATAAAAAATAAGACTAAGCAATTAAAAAAGCTTAAAAAACAAATTATTCCAGTCTCAATTCATGATTGGGATAGTCTTCAAAACCTTCAGGAGCTTTTGAAGCAGGCTCTTATGAGGTTGGATATGCTCACGAAGTCTATTTAATTGTTGGGTATAACATGGTTGCTGTATTTTTGCTAATTCTTCAGGAGAAAACGTAGGATCATCTGCACCACATCTGTATTCGTTCCCGATTTTAATAGCAGATAATGGTGGTCTGATTCGTTTTTGTTCTAATTCTTTCGGAGAAAGTGTCTCTCTCCATCTGCAATAACCTATTTTGCGGGGTTCCCTGTTTGCAATAGCATCTGCAACACTTGCTCCCAGAATCACATTCTCAGGTGCATGAAGTTCTGCTGGTTCTGGACGTATATATAGATCACATCCTGCTTCACAATTTCGTATCATAATCCTGGAAGTATAAATTAGAGATGATTTTTTGTCAAGGTAAGAAAAATCAAGTATAATCCTTGTAATGCAACTTACCAAAGATGAAGTAAAACATATTGCCAAGCTTGCCAATTTGCCTTTAACAGCTGAGGAAGAAGAGAAATATTCGGAGCAGCTTTCTAATATTTTGAAATATATTGAGAAGTTAAATCAAGTTGATACATCTTCAATTGAGCCTACTTTTAATGTTTCTGGACAAAGTAATGTTCAAAGAGCAGATGAGACAGTAGCCAGTCTTTCTCAAAAAGAAGCATTACAAAATGCTCCTAAGGTAAAAGATAATATGTTTGAAACAAAAGGAATATTTGAAGAATAAAGTAAATATAGAATTTACAATTTATAATGTACAATTATGACAAGAACTGAATTGACAGATTTAACACTGGTAGAGACAATAGAGGGTCTTAAGAATAAGGAATTTTCTGAAGAAGAGTTAAATAAGGGTTACTTAGAGAGGATTGAGAAACTTAATCCAAAATTAAATGCTTTTTTGGAAATAAATAATACCTCTCGCGGGATTCCTGTGGCAATTAAAGACTCAATTATAACCAAAGGTATAAAAACTACAGCAGGTTCTAAAATATTGAGTAATTTTATACCCCCATTTAATGCTACTGTCATAGAAAACTTATTAGAACAAGGAATATCTGTTTTAGGAAAAACAAATTGCGATGAATTTACCATGGGTTCATCAGGCGAAAATTCTGCATATGGCCCAACTAAGAACCCCTGGGATTTAAACAAAGTTCCTGGAGGATCTTCTTCTGGTTCAGCTGCAGCAGTAGCAGCAGATCTTTGTACTTTTGCTCTAGGCACAGATACTGGTGGATCAATTAGGCAGCCAGCCTCTCTTTGTGGTGTTATAGGCCTAAAGCCTAGCTATGGCAGAGTTTCCAGGTATGGGGCTATTGCTATGGCCTCTTCTTTTGATCAGATTGGTCCAATTACCAAATCTGTCGCAGATGCACGATTGGTCTTAGAATGGATTTCTGATGGGGATAGCTATGATTCAAACTGCAAACAAAAGAAGTTTAGCTTTACACCTGAAAGGTGGAAGCCTGAACTGAAGGGTTTAAGAGTTGGAGTTCCTAAAGAGTATTTTGGTAAAGGGTTGGACAGGGGGGTTGAGGAAGTTATCAAAGAAGCAATTAAGAAACTAGAGAACTTAGGAGCAGAAATTGTAGAAGTTACTCTGCCCCATACAGAATATGGGGTAGCTGCTTACTATATCTTAGTCCCTTCAGAGATTTCTTCAAATTATGCTAGGTTTGATGGAATCAGATATGGGGGAACAAGGGAGGATTTTGGTGAGGATGTAAAAAGAAGGATTATGCTGGGAACATATAGTTTGTCCTCCGGTTATTATGATGATTATTATGCTAAAGCTGCCAAGGTTAGAACTTTGATAAGACAGGATTTTGATAAAGCTTTTGAAAAATGTGATGTGATTGTTAGCCCTGTTTCACCCACCACAGCCTGGGATTTAGGAGCAAAAACAGACGATCCTCTGGCAATGTATTTATCAGATGTTTATACAATCTCTGCCAATTTAGCTGGAATTCCAGGATTATCTGTTCCTTGTGGATTTTCTGAGGGATTACCAGTGGGGCTACAAATTTTAGGTAAACAATGGGATGAGGAAACTATATTAAAAGTTGGTTTGTCATATGAACAAGCAACAGAGTGGAGAAAGGTGAAACCCAAGCTATGAATTATGAACCAGTGATTGGTCTTGAAGTTCATATAGAATTAAATACTAAAAGCAAAATGTTTTGCAGGTGTTCTGCTGATTATTTTGGTAAAGAGCCTAATACTCATACTTGCCCTGTATGTTTGGGTTTACCTGGAGCTCTGCCTTATATAAATGAAGCTGCTATTGAAGATTGTATGAAAATAGGCTTGGCTCTAAATTGTAAAGTTTCTGAAAAATCCCTTTTTGAAAGAAAGAATTATTTTTATCCAGATTTAGCTAAAGGTTACCAGATCTCCCAATATAGGTGGCCACTTTGTGTAAATGGAAAATTGAAAATTGAAAATGGACAATGGATAAGAATCAATAGAGCGCATCAGGAAGAAGATACAGGAAAACTTACTCATATTGGTGGGGCAACATTAATTGACTTTAATAGATCTGGAGTCCCATTGGTAGAAATAGTCACAGAACCTGATTTTAGAGATGTTGAAGCAGTCAGAGACTATGCTAAAAAACTTCAGCAGCTTTTTAGGTATTTAGGAGTTTCAAATGCTGATATGGAAAGAGGAGATATGAGGTTGGAGGCGAACGTATCCGTTCGCAAAGTTCAAAGTTCAAAGTTCAAAGTTCAAAATGAAGAATTGCCAAATTATAGGGTGGAGTTAAAGAATATTAATAGCTTTAGGTTTATGGTGGCAGCAATAGAATATGAAATAAAAAGACAGATTGAAGCATTGGAAAAGGGAGAGAAAATACTACAAGAAACCAGAGGCTGGGATGTGGACAAAAAGTGTACATATATTCAAAGAAGTAAAGAAGAAGCTCATGATTACCGCTATTTTCCCGAACCAGACTTGCCCGAATTAAGAATTAAGAATTATGAATTAAGAATTATGAAAGAATTACCTGAACTACCTTGGATTAAAAGTAAAAGGTTTATTAGTGAGTTTAAATTAACAGAAGCGCAAGCAAAAATACTAACAGAAAGTAAGGAATTAGCAGACTTTTTTGAAAGTACAATAGAGCATGGAAGCAAGCATGAAGTTTCTGCAAAAGAGATAGCAAATTATATTATCAACAAAAAGCCAGATATAGATTCAATTCTCCCGACCCAAATTATAGAAGAAATTAGAGGTAAAAATGTTGGGAAAATTGAAGACGAGGGGGAGTTGGAAAGATTAGCCAAGCAGGCTATTCAAGCAGATTCAAAGACTGCAGAAGATTACAAGGCTGGTAAATTAACAGCTATCCAAGCCTTAATAGGTGGAGTAATGAAGTTATCTTCTGGAAAAGCAAATGTTTCCAAACTAAAACCCATCTTGGAAAAACTTCTAGAATAGAATATAGTCATAACACAAATTTATGGCCTCTTTTGTTCATTTGCACAATCATACTCAATATTCTCTTCTTGATGGGCTGTCTAAAATCCCGGAGCTTGTTAGAACCATCAAATCTTTAGGCATGAATGCTGTAGCTATTACAGATCATGGAGTGATGTATGGGGCAATAGAATTTTATAAAGCCTGTATAGAGGCAGGAATAAAACCAATTATAGGTGTTGAAATGTATGTGGCTAAAAGATCATATAAAGATAAGGAAGGCAAGGTGGATAGCGAACCATTTCATTTAACAGTCTTAGCTAAAAATTATCAGGGCTATTTAAACCTAATAAAGCTTACCACTATTGCCCATCGTGATGGGTATTACTACAGACCAAGAGTGGATAAAACACTGCTTAAAGAGTACCATGAAGGTTTAATTGCCTTGTCTGGATGTCCTTCCGGAGAGTTTATCAGATCCTTTGAAAAAGATTTAAAAAAAACAGGAGAAGTAGTTAAAAGTTATTTAGAAATATTTGGTGAAAGCAATTTTCACCTTGAGTTACAGAGACATCCCTATCAGCAATCTTTAGATGTAGCAGCAGATGAAACAGTCAAAAAAGATCTACAAGAACTGTTGGATATTCAAAACCAAACTTTGCAAGTTGTTAAAGAAATATCCTCTAAGGCTGGGATACCAATTGTTGCTACCAATGACTGCCATTATATAAAAAAAGAAGATGCAGAAGCTCAAGATGCCCTCTTATGTGTGCAGACTGGGAAATTTTTAGCAGAAACAAAAAGACTTAGAATGATTGATACTCCTGATTATTTCCTAAAGTCTCCTGAAGAAATGCTAGAAACCTATCTGGATTTACCTCAGGCTCTGGAAAATACTCAAAGAATTGCAGATTCAATAAATTTAGAAATTCCTTTAGGTGTTGCTCATTTTCCGGTTTTTGATACTCCTGCAGATAAATCTTCAATGGAGTATTTAAGAGAGCAAACTTATGAAAGATCTAAAGGAAAAGTTGAGCTTACAGGTAGAGTTAAGGAAAGGTTGGAATATGAACTAGGAGTGATTGAACAAAAAAAGTATGCAGATTATTTTTTAGTAGTGGCTGATTTTATGGAATGGGCACACAAGAGGGGTATTATTACCAACACCAGAGGTTCTGCAGCTGCCTCCTTGGTGTTGTATTGTCTGGGAGTAACTAATTTAAACCCTTTGGACTATCTGTTGCCTTTTGAACGTTTTCTAACTGTATACAGACCAACGCTCCCGGATATTGATGCAGATATTGCTGATGATAGGAGAGATGAGGTAATTGGTTATGTAACTTCAAAATATGGAGCAGATAAAGTTGCCCAAATTGTGACCTTTGGAACCATGATGGGCAGGGCAGCTATCAGGGATGTGGGTAGGGTGTTAGGATTATCCTATGGAGAAGTTGACAGGATTGCCAAGCTGGTTCCTCCTCCTTTTCAGGGGTTTCATAAGCCTTTGGCAGAAAGCATAAAAGAAGTACCAGAACTTGCTGTTTTATATAAAAGCAGTCCTCAGATAAAAAAATTACTAGGCCTGGCTTCTAAAATAGAGGGGACAGTCAGGCATGCTTCAGTCCATGCTGCAGGAGTGGTGATTGCTCCTGAAGATATTACTAACTTTGCCCCCCTGCAAAAAGAATCTAAGGGTGATAGGCTTGTTTCTCAATATGATATGTTTTCTTTGTCTGATGAGTATGGAGGGATAGGACTGGTTAAAATGGATCTTTTGGGTATAAGAAACTTGGCAATTTTAGGTAAGGCTGTGGATTTTGTAAAAGAAAATAGGGGGATTCTGGTTGATTTAAATAAGATTCCTTTGGATTTTAAGAAAGCTTTTGAAATTTTGGCCAAAGGACAAACAATGGGTATTTTTCAGCTTGAGGGTTCTGGAATGACAAGGTATGTTCAAGAGTTAAAGCCTGCCAGCATTTTTGATATTCAAGCTATGGTAGCACTTTATAGACCAGGACCAATGAGTGTGATCCCAGAATATATTGCCAGAAGGCAGGATCCTAAAAAAGTTAAGTTTTTTGATCCCAGGATGAGAGAATATACAGAAGCCTCAAGAGGGCTTTTAGTTTATCAAGATGATGTTTTGTTAACTGCTATTAACATTGCTGGTTATTCGTGGGAAGAGGCAGATAAATTCAGAAAAGCTATGGGAAAGAAAAACCCTGCCGAGATGGCCAAACAAAAAGGTAAGTTTATAGAAGGTTGTATTAAGAATGGGATGAGAAAAGAAAGGGCTGAAGAGCTTTTTGCCATGATTGCTCCTTTTGCAGCATATGGATTTAATAAAGCCCATGCTGCTTCATACGCCATGATTGCCTATCAAACTGCCTTTATGAAAGCCTCTTTTACAGTTGAATTTATGGCAGCTGTAATGACAGCTGAATCAGGCGATAGTGACAAAATTGCAGCAGCAATTGAGGAGTGCAAAAGGCTGGGGATTGTAGTGTTGCCTCCGGATATTAATAAATCCGGAGTTGGTTTTTCTTTGGAAAAACTAAAAAGTTTATCTCAGGCAGATTTGGAAAGAAGTTTGAGCGTGGAGGAGAGTGAAGTAAAACAGGGTATTAGATTTGGTTTGTCTGCTGTAAAAAATGTAGGGTTATCTGCCATTGAATCTGTAATTTTAGCAAGAAAAGATGGGGAATTTGTTTCTTTGGTGGATATATGTTCCAGGGTTGATAACCGCCTGGTAAATAGAAAAACTTTAGAGAGTTTAATTAAAGCAGGGGCCTTGGATCATCTGGGCAGCAGAGCTGCTCAACTTCTAATCCTGGATCAGGTTTTGGACCAGTCTCATAAAGCCAATAAAAATAAATTATCAGGTCAGGTATCTTTGTTTGAAAGTGAGGAAGATAAAGGAAGTCTAATGATAAAGCTGCCTGATGTTGCAGAGATGCCTTTGGAACAATTATTAGTCTTTGAAAAAGACCTGTTGGGTTTTTACTTGCATGAACCTCCATATCTGGCTAGCTTACAAAAGCTTACTAAATTTGTTTCAGTTAAATTATCAGAGTTGGGTGAGGAACACAGTGGTAAAACTTTAAAATTAGGAGGTGTGATAGTTTCAGTTAAGAAAGTTTTAACTAAAAAAACAGCTGCTGAGATGGCTTTTATGAAAATTTCTGATGGAGTATTCTCAGTTGAGGTGGTGATATTTCCTAAAGTCTACGAGGAGTGTAGAGACTTTATTAATCCAGATTCTGTTGTTTTAATATCAGGCAGGGTAGATAAAAGAGAAGAAGAACTGTCTATAATTGTAGAGAAAATTGATATGTTTGACCCCGATTCAATCGGGGTTGACTCTGAGAATATGATGGAAGAAGTAGCAGAAAGTAGCCAGATGATAGAAATCTATGTGCCAAAGGACACAGATATAACAGTACTGCAAAGTATCAATAAAACTTTAAGGAGTTTTCCAGGCAAATATCCAGTTGATTTGTTATTACACAGCAGCGGTGAGATAAGAAGACTGAAATTGCCTTTTTCCATAGATCCTCAGGTTAATCTGAGAGATAAGATAAAAAAGATTCTTGGTGAGGGCTCTTTCAAAATAATCTAGCCTCCAGGGCGAGGCCCTGCAAGGCTAAATTTTCTCCAGTATTACTCTGCTGATTACATTAAAGTCATCTTGTTGTTTAACAAATGCTTCATAAGAAAATTTAGGATTGGTTTGAGAAAAGTATGCTAAAATTTCTTCAGGTTTTACCCATTCAGTCTTTCTTTTTCCTACATAGTCTAGATAAGATGATGGTTGTTCTGTTAGTCCACGCTCCAGGGCGAGGCCCTGCAAGGCTAAAGCTTGTTTGTGGATATATCTGGTCAGGTGGAGTAATTGCTCCTCTCGTGTAACCAAAACTGCCTTATAAACACCTTGGTACAAAGGTCCTACCCTTTTATATTTCCTATTAAAATACATACTGTATCTTGTAGCTAGTGAGTTCATAAATTTATCAATTGACCCTGCGCTTTTTTGCTTGATAGCAAAGTGAAAATGATTTGGCATGAGGCAGAAAGCCAGTAGAGTAATTTCATCAGCAAAATTATTTAGTTGCAGGAGCTTAATAATATTATCCTTTTCTTTATATGAAGTATTTAAATCAGATAATTTTTCTTTTAATTTTTCCTCCTCTTTTGGTAGAAGATAATTTTTTAAATAGGATAAGAAAACAAGATAATCCTGAATGTCTTGGAATATTGCCCTTTTCTCAACACCACGGTTGTAAATGTGATAGTAGCCTTTTTCTGTATATTGTTTTAAAGAATTTTTACAGGGCATATATCTATTTACTCACTTTATTTAACAAATGTCTATAGTATTACGCTCCAGGGCGAGGCCCTGCAAGGCTAATGAAGCTAGGTGGTTGCTACAAAATCTGGGTTATGTTAATATTCCTTCATGATTTCAGTTACAGTAGGTGAGCAAAACATACATATTGGAGATACTGTCAGGATCCATTCTAAAGTTATAGAAGGGGCTAAGTCACGTGTGCAGGTTTTTGAAGGGATTTTGATACGCCTTCGTGGTAGAGGAGAGAATAAAACTTTTACTGTCAGAAAAATTGGCGCAGGCGGAGTAGGAGTTGAGAGAACATGGCCTTTGAAAGCTAATGTTATTGTTAAAATTGAAGTAAAGAAAAAAGCTACAAAAATAAGAAGATCAAAACTTTATTATTTAAGAGATATGGTTGGTAAGCAAGCTGTCAGGGTTTAGATTTACTTCTTAGGATGGTTGCCTACTACAAAGGGGATTTCCTGCCAGTCATGAACTTTTCTGATCTTTTTATTATATTGCCACATAGTTTCTAAAAGTGATGCATTAACACCTGCTTTTTTAAACTCCCCTATCAAAGCTACTAAATCCTTTGGAAAACATTTTCCACCAAATCCCCTCATGGTAGTTACCTCCAAATGAGTATCACCAATTCTTGGATCAATAGCAGCCATTTTTTTAACTTCCTCATATTTAATACCAATTTTTTGGCAGAAGTCATATAGGAAATTGGCAAAAGTAACTTTTATAGATAAATAAGCATTGGCAAAATATTTCACAGTTTCTGCTGTTGTTGGGTCTGTCTGGAAGATTCTGGTATTAGGAAATCTTTGTCTAAAAATTACAGCCAGCCTTCTTGAGACCAAATCATTATTTGCCCCAATAATAGTTTTTTCAGCATTTAAAAAGTCTTCTAAAAAATTTGCCTCAGTTAAAAATTCAGGACTAAAAGCAAAATGAGATTTGGGGTACTTTTTTTCCAAAGCAGCAGTAGTTCCAGGAATTACTGTAGATTTAGTAAGGATGATTTTATCTGTATTATTTGTAAGTTTAGTTATCTCTCCTGCCATCTCCTCTATAATGGTTAAATCTATCCCAGACTCATCCTGTTTCATTGGAGTAGGGAGACAAACAAATATGATCTCTGATTTGGTAATAACCTCTTCTAAAGATAAGGTATCCTTATACTTATCATAATATCTAATGGTATCTTTTCCACCTGAGGCAACTTGAAATCCATTAGCTACAGCTTGTCCTACAAACCCATATCCTATGATTCCTATATTGATGGGGACTATTAAATCCTCTGAGGTAGAATTCATAGAGATAAGTATATGCAAATCTTGCCTCTTTTGTCAAAAGCTAAATGGGGTATTGACATTATTCTGATTTTCAGATAATCTGAAAAAAATGATAATGAAAAAGGTAAAATTTGTAACACATACGGTCAGTATTATAAGGAATCGTGGTCAATTGACTATTCCTGATTCTATTCGGGCTTTACGGCAGTGGGCTTCTCCTAACTGTGCTGTAACTATCACAAGTAATCTGCCTGATGAAATCACTATTAGACCTCATAAAAAGGCATATGAGTGGGACAAAATGTGGGAGTTTGTTAAGCGTTCCCGTGCCACCCGTGGCAAAGGTAAAGGCAGCGCTGCGGAGTTTTTAGAAAAAGATAGAAGATCTCACTAAAATATGGCTAAAAAGATCGTTGTTGATTCTTCAGTCATAGTTAAATGGCTCAATGCTACTGATGAGAAAGATTTAGAAAAAGCAGATAAACTTTTGGCAGATGCTCTGGAAGGAAAGATAGAGCTTTTGGCTCCGGAGTTAGCAAAATATGAAGTAGGTAATGTGCTTTTACTGGGCAAAAAATTATCACCACCAGATTTGAGAATTCCTCTGCATACATTATTTGTTTCTCCTGTGGAATTTATATCTGAATCAGAGGAACTGGCTAAAGAGACTTATTTTTTGGCCTTTGATTTGGGAATTACTTACTATGATGCCTCATTTTTATCACTTGCCAAAGCATATAATGCTGCTTTAGTGACTGATAATATTAAACATCAAGGCAAGGCCTCTAGTATTAAAGTTATTTCACTTAAAGATTATTAGTTCTTGAAAAATCTTTATATTTAGTAAATACTGGAGTAAGTGAGAGAAAAAGGTTCTGCCCATATTCTAATATTAATACTGCTTTTAGCAGGACTTGTTGCTGGAGTATATCTAGTTACCTCAGGAAATCCATTAAAACTATTTTCTAAAGCCTCAGAAACCCAAACCCAGAGTAAAATTATTAACAATCTGACCCAAGAGCTTCTTTTGCAAAAAGATAAGTATGAAAAAGCTGGAAAAACAGGAATATTAGCTGAGAGAGAACAAGCTTTAAATTCCTTAGTTTCTATAGCTGTCAGAAGAAAAGAAGAGCTGTTAAAAGAGATAGAATCTAATCCACAGGTTTTCTTGAACGATGCAAAGCTTGCTGATCAAAAACAAAGTTTCCCAAAAGAGGTCCAAGCTTTTTTGGAAGAAAATATAAAAGCTAAAGGTAAATTTCTGGTTACTCACTTTGATGATTTTAGTAATAAAACAAGCAAGACTCTTTATTACTTAAAAGAGGATAGCAAAAGGTACTCTTTATTTTTTTCTGCGCAAACTCCTGACTTGCTAAGTGATTCAGTAATTGAAGTTAAAGGAATAGGTCTTGATCAAAAAATGGCTATTTTAAATGAACCATCCTCGTTTAGGGTTATCTCGGAAGCGTCTATTCCCAGTAACCGAGATATTAGGGTTGCAATTATATTGTATAAGTTTCAGGGTGTTTCTGAGCCATTCACCCCTTCTGAAGTGGAAACTGTTGCATTCGGTTCATCATCTTCTATTAAGAGTTACTATCAAGAGAACTCGTTAAATCAAACAGCAATTTCTGGTAACGTGCTTGGTTGGTATACGATTCCATACTTGAGCCCATCATCCTGTGGTGATATTTTCCTGTGGGAGAATGCTGCAAAAAATGAGGCTCAAAAAGCCGGAGTGGATTTGGCAACATATACAAATATATACTTTGTCTCAACCTATGTAGGCAGTTGTTATTTTGGAGGATTTGCTGATCTCGGTGGCAGTATAGCAAGAGCAAATGGGAGAAAAGACCTCCATGTTTTTGTACACGAATTGGGACACAATCTAGGGGTTCACCATGCCAATGAAGTAGAATGCGGCAGCAAAGCTATAGATTTTTATGCCAATTGCCGACAATTTGAATATGGTGATATTTATGATGCAATGGGGATAGGAACCCATCATTTTAATGCCCCTCATAAAATTGCGTTAGGGTGGATCCCTCAAAGTCAAATCCAAACAGTCAATGCAGATGGGGAATACACAATATCTAATATTGAACAGGCAGATTTTAGTATTAAAGTCCTCAAGATAGCGAGAAAAGATTTGAATGAAGATTATTATGTTGAATTTAGAAAATCTACTGGATTTGACTTGCCTAGCTCAGGTGAGATTTTGGATGGTACTGCTGTACATCTTTGGGATGGTTTTGTTGATCATCAGACAAATCTGATTGATACTACCCCAGCATCTAGTCTTTCTGTATTTGATTCTTTACTAACTGACGGACAAAGTTTTACCGATCAACTTAACGGTATCGCTATTAAGCAAAAATCTCATACTGATAGTTCTGCAACAATAGAAGTTAAATTTTCCCCAGTTACTGATCCTGCTGATTCACTGTTAGGTAATTGGCGATCTCAATCCCTTTTGCCTAAACCGGTTTATAAGCATGGTTTGGCATTTTCATCTAATGCCATATTTAAGATTGGTGGAGAAGGAGAAAACCGTTACAGTTTTACAAATATCTATTCAGCACCGGTTGGTGAAAACGGGACAATAGGTAGCTGGTCACAGGTTGCTCCGTTACCAGACAGCATATCATTTAATTGGGATTATTCAGTAGCACAATACCAAAATTTTGTTTACGCAGTTGGTGGTTATGGTTATCTGGGAGTTAGCGGAAGAAGTGTATCTTCCCAAGGAGGGGGAGATCCTGGTGGAAGATGGGGGGCTTTATCTCAGGTACTATTTACTAGAATTAATTCAGGTTCATCAATAGGAAGCTGGGCTGCAACTACAGCTTTACCAAAGGGGCTTACTAGCCCAGCAGTTATTGCGGCTAATGATTATCTTTTTGTGGCAGGAGGCGTGGATGGTAATCTGGGTCAATCCTCTGTTTATGTTGCCCCAATTTCTACTAATGGAACTTTAGGGAGTTGGGTAACTACCACATCTTTACCCAAAAACCTAAATTATCATTCGCTGGCAACGGATAATAATTATTTGTTTGTCTCTGGGGGAAATGTAGCCAGCGGAGGCTATCTTTATTCAGATTATCAAGATGCCGTGTATAGGGCTAAAATTAATAATGACGGTTCATTGGGCAACTGGACCATGACTACACCCTTGCCAAGGAAGTTATCCAACCATGCCTCTCTTGTTTACAACGGAGATTTAATCATTCTTGGAGGGAGAAATGAAGATAATCAAAGTCAATATAGCATCTATTTTGCCAAAATTGATTCCGCTGGTAATTTAGGCTCTTGGAATAACGTATCAGGCGCGCCCCTGCCTAAATCGCTATTTTCGCATGGTGCAATAACAGCTAATGGTTATCTTTTTGTGGTTGGAGGTGTGAATAATTGGGTGTATCAAGGGCAACAAAGACTTCAATCAGCAGTCTATTCAGCTCCTTTACAAAACCTGAGTTCGCCTCCGGCTACCCCATCACCTATTCCTACTCCGACACCAACTTCTACACCTACTCCAACTCCTATATCTTCTCCCACCCCTCAACCAACACCTTCTCCTTCCCCAACTCCCTTACCTGGTCAAAGAATCAGTCTGTCTGCTGGTAATAATTTAATTGGTCTAGCAGTAGATAAAGGATGGCCATATAAAGCAGAAAATTTATTAAGAGATCTAAATTATAGTGGAGGATCTGTAAATGAAATAAAGAGGCTGGATCCGGCAACTGGTCAATATATCACTCATATCTTAGGAAGCAGTGATAATAATTTTGATATAAGACTTGACCAGGGATATTTTGTTAGAAGCTCAAATTATTTTACTATAAATATATCTGGGGCCTCCATTTCACAGAGTCCTGAGATTGCTATTCCCGCTGGGCAATCCTTAATCTCTTTTCCTGTTAAACCTACTAATGTAAATACTGCAGAAGAGCTTTTACAAGCTTTCAAAAAACAAGGAATTAATGTAACAAGTATTAGCAGATGGATAAATGGGGCCTGGAACACTCACATATTTAACTTTCCAGCCAATAATTTTGATATAAAGATTGGAGAAGGATATTCAATCAAAAATACTGGTGGTGCTGCAGCTTTTCAAATCAGTACAGCATCTTCTCAGTCAACTCAAGTATTAAAGCCTTCTCCTGCCTCTTTTTCCTGTACTGCCTGTGCAGCAGATGTTAATAAAGATAAAAAAGTAAATATTTCTGATTATTCTTTATGGGCCTTCTGTAGAGCCAGAGGTATTAAAAGTTCCCCCAGATGCAGCAGTATAGAAGATAATCTTGATTTTAAATGTTTAACTTCTCAGTTTGGAAAGAAATGTTGACAATCAAAAAAGTAGCCCTGGCTGTATTTAAAGATAAAAAAATACTGCAGGTAAGGAGCAAGAAACATCCAGAAGTCTTTTTTACCTTAGGTGGAAAGATAGAGGCAGGGGAATCAGATATTGATTGTTTAAAAAGGGAAATAAAAGAAGAAATAAACTGTGGGATTGATGGAAGTTCAATAAAATTTTTAACAACTTTTGAAGATGTAGCGCATGGTAAAAATGGAAATTTAGTAAATATTAAAATGTATGAAGGAAATATAATTGGAAGTCCAACTCCCTCTTCAGAAATAACTGAAATTGGGTTTTTTGATACCAAATCTGACAAAATTCATTTATCTATCATTGCCCAAAGAATTATTTTTCCCTGGCTCAAAAAGTATAAATATATAAATTAAAGCGATTACAGACAGCATATAATTGATTTAGGAAAATCTATTTGATAATATCTTGCTATGTTTACATCAGAAGCTAGGGAACAATTAGCTGCAGCCTTGATGAGAGATGATGATTCCTTGATTCCTGATCCTTACTTTTTCGATTGGCAGGGAATTAGTAAAAGCCATAATAATTTCCCTTCTAAAGCAGATATTGCAGCAGAAGTAAGATCACTCATTGGTTCAGGGAAAGGTTTAAATCGCTTCAGAGGTAGGGTGAGAATTTTGGGTAGAAACTATAATACTCATGAGGAGATTATTTCTACCAGTAGGATTAGAGCTGGAAGGATTATGTATAGCATTGCAGATGGCACATTTGTAGTTCCAAGGCCTACTATGACTTGGGGAATAAGTCGTCGGCACTTTGGAGTAGAAATAACAGAATTTGATATGGGTAACCGACAAACATTAGATTTAGTTACTCTTGCATCCGAACCTACTGGTTTAATGTTAGGTCGGCATGTACTTGGTTTTAGGTCAATTTTGGTTTAAATTGAAAACCTCCTTCCTAATACACACCATTTATCAATTACAAAAACCTCTTCTTTACCGCTCTTTTCCTTGACACCTATTGGTCCTTTAAATGGCCACTCGGCAATTTTTGTTTTGTAATATGCTTCCTCAAATAAGTTATGGGTATATTTATGATATATTCAGAATATGCGCCCCTTAGGTGTAATTTCTATCTGTGTAGTTTTAATAATTATCATTTTCCTATTGAGTAGGCCTCAATTAAATAATCCCACTATTGTTTTTATTGGTGATTCAATGACAGAATATTTGGGTAACTTTGATGAACTTAGAGAGTATTTAAAAAAATATTATCCTGATAAAAAATTCCTGCTTCTAAATTATGGTTTCAGCTCCACAAGCATATTATCAGTTCAGGAAAGGCTGGAAAAAGACAGCACTTACTTAGGCAGAATTTTCCAGGCAATTGGTAATATTCCTCTTGATTTGATTATTATTGAATCTTTTGGTCATAATCCTTTGTCAGAGCATTCTTTAGAAGAAGGATTAAGGTTACAGCAGGAAGCGCTGGATAAAATAGTTACTACTATTACTCAAAAACATCCTAAAGCAAAAATTATATTTATGGCTACTATTGCTCCTGTCCGGGACAGGTATGCAGAGGGGGTGGTAAATTTAACAACAGAAAAGAGGCAGCAGTGGGCAGATGAGAGAATATCCTACATAAAAAATCATATAGACTATGCCAAATCACATAACATTCCTTTGATAAACATTTATCAAAGCTCTTTAGATAAAGAGGGCAGTGGAAATATTGACTATGTTAATACCAATGATTTTATCCACCCCTCTCCTACAGGGGTATATTTTATTAGCGAAGAAATAGCCAAGTTTCTATATAAAAATAGGTTGTTCTGACAATCTAAAGTACCGCGTACGGGAGTCGAACCCGTGATTTCTGGGATGAAAACCCAACGTCCTAGGCCACTAGACGAACGCGGCAAACCTTCAAATTATAACAGATTTCTTACCTCATTTTATTTGAGTTTTAATTCTATCTAAGTAACATTATCTTATGAATATTATTTTATGGATTGTATTTGGACTAACAGTTGGAATAATTGCAAACTTAATAGATCCTTATCCTTCAGCAGGAGGAATATTTGGTTCTATAGTTTTGGGAATTTTAGGAGCAATTCTGGGTGGGATCCTGGGTAATATTGTTTTTGGAATTGGCATTACAGGATTTAATATTCCTTCAATTGCTATAGCAGTTTTAGGGTCATTGCTTTTGATGTTTATTGAAAGAGCTTTTGGAAGGAGTACATGAATGTTTTAATAAATACCCCGTTGCTTTCTTCAAGCACTTTAAAACACAGGTTTGATAATAATATTTTACTAGTTTTTTTGGCTTTAATATTTACCCTGGTAATTCTGGGTTTATTATTTGTTGATTTGATCCACTTTCTTACTTGACATAGGGTATTGCCTTAGTTATACTTCACCGTTCTTATCTAATTTGTTGTCAATCTTACAGATTTCTTGTTAGATTCTTAACAATCAGATTTCTTGTTAGATTCTTAACAATTCCTTACAACGATTTACCTTTATGTTTTTGCCCAAACTACTTGTAGCTAAAAAAACTAAATATAAATTAGCTTCAGTTATAGATTTAATTTTGATTGCCCTAATTCTGATAACTGGTAAACAGCCTGCTCAGACATTAATTTCACCGTTTGTTTCTTCTTTGCATTCTTTCTACACTACAGCCCAAAATAGAGTGACACACGAAACCTTTGTTTTTGTTCCTGGCCTGGCTCAAAATAAGTTTTCCAGCATAGACTTGGCAGGTTTGACAAACCTGTCTTTTTTTGACGTACCGATTACCGAAGACGGCCAAATAAACCGTGGTTCCAGGGGCTATCTGTCTTTTTCATCAGATGCAGCTTTACAGCTGTTTGATAGAGCCCGCTTGCGAAAAACTAAGATTTTTTTAACTTTGTCAGCTTTAGATAAGAGAACAGTTGCCAGTTTTCTTGATAATCCTGATGCACAGAATCAGCTTGCTGGTCAGGCTGTTGATGAAATCAAGAATTCCAACCTTGATGGTATCACTATAGATTTTGAACTGCCTGGTGGAGAGGGTAGTTACAGCGGAAAATTTACTAAATTTATCAGTACTTTAAACAGCAGAATTCATGCTGATTTGCCTCAGGCTTTGGTGGCTGTGGCTGTACCAAGTTCTTCTGCGCATAATGGTTCTTTTTATAATACTGAAGCTCTCTCAAAAAATTCTGACCGCATCTTTTTGATAGCTTCAAATTTTATTGTTCCTGAGGTGAAAAATGAAGAATTTGCAAATCCCTTATATGGTTATAATTCAAATGAATATTGGACCAAAGTTTCAAACCTGTTAAATGAGGTTGCCCGAAAAGTTTCTGCTTCAAAGCTGGTGATGGAAAGAGCTTGGTATGGCAGCGGTGATAATTATCCTCTTTATAATCCAACTGCGCATTATCCTTCTGAAAATGGAAATAAGATGTCATCTGATGTTGCGATAAATAATAATACAATAGAAAAGTTAGTAGAAGGTGTGCCAGACAAAGGCAAACAAGCAGCCAGGGAAAATATCCCTTTAATTGCCAGAGCTCTGGATGCAGAGGGTATTTTAGACTCTAATGTTTTGGCTTATGCGCTGGCCACAGTAGAGCATGAAACAGATGAGACTTTTGCGCCGATTGGAGAGATACAGGGAGCAGTTTCTGCCAGAAGGTTAGGTTATGAAGGAGGAGCTGATTTTTTTGGCAGAGGGTTTATTCAAATAACTCATCTTAGAAACTACCGTACAATTGGTGAAAGAATCGGATTAGGGGATCAGCTTGCTAAAAATCCCGAACTGGCTTCAAGGCCAGAAATCGCTGCCAAAATCCTGGCAGCATTTTTTAAAGATAACAATGTGGCAAACCTGGCAAGCCAAGGTCTATTTATAGCAGCCAGAAGACCGATTAATCCGGATTACAACGGTTACTCTGTTGCAAATTTGGCGATGAAATACGAAGCATATTGATGGTAAAAAGATTTTTCAGAACGTTTTTAATAACTTTATGTCTAACCTTTTTAATGGTGGTAATATCACATTTTCATATAAAAACAGGTTTAATAAGCCCTCAGTTAAAAACACAGGATATCCTGGAAAAAATTCAACCCAAACTTGAAAGAAAACAGAATAATTTTTATCTTAAAAAACAATTTATCCAAAATGTTTCTGCTGGATCTGAATATGATCAAGCTGTCTCTTATGCTGTGGTAGATTATGACAGCGGGCAAATCCTGCTTTCCAAAAACTTATCTGGCAGATTACCTATGGCTTCTTTGACCAAAGTGATGACAGCTGTGGTAGCTCTCGATTTAGCAAAGCCTGATGAGCAATTTACTGTGTCAGATAAAGCTGCTTTACAAATACCTACTAAAGTAATGTTGAAAGCCGGAGAAAAGTTTAGTTTGGAAAATCTGTTGCAGCAGATGTTAATTTCCTCAGCCAATGATAGCGCAGAAACTCTTAAAGAAGGGATAGATGCAAAGTTTAATCAGGCTATTTTTATCAAAGCGATGAATTTAAAAGCTCAAATAATTGGTTTAAAAGATACTCACTTTACCAATGCTGAAGGTTTTGATAGTAGAAATCACTATAGCAGCGTGGAAGATTTAAGTGTGCTGGCTGTTTATGCTTTGAAGCAGTATCCTTTAATTGCCCAAACAGTATCCAGACAGTTTGCTGATTTAACTGAAGGGGGAGCAGACAATAGATTTTATTTAAATAATTGGAACGGACTTTTGGGAGTTTATCCCGGGGCTTTTGGAGTAAAAATAGGTAATACCCAAAAAGCTGGTAATTGTACTATTGTAGCCTCAGAAAGAGGAGATAAAAAAATAGTAGCTGTTATTTTAGGGGCGCCAGGTGTTTTAGAAAGGGACCTTTGGGCATCTGAGCTTTTAGATTTAGGTTTTTCTAAGTTGGCAAATCTTCCAGCAGTAGGTGTTACAGAAGATCAACTGAAGGCAAAATATGCCTCTTGGAAATACTACCAATAATTTACGCATGAAAAATTTCCACCTGGGGGGTGGTCCAGATATGCCACCTAGGGAAAATCTGCTGGTTGACAGAATGTACAGAATTATGTAACATGAGGTTATGATAAAAACTTTGCCTATTACTAAAGCCAGGGAAAATTTAACTACTTTAGTTGATAAAGCTAACAAACTTTTGGATGAATATATCATTACTGTTAATGGTTCTCCTGCTGCTGTTTTGATGTCTGCTGCAGAATATGAATCCTGGAAAGAAACAATGGAAATTATGTCTGATCCAGAGTTGATGAAGGCTATTAAACAAGGCGAAGAAGATATCAAGAAGGGTAAATTTGTCACTTTTGAGCAACTTAAAAAAGATCTCAAATTAAATGTTTAAGCTACTCATATCCAAAAAGGCTGAAAAAAGACTTAAATTATTAAAACATTCTCATCAAGAAGCAATATTGTCAGCCTTACAAGAGATAAAGGAAGATCTTTTAATTGGTAAACCATTAACAAGAGAACTCGTCAGAAGATATTCTTACAAGCTAGGTCCATATAGGATTATTTACATGATTTACAAAAAGGATAAAATTGTTTATATATTATCAGCTGGACATAGAAGTACTATTTATCATTAATTTTTCCACATAACTCTTACACACTTCTGGAGGTTTCTTCACCTTTTTTTTCACAGAAGGAGATTATACTTTAAGGGTGAAAGTTTTCCGTCACGATCTTTTGGTAGCTTTTTTTGCTATCACTGCTTTTTTGTGTTTTATTCCTGTATTTACCTATGTTTATTTTGCTGCAGATTTATCTCCTCAGGCTACCCTTGTAGGCCATAATGATTCTGGTGTAGTGCTTCTGGATAATAGAGACAAGCCATTTTTCACTTTTTATCAAGCTAAATTAAAAAAAGAGACTCCTCTTTCTTCTATTCCTAAAATGACCCAGCAGGCAGTTATTTCTGTGGAAGATAAAAATTTTTACTCCCATCCAGGTTTTTCAATTACTGCTATTTTCCGTTCTTTTATGGAAAATATCCAGGGTAGAAGTTTATCATATGGAGGATCTACTATTACCCAGCAGCTGGTGAAGAACTCTCTCTTAACCCCTAAAAAAAGCTTTTTGAGGAAGTTTCAGGAAATTGTTTTAGCATCAGAAATAGAAAGAAGATATACCAAAAATCAGATTTTAGAAATGTATCTAAATTCTGTATATTTTGGGGAAGGTTCCTTTGGGATAGAAGAAGCATCTCAGGTTTATTTTAATAAATCAGTCAAAGATTTAGATTTAGCTCAAAGTACTCTTTTGGCTGCTATTTTACCAGCCCCCTCACAATTATCACCTCTTCATGGGAATTTGATTGAGGTTAAAAGGAGACAGGAAATTGTTTTAGGAGATATGGTTAAACAAGGATTTATTAACTCTCAGCAGAAGGATCAAGTTGTGGCAGAAAATATTAAATTAAATGTTAATGGTCGTGATGTTAATTCCATTGCTCCCCATTTTGCTTTGATGGTGAAAGATGAATTGATTAAAAAATATGGGGAAGAATTAGTGATCCGTTCTGGCTTTAAGGTAAAAACTACTCTTGATTTAGACTGGCAAAAATATGCCCAGGATGTGGTTGCCAAACAAGTAAAAAATCTTAAAGTGCATAATGTTTCAAATGGGGCAGCTGTAGTTATGGACCCTAAAACCTCAGAAGTGAGGGCTTTGGTTGGCAGTATCAATTGGTATGATAATAAGTTTGGTAAAGTTAATATAACTGTCTCAGACAGGCCTCCTGGTTCTGCCTTCAAACCCATTGTTTATATAAAGGCTTTTGAGGAAGGGATCATAACACCAGCAACTATTTTAAAGGATGAGCCAACTTCTTTTGCCAATTTTGATGAAAGTAGTTTTTATGATTCTTTTCCTTCCAGGTCAGCAGCTTTGGCAAATCTTGCAAAGGATCCAAATGCTTTTTATAAGCCAGTTGACTATGATAGAAAATATCGAGGATCTGTGACAGCAAGAAGGGCGCTTTCTAATTCCTTAAATATTCCATCAGTAGCTGTGATGAAAAAAGTAGGGGTGAAGGGAGCTTTGGATAGTGCAAAAAATCTGGGCATTACTACTCTTTTTGACCCATCGAATTATGGTTTGTCTTTAGTACTGGGGGCAGGTGAGGTTAAGCCTTTGGAGCTTGTGAATGCTTATGCTGTTTTTGCCAGTGGAGGTTTAAGAAATGATCCAACTTTAATTTTAGAAATAACAGATAAGGCAGGCAATATTGTTTATAAGTATCAACCAAAGCAGGAGCAGGTAATAGATCCGAAATATACTTTTTTAATCTCTTCAATTCTATCTGATAATAAAACCAGGGCAGAAGTTTTTGGAAATTCTCTGAATATCTCCAGGCCAGCTGCTGTAAAAACTGGCACTACAGAAGATTTTAAAGATGCCTGGACTGTAGGGTACACACCATCTTTGGTAGTGGGTGTTTGGGTAGGGAATAATTATAATGCTTCCATGGATGGGGTAGCTGGGTCTTTGGGGGCAGCTCCAATTTGGAGAGATTTGATGGAGAAATTCTTAAAAGGAACTCCTGTGGAACAATTTATACCACCTGAAGGAATAGTAAAATTTACAGGATGTGGTGCGACAGAATATTTTATCAAAGGCACAGAGCCTAAGCCTTGTATTTCTAAGCCATCAATCGCTACCCCTAAACCCTAAACTCGTATAAAGAGTTCTTAAACCTTTAGAATTTTGTTTTGCCAATTTTAGTAAAAGTTTTAAAGCTTTTGGAGTATCTAAATTATTATCCAGGATTTTGTTAAACTGAGACATAGTATTACGCTCCAGGGCCTCGCCCTGCAAGGCTGCTGCCTGTTCTATTATTTTTACCTCCTTTTGGGCTTTTATTAAATCTTTTTCTTTATATTCCCAATCCTTGCTCCAATGATGAGATAGCAGTAACCATCTAACAGCATTTGCTGAATATTTCTGTATTAAATCAGAAACCATTACTAAATTTCCCTTAGATTTGCTCATTTTTTCTCCTTGATAAAAAACTGTTCCAGCATGCAACCAGTATTTGGCAAAAGGAATTTTTCCAGTTGCTCCTTCTGATTGAACAATTTCTGCTTCATGGTGAGGAAATTTTAAATCCTTCCCACCCCCATGAATATCAATTTGTAAACCTAAAGTAGCAGTGCTCATAGCAGAACATTCTATATGCCAACCTGGTCTTCCCGGTCCAAAAGGAGAGGGAAAAGATGGGATATTTACATTCCCACTTCCGATGTGGGAAGCTAAAGTTCCTCGCCATAAAGTTATATCCAAAGGATGAATTTTGTCTGGATTATCCAGATCTTCCTCAAAATCTTTGGCTACTTTTAGCATTTTGTTTCTACTGAAACCTGACAATTTTCCATAGTTCGGGTATTTAGAGATATCTAGATAAACACTACCATTTAACAAGTATGCTAACTTTTTATCCAAAAGTTTCTGGATTAAATCTATCATAGACGGAATTTGTTCAGAGGCTTTTAAATAATAAGTAGGAAATACCCAGTTTAAATTCTTCATATCTTCTAAAAACTTTTTAGTCCAAAAATCTGCAAGTTTTGACCAGGAAGTATTTTGCTCCTTAGCCCTTTGCAGAATATCTTTATCCCTGTCATTTATATCTGTCACATTTTGAGTATAGATAATCTCAAATCCTTTAAATTTTAGGTATCTGATTAAAGTATCAAAAGAAATATAGGTAAAAGCATGGCCTAGATGAGTAGTATCATAGGGGGTAATCCCACAGACATAAATAGTAACTTTCTTCTCTTTTAAGGGTTTAAATTCTTCTGAATTTTTAGAAAGAGAATTATATATTTTCACTCTGAAAGTATACCAGAATTTAAAGGTAATCTTAAGGCAAAAATTGAGCCAGTGTGTTTATATTCGGGGTGTTCCCTAAGTGTTTGAGCATCAACAGTATGAACTAAATAAACATCTCCCCCAAGGCGTCGTGCAATTTTTCTAGCTGTTTTTAATCCAAAGCCTGTCCCGCCTAGTTTAGTAGTTTTGCCTTCAAAGCTGCTTTCTTCATCTCCTTGAGGCACACCCGTGCCAGTATCTGCAACATAAATTATTATGTCTTTACCATCATCCTCACCGATTATTGCTACTTCTTTAATTTCACTTCCTTCTGTAGCTTGCATAGCATTTGATAATAAAATTCTTAAAGCTATTGCAACTTTAGCTGAATCTGCTGTAGTTGTTAGATCTTCTTGGGGAAGAGATATTCTCCCTTTTATTCCTGCGTGTTCCATTATGTCTTGATTTTGCTCATATACATTTTGCAAAATGCTCGCGATTGAAAGTGGTTCTAATTTTAATTCTGAGCCAGCATTTGCATAATCAATAGAGTCATTAATAAAGCTAGTCATAGAATCGACTTTAGCAGCAATAGCACCCAGTCTTGTTTGTGCAGTTGGCGATAATGTTGGACTTTCTTGACGTTGTATTATTTGAGCAGTACCTTTGATATAAGTTAAAGGTGTTTTCAGATCATGGGCAAAAACTGCCATATCTCTCCTCAGTTTCTGTTCATATTCTGCTTGACCTGTTAATAGCCCAACTAGGGTATCTCTTAATGCATCTAATTCTTCTTGTTTTCTTATAGCTTCTAGTTTGTCTTCTGTTATATCAAAAGCAGTAACCATTGTTTTTCCAGTTATTTGTCCATTTAGTCCTTTTTCCGAAGAAACCATTACTCTGTGCCATGAATCTGGAGTAGTAGGGATTGTTGTTTGATAAACTACATCTGTATTTAATCTGGAAGCTTCAACCAGACTAAGAGTTTTTCTTCCTGTTGAATCAGTAATGGTTTGGGTAACAGCGTTAATTATATTTGCTTGAGCTTCTGCCTCTAAATCACAAAGAGCTTGGTTTGCAAATTCTAGTGTATTTCCTTCTCTTCTAACAATTGCAATTGGAGAAGACACATTATTATAAGCGAGGTAAGTTAACCGTTCTAGTAATCCAAAAGCTTGGAAATTTATGTCCGGGCGGGTAGCTTCTGTCTGCCCATCCTCTAATATTAATCTTTCTTGTAATCTTTCTTGTCTCATAATTTTTTTAAAGTAATACTATTTCCCAAAAAAAGATCCCTGAAGGGAAATCTTTAAGTTTTATAGTTTATCAGATGTCTTTCTTTTTTGCAACAGTAAACTAACGCAATTCTTATAATTATTTATTAAAATAAATAGTTTATGAATGAATCTCCTTTGAGGAGTCTATTAATATTTACTGATGAGACTGTCGAGGCTCAAAGAGGTCTGGAGAAACTTTTATCTGATGTTTTTACCAGAATGGGTTATGAGGTATTAGCATATGATTTATATCAGCTTAGAGAAAGAAAAGCTGATTTGGGTGAAATAATTGATCTTGTTAAGCCTCAAACAGTACTTTGGCAATTAAGTTTACCTTTTGAGCAGCGCTTGAAGGAGTTTCTAGATGCTGAAAAATTAAAACCAAAAGGTGGGACAGTCCCACGGTTTATATTACTGTCACCTGTTGATGAGAATATTATAGATAGAACACTAGAAAGACGGTTTGGAGATTCCAACAAGCGTGAGATTGTCACGATGCCTTTTGATGCAGGAGAGCTATTTAGAATTGTAGCGAATGAGCCAAAAATTGAGATTGAACCTCGAGAAATACAAACAAGAATAGGAAAAGAAAGAAAATGACAAAATTAGCAATCACCATGCTTGCCATATTAGCCTAGCCTATCTGTGGGCATGTTTATCTGAATCAATACCTATTCACTTCTTGCCTTGCAAGCGATATAATTAAACACGTTCGATTGAAGGGTCGGTAGCCCTGCCCCGATTAAATCGGGGTCAGCAGTAGAAATATAAATGTATTATGTATATATCCTTCTAAGTAAAAAGGACAAAAAGCACTATACAGGAATTACTAATGATGTTGATCGACGTCTTCGCCAACATACAATAGGCTATTCGTCTACCAGGTCTACTAAAAATCGAAGACCATCTGATTTGGTTTTCGATCAAGAGTGTACCGATAGAAAAGAGGCGCGGGAACTGGAAAAACTCTTAAAGTCTGGCCAGGGTAGAGAATTAAGAGAGGAATTGCTAGAATATATGAATGGGCCGGTAGCTCAGCGGTAGAGCAGGAGACTTTTAATCTCTTGGTCCTGGGTTCGATCCCCAGCCGGCTCACTCTTCGACTCGCACAATATAATTGTGCTCGCTCAGAGTAAACTCGAGTCGAAGAACCCTGAGCGAATTTATGTTGAGTATGTCGAAACATAAAATGAGTCGAAGGGCTAATAACAACTCTTGGTACGTCTACATTGCAAAAGCAAAAACCGGCAGATATTACACCGGTATAACCACAAATCCAAATAAAA
>CAYQAW010000014.1:0-32214 GCA_964415615.1 uncultured Gammaproteobacteria bacterium
GTTAAAGATAAAATTAGAGCCAGTTTGGAGAGGTGTAGGGAGAATGAAAAGCCCTGCGTAGTTCGCCTTTTTCAAACATACTTTCTTGACCACCTGGGGGGTGGAATGCTATTGACACCTAGGGATATATCCACTATGTTGAATGTATGCCAGGCAGAACAACTCCTCTTGTAAATGATCAAATTTATCATGTCTTTAATCGTGGAATAAATCACCAACCCACTTTTTTGGATAAACTGGAATACAAAAGAACTATGCTGATCATAAAATTTTACAGATTTAACAATGTGCCAACTAAATTATCCAGATTCCTAACTCTTTCAAATGATGACCGTTCAAAAATTATGGACAACTTAAGAAAAGAAAATGATAAATTGGTAGATATCTTGACCTTCTGCCTAATGCCAAATCATTTCCATTTTCTCTTAAGACAACTAAAAGATAAGGGTATTTCAAAATTTCTGGGCAATTTACAAAATAGTTATACCAGGTACTTTAATACTAAAAGAGAACGTGATGGATCACTCTTCCTTGATCAATTTAAGGCTGTGTTAATCAGGACAGAGGAACAGTTAATCCATGTTTCAAGGTATATTCATCTTAATCCTTATACTTCTTATGTTGTAAAAGATATATCTGGCTTATTAAAATATCCCTGGTCTTCTTTATCTGATTATTTGAAGAATAATTCAGAAATTTGTGAGCTAGATACTATTGGAAGTTTTTTTAAAATACCTCAGGATTACCAAAATTTTATTCAAGATCAAGCAAATTACCAAAGGGAACTTCATAAAATTCAGCATTTAGCTTTAGAATAATGCCCTTCTCCCTAGGTGTCCTATCTAGGCCACCCCCCAGGTGGAAAAAGGTGGAAAAGCACCATTTTAAGCTATTACGCTACACATCTATTGTAATGCCTTTACCAAAGATTTATACTTTATCTAGTATGCCCTTAAATAAAAAACATAAAAGAGTTGCAAAAATTGCTTTAATAACCACTCTAGCTTTCATTGGACCTTTACTTATTATCTTTTTATTTTTCTATACTACTTTTCTTTATGGAGCCAAATCACCGATATCAGGTATAAAAAGTGATTATTATTGGTTTAAAATATTAAATGGTAAATGGGCAAGGTACCAAGATAACAATCTCCACATATCTTTTGAATATCCCATTAATGCAAATTGGAAAATTAGCAAACCAGACTGGAGTACAGGAAATATGGTTTCATTGGAGAGCTCAAGCAGTTCATGTATCAACATTGGTGAAGGATTCCATGGCACAAAAAATATTAAGATTTGCACAAATCCTGACCAGCAAGGCTTGAAGGATAGATTAACTAACCGGGATTTTTCTCACAAAGATTTAAAGCTTGGGAATAATGAATATACGGTTTTAGAAAGGGCTTCTGATTATGTATTTGGTAGAAATTTGATTTCTAAAGATAAAACATTTTGGATTGATCTGATGTATCCATATCGGGACTATAATACTGGGCTTGCAAATGATCTTATAGAGAAAATTTTTGTGAGAATCATAAGCAGCATTAAACGCCCTTAAAACCTTCTGTTAATTCCTTTATCTGATCTCTGATTCTAGCTGCCTCTTCAAAATCTAACATCTCTGCTGCTTGTTTCATTTGAGCTTCTAGGTTCCCAATCATCTTTTCTCTTTCTTTTTGTGGGATATCAGCCACAGTTAATTCTTTGTTACCTAACTGCTCCTCCAGTTCTTCTACTTTCTCTATCAGTCTTTCCCTTAAAGCTTTTTCTATACTCCTTGGAGTAATATTATGTTTTTTATTGTAGGATATTTGATACTTTCTTCTTCTTTCTACCTCATCAATTGCTGCTTTCATAGATTTTGTCACATTATCTGCATACATAATTACCTCTCCTTTAACATGCCTTGCTGCCCTGCCCATAGTTTGAATCAAAGATGTTTTGGACCTTAGAAACCCTTCCTTATCTGCATCTAAAATAGCTACCAAAGAAACTTCTGGTAAATCTAATCCTTCTCTCAAAAGATTAATACCAACAATCACATCATATTCCCCAAGTCTTAGAGCTTGTAAGATGTCTCCCCTTTCCAGGGTTTTAATATCAGAATGTAGATACTGGACTTTAATTCCCCTGTCATGCAAAAACTCAGATAAATCCTCTGCCATTCTCTTGGTTAAAGTAGTTACCAATATTCTTTCCTGACTCTTGACTCTTGACTCTATTTCTCTAACCAAATCTTCTATCTGGCCTTTAATTGGTCTTACTGATATTTGTGGATCCAAAATTCCTGTAGGCCTGACTAATTGTTCCGCTATGGCATCTCCAGCCAAAGACAGTTCATATTCGTCCGGGGTAGCTGAAACATAGACAGCTTGATTAATTTTTCTTTGGAACTCATCATATTTTAAAGGCCTGTTATCCAGAGCTGAGGGTAACCTAAAACCAAATTCAATTAAGGTCTCTTTCCTGGACCTGTCACCGTTGTACATTCCCCTGATTTGTGGAAGAGTTATATGAGATTCATCAATTATCAGTAAAAAATCTTTAGGAAAATATTCCATTAAAGTATATGGTGGATCTCCAGGATTTCTGCCATCAAAATATCTGGAGTAATTTTCTATCCCATTACAATACCCAAACTGCTGGATCATCTCCAAATCATATCTGGTCCTTTGTTCTATCCTTTGAGCTTCTACTAATTTCCCACTAGACTCTTGACTCTTGACTCTTGACTCTAAATCTTTTTCTATTTGTTTTAAAGATGGAAGCAGTCTTTGCTCAGGAGTTATATAGTGCTTGGCTGGGTATAAAACCTGGGTTTCCTGCAAAGGAATAGTATCTCCTGTCAAAGGATCTAAAGTAGATACTCTTTCTACCTTGTTACCTAAAAACTCTACCCTGGTAGCTATATCTTTGTATGCCGGGAAAATATCTAAAGTATCACCAGAAAGCCTAAAAGCCCCTCTTTTAAAATCAATATCATTTCTTAAGTAATACATCTTAGTTAAAATCTTTAAAACCTGCTGCAAAGTAGTTTTCATACCAGCTTTTAGTTCTAAAATAGCCTGGCCATATTCAATAGGTGAACCTAAGTTATAAATTGCAGAAACTGAAGCCACCACTACCACATCTTTTCTTGTCATTAAAGAAGTAGTAGCAGCAAGCCTTAATTTTTCAATTTCTTCATTAATTTGGGTTTCTTTTTCTATATAAGTATCAGATTGAGGGATATATGCTTCTGGCTGATAATAATCATAGTAAGAAACAAAATACTCCACAGCATTTTGAGGAAAAAGAGTTCTAAATTCCTGCGCTAACTGTCCTGCGAGAGTTTTATTATGAGAAATAATTAAAGTCGGCCTTTGGGTTTTTTGGATTACTTGAGCCATAGTAAAAGTTTTACCAGAACCTGTAACTCCCAAAAGAACCTGATCTTTTCTTCCCTCGTTTAGTCCTGCTACTAATTTTTCAATAGCTTGGGGCTGATCTCCAGTAGGTTTAAAGTCTGAAATAATTTTAAATTTAGCCATAACAGTGTATTTTACCACTCTTAACGCGGACCTGGAGGGATGCCTTTAAGTTATGTTGAAGCTGGCCAGGAGAACCTGTATCTTTTGCTGATGATTTAAAAGCTGCTGCTTCTGTTAAAATCCCATACTAAAATCCCTAGGTGTCAATAGGATTCCACCCCCCAGGTGGAAAGTAGAACAGTCCAATGGTTTATTTAAAAGTTTAAATTTGGTAAAATGGGCGCGAAATATGTTAAATGCAAACAATAAGATTATAGGAAAAATTTACAAAGCCAGTTTAAAATTATTACTGCCTTTAACACCTGAAGAAACATATGCAGTTATTGTCCGCGAAGCAATTAAATTAGTAGGCGGGGAATTTGGCAGTATTGTGCTGGAACAAAACAATGAGTTAGTCAAAGTTTACTCATCATCACCACTAGGCTATAAGATAAAATTTAGGAAAACTGGTTTTACCTATCAGGCATTTAAGAAAGGCAAAGTGCTGATAAAATCTATTCTGGAATTCAAGAGGGCTCATCTTGACCTAAAAAAAATGGGGGTAAAATGTTGTATATTTATCCCCATGTCATTTCAAAAACGGGTAATTGGCACAATCAGTATTAACTGCTCGCAAGAAGAAAATTATAGCGGTGAAATGAAGCAGGGATTAGAATTGTTTGGCTCTATGGCTACCTTAGCAATCCGTAAGTCTTACACATATAAGGAAATCCAGGAAGCTCTGGATATGCGAGACTTATTTATTAGCATGGCTGCCCACGAACTGAGAACACCTGTTACTACCATTTTCGGATATGCGCAGCTTCTAGAAAGTAGAGTTGCCTCATTTGGTAAACAGGAAGCAGGATGGGTTAGGGAAACTCGCTTTGAAAGCAGCCGCTTATCGATGTTAATTGAAGATTTACTGGAAATTAGCCGTATTAGGGCCAATAAACTTAATCTTGATTATAAAATCTGGAGTCTGAAAAATGTTATTGAAAAGGTAGCCAGCAATTTTAATCTAAACTTTCCGCATCGGAAACTAACCGTGGTGGACAAATTAGATAAAGATCAGGATTTAATAATAGGAGATATCAATAAGCTGATTCAAGTATTTACAAATTTACTGGACAATGCAGTTAAATTCTCCCCAGCTGATACGGAAGTTGTTTTGGCTCTAAAATATAAAAAACCTTATTTAGTTATTACTATAAAAGACTACGGCAAAGGAATTGCCAAAGAGGAACTTATTAAAATATTTAATGCTTTTTACCAGGGACAAACTATACCTTCAGTTGGTATGGGCCTGGGATTGTTTTTGTGTAGAAATTTAATAGAAAGACATAGAGGATTTATCAATGTTTCCTCAAAGCTAAACAGAGGTACGATAATGGAGGTAGGATTTCCTAAAGCAGCAATCTAAAATGAGTAATGAAAACGAGGAAACAATGAATTATAGTCAGTTACCGTTTCAAGCTAGCGACCTGGAGGTTTATGATAACTTATCTGAGCTGCGCTCGATTGCAATAGGTCTGAAAAATGATTTAACCCCTGATTATCTTCATCCTCCTAATCCTGATTTAATAATCCCGGTCTGCGTGGCTGGAGCATCTCTGGGATCAAAAACCACTGTGCTATCACAATTATGGGAAGAATTTAGTAGAGATCCGCTGATTCAGGGATTGAAAGAGAAACACGGTGTTGTTCAGCGCTATTATTTTTTGGATACTGGTATGGTTAGGGAATTAGGAGCGCATTTAGGTATTATTAAACATGAACAGGGTGACTTAACTTTAACAGATTACCAAGGATTATCTGACTTAACAGAAGAATTAGTACCACTAGGTTTACAGTATTTAACAGGACCTGGCCAGTTGGGATTAGAGTTTGTCTGGGTGACAGCAATCTTCAATAAAGAGGGTGAAATGATGGGTACCCCAAGAGGCAGTTTAAGATTAGCTCAAAGGCTAGCAGCGAATGCTAATGGCAGGTTCATAGTTTTAACCACACCAGAAGATTTAAAGGACCAAATGGAAGACAACCGGGAAAAAGCCCGTCTTGGAACACCAGCACAAGTCAAACAGATAGCAGATGCTGCAGGCAATATCCATAGCATCCAGGATCCTGAGCAAATACATGCTTATTATATGCTTTCCAGCAATAAAGCCACCCGCATTCAACAAGCTCATGATGTAGGAACAGGAATTTGGGCAGTCTTGAAAGACCAGCAAGAAAAATTCAGCGCCTTTGAAAATTTCCAAGGCTATTATTTTGATCCAATCACAGAAGCAGTTTCAAAAAAGCGTTATCCCGATTGGGAACAACTAGTTAGCAGACATCACAAAAAATGGCTGGAACAGATATTTCATAAACCTCTGACACAAATAGATGCCAGCCGTGGCGCTGTTATTGATGATACCCCTCTACTACAACAAGAAGCACACAGCAAAACACTTACTTTAAAACCAAGACATCTATATGACAGTAGGCTAATGAAAGCCAGTCTTTATAGAGCTTTAATTGCAGCAGCTGATGAATCTGGCGCTTCAGCATCATTACAGGCAGCTGTCAAAAGACTTGAGTTAAGAGAATTGAAAATTTATTCGCTAACTTGATTAATCAATTAGGCTCGAAGTAAATAAGCGCTTAATGGATATTTGCTGAGAAGCCTGGAAAATTTTTCCTCATCCCTTTGAACACCAAAAGCATGCCTATCAAAAGCCTCTTCCGGAGTTCGATTGGCAAGAGCATTGGGCACATCTACCACGCTATGGATCCTGATAATCTTAGGATCGCGCGGTACCCATTGATTCCAAGAATGATCTTTTAAATAAACTCCTCCTTCCAATACCTCTGCACACAAGATGGTAGTAATCCCATCATCTTCTATCATATATTTTATTCCATTTTGCACTATATGACGTAATTTGCCTGCTAACTTATCCTCTTCCATTCCTCTTAAGAGCAAACCATCAAAACTTAGATGATGAATTGCTAAAAGCTCCCTTATTGCATACTCTTGATTAACTTTCCGCGCTGTGTTGGTGTAAAGTCTGCCTACATGTTTGATCTCCCTCAATCCCTCTATACCTTCCTTTGCTCCAGGCAATAAACTAAGCTGAGGAATGTAGGGTGAATACCTCATATAATCCTCTCTTTGTCTTTTGAATTCATCAGGTAAATCTTCATCAGGAACCAGCGGTTCGAAAGGATAGTGGATATAATTTGGAACTTGCGCTGTTAGGGTAACCCTCATATGACTATCTGTATCTGCCCAGGTATTGTCCATATCAAGACCGAAATTACTTGATGCAAATTCAACCATATAGAAATAACTTACAAGTTATGCAGAAGAATTCCAAAAGAATCAGGTAAGAAAACTGTAAGAACCTCAGGGTTTATTCTTACCCAATTCTTACATTTTTATCACTAAATTTTTAAATAGTAAATATAATATACCAATACTCAGGCTGAGGGTAGGAAAAACCCGGTGACATGAGTTGCCAGGAAAAATCGAGAAATAAAGGAAAGATCGTAATAAAATAAATATTAACATCTACCAAGATTTCCCGTGCCTACCCTTCAACTGAGCACCCAGATGAGCAGCCTACGGAAAAAGACTAATGAAATTTTCAAAGATTCAATATTTGGAGCCTTGTTTACCCTTTGGACAGCTCCTATTGATAATCCAAAATTAGATATATCTTTGACCAAGGCATCCAAAAAAAGCAACAATAATTTCTTTCTTAATTTGGGGTCTTGACCCAAAAAAATTGCCTCTTGACATCTTCGGGTTGTGTTTGGTATGGTAAGAATATGCCAATAACCCTTTACAGAAGACAAAAACAAATCCTGGATTTTATAAAACAATATATAGATAAATATAGTTACTCCCCTACTTTAGGAGAAATAGCAGAAGCAATTGGGGTGTCTTCTTTAGCCACAGTTCATGAACACCTGCAAGCTTTGGTTACCAAAGGAGTTATTAAAAAGTTTGAAGGAGCAGTCAGGGGTATTGAAGTTTTGGACAACAAAGTTTCTTCTGCATTAAAAGGCATAGAGTTGCCTGTATTAGGCTTTATAGCTGCTGGACAACCAATCATGACCTACACAGATCCTGATACTACCATCAAGGTGGCTCCTAATATGGTCTCTGGCAAAAAAAGGTCTTATGTCCTGCAGGTTAAAGGTGATTCAATGATTGAGGAGGGAATTTTAGATGGAGATTATGTGATTATTGAGGAACAAAATACAGCTACAGATGGAGATATAGTAGTAGCGCTTCTAGAAAATGGCCTGGCTACTTTAAAAAGATTTTTCAAAGAAAAAGATAGAATCAGACTGGAGCCAGCTAACTCCTCTATGGCTCCAATCTATGCTACAGATGTCAAAATTCAAGGCAAATGCGTCGGGGTAATCAGAAGATTTCAGTAATTATTTTGTTTTACCGGTGAGTAGGGCATCAATTTATGAAACAAATTTTTGTAGCACTCCTGGTAATAGTAACCATTATTAGTCTGGTTGTGATTGCTTTTACTGTTAATCAGGTAGGACAGGAGGAACAAAGACTAAAATCTGATCTGCAATATCGCTCAACGCTTCTTTCAGAAAACCTTAAAGAAACTATTGAACCGAATTTCGTTAATAAATCCAGTAGACAGATACAGGATTTGGTTGATAAGTTAAATGACAAGGAAAGATTTGCAGGTATGGCTATTTACGATAAAAAAGGTAACGGCATAGCCACTTCTTCAGGATTTATCGTTCAAACACCGTTAGTTACAAAAATTGCGGAGGATGTAATGGATGCGGATAAAGCCAACGGAGATTTTGTAGATACAACAAGTGGAAGTATGTATGTTTTGGCAATTCCCATTCATGATGATACCAGCATCGTAGGAGCGATAACAATTGCTCAAAAGGCAGGGTATATTAACGACCGCTTAAATGAGATATGGAGAAATAATCTTATCAGGCTTCTTATCCAGTCATCCTTATTGTCTTTGGCAATACTTCTTTTAATACGTTGGATTATCTTTGAGCCGATTAAGGGATTGGTTGAAACATTAAGGTTGGCAAGAGTGGGGGCAGCAGAGCAGTCTTCAAAGGGATTAACAAACTCTTTCTTCTTCCGTCCTTTAGTTAAGGAAATCTCTAATATTAGAGGCAGCCTTTTGGAGGCCAGAATCTCTGCCAGCGAAGAAGCCAGGATGCGGTTGGAGAAATTAGACTCTCCGTGGACTGCCCAGAGATTAAAAGAATTCACCAAAGATACTTTAAAAGGCCGGACTATTTTTATGGTATCCAACAGGGAACCTTATATTCATACAAAAAACGGCGGGAAAATTAGTTATTACATACCTGCAAGTGGCCCTGTAACAGCAATTGAGCCGGTAATGCAGGCTTGTGGAGGGATATGGATAGCTAATGGAAGCGGAGACGCAGATCAAATGGTGGTAGATAAAAACAATAAAATAAAAGTTCCGCCGGATGAACCTAAGTATACACTCAAACGTATCTGGTTAACCGAAGAAGAGGAAGCGGGATATTATTTCGGGTTTTCCAATGAAGGATTATGGCCCTTATGCCACAATGCCCATAACCGTCCAATTTTTAGGAAAGAAGACTGGGAAGAGTATAAAAGAGTTAATCAAAAGTTTGCAGACACTGTGCTTGAAGAAATAAAAAACCAGGATAGGCCGATTGTTTTGGTGCAGGACTACCAGCTTGCTCTGGTCCCGAAGATGATCAAGGCGCAAAGACCTGGTGCGGTAGTTGGTCTTTTTTGGCATATACCATGGCCTAACTGCGAATCATTCAGTATTTGTCCCGCAAAAAAAGAAATTTTAGACGGCATGCTGGGTGCAGATTTAATTGGTTTTCATACCCAGCTTTATTGTAATAATTTCATAGAAACAGTAGGCCGCGAGCTTGAATCACGGATAGATTTTGAACAGTTTGCTGTTACCCGAAATAACCATCTGTCTCATGTAAAACCATTCCCAATAAGTATTGCCTTTCCAAACGGATTTGATGAGTCGAAAATTGAAAATTATAAAACGGAGTGCAAAAAGTTAATAAGCGATCTAGGTATTAAAACAAAGTACATCGGAGTTGGGGTAGACAGGATGGACTATATTAAGGGGATACTGGAACGCCTAAAAGCAATTGAAATTTTCCTTGCTAGGAATCCTTCGTATCAGGGAAATTTCACATTTATACAGATTGCTCCCCCAAGCAGAACAAAAATAAAGAAGATGGTTGAGCTGGCGGAAGCTGTTGAAAAAGAAGTCGGCCGCTTAAACTCATTATTTAAAAAAGGAAATTGGAAACCAATTATACTTTTGCAAAAACTTTATAACCACGACGAAGTTAAAAAATTCTATAGAACTGCGAACTTTTGTTTAGTAACATCGCTCCATGATGGGATGAATTTAGTGGCGAAAGAATATATTGCCTCAAGATATGACGAGAAAGGTGTGTTAATTTTAAGCCAGTATACCGGTGCTTCAAGAGAGTTAAAAGATGCCTTAATTGTAAATCCTTACAGTGGTGAACAGACAGCAGATGCTATAAAAGAAGCATTGGAGATGAAACCTTTCGAGCAAACCAAAAGAATGAGGAATATGCGGGAAACAATCAAAAATTATAATGTCTACCGTTGGTCAGCAGAGCTTTTGAAAACTATAATAAACTTGGGATAATCATGAATCTGAACGCTTTCTAACGGCTATAAAAAAGATTCTACTTAAAAATGTAACTCCTAAAATTATTTTCAAAACCTGCTCGAGCCATAAAAGTATGCTGACATATAACTTGTTATCTGAGATATCATAAAAAACGTCCGGCAATTTCATGAAGCTTGTAATTTGAATAATTTCCCCCTTTTGCTGCTGGATGACTCTTTCAAGCTCTGTTTTATTAGTGCTATAAATTGACGTCTCGGGCTTAGTAAATCTTAGAAAGGAATTTTTATTCGGCATGGTAAAAACAAAAATGCCGTTACTGCTTAAACTGTTGACTGCTTTACCGATAACTTCCTGCCAATTCTGATTGTATTTCAATACTCTTATAGCTGAAACGAAATCAAATTTATTTTTAAAAGGAAACTGCTCTTTAGAGATATTACAAACTGCTATTTCTTGAATTTCTTTTTTATTTTTGAATTTATTCCTGCAGAAGTTAACCATACTGCTTGCCCAATCAATTCCATAAATCCCTTTTACTTTGGGACTAGCTAGATAATTTTCAATTATTCTTCCGGAACCTACCCCAATATCCAAAATATATTGGTTCTTGGTTTTCTTTAAGTATTTATTTATAAAACCCAATTCTTTTTTGCTGAGCTCTTGTTTTGCTTTACTTTCCCAAAAAGCATTATAGGAATTACCTATTTTATCCCAATGTTTTTGATCGTGTCCTTTTTGCATAAAGGATATTTTATCCTTTTTTGGTATATACTTAAAGTATTAGCTGCCTATGAATCTATCTCTTGCCTGCAGGCAATTATTTTTAGAAAACAGAAAAAGCTTAGGAGATCTTCAATATACTGTTCCGTCCCTCAAGACTTATCCTTACCAATGGTTATGGGATTCCTGTTTCCATGCAATAATTTTGTCACATTTTAAAATAGATGATGCGAAAAAGGAAATTTTCTCACTTTTGTCAAAACAATTCCAAAACGGTATGGTCCCGCACATGATTTATTGGAAAAATTACAAAAATACCAGTTTTCCAAAAATTAAATGGGGAAAAAATGGAACAAGCACTATTACTGAACCTCCCATGCTTGCTTTTGCTGTCTGGCAAATCTTCCAGAAGGATAAGGATATGGATTTTTTGAAATCAGTTTATCCAAATCTTTACCATTTTTATAGATATTTATTGACTGAGCGCGATCCCCACGAAAAACATTTGATTGGAATTTTGAATCCTGATGAATCTGGTGAAGATAATTCTCCGCGGTTTGACTTACCCTTAGGTTTACCGTCAGTTCAAACCTTAAAAGAGAATAGAAAAAGAAGGTTCAAATTAGTTGAACAAAATATAGAATGCAAATTTGATGCCCCGTTTTGCATGAGAAATTTTTTCTGGGTTAAGGATGTACCATTTAATTCCATTATGGTCACAAACCTAAAATTGCTTGCCAAAATTGCTGAAAAAGTAGGCATCGGTGATGATGCTGTCTACTTTGTAAGGCAAGCAGAAAATATAATTTCTGCCATGAAAAAATTCATGCTGGAAGATGGTATTTTTTGGTCAACTTATGGAGAAGAATACAGAAGAATCAAAGTTAAAACATGGGCTATATTTGCTCCTTTATTCGCTCAAATTATCAGCCTTAAAGAAGCGAAGGATTTGGTAAATAAGCACTTGCTTAGTAAGAGGGAGTTTTGGACTAATTTTCCTGTTTCTACTACAGCACTAGATGAGCCTTCTTTTAATCCTGATGGTTTATGGAGAGGTCCTACCTGGATAGGGGCTAATTGGTTTATTTATAAAGGTTTGTTAAATTATGGTTTTAAGGATATAGCAGAGGAGATTAAAAAATCCTCCATTTTTTTAATCCAAAAATCAGGGTTTAGGGAGTATTTTAATCCTTTAACAGGAGAGGGCTTAGGCGCTCAAAACTTTACGTGGGGATGTCTGATACTGGATATGGACTAGGCAGTTTTTTTGATTTTCTGCTATACTATCTCTCATGCATTTTGATTTAATTTCTTTGGTTAAAACCGCAGGATATTTGGGTGTATTTGGTATTGTTTTTTTAGAGTCTGGACTCTTAATTGGCTTTTTCTTTCCAGGAGATTCACTTCTTTTTACTGCAGGTTTTTTAGCTTCTCAAGGTTTCCTTGATATAACTATTCTAATTGTTGGGTGCTTCATTGCAGCAGTATCAGGAGATACCATAGGTTTTTATATTGGCAAAAACCTGGGACCTAAGATTTTTACCAAAGACAACTCTATTTTTTTTAATAAAAAACACTTAGAAACAGCCCAAAAATTCTATGATAAACATGGTGGTAAAACCATAATTTTAGCCAGATTTGTACCAGTCATCAGGGCTTTTGCACCAGTTGTAGCAGGAGCAGGCAGAATGAATTACAAAAGATTTATTACCTTTAATCTGGTGGGTGGAGTGTTGTGGGCAATTGGAGTAACAGCTGCAGGATATTATCTGGGGAGCTTAATACCAGATGTTGATAAATATTTATTACCAATCGTAGGACTCATTGTTATTGCTTCAATACTGCCAGGATTACATCATGTTTTGGTAAATGCTGAGCTTAGGGCTAGTATAATCAGTAAAATTAAAAGATAGATGTTATTCATAGTCCCTACACCAATTGGTAACCTCAAGGATATAACTTTAAGAGCCCTGGAAGTATTAAAAGAAACTGAGGGGATAATTTGTGAAGACAGCAGGAGAACTGGGCTTTTACTAAACCACTACCAAATTCAAAAACCACTCATTGTTTTAAATGACTACAATGAAGCAAGAAGTTTCTCTCAAATCATAGAAAGGCTAAAGGATGGAGAAAATCTGGCCCTGGTTTCTGATGCAGGAACCCCCCTAATTTCTGACCCAGGGTATAAATTAGTTAGGGAATGTCTTGCTCAAGGAATACCAGTGGATTCTCTACCAGGACCATCTTCAGTAATTACAGCTCTTACTCTATCTGGGCTTCCACCAGATAAATTTATGTTTTTAGGTTATTTACCGGAAAAACCAGGTCACAGAACAGAATTCCTAAAAAAATTGTCAATTGTCCCCGGCCTCGCTCCGCAAAGCGGGGCGGGCAATTTTCAATTTTCAATTACTTACATTATGTTTGCTGCTCCACATAAATTAATCAGAATATTAGAAGATATGAGGAAAGCTTTTGGAGATATAGAGGTAGTTCTGGCTCATGAATTAACCAAAATCCATCAAAGTGTCCAAACCAAAATAATCTCAAAATGGCTGGAAACCCTCAAAAAACCCAAAGGAGAATATATTTTATTATTTAGGATATAGATAGTATATCTTGTATTTTGGTAGAAACTTTTTTAATATGTAAACTATGACCAATAACGATTTAAACCAAATTGGATCCTTAATAGATAAAAAGCTCTCTGCAACAGAAGACAGACTTAAAAGAGAAATTGCTTTAACAGAAGAAAGATTAGATAAGAAGATTTCTTCAACAGAAGAAAAACTCAAAATAGAAATATCCTCAGTAGAAGAAAGGATGAATAAGGAAATAGATGCAACAAAGGAAGAGTTACTTGCTTCTGATAAAAAAATCATGGTGGATATAGGAACCTTTATGGAAGACACTCTATTTCCTATGATTGATGAAAAAGCAGATAAATCAGATATTGATCGTATTGAACGTAAACTAGATAGAGTACTTGATGCCAGCTTGGATCACGGACGACGCATTAAAGATATTGAATCAGTTCCAGTAGTTGCCCATGATTTAAAACACTCTTCTTAAAATTAATCTTTTTTCTGTTTGATGCAGTAATTCATGAGCACTATGGGCTTCATATTTTTCTGCAACTATTCCATAAACTCCTTTTTCTACTAAAAACTCCAACACTTTTGGATCTAAGGTCAAACTGCCATAAGCTATAAAAGGGGTTTTGGATTTATGCAATAGTCTAATCCCATCTTCCAAAAATTTTAATAATCCTTCAACTTCATTCTTGTAAAAAGCTAAATTACCCTCCATAGGATCAAAACCATTAAAATGGGCTATTAACTCATTTAAATTCAAAACTACCCCATCTATTCCTCCTGTTAGATAATTTTCTAAATTAACCATATTTTCCGGAATAGCAACTTCCATCCAAATTTGTAAGGAATTTTTCCTCATCAGTTTTTTTGTAGCTAACTCTCTTTTTATTTGTAGAAGTTCACTCACACCTCTTACAAAAGGCACAACTATGTGCACATTTAGCAGTCCCTTTTTATGACGGGCAAAATCTAAAACCTCCATCAGAGGATCAAACAGGCTTTTTTGGTGCAACAGTCTTAAGCTACCTCTCACTTTTCCCATACCTGCCTGTCCGGCAGGCAGGCCTTCTGATTTATCTGCCAGCTTTAGAAAAATAAGGGAGTCTGGGAAAGTAACAGCAGATTCAACAACCCTAAATACTAAATGCTCAAAGGATTCTTGGGGTTTGTTAAGATCAAAGATTTTTTCAGAAGCTATATACACTCCTTCAATATCTTTTTCAATGGTAAACCCACCAGAGGACAGATCTAGAAAAACCCTAACAGCACTTTTAGCCTTGCAGGGCGAGGCCCTGGAGCCTATGACTATAGGTACTGGATCTGTAACAGCATATATTGGAGTATATGGTTTTATACCAACCAGTTTTACTCCCCTATCTATTACCCATTCATATTCATGAGGGATAAATAATTTCTTATTTGCTATTTGCACAACACTAACTATCTTTTTTAAATCATTGGGGTGGACCTGACCCATTTTTATGTGAATTTGCACATCGTCCTGCAAGGGATCAAAATATGCTATTCCGAAACTTTCCACTTTCTTAACAAAAATTATAACCTGAGAATCTAAATTTTCTGTAATTCCTATATAAAACCCCTGACTCCAAAGTCTTTGTTTAATCTGATCAAGCCAAATATCCAGGAGAGAAAACCACAGATCCTTTACAGTCTTTATTTTCCTGCCAGCAAGAAGAAGTTGTTTATGTTTGCCTATCTCCTGAGTTAAAATCTGAGGCACTGGAATTTGCCTAATTTCTTTTTGTATCAGAGTGAGTGATTGAGAAAAAACTTCCTTTGAACCAAAATTATGACGCTCTAAAATAGTTTTTAATTTTAAATTGGGGGCAGTTACAACAATCCCTGGAGCTACAGGTAAATTAGCTCTTGCTAGCTTTCCTAAAGCTGCAAAAGATGAACCAAAAATAGGCGCATCTTCATCAGTCAGTATTCTAATAGGCAGCGCTTCAATCATTCTATCTTTATAGTATCCCCTGCTTTAATATTGAGCCTTTGTACTGTTCCAGCATTTACCTCTAATACTTTATCCACATCTTCTTTTGACTGGTAAATAGATAAGTATGCATCTTGTTGTCCGGGTGCAGGAGGCGCTGCATTTGGAGATATATCCACTACTTTATCTCCTTTGATCCAAACAAAATCTAGGGGAAAAGTCAATCCTTTCATCCAAAATGGGTGTTTATCAACATCATCAAAAACAAATAACATCCCTGCATCAGTAGCCAGACTTTGCCTGCCTCCCAAACCTGCGTTTCTTTTTGCCTGAGTATCTGCGACCTCAATTGTTAATCTAGCACCATTTATTAGGAGCATTCTGGAGACTGGTGTTTGAGGAACAAAAGGCAAATTGGTAGGTTGGAAATTTGAGGAAAAGAGAAAAAATGCTACACCTATTAATACAAGTAAACCTATTGCCTGAAAAAGAAATTTTTTCACCTTGAATTTAGTTTACCATATCAGCTGCATCTTCCCCAGAGCCCTCTTTTGGCCTCTTTTGCTTCTTTTTCAGCTTGTCTAAACTGACTGTCAAATTTAACATCAGGAGGATATGTATAAACCTTAGCAAAACCAACCCTCACTAAATAATCATTTACAAAAAGTATTTGACCATTTTCCAAAGGCAAAAAAACATAACGAAGTATCCTTTTATATTTATCTGTATCTGAGACATCCTTTTGCAAAACCACTTCCCTGCCAGTAAGTAAATTTTTAGTTTCATTTGAAGCTTCTTTGCCAAAACAACCAACAGGCCTTCTGGGATCAATTGTTTCTGGGGTATCTATACCTATAAACCTGACGGTAATTTGACCATTTACCACAATTGTATCACCATCTACCACCTTGGTTACCAATGTTTTTTCCCCTGCTATTCCAACTACAGCAGATTCAGTTGCTATAGGTATTTCCTCCACCAGGGGAGTAGGAGAGATTTCTTGTTGGGGAATTGCTTCAGGCTTTAACCCAAACCACAGAAATACTAAGCCTAAAATAATTAGCAAGGAACTAATCAGTAAATACCTGTGTAAACATTTTTCCATAAATTCCCCCGTCCATTACTCCTATTCCCATCTTGTTATAATCAGTTGATAAAATATTAGCTTTATGCCCTGCTGAATTCATAAACCCCCTATGAGCAGATTCTACAGAAGGAGCATAAGCTAAGTTCTCACCAACTACCAGGAAATCTATTTCTGCAACGAGAGTCCTGTCTGCTACAGTTTTGCCCTCTGGTGAATAGTGAGAAAAATAACCTCCTCTTAACATATCAGCGCTATACCCTCTGGCTATAGCTCGTAAACGTTCATCCAAAATCAAAGCTTTGATCCCCCTGCTAACCCTTTCTTTGTTTACCAATTCTACCATTTGATTTTCTGATTCATTATCTGTAGTAAATTCATCAGTTTGAAATCCTAAATTAATTTTCTCCTGAGTTCTTGGTTTAATTGTAAGAAATGTTAAAGAATCATTAGCCAATCCCCCAAACACATTCTTAATAGGCTGCTCCAGATGATAAGCATATTGTAAAATCTGGATTCCTGTTCTTGAATGAAAAATATCTTTTTTTATAGAAGGCTTTATGGGGAAAGTAGCAACTATTATCAAAGTTATTGCCACAAAGATTAAACCTCTCAAAACAGCCGGAATCATTGATAAAATCCCAGATCCCGGGATTTTAATCTTTAAGATCTTGGGTAAAAATAATCTCACTAGAAAATAAAAGGCAACTTCAGCTAAAAACCAAACTGTCATAAAACCTAATACCAAAGATAAACCATGAGGAATAATAAATTGAGCTTCTAAATATTTAGCCGGAAAATTATAGTAGCTTAACGATAAAAAGAAGGCTATCAGAAAACTTACAAGATCCAGTAGTTCCAGAACCAAAGGTCTGCCAAAGGATTCCACAGCAAAAAGCACCAGGACTAAAATTATAACCCAATCTACCCAGTTTAAACCTAAGTCCATTGTGACCTCAATGATATCTTACACAGACTAGAAGAGTTTTTCAATTATTCCTGACTGTTTTTCGATAGAAAAAGGCAAACTCTGCAGGATTACTTAAAACTCGAGCCCTAATTATCTCCTCAACAGGCTATAAATCTTAACAAAAATATAGCCAATAATCCAAGCAGATATAGTGACTGAAATCAGTCCCAATATAAATGTTGGCATTGATAAATCCCAAGTGCCTTGCTTACTAACCTCTATACCATGGAACCATGACTGAGCAACAGCAAACGAAAGATCAGGGAATATACCCACCAATATTCGGCATACCACAAAAATAAGAGCTGTTGTAACAGCTAAAGCATTGGGAATAGCATATGATTGCGTTTTCATGAAAGTCACCTCCCTTCTGCAAGTTTAATACCCAAAATATATTCATAGATAGGACCAAGTAAAGCTCCAGCTCCAAATGCCCAGATAATCTCTTCAAGGGGAACACCTAAAATAATAAGTCCTGAGAGATTATTTATATTCCAATGCATGATAAAATCAGGGATAAAAAAAGCAAATGCTGAAAAGAACAGAAAATAAAGAAGCCCAAAGAGCAAACCTGAATAAATTATCTTTCCCAGCAGATCTGGCCTAGTAATAGTCATAAGGGCAATATTAGTTATTATTCCGATATAGACAGCATACATAAAGTTTATCCTAAATATTGAGTAGGCAAGAAAGATAGCTAAAACTCCAACACCTAATACCAAACCAGGTAAAATTTCTCCTTGGAAACAACTACACAGCCTTTGGTGTTTAACCCTACCCTTCATAAATAACTCATAAATTACCGCTACTATGCCACCTACGGCAAAAGTAAAGATAAAATCTTCAATTGAGAGTTTGGGGTTGCCAACAGTATCAGGAAGCCAGTAGCCAGGAACAAAGAAAACCTCAGAAAGGGCAGCAGGGGTAATAATAAGGCTCGCTGTGAGCATCTCCTTTCTTAACTTTTTTTGGGAGATAAAAATTAAAAGCCAGATAGCAAGTAGCAGCAATGAACCGAGCAGGTAGTGCATATATTTAGTATATCAAAAAATCACATTACAGGTTAATCCTTGACAGATACCCCCAGGGGGTATAATATTACTTTACTACGAAGTAGGAGGATTGTAAAGACTCATATGAAAAAAGATAAGAATGTCAATACTTCGATTTCACTCAGTATTGATGGTGAGCGAAGTCGAACCATCAAGAGTGAAGCCAGAAAGAGGATAAATATAGTTAAAGGGCAACTGGATGGATTACTTAAAATGATTGAGGAAGATGAGTATTGTATAGACCTACTTAATCAAAGTTTGGCTATCCAAAATTCCATTAAAAGCCTTGATGCAATTTTGCTTGAGAAACATTTAAGGACACATGTTGCAAATCAATTCCAAAATGAGCAAGACAAAGCAGTCGAAGAACTGCTAAGATTATTTAAGAGGGTTCACCAATAACTAATTGACTATGAAAATGTATACCTGTCCAATGGATCCTGATGTCATACAAGATGCCCCTGGGGACTGTCCTAAATGCGGGATGAAACTTGTGCCAATGACTGGAGAGCATGAAGGGCATGAAGATCATGCTTCCATGGAGAAAGACTTTAAGAGGCGGTTTTTTATAACACTACCAGCAGTCTTTCTAGCCATGTTACTCTCGCGGATGATCCAAATGTGGCTTGGGTTAAACCTGGTTTTCCCCGGACAGGAGGTATTGCTTTTTGCTATCGGCACCTTCATCTTCTTTTTTGGTGGATTACCTTTTTTCATAGGTGCTAAAGGTGAATTATCGCGCAAGAATCCCGGGATGATGACTCTGGTCGCTTTTGCTATAACGGTTGGGTACGCTTTTTCTGTAGCTGCTACATTTCTTTTTCCCGGAGAATCCTTATATTGGGAGATCTCCACCCTTATTTCAGTGTTCCTGTTAGGCCACTGGTTAGAAATGAGGGCAGTCAGAGGTGCAACAGGGGCTTTGGCGGAGCTTGCCAAACTTATCCCCCCCTCTGCCCATCTTTTGAAAGATGGAAATGTGGTAGATGTTCAAACCAGTGAATTGCAAATTGGGAATAGAGTCTTAGTAAAACCAGGAGAGAAAATTCCGGTTGATGGAATGGTAATAGACGGAGAAAGTTCTGTTAACGAATCAATGGTGACAGGTGAATCAAGGCCTATCAGTAAAAAAATGGGTGATAAAGTAATTGGTGGTACCATCAACCAGGATGGGTCTTTGACAATCGAGGTATCCAAAACCGGAGCCGATACAGCCATCTCTCAGATTATGAAGTTAATAAGAGAAGCCCAGGCCTCAAAACCTAATGTTCAGCATTTAGCTGATCAGGCAGCTGCTGTTTTGTTTTATGTAGCGGTAGTTGCCGGAGCATCCTCATTTGTTTATTGGATGTTTATTGCACCTTCCGGTGCGGTCTTTGCTGCCACAGTTGCCGTAGCTGCTGTTGTTGTCGCCTGTCCTCATGCCTTAGGTCTGGCTATTCCTACAGTTACCACTATTACTTCTACACTGGGCGCTAAAAATGGAATTTTAATAAAAGACATGAAGGGTTTGGAAATTGCCAGAAAAATCAGTTATGTTGTGTTTGATAAAACCGGCACTTTGACCAAAGGTGAATTTGGGGTAACAGAAATAATTCAGAATCCAGAATTTAAAATTCAGAGTGAAGAATTATTAAGACTGGGTGCTGCTGTGGAGGTTCAATCACAACATTCCATAGCCCAGGGAATCGTTAATGATGCTAAAAACAAAAAACTGGAGATTCCCGGTGTTAAAGAATTTAAATCTTTCCCTGGTAAAGGGGCTGTGGGAAATGTTGAGGGTAAAAAGGTTGCTGCTGGTAATAAAACTTTGATGGAAGAATTGAAAGTAGAGATTGATAATTTGAAGATGGAACAAAAGGCTAATACGCCGGTTTACATTGCTATAAATAATAAATTAGCCGGGATCATTCTCCTTGCTGACATCATTAGAGAAGAATCCAAAGAGGCTGTTAAAAGGCTTCACGATATGGGAATAAAAACAGCAATGCTTACAGGAGATACCCAGGATGTAGCAGTTGAGGTTGGAAAACAACTGGATATGGATACTGTATTTGCCCAGGTTTTACCTGAAGATAAAGTAAACAAGGTTAAAGAATTGCAAAATAAAGGCAATGTGGTTGCAATGGTAGGAGATGGAGTTAATGATGCGCCATCCCTGACTCAGTCGCATGTCGGTATTGCCATCGGTGCAGGTACAGATGTAGCAGTTGAATCAGCAGATATAGTGCTGATGAAAAATGATCCCATGGATGTAGTTAAAGCAATCTCCTTAAGCCGTAAAACTAATACTAAAATGGTTCAGAACCTTGTCTGGGCCACCGGATACAATATCTTTGCTATCCCAACTGCTGCAGGCGTACTGTATCCATCATTTGGAGTGGTACTCCGTCCAGAATGGGCAGCATTGTTAATGAGCGCTTCATCAATTATTGTTGTTTTTAATGCCTTGCTTTTAAGAAGAGCAAAACTTGATTAAACTACGAAAGGAGGGAAAGAATATGTTTGGATTTTTACAAAAAGTTACAGATCCGGTTTGCAAGATGAAAATAGATAAAAAAACTGAATTCCTTTCAGATTATCAAGGAAGTAAATATTATTTTTGTTCAGAGAACTGCCGAAAAAGTTTTAATGAAGAACCAGAAAAATATGTTACCCAGGAAAATATTCCTGCAAAAAGCTGCTGCCAGCAGAATACAAAGTCTTGCTGTTAAACACAACAACTCAATAAGGTATTGGATTTACCGAGACAGGAACAGGCAAGTGATGCCTTTTATGAACTATAATTTATCTATCTCTGCTGACAGTTCGTTATTTCTTACAGCCATGGTACCATCATCTCTGACAAATTTAACAATTCCCTCTCTGTTAATTATTACATAACTATGTCCGGGAAATTGGCCTTTATGCATAGATGAGGGAAGAGTTAATACTCCATATTGCTGGGAAACCTGTCTGTTACTGTCAAAAAGCACAGTTGCTTGGGTTAATTCCGGCATTTTATCTATTGCTTGTTTCCAATTATTTTTAGGATCGGCTGTAATGCTTAGAACAACCGCCTTCTTAGCCAGTTCTGTATCCTTACCAAAAGCTGCGATTTGGTTCCAGCAGGCCGGATAGCACATTAATCCTTCATTGAAAAAGAGAATGACATTTTTGCCCTTTAATTCACTCAAGGTGATCTTTTTTCCACTATAGTCTTCTAAAGTAAAATCAGGAGCAATATTACCAAGCAAGCTATTAAAAATAGTTGCATCAGCAGGAGTTCCCCCTCCGTGGTGACTGGCCATAGAATCAGCCTGCTGCACTTTTGCAACAGGCTTTTCTTCATTGCTATTTATATTAATCTGAATATTAAAATTACTGACAAGCAGGATTAAGGCTAATACTACTCCTGTTCCTAAAATTGCAATAAGTCCAGTTTTACTCATAAAAATCACCTCCCTCGCCCCGCCGAAGTCTTGGACGAAGGCGGGCTTTTCTTCAAAGAGATAAATTGTTTAACAGCAAGATAAACGATAAATAAGGCAATGCCAACAAAAATAACAGCCCAACCTATTTCTGGAATAAGTTGGGTAAATTGACTGATAGATTTAATAAATTTTGTCATGTATATATTTAGCGCAACCTGATATGAATTATGGGAAGTCAACTGACTAGTTCTTGCGAGATAGATGATAACAACCCCCAGTATTAGGAACATTAATCCCGAGAAAAGGTTGGCGAACGTAAGGCTAATTTTTTGGCCAAGCAAATTGTAAGAAATACTTCTTCTGAAAGCAAAAAACTTCTTGGTAAAGTCAACCTTGTCCAGGAAAAGGGCAATGAGGAAAAGAGGAAGAACCATTCCCAGCACATAAGCCAGAGTATAAACTCCTCCTAAGAAGACTGACCCTGGAAGGGCTGATAAAGTTAAAACTCCAGCCAGTACGGGGGCACAACAGGTGGTGGCAATAGCCGAAAATATGCCCAAGACATAAACCGAAACAAAGTCTTGCCTTTTTAACTCCGGATGAACACTAAAGGGCAGGGAAAATTGTTGTCCTAAGAGTAAAGTTAACCCTAAGAAGAGCAAGAAAACTCCACCTACAAGAAAAATTACGTCATGATACTGGCTAAAAATTTGAGTGAGCAACGATACACCAAGACCGATTGGAAGAAAGATAGTCAAAATACCCAGGAAATAAACAAAAGTCATCAAAAATACTGTGGCTTTTTGTTTAAAAATGGAAGCAAAATAAGTAGGTAAAAGCACTGTAATACAGCAGGGCGCAAAAAGTGCTGCAATCCCTGCTACAAATGAAGTTATAAAAGATGCGCTAACTAAAAGATCCATAGTTATAGTTTGTCAATTTCTGCAATTAACTCCTGATTTCTGACTGCCATTTGTACATCATCTTTGACATACCTGACAACACCCTCTTTATCGATCACCACATAAGTATGGCCAGGAAGCTGCCCTTTATGCATTGATGAAGGGAGGGAAAGCATACTGTAAGCTATGGAAACTTTTTTGTCTGTATCAAGAAGAACAGTGGTCCCCGCAAGTTCAGGCATTTTCTCAATTGCTCCTTTCCACTCATTCTTCGGATCATTAACAATTGTCAGCACCACCGTATTCTTACTATTGAACTGATTATCTTTTCCAAATGCAGCAATTTGATCCCAACAGGCTGGATAACACATCAACCCTTCACTAAAAAAGAGAATTACATTTTTACCCTTGAGACTGCTTAGAGTCATTTTATTCCCGTTATAGCTCTCCAAAGTAAAATCAGGCGCAGGTTTACCAATTAGATCATTAAGTGGTGTATTTGTGGCTTGACTCGTGGAAGAACCCTCATTGCTGCTACCACTTAACAGAAAAACTGCCCCAACAAGCATGGCAACTGTAACAATGACACCAATCATAATAATTAACTTATCTTTACCCATAAATATTTTTAGTGACAGGATTTACCATTTTGTTTGGTATCATCCTTTCCTTTATGATCATGGCCACCATGACCTTTCATCATGAATATATGCATTAAAGGACAAGCTAAAAAAACAGCAAAGTATAAAAGATTTCCGATAGAAACCTTAAAAATTGTGACAGCCACAAATACTACCCCAAGGGCAGCTAAACATATTATCAATAATTTACTCCTGATAAGTTTTAGAGATCCCATTTAAAGCTCCTTTCGACAACTCCGGCTACATTTTTAATTTTTAACTCCAGTGACTTAGGCTTTGGAGAAATAGGATTAAATTTTAAAACACCATTACGATGATGGCCACCAGGAGGTGAGCCTTCCCAAGAGACAGGTTTATATGATTTTCCCTGGTCATCTACCAACTCAGATACAGCAACCAGGTCTTCACTGAGTTCTTCCGAATGGGTGTTTAAAGTGATATCAAAATCCCAGCCTTTTGGAGTAACAGTAACAGAAACAGGACCATCATTACTTTCTTTTGTTTCTAAGCTACTATCCTTATTTTGAATTGGGCCTATGTTTATAGAAAAATTATCTTTTAGAATATATATTAAAGCTGCTATCACAACTAGAATAAATATAATTGTATTTTTTTTCATAAATAGTTCATTACTTTCTTACCAATATATAAAATTCCTAAAAAGTTAAATACTAATCCAATCCAGAAAAACTGGACTTGATACTGACCAATAAAAGTGATAATCCCTGTTATCCCCAGAATAGGTAAGATGTTGGTTAAATAATGGGCACAACAGGAAATCATAGCAGCAGTGGAAGTGGTCCCGGTTGTAGCCAGAACTTGCCCGCTAGCTTGCTCTTTAATAACACCCTTAAGATAGTTATAGAGACTAAATTGTATTCCAAAGCCTAAAGCAAGGCTCATGACGTAATACCAAAACTGGGTGAATTGTTCCAAGGCAAACTTCCACCCAGAGATAAGCGTAATTACCAAAAAATACACAGATAAAAGAATAGAAAAGGCCAGGACCCCTTTTAACAGGGATTTCTTCAAAATATCAACGTCTACAGTTAAATTTCTCATCTAATTTAGTCTAGCATAAAAGATACTACAATGTGTAGTATCTTTTTGGCAGTGATGGTAAAAAGGCAGGTGTATTCTTAAGATAATACTGATATTGAGGGTGTTTCTGCAAGACTTCCCTTTCTTCCTTTTTAGCCAGTCTTATATACATAACAGTTAGGACGGGGGCCATAATTAAGGTTGGGAGGGTTGGCCATTGCATTAAAAACCCTAAAATGATAATTACAAAACCTACGTATTGTGGGTGCCTGATGTATTTATAAGGCCCGGTTCTGGCAATAGTCTGCCTTTTTGTGGCCTGATAGAGTATTTTCCAGGAAGCGCTGATTAAAATTAGTCCTCCAATAATTAATATATAGCTTAAAATATGTAAAATACTAAAATGTGGATCTCCTGTGTTCCCCAACAAATCTTCCCATAAGTGTCCGGAATTATGAGAAAAATTGATTTGTGGAAACTTATCTCCTAACCAGGAAGAAAATAAATATATAGTCAGGGGGAAACCATACATCTCAGTAAAAAGGGCAATGATAAAGGCAGAGAAAGCCCCAAATGAGCGCCAGTCAATCCCTGTTTTAGGTTTAAAGGCATCATAAGCGAACCAAAGAAAAAGTCCGCTTAATGCTATTGCTATAAACCAGTTTCCGTATGCATATTCCATAATGAACTACTCCGCAGTAAAAAAGGAATTAAAAATATCTTATTAGTACCTTCCTGTCTTAAAATTAGAAGATAACCGGAGGAAATCAGAAGGAAAAGCAAACCACCGCAACAAAGTAAATGCATTAGTACAAAAGGGATAGCAGCGCCGGAGAATTTTCTAATCCAGGACATAAACCAAAGTTTAGCACAAATGTACTACATTATGTAGTAATTAGCATTGTTCACTGACTCTGCAAATATAATCTATTAACTGTTGCTTATCTAAAAACCCATAAGCGGGGGGTTTTTCTAATCCTTTGGCAGTAAAAACAAAAGTAGGCACGCCAGAAATTTTGTACCTCTGAGCCTCATCTCCACAAGAATCTAACCCATACCATTCTCCGTAAAAATGATCTCCGTGTTCAGGTAATATTTGATCCAAAACTTTATTTTGGGCAACACAATAAGGACAGGTTTCCGATTCAAAGACTTTAAGCTTTAATGGAGCATCGGGATTTCCAGCTTTAATATTAGGACAGTTTTTTTCTCCTAATTCAATTTTTTTACTAAACTCAGCAGCAACCACCCTCGGAGGTTTATTTACAGCTTCCTCAATTTGAGCAATTTCCCGGCTAGTACTTTTAATGCTTAAATTTAGATAAACATTAAAACCAATAAACAGCGTTACTAATACTACTAAAAATAATGGTGTCTTTTTAAAAATCTGTTGGTCTATCCAGACGATTTTTGGTAGATTCATATACTGGTTACCTGTAACGCTAGATAAATTAAATAAATTCCGGCCAAAATAATCAATACTCCGGCACTTTTCTGCAATGTCTCCATATACTTTGTTAAAAACTTATGCACGGCGCTTTTTGACAAAGATGAGATGAGAGAAAATAGGATCATCAAAGAAGACATTGCTAAGGCATAGACTGCAAAATTAGTTACTCCTCCGAGGATTCCTTTTTGAGCAAGGGACTGGAAAATAACCAGCAGGAAAATTGGCAAAGTACATCCTATTGCCCCAAAAGCATAGGCTATACCAAAAAGGTAAAATCGTTTCACTCCATTTGATTTCGTCTGAATAACAACCGCTGGCTTGATAGCAAATTCGTAGCCAAGTAGTGTTGATGATCCCATAAACAAAAGGAGTCCGCCGGTAACCAATTCTATCCAGGGAAAAATGGGAGCAATAAGGCGCCCAAAAAGAGCCAGAGTGATGCCAAGGACAATATAAACACTGATAAGTCCTAAGCTGGCAAAACTGCCGGCCTTAAGTCCAAAAAAGAGCTGCTGTATTTTACTGCTTTCTCCCGAATCCTCCTTAACATAATAGCCGACATATGCCGGAATTAGAGCAATACTGCATGGAGCAAAGAATGCTTGCAGACCTGCCAGAAACGAGAAGGAAACTAAAACTGGATCCATACATTAGAGTGGCGCCTTTTCCGGTCCCCTGTCTTCATTTGTTTCCATGAAAGTTTTGATTTGAGCCTCATCAATTGTTTGGAGTTTAAGTAACCTTCCCCATGAAGTTAAAGCAATTGGAACATCAAGAGCAATACTTGGAACCATAATTTTTTTACTAACTGAAACAGAGTTGAAAGTTTGTTTTAATCGTTCAATATCCTGTTTAGATAAACTATTTATCTCCGCTGATTCGGTTCCATCTTTACTTTCGTCAGAAAGCAAGCTCTGCTTATACCAAAGTATGACTGCACCATGTTCCATACTATGTATTAAATTACCGTCTGGGATTTCTTTATCATAAATACCTGCAGGTTGTGATTTGCCATAGTGAGGTCCAGAGGTTGGTGGATTCGTACTGTATTCCACTTCAGTTCCCTCAGGAATATGGTTTTCTCCTTCAATCGTAATTTCTTTTCCCTTTAAGGGCTGGTTGAGTTTTACCTCCTCTTTAGCAGTTTGAGTACTTAAAAACCATACACCACCACCAAGAAGTAATACGCTGATAACAACTGCGCTTATAATAATTTTTGTTTCGGTACTCATTTTTTCGTGATTGAAATATTTATATTAAGAAGCTTGCCTAAAGATCCAACGTTATTTATCTGAAGCATTAAGAATTGGTTAAGCAAAAATACTACAATAATTAAAAAAAACAAGAACATACTTAATTGTTTTGCTAACCTATCAGAAGTTAGGTTTGAAAAAACTTGAAAAATAGATTGGTGTCTTGAAGAATTTTGTATTGGGATCTTTATTTTTGAAATTTCTTCCTCTGATATAAAAATGCTTTCAAACCTGTTCCGTAAAAGCAGGTAAATTATCCCCCCGATAATTAGCAATCCTCCTAAAAATATAAAAAAGTCTCTAAAATCTAATAAATTAATCATAATCCATGCCTTCCCCCGGGGCCTGCTCCACCATGAGTTGTATGAGGTAGCGCGCTTTCATTACCGATAGCTAATAAATAATCTTCTAACATACCTTTGGGATACCAGAGAGCATACCAGCGATGCGATTCACCAACCAATTGCTCATCTGAATATTTATCGCCATAATTTTGGATCATAAAGCGGTAAAAACCCCTGACAGCTTTTGCATGTGCACAGCCACAATTTTTATTCATCGTTACATTGTTGGGCCCTCCGCAGCAGTAACTGCAGGTCATCATAGTGGAGATAAGTTTTTGGTATCTTGTTTCCTGTTCCGTTGATAATTTAATGGAAGTTTCAAACACTCCCCATTTCTTTTGGGCATTGATAGGATCATCAAATGCAACATCATCAGGGGCATAAAAAGGTTTACCGGTTGCAATCATCACCATTTTGGCATCAGCAAGCGCATCTCCTGAATTTGGATTAGCAGGAACTTGCGTAATTGTCGGCCATTCAAACAAAGAAGTGGTTTTCCCATCAGGATTTATTTTAGGAGCAATAATGGTGTAGGTGGATTTAGTTTGGATACCAAGTAGCTTTGCTACAAATCCCTCATTTGAAGTCATGCCCATTACAGCAGCAATCTGAGACATTAAAAGCTGGTTTGCAAGGAAAAGTCCCGCCAAAGAGAATATAAGAATATTTTGCAGCGGTAAAATGAAAAACCGTTTTTGCGCTTCCTGTTTTACAGCGCAGCGTAAGCTTGCTTTGACTTTACTAATACCGTAGAGTAGTGATCCAATTAAAAGTCCCAAACTCAAAAATTTAAGTTCTAAACCCTGTAAGGGGAACACCGACAATCCACCTGCCACGCCAATTACTGATAACAAAAATGCTCCACAAACAGGACATCCCATACTAAATGCAGCTGTTATTAAGCCCCCAAAATTGGCACCAATGTTCTTGGTTTGACTTAACCTGGAGTGACGATAAAGCCAAAGAGCGGTAGCAACGCTAACGCCAGACAAAGCAATTATCAAGATCGTTGTAATTATAAAAGTTACGCCATACAACGTACTGTATGTACCAAAATCACCACTGCTCATGTTATCTAAGAAACTTTGAATGGTTGTGGTCTTATAAAATAACCAGTAAGAAAGATAAGAAAATGCTAAAGTAGTGCAGAGAGCAACGTACCTATAAAAAGATTCTTTAAAAATGGTTTTTAATGATGTCAATATTGTATACATAATTATTGTGGTACTCCACTTAGACTGGCTGATGGTGTAGCTGACTGAACCTTACCCACTATCTGATTAGTTGTTAAATCCTTATAAACGACACCTCTCAGCTGTTGCATTTCTCTAAATACATACCAGCCGTTTTGTTCCACTGTTCCTACATTTTTCCATACATTTTTTAAGTTCGTATACTGATCTGATTCGGGTGACACAAGAATAGTAGGAACCTTGGTAATCTTATACTTGCTGATCAAACCCTGCCCCTCACCCGATAGAGCATCAACCGTCCGCTCAGACCTGATACCTACACCATATCCTTGTTTTAAGATAGGCTTTTGAACAGCATCTGCTTTATAACATTCACTACAACTAGAGTCGGTTAAATAGATTAAATCAACTAAACCCAATATTTGATTCTTCTCTAAGTCCCTATATGGCAGGAATAAATTGCGCGCCACATAAGTCTTATCTTGCTCAACTGTACCAATATTTGCCCAGCTTGATTTAACATTGTCGTAGAAATCTATGTCAGATGAAAGCATAAAAGTTGGTACCTTTGTGATTTTGTATTGATTGATAATTCTTTGTCCCTCGAAGGAGTTCCAGGCGATTTCTTTTTGATCCACGACTTTTATTCCCGATTTTTTAAAGCTTTCTATCGTCAACTTAGGATCGATACACTCCGTACAGGACGGATCAGTTAAGATGGTTGCCGTCACCTTACCTACTTCTTGTCTGTTATCAGTATCAATAAAGACAGGAGTAACTTTGGTAAAGACAAAATTATTATTTTTAATCTCACCATTATTTTTAATAAAGCTCTCTAGATTACTTTTAGTTACCTCTCCCGAAACAATGTAAGCTGGAACTCTTTTAATAGCAAACTCTTTGATGGAGGCGCTGGCTTCCGACGAATCAAAATTTAAGGTAATTTCTGCTTCTACCCTAACATTCTGCTTCTTAAAGCCATTGACAGCAGCATCAATGTTAAAGCAGTCCTGACAGCCAGGGACAGAAATCTTAACAATCTTGACATTAGCTGGTCGGGCTGTTTCTTTTGCAGAAGCGATATTTTTATTGATGACTATGAGAGTTTTGGTAGAAACAAGCGCTCCTATAACAGTAGCTGCAAGTGTAACAATCAAAATTATCTTTGGCATTAGCATCCTCCAACCATGGACTGTGGCACGTCTGCATTGCTTCCTGTACCGGTTCCACCATTTGTGGTTGCAGCAGCTGGAGCTTTTACTGTAGACGTACTGGCTTTAGAGCTGATGCGTACTAATTGAAACGTTTGGAAAAGAGTAATCACAGCTATAAGTCCAAGCACCACAATTTGTAAGTTAGGTTTCGGGACACGCAATACTACAACTCCCTCCCCTTTTTGATTTTCTGTCATAAGCCACCTCCTTTCTAATTAGACTACTACTTAGTGTAGTAGAATGATCCTGACTTTGTCAATCGTCACATTTCTTTTCCTCCAGATTCAAGAAAGTTGGTATATAATTTGAAGGCTCTGTAGTATTGTGGTGGCATTGTCTTGAATCCATATGGGAAGCGCCCACTGGTGTTTGGAGTAAGAACCAACTCACAAGGACAAATAAGGAAGTTGTGAGTAAACTAACTAGAGATAGCCTGAACCTGCATTTTGTCCCTGGATTTATCAGGCGATGAATCCTTATTTCAAAATAAGACAAGCTTGTCGATCCGCGATAATCAGGGCCGGAGGCATTGGAAACAGCTGCCAAATTTAGGTCTGGCGCAGCTAAAATTTTCTTGAGCGCGCTGCGGAGGAATGTTGATTTTTGTTGATGACTTATTGTCCACTGGTCTGCTAAAAGCTCATTAACAGCCTCTATATTTTTGCGCAGATCCGCAAAAAGAGGTAAGAAGAAAAACATTGAAGAAAAAGTTTTTCCTATAAGAACTTTAATTGGGTCTCTATTCATAAGGTGGGATTGTTCATGAAGTAAAACTGCTTCTAATTCTTTCATTGTCAGAGATTTTACGAGGCCAGCGCTTACAACAATGAAAGGAGAAAAAATCCCACAGCAAAAAGAAAATAAATTTTTATCCTTAACTAAAATAACTTTCTTTGTAAGCAGAGCTTGATTCCTCGAAGACCCGGAATTAAGATTTAAAGTTTCTAAAATTTTTACTAAATCTGGAGGTATATTAATCTTTTTTGAAAGTAATCTTCTTAAAAGAAGACAGGTTTTAACAAGTTGTATAAAAAAAGAGAGAAGGCCTATTCCGAAAACAAGCCCAACGACTAAGATAAGCGTATCAGAAAGTGAGCGGGGTATTTCAAACATGATGTTGGAAATAAATTTTTGGCACAAGAATAAAGTCTTTGAAGTAAATAGAGGAGAAACTTTGTATAACAGAGTAGTTATAACCAGACTAACAGTTAATGCAGAAAGGATTAGCGCATAAAAGCTAATGTTAATTCTTTTCATATTCAAGCACTTTTAACAACTCCTGTCGTTTCTTTGGACTGATTTTCTGAATTTCTTTTATAAAGTGAACAAGCACTTCTTCCCCTAAAGAAGAAACTGCTGATGAAAAAATACCATGAACAGCTTTTGCTACAAATTGTTCTTTGGAAACTTTAGGTTTATACAAATAACTCGGTCCGCTTAAATGTCTGACTAAAACACTCTTATTTACAAGTCTTGCCATAATGGTCATGACAGTTGTATAGGCAACCTGGCGTTTTTTGTTTAAAACTTCAGTCACAGTTTTAACTGAAACTGCCCCTTTTTGACTCCAGATAATTTCCATTGCCTCGGATTCCAGATCACCTAAGACTTTACCAGTCGCTCGTTTCTTGTTCATATCTCCAATTATACTACAATAGTTAGTTAGTTCTCCCTACCATCAGTGGTCTCGTATTACGGGAAGTTAACAATAGCTTAAGCAGCTTACTTCCTAAACTCAGAATTTGCTTACACTTTTGGCCTAAAAAATGCATAGTAAAGTACATTAACAATTTTTAATAACTAAGTACTTGCAATTTTGGAACTTTATCGAATCCCTTCTTATCTTTTGTGATAATCGCTTGTAGGTTAAGATCCTGCATATAGGCTAAGTGAAAAGCATCACGAGGATGAAAGTTAAAACTGCCAATATTTTCTACGGCTTGTTTAATACCAGCTTCAAAGTCATTCTCAAATTGAACTATTTTTATATTTTGTGGCAATTTTCTTATCGCTTCTAAAATCTGTTTAATCTCAGAATAGAATTCTTTAATTGGTTTTCTTTTCTCTTTAGGTATATCCTTTTGTAAAACTTCATATGCCTTGAACCAAGCTTCATCTAGTCCTAGCGTAGAAATATACGTTACGCAGTCTTGTTGCAATAGATTAAAGAAAAGTAGCTTGCTAGCAT
>CAYQAW010000015.1:0-30768 GCA_964415615.1 uncultured Gammaproteobacteria bacterium
TTCTTGTAAACTTTTAAAGAAAACCGCGGACTTTCAGTCCGCGGAAGTTTATAAGATCGCCAAGGTTATAAAAGTCTCTGCTGGTGACTTGCTACCTTTCTAAATTTGATAGTTTCCCCGAAGTGCCACCCAATACCGGATAGTTTATATAGAGATTAGACTATTATAGTAGTCTAAACAGGAGATGTATGATTGCTGTATCATTTGAATGATACAGATCTTGACATCGCTGTATCATTACGTTAATATAGTCTTATGGATCCTCAATTGCATGAAAAGATTAGTGCATATTTAAGAAACCAGTTAGCTCAAGCTGATAAAAGATTAAAAGCCTATACAGTAGATAGACAAGGCAAAGATTATTTTGAAAGAAGTGCTGGGCTAGTGTTAAGAAAATATCTTAGGAATTACACCCAATATGGACAGGAGCCTAGATGGATCGCAGTTCCTGGACTCAGAGGAGTGGGAAAAACTACTTTACTGGCTCAATTATACACAAAACTTCGATGTGGTCCGAACCGCAAGCTATATATATCTTTAGATGAGGCTAGGAGTGTATTAGGAGTTAATCTGGTTGATATTTTAACTGTTTATGAGGAAATACTGGGGACAGTCTTTGAGAATCTTCAGGAGCCAATTTATATATTTATAGATGAGGTGCAATATGAGGAGAATTGGGGATTAGTTTTAAAAAGTTTATATGACAGGTCAAAAAAAGTTTTTATTTTCTGCACAGGTTCATCTGCTCTATCACTTCAAACAAATCCAGATATTTCAAGAAGGGTTGTTTTTGAAAAGTTATACCCTATGTCGTTTACAGAGTACATCCTTATTAAAGAAAGAAAAACCCCTTTTGCCGGTTTAGGGAATCTAATACGAGAAGCACTTTTAAATTCTGAAACTGCCGAACAAATATTTATTTCTTTACAGAAATTACAAAATAGTGTGAATTCTTATTGGGGAAACATAGATAGATTGGAGATAGATAAATACCTGAAATACGGTACCCTGCCTTTTACTCTACAATATACTCAAGAAACTTTGATTTATGAACAGATAGAAAAAACTCTTACAAACATAATAACCAAAGATATACCCCAACTTGGTAAATTTGACCAAACTACAATTAGCAGAATGACGCAGATCCTATATACAATTGCCAGTTCAGATATTACTAGTCTGCAAAGTCTGACAAAAACTCTCGATATGTCCATCACTACTCTTGCTGAAATACTAGATGTGTTTGAGAAATCTGAAGTTTTGCTTAGGGTTTACCCGGATGGTTCACTATTTGGGCAGGTTAAAAAACCATCAAAGTATCTCTTCTTGGCTCCAGCTTATCGGAGTATGTTTTTTAATCTAATTGGGAGCATTACTACTTATGATAATTATAAGGGTAAACTGCTAGAAGATGCTGTGGGGCTTTATTTGATGCGAATTTTGGGTTTAAGATTTGGGTCAGCTCTTACCTATGATATAGCTCCTAATGGAGCAGATTTCATTATTACTCTCAATACTGTTAAAAACAAAAGAATCCCTATAGAAGTGGGTTTTGGGGACAAAACTTTTGCACAAGTAAGACAAACTATGGTTAAGATAAAAGGAAATTATGGTTTATCTGTTTCAGCTTCAAGACTGGCATTAAATCAAGATAAAGATATTGTATCCTTTCCCTTAAGTTTCTTTCTATTAACTTAAGCAATCCTGTTCGGGTTACTCAGGGTTAACAAATAGCTACATTCACTATTCGTATCATTTATGATACGATTAAAGCATATGAATGATACGAATCTTAATGACCGCCAAAAACAGATTTTATTAATCTTAAAACAAAAGGGTAGTATTACCCGCCAAGAATTAACAGAGAAAATATCGACTAAAAAAGGAATTTCGAGGATAACAATTATCAGAGATTTAAACAATTTAATCAACGATAAACTGGTCAAAGTAGAAGGAAAAGGGAAAAATACTAAATATAGTTTATTTGAAACAAATTATTTGCTAACCTATTTTGATCTTGATGGTTATTTTATTGAAGAAGACAGAGTAATTAAAAAGGGATTTGATGTTTCTGTATTTGGTCATTTAAACGGCTTATATTCTTCAAATGAAATTAAGCTGTGGGAAAAGGGGAAGAAAGTCTTTAAGGAGGCTCAAGAAAAACTGGATCCGTCAATCTATAAAAGGGAACTGGAAAGGTTTGTTATTGAACTGTCATGGAAATCATCACAAATTGAAGGAAATACTTACAGCTTAATTGAAACGGAAACTTTGATTAAACAACATATTAAAGCAAGCGGGCATTCTGATGAAGAAGCTGTAATGATTTTAAATCACAAAGACGCGTTTAATTCAATTCTAAAGAATAAAAATGATTTTAAGAAACTAGATTTTTCTGATATTGTTCAATTGCATAACATTTTAACAAAAGACTTAATAACCTCGGGTATTAGATCGCAAAAGGTGAGAATTTCCGGAACACAATATGAGCCTTTGTCAGACAAACATGAGATTGAAAAGATGTTAAGACAATTAATCGAACTGGTGAATAAAATTGAATACCCACCGGAAAAAGCATTAATACTTGCAATAATGATTGCTTATATTCAACCATTTGCCGATGGGAATAAAAGGACATCCCGCATGCTTTCAAACGCCGTACTTCTAGCTTACGATTTTCTACCTTTATCTTATCGAAATATTAATGTTAATGAATATAGAAATGTGATGATCGTTTTTTATGAAACTAATAATCTGTATCATTTCAAACGTCTTTATTTACAACAACTTCAATACGCAATTGAAAATTATTTTCAATAATTCGTGGGCATGATTATATTAAAATGGATACTCTGAAAAGAGGTGGGAAAATTTGAAAATAACACTTGATAAATATGAACAAGAGATAGAAGCTGCTGAAAATTTCAGGCAGTTACAACAAAGTGGCATTCTGAAATTTTTCTTAATGGTTAGGTAGTCTTTATGCTAAAATAATGTGGCTTTAAAGATATGTAATGAAAACAGTTTTTTGTAAATTTCTTGATAGTAGAGATACAAACGGGACAATTACCCTTAAACCTCTGGGAAAAGCAAAAAATAAGGTGAACAAACCGATGCTCCCTGGTTGGAAGGATGTTGTCACAAAGATTGTAATTGATAAAAGATATACCAAAGGCTTGGATGGGATTGAGGATTATTCACATATCATCATTGTCTATTGGATGGATAAAGAGGCTGAATGTCATTTGAAACATCACCCTCAGGGCAGAGAAGGTATCCCATATGTGGGAATTTTTGCTTGCCGTTGTCCCCAAAGACCAAATAGAATTGCCATATCAACAGTGGAGTTAGTCGGAAGAAAAGGGAATGTTTTAACGGTTAAGGGTTTGGATGTTATTAACGGTACGCCCATTTTAGACATTAAACCTTATACTCCTCAATATGACGAGGTTAAAAATGCTAAAGTCCCAGATTGGGTCGGCAAACTTGTTTTTTGATTAACATGAGAAACCTCACGATTTTGATAGTGGCCTTTTTTCTTTTGTTCTTTATAGTAAGTGGAGGGCAGATACAAGCACAAGCAACATCTCCATCTGATGGCCATACTGCTTCTGAGGAGGCAGAAGGAAAAGTAATTTGGGAAAAGCTCCAAGTAAAACAAGTTGAGTGCAAAAACCTTACTAATGATAACTTTGAATCGCTTGGTGAATACTTTATGGGTCAATCTATTGGTAACACTGAGAGACATGCAGCTATGAATCAGATGATGCAGAATATGATGGGTCAAAATGGAGAGGAGCAAATGCATATAACTTTTGGTAGAAGATCAAGTGGTTGCGATACAAATGCTTCGTTTCAAGTGGGAGGAGGTGGAAATCCTATGATGGGTTATGATAGTTGGGGCGGTTTTGGTTTCGGGTGGATTTTTATGATTATTTTTTGGATCCTTATTATTCTTGGTGTAGTTGCTTTAGTGCGCTACTTAGGCAATTCAGGAAAAACTATTAGAAACGACAAAACTCCTTTAGAAATTCTACAAGAACGTTATGCCAAAGGGGAAATAGACAAGAAAGAATTCGAAGAAAAGAAGAAGGATTTAGCCTAAAGAGTATTTTACTAATTGTGGCTAAACTGTCAGTTCGATTACTAGGAATACGGAGCCAAAATGGTATACTAGACTTAAATGGAAACTCTACTGTTACTCCCTTTATTATTGTTTTTCTTTTACTCCATCAAACAGGTTAATCAATATGAGCGTGGTGTTAAATTTAGATTTGGTAAATATATAGGACTGATGGAGCCCGGCTGGAGGCTGGTCTGGCCAATTATAGAATCCTGGACAAGAATAGACATAAGAGTAAAGGCGGTTGATGTGCCTGATCAGGAAGCCATCACCCGTGATAATGTTTCCGCTAAGGTTAATGCAGTTATTTATTATCGTATTAGTTTAGCCAACAAGGCAGTGATTGAGGTAGAAGACTTCTACTATGCAGTATCCCAGCTGGCCCAAACCACCATGCGCAACGTGGTGGGAGAAACTGCCCTAGATGACCTTTTATCCAAAAGAAACGAGGTGGCAGATAAAATACAAAAGATTATCGATAAAGCAACAGACCCTTGGGGAATAAAAGTGGAGTCTGTGGAACTAAAAGATATAATACTCCCGGATGAGATGAAACGGGTTATTGCCCGCCAGGCTGAAGCGGAAAGGGAAAGAAGGGCGATCATTATCCGGGCAGAGGGAGAAAAAGCCGCAGCGGAAAACATAGCTTTGGCAGCGGGAAAACTGGCCAAGACTGCGGGTGGTTTGCATGTCAGGACCCTTCAAACTTTAAGCGAGCTCTCTGCAGATAAGAATAACACTATTGTGTTTGTTACTCCCCTGGAAATACTTCGGGCCTTCGAAGGTTTTGTCAAAAGAGCATCTAAAAAATAATCGTTGACAGAAGTTCTAATGTTTGGTAGTGTATTAACAATGTCAAATCTTGCTGATGATTTAAAGAATGCTCTTTCATCTGTAGTTTCCGGTGCTGGTGATGTTGCCTCAACTGTTCAAGATGTAGCAAAGGAAAATGTTGTCCAATTAGTCTCTGGAGCAGGAGATGTAGCCACTACAGGTCTTCAAATAGTTGATAATGTTGTAAGTGAAGGACTAGAAACTATCTCCTCAACAGGTGCTAATTTAACTGATGGGGTGACAGGTCTGGTTAGAGGGGTGGTTGATGGAGCAAAAGATACCGGAGTAAATGCCACAGAAGCAGCAGGAGAAGCTGCCTCACAGGCTGTTAAAACTGCTTCCAGAGTTGGTGGAAATGTGGGAGCAATAGCCATATCATCTGTTGAGGGAGCAATTAAAGCAGCTGGAGATATAGGTGCAGACTCAGGAGAACTTGCCAAAAGTGCAGTAATGGGAACTCTTAAAGCAGCTGATGAAATTGGTAGTGAGGCTGGAGGAATGGTTCGAAAAGCCTTGCTTAACGCCGCTGCGTTACCACACGATATTATCGATGCTCTCCTCAGCGGTAAAACAGAGTAATTTCAATTGTAATGGGAAATCTCATTTAGACACTTTTAGGAAGTCTGAATTTTGAAAACTGAAGGGGCAGTTTAAGTTTTTAAACCTTCAGTTTGAATCTGTAGATAATCTTACCCATAGCCTCCATGGAGACTTTATCCCCTTTAATGTAAACCCAAATTCTACATTTAATATATCCAGATGGGATTTTATATCTTTGGCCAAACAAAGATATGGTAGAATCCATGTAAACAAGCCTTCTTAAGGTGATTGTTAAGAGTTGTTGCAGCTCCTGTTTTGGTTTCCTGATTTCAGATGGCTGGTAAACAGAAGCAGGAGTTCTGCCCTCCATACCAATACCTGAGTGTTTAAACTCCTCATTGTATTTAATCTGCCAGGCAAAGAACTTTTCATTCAGTTCCTTAAATGTCCTTACTTTTAAATTCTCCCTGACAAAATCTTGTTGTACAAATCTCCAAAATCTTTCAATCTTACCCTTAGTCTGGGATCTGTGGGTAAAGATTAGGGTTATCCCTAACTCCTTGGCATAATATTCATAAGTTGACTGGGCATATTCACCAGATTGGGTAAACCTGCTGTTTGCTTTATACTGTGATCCTGTAAAAGTTTAGATTTCCCTTAATAGAATTTAATGGATATTGACAAATGTAATGAGATTTGGTACATTTAATGTATGACATACACGGTTTCAATTACTTCTCAAGGTCAAATAAGTATTCCCGCTAAACTCAGAAGAGAGTTGGGATTAAATACCGGAAAGAAAGCTCTGGTTTCTGTGGAAGACAAAAAGTTGCTTATTGAGCCGATAAAAGATTTTTTGGAGCTTAAGGGTTCGTTAAAGACTGATATTAGAGCCACCCCTGGTCATATCCGTGAGGCCTTTGGGGAATATTTAGCCCAACATGCTGTTAAGGGTATGAAATGAGCGGACTGATAGCTGATACCAATATTTTCCTCAGGCTAATTCTAAATGATATTCCCAAACAAGCAGACGAAGTTGAGAGATTACTGAAAAAGGCAAAGAAAGGTAATGTTAAGATATTAGTTCCTCAAATAATTATTTTTGAGATAGAATATGCCTTGTCTAAGTACTACAAGTTTCCCAAAATTGAGATTATTGATAAGCTTGAAGCAATACTGACAGCACCTTATTTTTTCATACAAGATGGGAATATTTTTAGAATGAGTTTAAAAGGCTACAGGGAGAAAAATCTTAGCTTAGTTGATTGTTTCCTATTGGCCAAATCAAAAATTGAGGAGGTTTCGATTTTTACTTTTGATAAAGATTTAAGTAAGCTTAACTTAAATGAAAGTGATACTTGATAATGACAAGTCATTCATATGTTTCTAGCGTATCGTAATGATACGCGGGAATCAACTCTCTTCGTCCAAACAATTTCGGCTTTCAGAGAAAGAGGGGTCTGGAAAATGGCCTACCCATGATTTCTTACAAGACTATTATCATCCTTTAACCTCCTTGTTAACTCAAAATTGCATAATTTAAAAATATTTATGAGCAGTACTTATCTTTGGGTGGCAGTTGTGATTGTGCTTGTAATAAGTGGATTTTTGTTTTTGGGAAATCAACAAACAACTCAACCTGAGCAAACTGGAGTAGGAGGTGGCCCGGGAATTTTATCACAACAAAAGAAAATAGAAGTAAAACTTGATCCTATAGCTCTAGACCAATCTGGTAAGGCAGTTTTGGAAGATAACAATGGTAAAGTGGCTGTAACTTTAACAGTAAGCCCTGTTGAAGGGTTAAACAATCAGCCTGCTCATATTCATCTAGGTTCCTGTCCAGGAGTAGGGGAGGTTTTATATCCTTTAAATAATGTGGTAGATGGTAGTTCAGTTACAGAAATAAATACCACTCTAGATCAATTAAAAGCAAATCCAAATCCTCTAGCTATCAATGTACACAAATCAGATCAAGAAATTTCTGTTTATACCACTTGCGGAGAATTGTCTAAATAAACAACCCACCAAGTTTTCTTGGTGGGTTGTCCGAAAACCTTTGGTAAACGATCTTAAATCGTATTATACTCAAAGAGATATTCTGAAGGATTCCAACCAGTCAATCCTACTCCGCAGTTAACATCGCTAGTTAACACTAACCAAACCTTAGGACCTCCGCTTAACATGGCACCAGACAAGTTAATGTTTCCACCATTATTGCTTGTACCAGATGCTAAGCATACCGGACTTCCTGGCCATGGATCAGTGTATCTAATCAATGTGTACTCCGTATCTGGTTGTAAACCATGACCGTTAAATACAAAATCCGAACCAAAGGTCAATTGTCCCCAAGCACCTCCGGCTACTGCATTCCAACTTGCATCTTTTTCATAAAGATAGAGTTGAGATACTTGTCCCGGATGTTCTAAGCCATTAACAGCAGAAGGACCATTTGGTTGAACAGCCAAAGCTGGGATAGCCGTAGTGCTAAGCATTATTACGCCTGCAGACGCTCCAGCTATAATTTTTTTAATATTCATATTTTTCACCTCCCTTCTTTTTGTCTAAAGAGAGTTTATCTCATCACCAACAATTTTAGTGTAAGAATTTTGTAAGGGTAAAGATCAAGTAAGAGAAGAGATAATCTTTTGCAAAATATAGGCAAGGATCATGAATAAAATTAGACTCAGTAAAGTCACTGGAAAAGGTGGTAGTCCGGAAAATAAGTTATAGCGGGAAAGTATTGGCCAGTGAAACAGGTAAATTTCATAAGAATAGATTCCAAAAAAAGAAAGCAGCCTGAAATTAAACTTTAAAAGGGAAAATATTGCTATTGCAGAAAGTGTAGTTATCATGCTGATTCCCTGTTCTGTAAATGGTTTCTGACCAACACCTGAATTAATAGCGGTGTATAGGAAAACTAAGGTTGAAACCACCAGGATTAAAATTTTCAAAAAGAGATGAAGTTTAAATTTTAGCTTTTGGGTGAGGAGTCCGGATAACATTCCTAAAGGAAAAGCCAGGAAATGAAGTTTATAAAGTTTTACAACATCTGGATCAATTGGTAAAGGAAAATTAATTAGTAATAAACTTGAGAGTAGGACTAAAAAGGGAGAAATAAGTGATATTTTTTTAATAAATATCAGAGGAAATATTAGATAATAAAATAAAATAATTGAAAAATACCACAAAGGAGAATCCAGGTTTTGCCATAAATCAGCCCTTGGATAAAAACCTAGAAAACTATTAATCACCTCAGAAGCTGGATATAGCCGTTGAAGAATAAAAAAATCCAGCAGTAAAAAAATAGCAATTACTATCCAAAGGGGAATGAATAATTTTAGTAGTCTCTTTTTATAAAAAGAGAAGAGAGGATAAGGGTTTGCAAGACGGGAGACAGTTAATCCAAAGCCTGATAAAAATAAAAAGATGTTAACTCCGACTCCACCTGCAACAGATAAAGGATACAAAAAATTAGTGCCAGGGTAAAGAAAGTAACCAATATGGGAAAATATGACAGCAAAAATTGCTAGTCCTTTTAATTGGTTGGTGGTTTCTTTAGTTACCATTGATAGTTTCTGACCACTCCTTATATCCTGTCTCTGCTGGATGAAACTGATCTGTTGAGTAAAAGCCTGTGCTTTTACTCAAAGCATTCAGATCAATATACCCTGTGTCATAATTTTTGGATATGTTTTTGATTATATTATTAAATTGTTTAGTTCTGGCACCTAGAATAAAATTATAGGGGAAGAAAAGTATTTTCTCAGAACCTAAATAGGGGATAGATAATAGATAGATTTTAGCTTTGGTAGTCTTTAAAGCTGTGATGATCTTCATATAATTGCTTTCAAATTCCTTTGTAGATTTTAAGTTATGGATATCATTGATGCCAATAAGTATAGTAATTAAATCTGGTTTTGCAGATAAGGCTTGAGGTATTTGATAAGTTAATACATCCAAAGAAGTAGCACCTGATTGTGCAAAATTGAATAACTCAACGTTTTGAGTTAAAGACAGTCTCCGAGATAAAAGATAAGGATAGGACTGTTCATAATTGGAAACCCCTACACCTGCAGTTAGGCTATCACCGAGAGCTGTATATCTAATAATTTGGCTATCCAATTTAGTGCCAATTATTGTTTTTGTTTGGTGAGACGGAGCTGGAAGATGAATTTGAGCTAAAAAGGTATAAAAATAAGAATAACTTCTGTTCAAATAAATCCCGATTATAAATAAGATAACTAGTAACTTCTTCATGAGTACATTATTTAGTATACTACCCATATATGTTAGTCTCACCTATTGAGAAACTCAATGATTTTTTTGCTAAGTTTAAACAGATTGTATATAAAAAAGGCGAGATAATCATCCGTGAAGATGAGGAACCAGCAGGAGTTTATTTTTTAAAAGTTGGTTTTGTCAAAATGGGTGCCATTTTTGTAAATGGGGGAGAGTTAACTTTAAATATATTCAAACCTGGTTCTTTTTTTCCGATGATGTGGGCAATAGGGGAAACAAAAAATTCTTATTTCTGTCAGGCAATGTCTGAGGTGAAAGTTTACAGAGCGCCTAAAGCTGATGTTATAAAATTTGTCAAAGAAAATTCTGATGTTTTATATGATCTGACAAGAAGGATACTTGTTGGAATGGATGGAATGATTACTAATGTTCAGTTTCTGCTTTTTGGTAGTTCCTACAATAGGATTGCTGCTGCTATTTTGCTGCTAGCCAAAAGATTTGGAGAAAAAACAACTAATGGGCCAGTTGTCATTAGTCTGAATCTGATCCATCAGGATATTGCTCAGTTGTCTGGAGTAACCAGAGAAACTGCCAGCATTGCCTTAAAACAATTAGAAAAACGGGGAGTAATTAGCCATCTTAAAAAGAGATTTGTAGTAAATAACATAAATAAATTAACCGAGGAGATATTTGTTACAGGTAATGAGTTGGAAATACCACTAACGATATAGAGGTTGTTTTAATGAGGGTTCTCTGCTATACTACGCTGTATCAGTATGAGTAATCCTTGTGTTAGATGTGGTAAAGAAAGAATAGATGGTAAGACTTGGAAGAGTAAGACAGGTGTTTCTCCTATAACTTATACCCAAACTGTTTGTCCGGATCGGGAATGTCAGCAAATCGTTGACAAAGGGATTGCTGATAGAAAAGCAAAAAATGCTTCTTTGCTTAAAGCTAAAGAAGAGGCTAAATTGGCAAAAGCAAAATTACTAATGATCAGTTAATTCTTCTTCTAAAGTGCCAATATTTTCAATATGGGAGAAGCTATATCGGTTGGAAAAATTACTGAAGTTATTCAAAAATTAAAAAAACAACACAACAAAATTGTTTTAGTAGGGGGTTGTTTTGATATTTTGCATCCAGGCCATGTGATTTTTTTAGAAAAAGCCAAACAAACAGGAGACATACTGTTTGTGTTTCTGGAAGCTGATATGAAAGTTAGGCAATTAAAAGGAGTCGATAGGCCAATTCATAACCAAAAAATGAGGGCCAAAGTATTATCAGTTTTATGTTGTGTAGATTATATTGTGATGTTGCCATTTTTAAAAAGCGATACAGATTATGATAAATTAATAGCTAAAATAAGGCCGGATGTGATTGCAGCAAGCAGCAAAGATACAAATATTGCTTATCATATTAGATCAGCCAAGCTGATTGGGGCTAAATTTCAAATAGTCACAAAAGCCATCAGAGATCATTCCAGCAGTAGAATCCTGACTACATAAAATGTACAATGAAGGATTGTGAGGACTAAGTTATTTTTATTATCCATTCTTTTTGCCTTATTTTTTACCTACTTTTCTTATATAGTAGCCAAAGAAAGATGGCAGCAAATTGATTTTGATGTCACAGTGAAGTTGCAAGATCATATAAATCCTGAGCGTAGTCGAAGGATTGATGGTATCTTTTCTTATTTTAGTTTGTTGGGCTCTGTGGAGGTGACAGTTGGGTTTTGTTTGTTGCTGATGTTTTTTTCTTTGATCCGCAAGCGTTTTTTGGCAATCATTGGGTGGTTGATGATTGTTCCAGCCTCAATGGCAGAGGTTTTTGGCAAGCTGGTTCTTTTTCATCCTGGTCCGCCAGTACTTTTTCATAGAAGTTTACTACCTACGAATTTGCCCACTTTTTATATTCATACCAATTTTTCTTATCCTTCAGGACACATGACCAGGACAATTTTTATTATTACGGTCTTTGTTTGCATGATGGTTTTTACTGCAAAAAATTCTCCAGTATATAGGTCAGTTATGCTTTGCTTGCTGGTGTTGCTGGCTTTTTTAATGGGGCTTACCCGGGTATATTTGGGTGAACACTGGACGTCAGATGTGTTAGGAGGGGGTTTGCTGGGGGTATCTGTGGGATTATTAGCTTCGGTATTGATTTTGCGGTTGCAAAAGGTTTAAGATGTGAGTTGCTGCCTGGAAGGTGGTGAGGTATGAACAGAAATGTTTCTATAGTTGTGGTCATATTGGTATTGGTAGTGATTGCAGGTTATTTGATATGGCTTCGGAGTAAAGTTGCCCCTGCCGTGTCGCCCAGAGCAGAAGAGCAAGTGCAGCAGGTTACAGCAACTGCAAGTGCAGATGTGGTAGCTAGTGCATCTGCGACCCCTGGAGTCAAAGGGGCGACTGGTTCTGCAAAGCCAAAAAGCGCAACTCCAAGCTCAACCAAAAGATGATTTAAGATTTATGATTTAAGATTAAAACAATTCTTAAATCATTATTCATAATTCTTAAATCTATTACTTAATGATTATTTTTGCTAAAATAGTTTCCTAAACTATGGAAAATCCTCAAGTTGAGAAATTAATTATAATAGGTTCTGGTCCGGCTGGTTTAACAGCTGCAATTTATACTGCCAGAGGAAGTTTAAATCCTTTGGTGGTTGCCGGCAGGGAAGCAGGCGGACAGTTAACTTTAACTACTGATGTTGACGATTTCCCTGGATTCGAGGAAGGTATTCAAGGACCCCTGTTGATGGAAAAGATGCGTAAGCAGGCGGAGCGTTTTAACACCAGATTTATCAGTGAAGATGTTATCTCAGTTGATTTAAAAACAAAACCTTTTGTGATTAAGTCTGAAAGCAGACGACTGATGACTGATAGCTTAATTATAGCCACAGGAGCTTCAGCTAAATGGTTAGGTTTGGAATCTGAACAAAGGTTACGAGGTAAAGGTGTGTCTGCCTGTGCAGTTTGCGATGGATTTTTCTTTAAAGGTAAAACAGTAGCAGTGGTAGGAGGAGGCGATACAGCTTTAAGGGAGGTTAACTATTTATCTAAGCTCTGCAAAAAGGTTATTCTAATACATAGAAGAGATAAACTGAGAGGTCAGGCAGCCCTGCAAGATTTAGTAAAAAGTAGACCAAATGTTGATTTTGTCTGGAATACTGAAGTAGAAGAAGTGTTGGGAGATGATAAAGTAACAGGAGTGAAAATAAAAAATACCCAAACAGGGGAAATTAGCTCGCTGGAGGTGGATGGAGTATTCATTGCCATAGGTCATCAGCCCAATACTGGTTTTTTAAAAGATCAACTAGAGTTGGATGGGAAAGGATACATAGTTGTTCATGATGAGACCAGAACTGATATCGGGGGAGTATTTGTAGCAGGGGATGTAGCAGATTATAAATACAGACAAGCAGTTACTGCAGCAGGAGCAGGTTGTAAAGCTGCCTTTGATGTAGAAGAATACTTACAAATGTTGTAAGAAATATTACTTACAAAAATATACTTAACAGGTATCATTTATCCATGGATTTAGTAAAATTGTTAATTAAGCTTCTTCCCGCGAAGCCTGTATTTGCCCATTGTGATATTCCTTGTGGGATTTATGATCCAAAACCTGCTCAGTTGGCTGCTAAAACTGTATTAGTTATGGCGCAAAAAATTAACCAGTTGCCTAAAGAGAATCCTACAGTAAACGACAGAAACAGCTTTGTTAGAATGGTGACTGTTAAAGAACAACATGCAGAAATTTGTAAAAGAGAAGTATTGATTCTCTGGACAGATTATTTCAAAGATGAACATTTGGAAAAATTTCCTGACTTGCATGATTTGGTTTGGAAAACAACTAAATTATGCTCAGATAATAAGCGAGCAGTAGATGAGGAAAAAGCTCGGGAGCTAATTGAGGCAGTAGATCAAGTAGCAGAGATATTTGAGCGGACACAAAAGTAATTTTCAATTTTCAGTTTCCAATTTACAATGAATTTTCAATGATTCAATGATCAATGTTTGAAAATTGTTAAATTGATTATTGATTGAAAATTGAGAATTGGTACTTGAAAATTTATGAAGGCTCCGTTTGCTCGTTATATAGTACATGGTAACAGCATGCTTCCGTTTCTCAATGCAGGTCAGGAAGTTTTAGTTTGGGGTTGGTTTTGCAAACCTAAAGTTGGGGATATAGTAGTGATTGGAAAAAACGGCAAAGACATGATTAAAAGAATCCAAAAAGTTTCCGGCCGGAAATATTTTGTCGAAGGGGACAACAAAAGAGAGAGTACTGATAGCAGAAGTTTTGGGCCAATTGATAAATCAGAGATTATTGGTAAGGTAGTGTTTGTTGTGAGATAATACACTTATGGAATCTGCTGAAAAACCCACTATAAAGTTGCATGAACAAATTGGTAGTCAGTTAAATGTTACTTCGGAAAGTATCTCTCCTGACAATTCATCATTGCTTGAAGGTGTGAAGGAACTTGGAGGAGAAGTACTCGGTGACACGACGGATTATATGGGTACTACCTGGAAGGAGACAAGCGGGCAAACAACAGATATTGGTGTCGGAGAAAGGATAACCGAATGTGGGAGAGGTTTAAAGATAGTTGGAGAGAAAGCGAATAAGATAAGGCAGTTTTTTAGCAAAAAGAAGGCAGCATAAAATATGGAAGTAGTACAGACAACAAGTGGACCGGATTTTACCAGTTTAATGGTAGCAGGAGTAGCAGTTTCAGGATTGATACTGCTTTTGATGGGGGTTTTCCTTTTTCTAAAAAAATATTTTGTTGGTTGGATTAAATATAGAGACAGGGAAAAAACTTCTTTGCAATATGTGCTTTTGCAAATTAAGGTGCCCCGCGGGAATGAAATAAAAATTGATGCTACTGAACAATTATTTGCAACTTTCACATCTCTCCGGAAATCCGGAGGAATGCTTTCGATGTTTACTCCTCAGTCGCACTTATCTTTTGAAATTGTGGCTTTACATGAAAGTATCAGGTTTTTTATATCTTGTCATAAGTCTCATCAGGATTTGGTGGAAAAGCAAATTCATGGAGCTTACCCTGATGCTGAAATCAAAGAAGTACCTGAATATAATATCTTCTCTGAAACAGGGGAAACAGCTTATGCTCAACTTAAATTAAAAAGCGCTGATCATTTTCCTATTAAAACATTTAGAGATTTACCAACAGATCCACTCTCTTCTTTAACCTCAGCTTTGGCTAAGATGCAGTTAAATGAGGGAGCAGCTATTCAGCTGATGATTTCCCCTGCAGGTAGTAGCTGGAAAGATATAGGCAAGAAATGGTTAAAAAAGGAAAAAGAACCAGGAGATGAGAAGAATCCAAAACCTCCTCCAGATGCCAAACAGCTGGAGGCAGTTGAAGGAAAACTTAGCAAATCAGGTTTTGATACCAGTATCAGGATTGCAACCTCCAGCACTTCTGCAGAGTCTGCCAAAGCTCATTTGACTAATATCAAAGCTGCTTTTGAGCAATTCAGTGGTCCATATAACTCATTTGCAGGAGCTAAGGTTTATTCTGAAAAAGGGTTTTTAACAGATTTTATTTACCGTTATATGCCCAGGTATTCCAAGACCCCAGTGCTTACTGCTGATGAGTTGGCTTCTGTATTTCATTTTCCCAACAAATCTGTGGAAACACCTTATATCAGTTGGCTTTCTTCTAAAAGAGCCCCTGCGCCAGAGAAAATTCCTACCTCTGGTTTATATTTAGGCAAATCAGCTTTCCGTGGGGTTGAGAGACCAGTCTATCTTTCAGAAGATGACAGACGCAGGCATATGTATATTATTGGTAGAACTGGCACAGGAAAGTCTGAGCTTCTAAAAAGCTTGATGCTGCAGGATATTTTGGCTGGAAAAGGTCTTTGTTTTATTGATCCTCACGGAGATGCTGCAGAGGAATTATTACAACTTATTCCGCCTCAAAGATCGGAAGACGTCATCTATTTTGATCCCTCAGATATGGAACGTCCTTTTGGGATCAATATGCTTGAAGCATATAATGAACAGCAAAAGCATTTCGTGGTAGCTTCCATTATTGGTCTGATGTATAAGCTGTTTGATCCTAATAAAACTGGTATTATTGGGCCCCGTTTTGAGCATGGGGTCAGAAATGCCATGTTGACTGCCATGTCCTCACCTGGTGCCACCTTTGTGGAGGTAGTCCGTCTGATGACAGATGCGGATTTTGTCAGAGAATTACTGCCGAAAGTACAAGACCCGGTGGTCAGGCGTTACTGGACAGATCAGATTGCCCAGACTACAGATTTTCATAAATCAGAGGTTTTAGATTATACGGTTTCTAAATTTGGCCGTTTTGTTACTAATAAAATGATGAGAAATATCATTGGCCAATCAAAATCATCTTTTGATCTTAGAAAAGTAATGGATGAAGGTAAGATTTTAATTATGAATTTATCAAAAGGAAGAATAGGGGAGGAAAATTCTAACTTTTTAGGATTAATTCTGGTTCCTAAAATTTTACAGGCAGCTATGTCGCGTTCTGATATGGCAATGGAGCAAAGAAAAGATTTTTATCTTTATGTTGATGAGTTCCAAAACTTTGCTACAGACACTTTTGCGGACATTTTATCTGAGGCCAGAAAATATAGACTAAACTTAACTGTGGCTAATCAATTTATTGGCCAGATAGGGGAAGATTTAAAAAATGCTGTTTTTGGCAATGTTGGTACTGTGATTGGTTTTAGGGTGGGGGTTACTGATGCCAGTTACCTGCAGCATGAATTTTCTCCAACTTTTAGTGAGGCAGATTTAGTTAATATTGAATCTCCTCATGCCTATATTAAAACTATAGTAAGTGGTGAACCAGTGGTGCCTTTTTCTTTGGATACTACCAAAGATATGAAAAAATGGAGAGCAATGTTAAATCCCCAAATTGGTCAGGCAATAAGGGAGCTGTCCAGATTAAAATTTGGCAGGGATGTTACTCAGGTAGAAGCAGAATTAGCATCCAGGGCAAGACTTTAGTATAATGCTTACCGTTCGGGCGGATGGTGTAACGGTTAACACAAATGTCTTATACACATTCGAGTCCTGGTTCGAATCCAGGTCCGCCCACTCCAATTCACCTCTTGATATTCTTGTATGAATCCCATACAATATATTTATGACAACTACTATTAATATTTCAATGCCGGAAAAGTTATATAAAGATGCCAAGAAGTTGGTAAAAGAGGGGAAATATCACTCAATTTCTGAAGTGGTGCGAGCTGGTTTGCGCCGGGTTATTTACAGTGCGGATGAAATTACAGAAAATAATTTCCCCGGCTGGTTTGAAGATGCTGTTTTAGAATCAGCAGCAGAACCTGTTAAGAAGGGTGTTGTTCGGAAAACCGAAAAACACAAGAAATATGATCAAGGTCAATCAGACTGGCAGGTTCAATCAGCTGTTAGATGAATTGTATTTTGTAAATTCTGAGTTAAAAGCAGAAATTGATAAACGGATCATTTGGTTTCAAAGAACCCTCAAGATACAAGATTAAAAAATCATTCGTTGACTGGCAGGATGATAGGCAAGTGGGCATTTTCAATTACCGGCGATATAAGAATTGTTTATGAGTGGTTAGGCAAAACTGCAGTCAGATTTTTGGCAATAGGTGGTCACAAAAAAGTCTACAGAAGAAAATCCAGTTGACTACGTTCATGTCAACTGAACGTAGTTGACATACATGTGGACGATCGTATCAAGTTATGTCCATGATTACGGAATTAATTGGATTTATGGCCGTTCCGGCAATAGTGGTTTGAGAAGTCCTGATCGAGAAGGATGTCTCAATTTTCGTAAAGCCTTAGTTTCTATTTGTCCAATACGTGATTCAGTTACTCCGTATTTTTGCGCAATTTCCGTCCGTATTCTAAGTTTTCCATCTTCTAATCCAAAACGTAACCTGAGAGTTGCTTGTTCGTTATGATGCAGAGTCTCAAGAGCTTGATCTACTGCATTAATAAAAAGTACACTGTGCTGAGAATCTTTTAAAAAGTCTTCAGGTCTATAGGGATTATTTTCTGGGTGATACCAACGTTTCCACTGTGTGCCATGTAATGCTTTTGCAACTTCTTGATTGTAGTGGCCTTGATGGCTACGACCGAATATCTCATTTGTTAATGTAACTGATGCTTCAAGTGGAGTAACTGTTAGTCTCTCTGTCATTTTTAAAGCTCCTCTAGTTTGACTTTGCCTTCTCCGGAGTGATTTTGGATGAATTGAAGGTATTTTTCTGTAGTGGAAAGTCTTTTGTGGCCTGCTAGTTTGGAAACAAGTGTCATAGGCACACCTGCTTGTAGCTGAAATGCTACCCAGGTATGTCTTAAATCATTAACTTTGGCCCCTTTAATACCTGCTACTCTAAAATATCTGTCAATAGCAGTCCTGATATTTCTTATCAGTAATGGTCTGCCAGTTTTGGTAACAAAAAGGGCATGATTTGGGGTTTTAGCCCTTTTAGGAAGGTAGTTTTTAATAGCTTCAGCTGCTGATCTATTTAAAGGAATCATTCTTTCTCTGGTATCTTCAAATGGGGGAACATGCAGGGTTAAATTTTCTAAATCAATATCTTCAACTCGCAGTTTGGCAAGTTCTCCAATTCTAATACCAGCTTGCAGTAGTAATTCTATAACTGCGATCATTCTAATATCTGCTCTGGATGCATCCCGCAGACTGCGGTATTCTAACTTTGTTAAAATTCTGGGTGGTTTATTTTCAAATTTTGGATGTTCTAAATTTGTGGCTGGATCAGCATCAATTAGATTTGAAATTTTTAAAAATTTAAAAAAGGTTTTGGTAGAATTTGTTTTTCTGGAGACTGATTTAGGAGTATAGCTTCCGCTTGTCAGTTTTTGCATGAAAGAGGCAAGATCTGTAGTTTCAACTGATTTAGGATCAGTTTTACCTAAAGTTTGCAGGAAGTCTACTAGTTGCTCAATATCTTTGCCATAGGCTAAAATAGTAGCTGAGGCTCTGGACTTGCCTTTCAAATGACCGATAAATTGCTGATGTGCATCTTTTAATGAAACCATAGTGTATATATTGTAATGTTATAGGTTATGGGTTGTCAACACCCAATATTGTAAGAATTATTAAAAATGATCAAAAAAATTAGCTTAATCATGATTATCTTGGTAAGTTTAATTGTTGCATATAATTTGATTACTCAGACTCTGGAGGCTACTAAATCTGGGGAACGATTGTCTCAGGCAGCAGAAACGGTTTATCAGCTGCAGGTAAAAAATGAGAATTTAAGAAAGAAAATTTCCCGCATTCAATCTCCAGAGTTTATAGAAGAGCAGGTCAGAAACAAATTAGGATTTGCCAAAAAAGGGGAGACTGTAGTAGTTATTCCAGAGGATAAGTTAAAAATGATACTGGGAACAAGTGCTTCAGCCCAAATCAGGCTGCCAAACTGGTTAGGCTGGATGAGGTTGTTTTTTAGATAACCTATCTTTTTCTGTAAACTTCATCTAATTTTCTTTTGATATCAGGACTAAATTGAATGGATTTCACAGATTTTTGAAGAATTCATGCAGCTCTTTAGTATTGTGAATAGTCACTGCTTTATCCTTTTCTTTCATGGCTTTTTTATAAGCTGTGATAGTAGCATCAGATGCTTCAAAGATAGGATATTCCATTTCTTCTACATCCTTTAACATTAGATGTTTGATATAACCTGCTAAGGGCATACCAAATCTGTTGGCTTTGCTCTCCAAAAATTCTTTAAGAGCCAGAGGGAGATTTATTTTTATCTGGGTTTGTTGAGTAATCATGAAGCTAGTATAGCACCAATTTCAGGACTTTTCAAGGACTAAACTATGTTGCGGGGCTTGCAGAATATTAGAACTTTTTATTTTTGAACCAGAATACCCCGTCAGTAGGCTTTGGGAATGGAAGGTTTAAAAAGAATTCACCCGAAGGGATACTCCGCAGTAAACTGCGGAGTAGTTCATTTTCCCAAGTTTAATTAATTGATAGCTTGATGATTTTTTCAGGATTATTCCATCCTGTATAGACAAAAATCACATTTTTTCTATTACCTAGCATGTCGAAAGAGCTAATACCTGGATAATAGCTTCCATTAGGTCCTCCTATATCATTACGATCTTTTCCATACAATCCATTGTCATGAATAACTAATAAACGACCACCGGAGGGTTTTTCATAAATAACATACTCAAAACCTGGTCTTGGCTCTAACCAATAAAAAACACCTTTTTCTACTGAATATCTTAAACATCTAGGATACGGATCAGCTTTTCCATAAGTTTTTCCAGAAGGTTCTGTTACATACTTAAACATAACCTCAAGTTGATCAGGTGTGCAGTTATCTCCGTTGGCGTACTGGGAATCTTGATAAAGACTACTATCTACTACAGTCATTTTTATGCCATCTGTTAATATTAGTGGCAGTCGATCATGCTCTCGTGATTCCTGGTATAAAAGATACGTCCATAAACCCTTTGCAAAAATGACAAGGAGGACAATGATAAAGGCTATTTTAAGAGGGAAAGGCAACTCTTTAAGCTTATTTCTCACTCTTTCAGTTTATCACTTTTCAGAAAAATATTCTTTTAACATCGTTTTTAGGGTTGTTTTGCCTTTAGTTGTTTTAAAATATTCTTCTCTGAACCCATTTTAGCCAAAAAGAAAGGGGCATACCAGTCGGTATACCCCCTTTCTCACCACTCACACTATTAAAGTTGTATTTCTACTACTAAGCTCTTTTTTATCTAAAGGGCGAAGCCATGAACCCGAACGTAGTGAGTGGTTCGTTGTTGCGGGGGCGGGAGTCTGTCATTTGGACAATCATTACCAATGATTATGACTTCCTTTTACCTTTTTCTACAGGCTCATCTTGCATTAGAATTAGTTAATATTTCATGCTCATCTTGTATGAGACAAGACTGGAATTTGACAAAAGATCAAGGAGATTATAAAATAAGTAAGGAGAATTAAAATGAGTTTTACAACAACTTTGACTACAAAAAATCAATTAACTCTACCAAAACCTGTTAGAGATAAACTGGGGCTAAAAAAGGGTGCTAAAATTGATATTTTCCCCACAATCAACGGTGGGTTTGTTGGAAGACCAAGAGGACAGTTAAATATTCTTGAATTTGCTGGTGATCTTGCTGATTTGGATAATGGGAAACCATGGAAGGAGATCAAGGAAGAAGCTGAAAGGTTAGCGGTAAGAGAATGGATTTCTCAAAAGCGCCCATATGACAAAAATCATAGCAATTGATACTAATGTTTTGTTAGATTATCGTTTGAAAAGAAATCCGGGCTTTGGTAAAGTACGACCTTTAATAGAGGATTGTTTATCGGGTAGAGTCCAAATTTTTATACCTGGCATTGTTTTTCCGGAATTAGAATGGGTACTGCGGTCATTCTATAAACAACCAAAGGAATTGATTATTAAATTTCTCGAGAGCCTGCTTGTATTAGAAGGGGTTTTGACAGAGAATAAATCTGTTATGCGGAACGCTTTAAGTATTTTTAGTCAATCAAATTTGACATTGACCGATTCAATCATTTTAATTGAAATAGAGAATTTTGGGCCGGATGAGTTTTTGACCTTTGATAAGAACCTGAAAAAGCTCTACCACAAATAGTCTCCACAAAAGTAATCTATAGGACTTGCAGGATACCTGTCCTGAGCTTGCCGAAGAATTAGAAACTATATTCCAAGCGGTTACTTTACTCAATAGCATAGGTAGGACGAAAATTGCATTTGGAGCTTACTCCATCTTTAAGAGTGCATGTTCTAACAAGTTCCTTAGCTTCCTGTAAAGTAATTTTATCTGCAGATTGAAAAATTAATGGTTGGGTACTCATTTTCCCTAAATAATATACCCCACCAGCAAGAATCGCTAGCACATTAAAACTATAAGAATAGGAGTAAATCCTTTTTGGTTCACAAATTTAGTTTAACACTTTCCAGAGAAATATTCTTTTAACATAGTTTTTAGGGTAGTTTTACCTTTGGTCGTTTTAAAATATTCTTCTCTGAACCCATTTTAGCCAAAAAGAAAGGGGCATACCAGTCGGTATACCCCCTTTCTCACCACTCACACTATTAAAGTTGTATTTCTACTACTAAGCACCTCTATTTAAAGGGCGAAGCCATGAAACCGAACATAGCGAGTGGTTCGTTGTTGCGGGGGCGGGAGTTGAACCCGCTGCCTCAAGATTATGCACCTTCTTACATTACTGCAAGGGTAGGACTATATCATCATCCGGTTATGCCGGAGCCCAGCGTGTAGTCTCTAAGGGGTCACTTACGACTTCCCTTGGTATCGTCCTGTACCGTAATGGTACGGGGTTTCACCGATATAGCTAGGTTCTCATTCTGAATTACTTCAAAATGGGCCCAAATTGAGCCTTGTGTGCAGCCGTTACACTTCCCCGCATGCACATTATAGCATATAATTACCAAATGTGGTTTGTGTATATCTTGCTCTGCCAAGATGGGAGTCTTTATACTGGTATAACCAATAATCTAGAGAAAAGATTTGATGATCACAAAAATGGTAAAGGGGGAAGATACACCAGATCTCACCAACCTCTTAGAATTGTTTACCAGGAAAAATTGATAAATCATTCAGAATCTTTAAAAAGAGAAGCAGAAATTAAAAGCTGGAGTAGAGTAAAAAAGCTGGAGTTATGTCAGTAAAGAGATAATGGTAGCAACTCCTGCTAAAGTCATTAAAGCCACGATTAACCATCCAAAAGCAGTAGTTATTTTTCCATTAGTCCATCTGCCCATCAACTTTGTATTACTGCTTAGCATTACTATCAAAACTAAAATAACTGGAGCTATCAAACCATTAAAAACAGCAGAATAAATTAAAGCTCTAATAGGATCAAAACCAAATAAGTTGATTGCAAGACCTATTCCTGTTGAGATAATGATAACTCCATAAAAAGCATTGGCCTCCCTTAGTCTTCTATATAGCCCCAATTTCCATCCCATACTCTCTGATATAGCATAAGAAGCGCTGCCTGCCAAAATTGGTACTGCCAACAGTCCTGTACCAATAATTCCCAAGGCAAATAATAAATAAACTTGCTCTCCAGCAATTGGTCTTAGAGCTTCAGCAGCTTGGGCAGCGGTAGTAATGTTAGTAATTCCATGAGAATAAAGAGTAGCTGCGGTTGCAGCAATAATGAAAAACATCACTAAATTTGACAAAAACATGCCTGACCAGACATCTGTTCTCATATTTCTGACCTCTTTTAATGTAGTTTCTTCCTGACGTAGCTTCAGTGTGGTTTTTCCACCCAGGATTTGTTCTTCTACCTCCTGAGAGGTTTGCCAGAAAAACAGGTAAGGGGAGATAGTAGTTCCCAAAATACCCGTAATTAAAAAGATTTGATCTTTTGAAAAAACGATCGTTGGAATAATTGCTCTTTGCCAAACTTCATTCCAGTCCATATTGACAGTCAGGGCAGAAAATACATAAGACAGTAGTACTAAAGCCAGCCATTTTAAATATTTGGCATAACTATCATAACTGGTAAATATTTGCAGGGCTAAAGTAATAATTGTAAAGCCTAAGATAAGGGTAGTGAAGCTGACATGAGGGAATAAGAGCTGGGTGGCTTTGGCCATAGCTCCTAAATCTGCTCCAATATTTAAAGTATTTGCCAAAAACAGCAATGAGGTGGCAATATATAGAACCCACCTGGGGTAATTTTGCCTGATATTAGCAGCCAAGCCTCTGCCTGTTACCAGGCCAATCCTGGCACACATTTCCTGGACTATGGCCATCAGGGGAAAAGTATAAGGAGCTAGCCAGAGTAAATTAAAACCAAATTGTGCTCCTGCCTGAGAATAGGTAGTAATCCCAGAGGGATCATCATCTGCTGCTCCAGTGGTAAGCCCTGGCCCTAAAGATTTCCAGTATTCCCTTGCCTGGCCTATTTGTTTTTGAGAAGCAAAAGTTTGGCTGATTTGTTTTGAAGCATCAATTGTTTTATCCAGAACTGCTGCTGGAGCTCCAGCTACCTTTTCCAGGATTTTATCAGAAGTCATAGATTAACAGTAAACCAGTGGGTTATGGTGAGTCAAGAGGAATCAGATTATTTAAATATTCCACCTTCTAGGGATTTAGCAAGATCTAAGAAAAATTTCTCCATTTCTTTCTGATCAAATGGTACGAGCATGGTGGGAAAATCACCAATCTCTTCTATCTTAACAAACTGACTTGCTAAAGTAACATTATCTATGTGCCAGTCAAATTTAACTTTGGAATCTTTAATCAGTTGCCTGAGTGAATAATCGAAAGTTTTCATGATAAAATAAAGATCTATAAAATCCCTGCTTCTGGTTCTTGTAAGCATAGTTTGAACTTTATTGACGGCAATATCATAAAGGCTATCTACTTTCAGGTTTTTAAAATTTTTACCCTCATCGATACGAAGGAAAGGATAATAATTGAAATCAACCTTTAGTTTTTTACCGTCTTTAAAAATTAAAAGGTAACTAAAAAGTCCTAAAAATTGATTCTTTTTAATTTCTACAATAGATAGTTTAGGTGAGATTTTTTTTAGAAATGACTCAATGACGCTTTGATTTACTTCTTCTTTCTCTGTAAATAAATCAATATCTTCTGATAAACGATGTTGAAGGTAAAACTCAGCAAGTGCCGTTCCACCAGTAAAGTAGAAGTGTTTGGTTATTTGTTTGTCATTGGAGACCAGTTCCAAAAAGTTAAGTTGTTTGGTAGTGAGTATACTTTTCCCCATAATATATATTCTATAGCTCTTGCCTTATATGGATCAAGCTGGTTCTTAATTTTGGGCCAGGCTTTTTTAACCTCTTTTTTATCTAGCTTTTCCCCATCCAAACCATAATTAATAAGCTGAGTTATTCTCCATAACTTATGCTCTTCAGGGTGTTCTTTTTTGAGTCTCTTTTCATCAGTAGACCAGTTATACATAAGTTAATTATAACACAAAACGAGGCTAATATGATAAAATCTGTTATATGCCAGGGTAGCTCAGCTAGTAGAGCACCGGATTCATATCCCGGCGGTCGTGGGCGCGCACCCCACCCCTGGTACAAAATAAGTTAAAAGTGTAAAGTTAAAAGTGCAAAGTAATTTATGAAAGTAATTGTTTTAGCAGCAGGAGAGGGGAAAAGAATGTGGCCTATTGCTACTGATAAATGTTTAATTCCCTTTCTGGGTAAACCACTGTTATTTCATAATCTAAAGCAATTGAAAGAAAATATTAAGGCTGATGAGTTTGTCATAATTGCCAATCCACAAAATAAAAACCAGATTGAAAAAATAGCCCAAGAGCTAGAGTTAAATTTCCTGACAGTTGTACAAAATGAACCTAAAGGTATGGCAGATGCGATACTTTCTGCAAAAGATCTAATAGATGGAGAAGTTTTAATAGTTAATGCTGAAGATGTTCTAGATCCTAAGGTGTATCAGGTGACTGGGGGAGATGTGGTTTTAACAGGTCTGCAGGTTAAAAAATATTTTCCAGGAGGATATATAAAAAAGGGTTTAGGGGATAGGGTACAGGGTATAGTTGAGAAGCCTGGAGAAGGCAATGAACCTTCTGATTTAGTAAAGCTGGTGGTAGATTATTTCAAAGATGGTGAAAAGTTAGTTGAGTACCTGGAAAAAGCCCAAAGCAGTAAAGATGATATGTATGAAGTGACCTTAGATAAGATGATTTCTGATGGACTGGAAGTTAAATTTACAAAATATGATGGGGTCTGGTTACCTTTAAAATACCCATGGCATATTTTAGATATCACAGCTCACTTATTGTCCAAGGTTGAGCAACAAATTTCTCCAAGAGCAAAAGTGTCTGACAAGGCAATTATTGAAGGTAATGTAGTAATAGAAGAAGGGGCTAAAGTATTTGAAGGAGCAGTTATAAAAGGACCAACTTTCATAGGAAAAAATTGTATTGTGGGAAATAATTCTATGGTAAGAGAATCTATTTTGGAGGAGGGCTGTGTAACTGGTTTTAACTCTGATATTACCAGAAGTTATATTGGAGCAAACTCCTGGTTTCACACTAATTATATAGGTGATTCAGTAATTGAGGGAGATTTTGGGATGGGTTCCGGAGCAGTCTTGGCAAATTTAAGGCTGGATGATCATACAATTAGGGTTGGGGAGGAAAAGGTTGATACTGGAAAAAATAAGTTGGGGTTAATAGTAGGTAAAGGTTCTCGAGTAGGGGTAAATGCTTCAACTATGCCAGGAGTTAGAGTAGGATTAAATTCTCTAGTAGGACCAGGAGTAGTTTTGCATGAAGATGTCAAAGATAATACCAAGATTGTGGTTAAGCAGGAATATCAAGTTTCTGAACATACTCCAACTTTAACCAGCTACGAAGAGTTTAGGGATAAATTAGATAAATAATATACAACCCTAGGTTTCTATATTGACAGAGGTATATAATAAGTATATACTTTATACATTATGCAAACTGCAGCAATTTATATCAAAACAGACCCAAAAGTAAAAGCACAAGCCCAAAAGGTAGCAAAGGAGCTAGGACTTAGTTTAAGCTCTTTACTTAATGGTTGGCTCAGGAAGCTGATTAAAACAAAAACATTTACTTTCAGCGTAGAAGATGAAATACCAAACGGGTATTTCAAACGGACACTTGCGAAAGCAAGAAAAAACTGGAAAGAAAGAAAAGGTTCCCCCATTTTTACTAATATCGAAGACGATTTGAAGTGGCTGGAAAAACAGGGCATATAAAATGGTATGAAACGGCGATATGATCCTGTCTTCATTAAATCTTTGAAGAAAACAGATATCAGAATCCGCAAGAGCTTTAGAGAAAGAATTGCGGTCTTTGCAAAAAATTATCTTGACCCGCAACTCAATAATCATAAACTACGAAAACCATATAAGGGGCTCAGAAGTATTGATATTACAAATGATTATCGTGCAATATACGAAGAGATGACAGCAGAAGGAGATACTGTTGCCTATTTTATGATATTAGGAACACATGACCAGTTATACGGAGTAAATAAAAAATTCCCTGACTCTGATAAAGTATGATCAGTTAAAGATAAAATTTAACCCGCCCAAGTTTCCTCAGGCGGGTTAACAGGTCTTGAGAGATAGACCATTTATCTTTTATTCTCTCCCATCCATGCTACCTACGCTTGCTAGCGTAACGCGATCTATAACCGGTCTTCCTGCTATAGTTCCTGTAGTAGCTATTTCCAAAGCAGTGGGCCTATTGTCATGCTCCATCACCCTTTCTGGAAATCTGGAATTATTTAGGCCTACAATGCTTTCTGGTATTGAAATACCATTTTCTTTTCCCATAAAATCACCTCCTTTCAAAGTATTAGCTAAGAGTCTGGTGTCAATTGAATAAGGAGAAAACACACTACCATGAGTTGAAAAGGAAAGTCAAGTCCAGTACAATCTAGCCTATGCTGTTATATGAGTTTGAAGGAAAAAAACTTTTTAAAAATTGTGGAATAAATGTGCCTCAGTCTCAATTAATAGATTCTCAGCATCAAGAGATTATCATAAAAACACCTCTGGTTTTGAAGGCCCAAGTATTGTCTGGGAACAGGGCTGAAGGGGGAGGAATTATCACAATTGACAATGCACAATTGACAATTGACAATTTAAAAACACTTTTTGAAAAAACAGTAAATGGGGAAAGGGTGGAGAAGGTATTGGTTGAGCAAGCAGTTGATATAGATAAGGAATATTATCTGTCTTTTTCTTATTCAACAGAAACCCGAGGACCTGTAATGACCTTTGGTGAGGGTGGTACTGGAGCTGAGCTAAAAGGAGCTAGAAGTTATCCAATTGATATTCTGAGAGGGTACAAAGGAGAAAATGTGTCTGAAAAGTTAAAAGATACTGCTAAACAACTTTGGGAAGTGTTTATCAAATATGACTGCGAGTTAGCTGAAATAAATCCTTTAGTGGTTGATAAAACAGGTAAAGTTTGGGCTTTGGATGCCAAAGTGATATTAGATGATGATGGAGATTTTAGAAGAGAGATAAAATTTCCCCAAAGAAATTTATTTGGTAGAGCTTCTACAAAAGCAGAAATTGAAGCCAGAAAAATAGATGAAGGAGATCATAGAGGCACTGCTGGGTCTGTGTATTGGGAGCTGGATGGGGATATTGCTGTAATTGCTGCAGGTGGTGGTGGATCTGTTGTTAATATGGATGCTTTGTTGGCTTTTGGAGGTAGACCTGCTAACTATACAGAGCACTCTGGTAACCCTCCCAGGGAGAAATTAAAAAAGTTAACTGAAATTATTTTAGCAAAGCCTGGTTTAAAAGGTTGTTGGTTTGTAGGGGGGACAGCTAATTTTACTGATATTTATGAAACTTTAATGGGGTTTGTAGAAGGTTTGAGAGAAGTAGAACCAAAACCAAATTACCCAATTGTGATAAGAAGAGGAGGACCAAGAGACAAAGAAGCTTTTGCAGCCTTAGAAAAAATTGGTAAAGAGGAAGGATTTGATTTTCATATATATGGGAGAGAAACACCAATGACAGCAACAGCAAAGATTATGAAGGAGTTGGCATATGGCCATTCTGGTAACTGAAAAAACAAAAGTATTAATACAAGGAATTACTGGTAAAGAAGGTTCAAAAGTGGCTCTGCAAATGAGAAACTATGGAACCAAAGTTTTGGCAGGGGTCACTCCTGGCAAAGGTGGGCTTGAAGTGCATGGAATTCCTGTTTATAACACAGTTTCTGAAGCTTTGGAAAACCATCCAGGTATTAATACCTCTTTTATAGCTGTGCCCTCTTTTGCAGCTTTTGAGGCAATGAAGGAGGCAATAGAAAGCAAGATACCTCTAATTAATGTTTTAACAGAACATATCCCAATTACTGACAGCGCCAAAGCTATAGCATTGGCAAAACAGGCTAATGTTAAGATTGTTGGACCTTCTTCTATTGGTATAATTTCCCCAGGTATAGGGAAAGTTGGATCTATAGGAGGAGATGATCCCAGGGGTGTTTTCTCCAAAGGCAGTGTGGGGGTTATTTCTAAATCAGGGGGAATGGCTTCAGAAACAGCTTGGATATTAACTAAAAATGGGATTGGGCAATCAACTGTAATAGGTATTGGTGGAGATGTTTTAATAGGTACTTCTTTTGCAGATTTGCTGGAAGATTTCCAAAAAGATGAACAAACAAGGGCAGTAGTTTTATTTGGAGAAATTGGAGGAACTTATGAGGAAGAAGCTGCAGATTTAATTAAAAGTGGAAAATTTACCAAAAAGGTTGTAGCATTTGTATCAGGACTATTTGCAGAAAAGCTGCCTGCAGGAACAAAGCTTGGTCATGCAGGAGCAATAATTTATGGAGATAAAGGCAGTTATAAATCAAAGATAGACAGCCTAAAATCAGCTGGGGTAATAATTGCAAAAACCCCAGATGAAATTCCGGAGTTATTATGAACGATAAGAAGTGGAAGACATCTATATCAGGAATTGTTGACGAAGAGGTACATATTCATGGTTATAAAATTACTGATCTAATAGAAAATTTAAGTTTTACTGATGCTATTTGGTTAGAGTTAAAAGGGGAATTGCCCAGTAAAAATGAAAGGGAAATGCTGGATGCTATTTTAATTTCCACTATAGACAACGGAATGGGTCCTCCTTCTGTTACCAATGCCAGAAATTCGGCTTCTGCTGGTAATCCTATGCAGGCTGCTGTAGCTGCTGGTTTGTTAGGAATAGGGGAATATCATGGAGGAGCTATTGAGGAGTGCGCCAGACTATTGCAAATGGGACTTACTGTAGACAAGTTAGTAGAAAAAGTAATATCTTCTGGTGATAGGATCCCAGGTTTTGGACATAAAATTTATACAGAAGACCCCAGGGCAAAACAGATTTTTGAAAAAGCTAAGAAATTAGGGTTTTTTGGGGAATATGCTAACTTAGCAGTTGAGGTAGAAAAGATTTTAGAAGAGAAAAAAGGTAAAAAAATACCTATCAATGTTGATGGGGCAATAGCTGCAGTTGTATCTGATATGGGATTTGACTGTAGATTAGGTAAGGGATTTTTTATTATTGGCAGAGTGGTTGGTCTGATAGCTCATATCTTTGAAGAATGGGTTAGGGAAAAGCCTTTTAGAAGAGTTCCTTCAGAAGAAATTGAATATGATGGTGTGCCTCCTCGTTCTCTCAAGAAAACTTGACTTCAAGTAGGCCCTATAGTAGAATTATCCTTGACAACGAATTGGAAATAAGGTTAGTATAAAAATATATTATCCCTTTTGGGGATTTTTGTTTCTTAAAGGATATGAACAAAATAGTTAACACTTTTAAATTACTTAAACACCTCTTCATTACTAAAGAGTGGTTTGAGTGAGGAAGACCTTGAAAAAAGGAATAATTCTATCTCAAACCGCTTCGAAATTAAGGAGCGGTTTTTTGTGGGAAAAAACTATGAGTAAAACAGAGTTAGAAGCAATCATGTTAAAACAAGGTATAGAGTCAGGAGGTAGAGCATTTATGGCTCATCTCATTATAGATGGGAGAGTTCGTAGTGCATACCCGACATTAGTAGTGTCCAAAGATCGCTTTTCCATACAAGCTTTTGATATAGATCCTGCTACAAACGAACTAACCCCTAATACTTATTCAGCAAGAAATTTAAATCTTACAGCTACGCATATCTTGGGTGGAGGAGTAGTTTTGCAAGAGTATCCAGCATCTCCTGTAAACCAATGGGCTTATCTTGCGGAATTAGATCTAGTAAGGGACTTTTTTAATACCCGTCTTCAGGAACTTAAAATAGAAGTGGGTAAGAGACTTGGAATCCCCTTGAAACCGGAATTTCTTGAGTCTAATCTAGGCTCAAAAGTTGATACTGTAGTTTGAAAATGCAAGAATTATAGAGTTAAACTGCAGGATGAGTATGATATTACTTATTGATATTGACAAATGATATCATGTTTGGTAGCATGTTACTATGTTAAATACCCATACTATGCCAGCCAGAAATCTGCA
>CAYQAW010000016.1:0-29367 GCA_964415615.1 uncultured Gammaproteobacteria bacterium
GTTTGGCATAATTTTCCATGCCAATATGAATATCAGAAAAATGCAGAAGTTTCATGCACTTGGGATTTTACCATGTAAGAGTAATTTCAATAAGCCCTTAAGTTCTACATGGTAAAATATGTCAGTGATAATAGAAGAAACATTAGGATCCATCTCAACTTCTGGGTTACCCGAGGTTTCTACTAGAAGGCAATTACTAACCGTGGAACAAGTAGCAAGTATACGAACGACTGATTGGAATGGACGCGGTAGAGTTTTTCAATACACTACTGCAGAAGGAACAGTTTCCGCAACTTATTATTCACCAAGTGAGAAGGTCATAGATAGCCAAAGAGGAGAAATAATCTCCTTTTTAAAAGCGATACAGCATGGAGAAGGCTACAGATATGAATCTCTCGTTGTTAACTCACTTTTTGCCCAACTAGAAGTAGCTAGAAAATTTGGATTATCTACTGCTAGCATGCTTACAGATATTCGTCTAAATGTTGAAGATAAAGGTACAATTCTTTTTGATCATACGGGAGATTTATATTTACGAGTTCTTGATGAACATGTAGCTCTTTTAAGAGGAAATGGAGCAACTGAGGATCAGATAACAACTGAGGTTTCTGGTCATTTATTTCATGAAGCAGTTCATAATGCAGAAGAGAGTAGTATGCAAACAGATCTTTTAAATGGAAGAGATTCATTTGGTGAAATTACCTCTGTGACAGCGCAAGTAGCATATTATTTAGAAGAAGGATATGTTGGACCTACGTCGTATGATATAAGACGATTTAAGGCTGGATTGGATAAAATTCGAAGAGGTAAAATTAATATTCTTGACTATGATATAGCTACTTACGTAGGCTTGACACTATTACTTCAATCTCTAACAGAAGTCTTCCCAGATTTGACGTTGGGATCAAGTGATATAAATCCCTATACTGAGTGTTGCTCAATTATAGTAGGACTACCATCTACCGAAAGGCAGAAGTTAATACCAGCACTTAAAAAAGCTATTGCACATTCAGCAGATGAAAAGGTATTTGAAACTATTATGACTCAGGCAAAGCAGGAAAAATTAGCTGAGGGCAGTGGAGATCATATTTAGTTTCTTTCCTTGTGGTAAAATATGAATATGGTAAAGATTGTAACTGATCCTAAAATTATGCTGGGAAAACCTACAGTGTCTGGGACCAGGATCACAGTAGAGCAAATCTTGCGTCTTCTAGGACAAAAATTAACTATAGATGAAATTTTAAAGGATTTTCCTCAGTTAACAGAAGTTGATATTAAGGCTGCTGTCAGATATGCTGCAAAACAAGTTGCAAAGCCAAGACCTGAGGCGGTAAGCTACTTACATGAAATTCATCGCCGATGAAAATCTTGGAATAGAAGTCCCCAAATATTTACAAAGTTTAGGAATAGATATTATTGCTGTAGTAGAAGTTGCTGCTGGAGAAGCTGATCCTAATATTTTATCACTAGCTAATAATCAAAAAAGAATCTTAGTTACTCTTGATAAAGACTTTGGAGAATTAGTTTTCAAAGAAGGCTTGGCCCATTTTGGGGTAATTTTGTTTAGACTAAAAGATGAATCTATAGAACATAAAAAGAAAGTGTTGCTTAAGATATTAAAATCAAGGAAAAATTTTACTGGGAAATTTACTGTTATTAGGGAAAAATTGGTATACTAGCTAGACTTATGTACCAGGATCGATTAACGCGAGTGCGACAAACTATAATTAAACAAGAATTAGATGGGATCTTGATTTCCTCCGTCTCTAATATTACTTACCTGACTGGCTTTGCTAATTTTTCCAAAGATGAAAGGGAGGCTTACCTTCTAATAGGTAAGGATTTTCAATATGTTATTACTGATGGCAGGTATTCTGAAGCAGTAAAAAGGGAAGTCCCTCACCTTACCCTATTTGAAAGAAATCATAAAACTAAGATAGAAGATTTACTTAAAAGTTTAAAGCAAAAAATTCAAACTGTAGGGATAGAGGGAAATAATTTATCTTTTCTGGAATATAAATTCTTTAAAAAACATATTAAAAAATTAAAGCATATCCATTTGGAAATTCATAGGTCTATAAAAACTGAAGATGAAATTGGAAAAATAGAACAAGCAGCAAAATTAGGAGATTTGGCTTTTGAGTATATCTTAAAGAAAATAAAGCCAGGGGTTACAGAAAAAGAAATTGCTTTTGAGCTGGAATTTTTTATCAAAAAAAATGGGGCAGATTTAAGTTTCCCTTCTATTGTGGCTTTTGGTAAAAATTCTTCAGTACCACACCATCAAACGGGCGATAAACGATTAACAATAAACGATAAACTGATTTTAATTGATTTTGGGGTTAGATTTGAAAATTATTGTTCTGATATGACCAGAACTATATTTTTTGGCAAACCAACTGAACAGCAAAAAAAGATTTATGAAACAGTGCTAAAAGCCCAACAAAAAGCAGTTGACGCGATCCGGTCCGGTGAGCGGAAAACAGCAAAACTTCATAAGATAGCAGATGAATATATTCGGTCTTGTGGATTTTCTGCAATACCTCACTCTTTGGGCCATGGGATTGGTTTAAAAGTACATGAACACCCAAGTCTGACTCTGAAAAGTAAAGAAATATTAAAAGAGGGTATGGTATTTTCTATTGAGCCAGGAATATATATTCCAGGACTTGTTGGAGTGAGGATTGAAGATTTGTATGTTTTGAAGGATAATCAGTTAAGGCAAATTACTCAAGCACCAAAATGATAAAAATTCAAGTTATTTTAGGCAGTACCAGACCAAATAGAAAAAGCGAAATGGTTGGTAAATGGGTGCTGGGAGAAATTTCTAAAAATCCAGAAATAGAAGCAGAGCTTGTTGATTTAAGAGACTTTCCCCTTCCGTTTTATAATGAAGTTGCAGGACCTCAGGGATTGCAGGGAAACTTTTCAGTAGAGATTGCCAAAAAATGGGGAGAAAAGATAAAAGAGGCTGATGGATATATTATTATTACTCCAGAATATAATCATGGTTATCCAGCAGTTTTGAAAAACGCCTTAGATTATGCCTATTTTGAGTGGAACAATAAACCAGTGGCATTTGTAGCTTATGGTGGAGTAGTAGGTGGATCAAGGTCAGTAGAACAATTAAGATTGGTTACAATAGAGCTTCAGATGGCTCCCATTAGAGAAGCTGTTTATATACCCAATATCTGGTCTGGTTTTGATAAGGAAGTTTATAACAAGAAGTTGGATTTGCTTTTTAGTCAGCTTCTGTGGTGGGCAAGAATATTCAAGACCGGTAGAGCCAAAAATCCTCCTCCTTTTTAAAGGGTTTCCACTTGGGAAAATGATAAGTCTGGGTGATAACTATTACTTCTTTTTTTAATTCTTTTTTTAATTTTTCCTCCAGCTTTTTGACCCCTTTTGGTAGAAGATAAATATAGACTATATCTGCATCGATATAGTTTTTAGCAAAAACATTCCCATGAATAAACTTTACATTCCCACATTGGAAGTGGGAAGCTAAGTTTTGTGCTTTTATTTTTGAATATAATACACGCAACCAAGATTGTTCTATGCCAGTTGATTCTGCTCCTAGTTTGGCTGCCTCAATTACAACTCTGCCATCACCAGATCCTAGTTCATAAAACTTTTTGCCCTTTTTTACTCCTGCAAATTTTAAAATTTTTCTAATAGAGTCCATTTTAGTAGGAACATACGGAGCATCAGATCCAGCAAACCAGGATAAGCCGAGTAGGCAGCCTATTAAAATTCCAAAAGAGATAATGAGAGCTAGATCCATTTAGGCGACTCCATGTAATTTTTTTACTTTGTCGTTTATTTTTTGCATTGATTGAAATATTTAATAAGAGTTTGGGAGGATTATAATCTACTGTAAGATTTCAGTCAAAATTTAGATGATCTTTCAATGTTTTAGATTCAGATAATTGCAAAATAGGGCAGATAAACATTGAAATCTGACAATCGGTGTGATAGCTTCCTTGCGTCGTTCAATTTTGGTCATCTTGTTCACCCCCGCCCTGAGATGATCCCGACTCGTTCGGTTCAACACGAACGATCCCGTCAATCTTGTCAAAATCAGTGTCCCAGCTATAGACCTCGGACAGCCCCCGCGACTGCATGTAGAGGGCGTTATAGGCATCGACGAAGGAGATATTCTTCTGGGCGAAGAGGTCAAGAGCTGTCAGGCAGAGGGACTTACCAGCAAGCTGTACTCCAGGCAGGGAGACAACGTCTCCGACCAGGGCTCGAATCTGGTCCCTCGGCACTTTGTACGTACGGCCAAGGGTGAAAATGGTCTCGAATACCACCAGGGTTGAGGTAATGACCTTTTCCTGACCCCTCTCCACCCGCTCGAGCAGTATTCTGGCCCGCCGGGCTTTGTTGGGATCGCTGGTGGTGAAGTAGCGAAGCAGGACATTGGTATCAAGAAAGCGTGGCATAGTAGTTAGCGGTCTTCCGCGACCACGTCGTCGGCGACCCCCTTCTCAAAAGCCTCCCGCTCTGTCCTGGCGTCCAGCGGTTTGCCAGGCACCTGCACAGCGCCAAAATGGCGGGCGATCCGAGACGGAGCCGGCCTTAGCCTCACCACGTTCCCTTCCAGCTCAAAGCGGACTTTGTCCTTGGGTTTGAGTCCGAGCTGTGAGCGGATCTCCTTAGGAATCGTCACCTGGCCCTTTGGCGTCATGATGGTTTCCAACTCTCGTGCTCGCATAGTAGTTCCCTCGAAGTGAGTTATACCAAGATTCATAGTAGTGACATGGTATCATGGTATTACCATATTGTCAAGTTGTTAGTAGTGGTATGACGGTCGGCTGGATTGTTTGCTGATGAAGGAAGCGGTCTGGCAGGATTGGGTGAGGACAAAGAGTTGAGCAGGCGACAGGGTTTTATCGCCGGTGTCGATCAGTTCGGCCTTTCTTGGGCGTAAATTGTAAGATTTCAGTCAAAATTTGGCTGATCTTTCAATAGTATTATTTTCCAAGCAGTTTTAATAAAAAGATTTTGAATGGAGTTAGTTTATCAACAGCAGTAAACATTAAGTATATTGGCCAGTTAAAAACTAAATCATAAGTTCCAATATACTCTACTAATCTTCCTCCATAACCCTGCTTAAATTTATGGAATCCAAACCATGAATCTTTTGGGTCAGCATCAGGGCCTAATGCTCCCCACATATCAAATTGTTTAAGGCCTAATTTTTTTCCTAATTTGATAGCTTCCCATGCAATTAAATTATTAGCCATCACCTCTGGATGGATTTTGGAGGATCCCCCATAAGGGTAATATAGGGTATCTTTAAAATTTAAAAGCATCCAGGCAGCAAGAGGTTGGTAGTTGGTAGTTGGTAGTTGGTAGTAAGCAATGAGAAGGCGAGCCATGCCTGTATTACGAAGCTTTTCCCACACTTTCTGATGGTAATATTTGTTATGACCATGATAGCCTTGTCTTTTAGTAGTTTCAAAGTAAAGTTTTAAATATATTTCAAAAGCTTCTTCATCCGTTTTTTCTTCAATTTTTACGCCATGCCTTTGGGCAACCCTAATATTATACCTAGTTTTCTGGCTCATATCTTTCAAGAGTTCTTCCTCGGATTTAGTCAAATCTAGGACAAAGTTATATTTAGTAAACAACGGTTTAGGAGACCTAATAAAACTATTGTCTGATAGCTGAAGACTGAAAGCTGATAGCTGAACATCCGGTTCTATTTTTATAAAAGCGCAGTTATTTTCTTTGCCTATTTTTCTCAAGGCTTCAGCCAATTGTTTATCTGGTTGGGGACCTTTTGGTAGATAGCCAACGTATTGATGGGTAAAAGGAATCTTGTGTAAAGTTAGTTGGAAGGCTTTGACAAGTTTATTGTTTTTATAGAGACCATATCTTAGCAGTGGTATTCCTAAAGATTTTCTAAATTCCCCCCATTCCCATGATTGCATGACATGAGTTACTAATTTGTTATATTGGATCTTTTGTTTGTCAGTAATTGATTGCAGGTTCATGCAATCATTATACTAGAATATTTGGATTTTGGCTTTAGTTTTGAGTTCCTGGAACTTTTGAGAAAAAAGCTGAGATAGCTTTTGGCTTTTGATAGCATCATATGCCTCTTTTTGTTGACTTGCAGAATCTGTGGCGCGCAGTTGGTCTTTGTTTTGTTCTACAAAATTTGTGACCTCTTCTGCAGAAACAGTGGCATTTTTTTCATAAAGCTTGGTCATAGCAAGCTGGAGTTTAAGACCATCCCTGACAGATGATCTTGTTTGTCCTTGTTGAGAGAGTAAACCATCCAAAGCTTGTGCTCCTCCAACCTGGGTTTCAATCTCTTTTATTTTTCCATTGATTTCAGCTTCAGTAGGAAGGGCATTATTTTTCATTGCTTCATTTAAAATGATTTTTTCAGTAACTAATTGGTCCAAGGTTTTACTTCTAAATTGTTGGTTAAGTTTTGATTGTAATTCTAGATTAGTGATAGGCGTACCATTGACTGTGGCAGCAATGAACCAATCTTTTTTATAAATACTTAGTAGTAAAAGGCCTGCAATTACAACAATAATATAGAATTTTTTGGATTTTTTAAAATCTGTGATATTGCTTGAAAAATTATTTAAGAAGTTATTTAATTTCCCTCCGGGGATTACATTTTCACTTTTAACTTTTAACTTTTCACTTTTTACTTTTTGTGCCATTGAGCGATGATAACAGAATAAATTGTATTTTTGCAAGAAGTAATTTATGATAAGTATATGCAAAAAGGTTTTGTCCCGATTCAATCGGGGTTTGCCCAACCTTTACTAGTTATTGCAGCAATAATTATATTAATTACTGCTGGAGTATATTTTTATCAAGCCTCCAGAGGTATTAAGCCGTTTCAGACTATCAAACTCACTGTTTCAAAACAGCCAGAGTTTAAAACTTACACAAATACAGATCTTGGTTTTGAATTTCAATACTCAAAAACCTTAAATGTAAAAGTAGATTCAGAAGAAGAATTTAACAAAAGAGGTAATGGGGATTTTAGAAAAAATTTTAAAGGTTATGTTGGGTATGAACCAGGGAAGTTCTTAGGAGCAGTAGCAGTTTTGGATAAAACAAATTCTTTTGACAGTAGCCCTTTTACTATTTGGATGTTTAACAACGATAATAATCTAACAATAGACAAGTGGTTTGAAAATTATTGGTATTATCCATATCTTTGGGGAGTTTTTGACTATACATCAAAAAGCCATGTTACTCCTGATTCAGAGGCTACAGTAAGTGGTCAGCTGGCAAAATATAAAATTGTTTCTTATCAACCAGGCAAACCAAAATTTGTTTATGTTTCCAAAGATCAACCCCGATTAGATCGGGGTCAAAAAATGTATTTGTTTAGAATAATTGGTGAAACAGGAGACAAAATATTATCAACGTTTAAGTTTCTAAAGTAGATAAATATCAACAAATCTTGCACTCCAGCCGGCTGTTCTGGCATCATCAAAGCCTAGATCAATAATATTTCCCTTAATTGCCCCACCAGTGTCTCCTGCTACAGCCATACCATAACTTGGGATATAAAGTTTGCTGCGGAGTGGAATAACTTTAGGATCAACAGCAATTACACCCTTGCCAGCCCTCATACCAATAGCCGTCCACTCATCACAGCCTGGACAATGGGAATCATAATGGGTGGCATAGACTCTCATTTTTTTCCAATATTGAATTTGTCCATCTGGAGTATCGAGAGTTTTCCAAATAATTTTGGTGCCTCTTGATATTTTTTTATCTTCAGCTTGAGCAGTCTCAACAGAAATAAGTTCTCTTTGGTATTCTTGCCCTTCTTTGTCATAAGTTATTTTAAATATTTTTGTTTTTTTACCATCTTTGCCTTCTTCTAAAACTTTTTCTTCTCCTGCTTCTGTTTCTGGGTCATCCCGATAAGTTACCTTCTTTTGTAAAGTTTCTGCTTCTTCTTCTAATTTTTCTACAAAAGAGGATTGGGTAGTGATTGGTTGGTTAACTGGTAGAGCTTGAGCGAGAGAAGAGTTAGTCTCGCCTAGTATGGCAGATGGTTGCCAAATACTTTTGGTAAAAAGTGTCAAAGCAATGATTAAAAGTATACCTAAGTAACGCTCCATTTATGCATTTAGCCAGTCTTCGTCATCTTGATTTACAAAATTGCTGTTTGAAATAACTAGTGCTTGAGGGATATCTGATAAAAATCTGGATACTGAATTATTAGATCTAGTACCAAAATATAATCTTTGTCTGGCATAAATTAAATACAATTTGGTCTTAGCACGGGTGACTCCCACATACATTAACCGCCTTTCTTCTTCTAATTCGTTTGCATCTAGTAGGGATCTAGAGTGAGGAAACAGTCCTTCCTCCATACCTACCATAAAAACCACTGGAAATTCTAATCCTTTGGCGCTGTGGAGGGTCATTAAGGTAACTGCATCAGATGATTGTCTGCCACTGGCTTTTTGTTTCCTGGTGGGGATGTTTCCGTTTTCAACCAAAGCAACATTCTCCAAAAACTCAGTTAAATTAGGAAATTCTTCAGCCACAGACCGGAGTTCTTTTACATTCTCAACACGGCCTTTTCCTATTTCTGTATTATCGTCAATATATGCAAGATATCCAGTCTTGGCTAAAACAAGATCTAATAGTTCCAGAGTAGAGTATTTATCAAGTTGTGGCTCTACTTCTGTAAAAACTTCCATTACTTTTGCTAGTCTGCCTTTGCCAATTTTATCAGCTCTTTTTAAAGAAACAGAATCTTTGGGATTTTGCAGCAAATGCAAGTACGAAAGAACATCTTTAATTTCTTTTCTGGCATAAAAGCTGACTCCACCTACTAATTTATAAGGAACACCAGATTTTAGAAATTGTTCTTCCAAAGATCTTGATTGGGCATTAGTACGATAAAGTACGGCTACACCTCCGAGGTGTAATCGCATTTTTTCACCTCGGAGGTGATTTATAATAAAAAGCGCTTCTTCAACCTCATTTCTAGTCTCAACCACCTCTATTTTTTCTCCCTCATCTTTTTGAGTCCATAATTTTAAAATAGGATGAGACTTGTTTTTAGAAATAACAGAATGGGCAGCATCTAAGATATTTTGAGTAGAACGGTAATTTTGTTCCAAATTAAAAACTTTAGTGTTTGGATAATCTTTTTGGAAATTGACAATATTCCTGAAATCAGCACCCCTGAAAGAATATATAGAATTGTGCACAACAATATTGTTGGCACAATAATTATGCAGATTAAATATATCTAGGTCAAAAACTTTACCAGAGTAATCTTCTGTATCTACAGATACAACTTCCTCAGTGATTATTTTATTTTCCTCTAAAACTCCAACTTCCATAGTTTCTCTTATATGACTTGCTGGGGTAAATAAGAATTTTTTGCCATCTACAATGAAAGCAGAATGATTAATAGTGAGTCCTCCACCATCCTGTGAGATTTTCTCTGCAAAATTTGTTGCGGATGTATAGCTCCAATTAGAAGTCTCGATCCTCCATGTTTTTCTATTTCCAGCACGAGTGTAATGACCAGCATTTTTTAGTTTATTCTCTAATTGTTCGTCAGAGGTATTAATACTGATCCGATGTCCGCACCAGGGACTTCTATTGGTCCGACGCAGATCACCAAATAAATTTAAATGAATAATTTGACGATCAGGAGCAATTCTACTTGCAATCCCGATGGGTCTATGATGTGGATAATTATTGAATATGAAATAGTCGTTAAATAATTTTTTTACTCGTTCAACTGTATCTATAGATCTGTATAATTTATTTATATGGTCTTGGGTTATAAGCATGGATCTACCGCCAGTTGAAAAAACCATACTAGGAATCCCGTACTCAACTACAAACCACTGTTCCCAGAAATTCGCTTCTGCTCTGTTCTGACAAACTTTTAGAATCCACATTTTTTCCGCGTTTTCCTGATTCGACCTAACTTGAAGTCCAATTGATGCTTTACCTCCTTTGGTAATCCGAGATCCTTTAGCAAGGCCAATTCTGTATCCTTTATCTCTTCTGAACATCAAATAGACGTAGTATCGGTTGGTAGATAAGTTGAGGCGGGCAAAAAGTATATGATTTGGGGTAAGTTTTAAAATTTTTCCAGATTTAGTTTTTATAATAAATAATTTTCCTTTATAGTTTGTTATCTTGATGTTTTGAATTGGTAATTGATATGTATAGCCTCTCCCAGCAGCAGTAATAACTAGATCCTCTTTTTTTAAATTTTCTATTTTTTTAAAGCCTGAAGGTGTAGCTATTTTAGTGCCTGGAGGAACGCATTGACTGGCATCGCCAACTACACAAATATTTTTATGACGATTGGCTAAATATTTAGAAATTAAGTATTGGGCAGGGTTAGTATCCTGGTATTCATCAATTAAGATATATCGGAATTGAATTTGGTAACGGGTTAAAATAGCAGGTTCTACTTGAAAGAGTTGGATTGTTTTTAAAAGCAGGTCATCAAAATCTAAGGCATGATTCCTGTCTAATATTTTTTGATATTCAAGATAAATCTTGGCAACACTTTCTTGGAAATATCCTCTGGCATATCTTGGGTATTCCAGGGAAGAGATAAGCTCATTTTTAGCTCCTGAAATTGTAGAACGTACAGCGTTAGGTGAAGTCTTTTGGGTAGCGATATTCAAGTTTCCCATGGCTTCTTTAACTGCATCAAGAGCATCTCCCTCATCATAAATAGCAAAGCCTGGTGGAAGTCCTAAAACTTTACCATCCCGCCTTAATACTTTGGCGCAGAAAGAATGAAAAGTACCCATCACTGGTTGAGTAGGCAGATCGCCAATCAATTTCTTGATTCTTTCTATCATTTCACCACTGGCTTTATTCGTAAAAGTTAAAGTTAAAATATTTTCTGGAGGGATCTGTTTTTCTTTGATTAAATAAGCAACCCGATGGGTTAAAGTTTTCGTTTTTCCCGCGCCAGCACCAGCCAAGATCAAAACTGGTCCTTCTGTAGCCTGGACAGCCTTTTGTTGAATGGGGTTTAAATCATCAAGCAGAGCAGACATGGTGCATATCTTAACACTCCATCTAAAGAATTGACAAATAGACATACATCCCACCTCCGAGGTGGACAGATATTGACACCTAGGGTTTGTATACTTCAGTGTAAGATTTCAGTCAAAATTTAGCTGATCTTTCAATGTTTTTTTGGTAGGTTAGGATGAATTACTTCTTGATTTTTTATTCGGTTATAGTGTAGTATATTTACAGGCTAATTATTTTAGCCTCATATTATGGCAAATATTGATGTACAATTACTCGCCCAACTGCGAACGTGGAATCCTTGGTGGCAACAAGGTAAGGATGGAATAGTAAGATACAATGATCCCGCATATAAACGAGAGTTATATGAAAATGTAAGTAAACAATACAAGGAAGGTAATCAAATTGTAAGTATTGTAGGTATGAGGCAGGTTGGCAAATCAACCCTTATGCGTCAAATTATTAAAGAATTACTTGACGACGGAATTGACCCCAAAACAATTCTGTACATTTCTTTTGACGACCCATTTGTGCGAATCAAGTATGATAAAAAAAGGATTTTTGATATAGTCGTAGAGACCTTCATGGGAGGCTTAATTGGTAGTAGTCTAGATCAATATCCAGGAAAACTATACTTTTTTCTCGATGAAATACATCAACTTCCTGATTGGGAAAAAACCCTCAAGACCTACTATGACAGATCTTTCCCTATAAATTATATGGTAAGTGGTTCATCATCTCTTCACTTGCAATCAAAAAATAAAGAAAGTTTACTTGGTAGAATTTCTGAACATATTCTTTGGCCGTTTTCATTCCGGGAATATTTTGAATATCATTCAGGTGGAGATAAACAGGTTCTCGAAATTATTAAAGAAGCAAGATTAATACACAACAGATATAACACAACTTTTGATATAACTGAAATATACGCATCTTTGCAAGAAATATATAAAAAAGCTTTTGTATGGAGTAAGCAACTCATTGAATCAAATCTTCAAAGATTCATTGTTTGTGGAGGTTTCCCACGGGCTTGGCAGCAACTTGATTTTATATCCCGCCAGCGGATTTTATGGGAACAACATGTTGGTAAAGTAATTTTTGAGGATTTAGTACAAGTTGCAAACATCCGTAAACCGCGTGACTTGGAGTTTCTCTTTACCTATATTATTGAAAATAATGGAAAAGAGGTTAAGCTGGGTGAAATGAAAAGAAATCTAAATATTCACTGGGAAACTTTAGATAGATATCTAAGTTATCTCATAAGGACATTTTTAATATTTCGCGTTGAAAGAACTAAAACAAAACGGTTACTTCTAAAAAGAAGGTCAGGTAACGTTAAATTCTATTTAACTGATGTTGCTCTGCGTAATGCATTTTATAATAAAACAGAAGATGTGTTTTTCGAGTCCGAGGAGATGTCTTTTATTGCTGAGAATTTAATCTGTACAACATTTCAACGGTGGCTTCGTGGTCCTAAAAGGGAAGAACAAGTTTCCTTCTATAAAGATAGAAGTGGAGAAGTAGACTTTGTATTTAAGGGCTTCAATACAATTATTCCAATTGAAGTGAAGTGGAGGAATGATATGCCTTCTTTAAAAACACTAAAAAAAATAGAGGAAGCCTGGGGTGTAGAACAAAGTATCTTAATTACTAAAGATCAAGACCTGGATTTGAAAGGTAAAAGACTATCAATTCCTTTATGGTTGTTCTTGTTGTGTTTTTAGAAGTTCATGAGAAATAACTGCCCAGCGAAAAAATTAGATAGATTTCAGTCTTTTTGACAAAACTGTATCAAACTATGTGAGGCTATAAAGCCTTTATAGAACATAATTAATTCCCTTTCTTAAAACAGACTACTTGATATCTTGACTTCGGGTTAAATTAGGGATAATGTAGAATTATATGATTAAAAGTAAAAAGATTGTTGTAAAGAATATCTCTGTTGGTTTTATACCACATCCCACAAATGATTATATTTCTTTAACAGATATTGCGAGGTATAGAGACAACGAGAGGACTAACTATATTATCCAAAACTGGATGCGTACAAGAAATACAGTCGACTTTTTAGGGTTATGGGAAAAGTTGCATAATCCAAATTTTAATAGCATCGAATTCGATGCCTTTAGAAATGAAGCTGGTTCTAATAGTTTTTCATTGACACCGCAAAGATGGATAGAAAAAACTAATGCGGTTGGGCTCGTTTCTAAAGCAGGGCGTTACGGTGGTGGTACTTATGCTCACAAAGATTTAGCATTTGAATTTGCAAGCTGGATTAGCCCTGAGTTTAAATTATACTTAATTAAAGAATTCCAACGATTAAAAGAGGAAGAAAATGAAAGATTGCTTCTCGGTTGGGATATAAAAAGAACTTTAACAAAGCTTAATTACAAAATTCATACAGATGCTATTAAAGAAAATCTTATTCCAGGGCGTATAACAAAAGAACAAGCTAATATGATTTTTGCTACAGAAGCGGACCTTCTAAATAAAGCTCTGTTTGGTATGACAGCTCAAGAATGGCGTGACAGGAATCCGAAAAAAGAAGGCAATATGCGTGACTATGCCGATGTTATACAATTAGTATGCCTTGCCAATCTTGAAGCATTAAATGCAGAATTCATCAGGCAGAGTTTGCCTCAAGGCGAGCGGTTAAACATGCTTAATGAGATAGCCATTATTCAAATACGCTCACTCTTGAATAATCCATCAGTAAGAAAATTGAAATGATAAAAAGCAATTTGTAGGCTATAAAGCCTTTATAGAACATAACTAATCCCCTAAAATTCCTAATTAGCTAACAATCCTAGTCTCTATCTACTTATTACTTTTATACAACTTCCAGTAAAGCCAGATTGTGGGTAGTAATAATACTTGAGAAATCAGTAAAGCTTTTGTAGGAGTAAGTTTATCTGCCAGTAGTCCTAAAGATACTGCAACAATTCCAAAAAAGATATTTTCCAGTAGTGAATCTAGTGATCCCATGGTAGCTCTCTGCTTATTGGTAAACTCTTTTTGAAGAAGAGAGCTTTTTGAGACCTGGGCTACACCATACCAGAGTGAATTAGATGACATTAAAAGAGGTGATGCAAAGGAAGGAAAAACAACAGCAAAAATGTTTGATATTCTGCTGTATATATTGCTGGCAAGTAAAATTTTTACAGCGCTGAATTTTTCAATCAGTTTGCCACTTATCCTGAAACTGATAAAAGCCCCTAAGTTCGATAAAGTCTTGGCAATACCTATTGCCCAAATTGGCCAGAGCATTTGATAAAATGCAGCCTGGAATTGCCATACTGATTCCCCAATCCCGAAGACTATTCCCGAAGAGATACTAATAAGACGGATTTTTCTATTCTGCACAAAATTTGAAAATGCCTCTTTTAAATGCAAATAAATATTTCCGCTTTTTAAGCTATGTATTTCTGGCTCTTTCAAAAAAAGACTAATTGAAAGACAAATGAGTTGGGAAATTACTGACAACCACATCACAGCTGCAAAAGAAGAATTTGCAATAAAACCTCCTAAAACAGCAGAAATTGCCAAAGCGATCGCAAACATAGATCTGATTTTTCCTAAAACTGAGGGGTAGTTATCTCCCTTTTTAGACTCAGTAAGTGAGTCGTATAAAAGGGCATCATTGTTACCACTATAAAAAGATCTGGATAAACCTTCAAACAAAGCACCAATTGCTAAAAACCAAAAAGATTGACCTATTGCATAAAAAATAGAAAACAAAACTGCACAAACAGCTCCAAGGATTACTGTTTTTCTTCTGCCAATTAAATCAGAATAGACACCAGTAGGTATTTCAAATATAGCAGCAGAGATATAGGCTATTGAAAAAATACTCATTCCTAAAGCAAATGATCCTGTAACCTGGGCAAAATATAAAATTGCAACTGGAGAATATAATTTAAAATCTGTAAAGAAGTTAAACCAGGTTAGAAGTTTAATATTCCTTTGGAAGGACATAGTTTAAAGTGTAGCAGAAGTTCTAAAAAAGAACAGCTAACTTTCCCCTTTTATATTTTTGGCAACCATGATATTATTTCCTTCCTTATGGTTAAACTTTTAGATTTTTGGGCTGTCTGGTGTCAACCTTGTCGCACAATGGCACCTGTGATTGAGGAGCTGGAAAAAGAATTAGCAGGCAAGATTGAAATAGAAAAGATTAATGTTGATGAAAATCAAGGCAAAGCTTCTGAATATGGAGTAATGAGTATTCCTACTTATATTGTTTTAAAAGAAGGTAAGGAAGTGGGAAGAAAAATTGGTGTTACTGCCAAAGATGAGCTTCTAAAACTGATCAATGGTTAATGGGTTTTAAGCAAAAGGTTATCCAACTTGTAAGTTCAATTCCCTTTGGTAAGGTTACAACTTATGGCACAATAGCCACACTAGCCGGAATTCCAAGAGGGGCAAGGCTGGTTGGAGGAATTTTGCATTATAGTAGAGAGGATATTCCTTGGCATAGAGTAGTTAACCGCCATGGATTTATTTCTACAAAATGTTTGGATCATCCAAAAGCGCTTCAAAAGGCTTTGCTCGAACAAGAAGGAATAGAAGTAAGCCCCAATTTCATGATAAACTTGAAAAAGTATGTGGATTATAGCTAATTGGAAATCTAACAAAAACATATCAGAAGCTCTGGATTGGGTATCACAAGTTGGACCCCAAATCATCAAAAGAGATGATTTAGAGGTAGTGGTGTGCCCTACTTTTAGCGCTCTTTCTGAGGTTAAAAAGGCAGTTACTGTAGGTAATTTCCCTCTTTTAGTGGGAGCTCAAGATTTATCTCCTTTTGGAACAGGTGCTTATACAGGAGAAGAACCAGCTTCTCTTTTAACTCAATTAGTTGATTTGGCAATCCTGGGTCACTGCGAAAGAAGGAAAAATTTTGGTGAGACTGATGAGCTGGTAGCAAAAAAAGTAACCCAGGCCTTAAATAATAATATTACCCCTTTGGTATGTGTTCAAGATGAGAATACTCCTGTTCCTGAAGGGTGTCATTTGGTGGCGTATGAGCCTGTTTGGGCTATTGGTAATGGTAATCCAGATACTCCAGAAAATGCCAATAATGTGGCAGGAGCTTTAAAAGAAAAATATGGCCAGGATCTGGAGGTGTTATATGGTGGTAGTGTTAATCCGGATAATGTTAAAAGTTTTATTACTCAAGCAAATATCAGCGGAGTACTGGTAGGAAATGCTTCTTTAGATGCTCGGGAGTTTGTGAAAATATGCAAATAAGGCCATTAAATTTGAAAAAGAGTGAAAAAGATAATCTTTTTAAAGTCAGAAGAGTAAAAAGCACCTTTAAGAAATTATTTCCGTTTCTTTTAGTAGTTGGCATTTTAATATTGATTTCTTTCTTTCTAATCACCCGTTCCAGTACTACTTCCTATGTAAATCAAATACTTTCAGGAACCTCTCTCCATTCTTCTGCTGACAGGGTAAACATATTACTGCTGGGGATAGCAGGAGGCACTCATGACGGAACAAATCTGACAGATACGATTATGGTTGCCTCATACAACTTAAAAACCAATAAGTTATATTTATTTTCTATCCCCAGGGATTTATGGTTGCCTTCTTTAAAAAGTAAAGCTAATGCTGTTTATGAAATTGGACGATCGCAAAATAATGGCTTGGGTTTTACTAAGGTGATAATGGGAAATATTTTGGGAATACCAATTAATTATGCCTTAAGGGTTGATTTTAGAGGATTTGTGAAAGCGGTTGATGCAATAGATGGTATAGATGTAACAGTTGATAACCCGTTTGATGATTATTTGTACCCAATTCAAGGAAAGGAGAATGATCTTTGCGGAAACCAGGAAGTGGAAAAAGATTTTAACGAAGAAGAGGCCAAGAAGTTAAATATAGATCCAGGTAAAAGAAAAGTCCTGATTACAGAGCAAGGTCAAATTGCTACTGATTCAGCGCAGGAGGATAAAGGGGTTAAATATTTCAGCTGCAGATATGAGCATATTAGTTTTGAAAAAGGACAGACTAAAATGGGTGGAGCAGTTGCTTTGGCATTTGTGCGCTCCCGCCATGGCACAAATGGTCAGGGTTCAGATTTTGCCAGATCAAAAAGACAGCAAAAGGTAATAGAAGCAGTCAGAAATAAAATACTTTCCGTAGAAACTTTGGCAAATCCTGCCAAAATTACAGAGCTTGTTAAAACATTGGGTAAGAGTATAGATACAGATATCTCAGTGAAGGACGCCATAGAATTTTACAATCTGTCCAGAGAAATTGATAAAATTTCTAATTTTGTTTTAGATGATTCTCTATTAATACATCCTCCGGCGTCAGATTATGGAGGGGCTTATGTTTTAATATCTCAGGATGATGACTTTTCTACAATACAAGGATATGTTAGAAAGGTACTGACAGGAGAAATAACAGAGTATGAAGCCACTGCTGCTGCACGGGCCCGCAATTGAGGTTTCCAGGAGAAAATTACAAGACATAAGGCAACAGCTTGATGTTGCGGATGTATTGGTATTTGAAAAAGATGCAGATCTACAACAAATTTTGACCAATTTACAAAGTCAGTCTCTCTTTGATAATGAAAGATTAATTATTTTAGAAAACCCCCCTGAAGCTTTCCAATTGTCAATTGTCAATTGTCAATTGTCAATTGTTTTATGGTTTGATCATGAAGTAGATATAAAAAAATGGCCAGGATTTGAAGTTTTATTTTTCCCGGAAAGTAGAGAAGTTTCTATTTTTCCATTTTTGGATATGTTGGCAACTGGTGATAAAAGAGCATATCTGGAAATGGATAAATTAAAAAAAGCAGGCTTGCCTGCCGGCAGGCAGGGTTTTGATATGCAGTACTTTATTACCATGATTTTTTATCTGTTAAGAAACTTAGTTGCTACCCCTAAAAAAGCTCCAGATTTTGTTAAAAAGAAACTTCAAAAGCAAAGACAAAGGTTTAATTTGAAAAAAATAGAAACTCTGTATAAAGATATTTTATGGTTAGATTTTAAAATCAAATCAGGCTTTTTGGAAAAAGATCAGGCAGAGTTTCTGTTGATAGATAAATTCATTGAGAACTAAGTTCTTTAAGTTTTTGAGCCATTAAATCCTGATCTTTTTTATCAATTGTTCCATCACCGTTAATGTCTGCTTTGATACAGGATTTATTTCCTGGCAAAAGTATTGATGGTTTTTTGCCAATACAAGGAGGAAGTAGCAAATAATCAATACTATTTACTTTTCCGTCATTATTTAGATCATAGTTGTTGATATCTGTTACAGAAGGACTAGGTATAGGAGTTTCTTCTGGAGTAGTCAGATCGATATTCTGGCCTAATTTTACTCCTGGCAAAGGAACAGAATTGGTTTTTAAACTAGACAAAATATTTGTTTCTCCTTTATCAGAACGGATTGTTAATTTAATGATTGTTCCTGCTACCAAAGGATATATATCAGAAAGATCTTCTTTTCTAATTTGCGAGAGAGGGATTAAAAAATTACCTCCAGATTTGACTAACGAAGATTGGGTAAAGGCGCCAGATATAGATAAATAGACAACACCGTCATTTACAGGAATATTGTCATCTAGTATTGATCCTATAATTGGTGTAAATTCCCCCTTGTTTGTTACAGGTCCTGCAGTTTGAAATTTCTTAACATCTGACGCAAATTTTCCAGAAATAATTTTGAATTGATAAGTAGTTTTAGGCAGTAGGTTTTTAAGTGTGACATAGTGAATTAGGTGAGGTGTGGGACTATTGTCCCTATCATCTATAACTGTTTGTTCGTTTGGATTGTTTTGGCCGAAGGTAATAAATGAAGCAACAGGAGAACTAGTTTGCCAAGAAATTACGATAGAGTCTTCAGTAATATTTGTTTGTGTAATATTTTGGGGTATTAAATTAGGCGCAGCCTGAGAAAAAAATATTTGCTCTCTTAAAACTAGATAAACTCCGCTAGCAAGTCCTAATAAAATTATACTAATTCCCAAAAGAGTTGGTATCTTAAATTTATTGATAAAATTTATCATTGCAGGTTCTGGATGTTAAAATCTGGACTGATGGGTTCGATCACTTCCTGCAGTTTTTGAGATATTTGTACTTCCGAGCGGGTATGAATAACATCAGCTATAACCCAAGCAAGGATTGTGATAAAAGTGAGTACCGCAGCAATCAACCATTCTTTTTTTGTCATTTTAGATAATATGCCTTCCCAGATAGAGACATGATAAGTGATTTGCTGTCTCCTGTTTTAGACAAGGATAAACTGTCAATGGAGATCAACCTACTACTATTTTTTAGATCCTGCAATAGGCTAATCAAACTTTGATAGTCTCCTTCAGTATTGAAGGTAAAAGAAATTTCGGAAAGCGATCCAATTTGGTTATTGTCATTTTTGGTATTTATCACCAGGGGTTGGATTTGTAATGCTGAGACTGATGCCTCATGTGCTTTGGCAGCTTGCTCTAAGGTTTGGATGATTGATTTTAAACTAACTGTGTCAGGAATATTTGCAGAAATTTTATCTCTAATATTCTGATCCAGATTATCATAATTTTTTCTGGCTAAAGATAAATCATTAGCCTTTTTGGTAACCTTTTGTAAAACTTCGTTTGAGTCAGCCAGTTTCTTTTGCAGCACGAGAATTGTCTCAACAGTTGGTTTAATTGCAAAAAATATTAGCACAGAAATTGTTAAAAGTGTAAATACTGTGGATCCATAATTTTTAACAATAGGGATTTTGGTAAACGGTTTTATATATGTAAAATATCTGGAATAGATATTAGATGTGTTGTTCATATATTTTTCCTCCCTAAGCTTGTTGAATTTGTAGAAGCATCAATTGTGAATTTAATCATTCCTTGTTCCAGCCCAATACTGGTTGTGTTGACATTGCTAAAAGCGCTATCTCCTTTGAGTCCAACAATAAAGTTTGATAAGTCTTTATTAATTTGAGTTTGACCAGTAATATGGATTGTAATAGTACCAGCTTTTTTGTCTATATTTATACTAGTTATTTTGACACTGCTAGGGGTTTGGTCAGCAATTTTTTTCAAAATCACTGATCCATCTAGTGAGTTTCCTTTTAGACTACCTATAGTTGATAACTTAAGTTGAGTTTGTCTGATTAAGACTTCATAAGGTTTGAGACTTTCAATATAAGGAATCTGTTCTTCAATAGCTTCTTTTTTAGAAGCTAAATCTGCGTCAAGCTTAAACCTGGCTCCAAAGGCAATTAAAACTACAGCTTCTACCAGAACAAAGATATACCGGCCGGCAGAAAGCAACCAACGGAAAAACTTAACCGGCAGCAGTTCAGGGTTACTTTGAGGTTTTAAAAGATTTAGCTTAATGGTAAGCTTAGACTTGGCTTTGGGCATAACCTTATTATACTAGGATTTAGAGTCTGGGGTCTACTTAGATTTTTTGGTGGTGGTTTTTTTAATAGATTTTAATGGAGCAGAGGTTGTTCCTTTGGATAATCTCGATTTAAGCCTGGCTGCTTTATTTGGATGGATCAGTTTGACTTTGGCAGCTTTGTCTAAAGCGGAAAAAGCAGCTTGTAAATCTTTTGCAGCTTTGCTGACACGGGCTTTTTTAACTAAAGATTTATAAGTCAGTTCCCGTTTTTTATTGCGGGCTGTTCTTGTTTTATCTTTTCTAACCTTTTTTATAGCGGATTTAATGATCGGCATGGGAGAAATACTAACATAGCTTCTTTTTTTACGCAAGCCAGAATGCTAGAATTCTTGTAATGGTTAAGAATTTATTTTCTCTTTTATCCTCAAGACAAACATCAATTTTATCTGCAGCATCAGTAATAATGGCAACTCTAATGTTGTCTAAAATATTAGGTTTAGTCCGTGACAGATTACTTGCTCATGTTTTCTCTCCAGATAAGATAGATATTTTCTGGGCTGCTTTTAGGTTGCCAGATTTTATTTTTCAAATAATTATTCTGGGTGCTTTATCTGTGGCATTTATTCCTGTTTTTACAGAGCATTTAGAAAATAAAGGCAAAGAGGATGCTTTTGAGATGGCGAGAGCCGTATTGAATGTTTCTTTAGCTATATTTATTTTTATTACAATTTTAATTTATATTTTTGCCCAACCAATTATTACCAGTTTAATAGCGCCAGGGTTTACTCTAGATAAACAATTACAGGTGATAGAGCTCACCAGGATTATCTTGTTTGGTCAGGTTATTCTGGTTTTAGGATCTTTTTTCATTGGTATTTCACAATCTTTCCAAAGGTTTATTATTCCCTCTTTATCACCGGTATTTTATAACCTAGGAATTATTTTAGGTATAGTTTTTTTATCAAAATATTTTGGTATTGCAGGCGCAGCTTATGGAGTTGTATTAGGGGCATTTTTGCATGCAGCAATACAGATTCCTTTGATTTGGTCCATGGGATTTAGATTTAAATTTCCTCCAAGATTTTTTAACAGTGGAGTTAAAGAAATCATGCAACTGATGAGTATCAGGACTATAGGGCTTGCTGCTGAACAGATTAACGAAACAGTTGGGGTAGCCTTAGCAACACTGGCATCAATTGGTTCTGTAACTTATTTAACTTTTGCTTCTCACTTGCAAGTTGTGCCAATTGGGCTTTTTGGGGCAACCTTGGCTCAGGCTGCTCTACCAGTTCTTTCTTCAGAAAAAGCCCGCGGTAAACTTGAGGAATTTAAAGTAACAATTTTGACTACACTTCACCAAATTCTTTTTTTGACACTACCTGCTTCAGCAATCCTAATTGTAATTAGAATTCCTGTGGTTAGGTTAGTCTTTGGTGCCTCTCAATTTAATTGGGAAGCAACAGTGCTCACCGGCGCCACATTGGCGTTTCTCTCCATCGGGCTTGCAGCTCAGGCTATTTCACTGCTTTTGGTAAGAGGCTTTTATGCGCTGAAAGATACAAAAACACCAGTGATAGTATCTTTGGTGGTAGTAGTTTTAAATATTGTGATCAGTGTATATGCTATTGTGGTCTTAAAATTTGATGTTTGGAGTATCGGGTTTGCAAATTCTGTTTCTGCGGTTTGTTCTGCAATATTACTTTTTTGGACACTTCATTTTAAAGTAGGCAAGTTTGATTTGAAAGTAGTGTTGATTCCATTTTTAAAGATGCTGATGTCAACTGTAATTATGGGTGCTGCTTTATATATTCCAATAAAACTTTTAGATGCTGTAATTTTTGATACCACAAAGACTGTAAATTTGTTGATCTTAACTGGTCTGTCTTCTATTTTTGCTTTATCAGTTTATGTAATAGTGGTTAGGTTTTTGAGGGTTAGAGAGCTGGATACTTATGTTGAACTTATAAAAAGATTAGGCAGATTTCAAATTAAACTTAAATCAAAAGAAATCCTGCCAGAATCTGTTTAACCTATGAATATCCGGAATTTCTCAATTATTGCTCATGTTGATCATGGTAAATCAACTTTAGCTGACAGGTTTTTGGAAATAACAGGGACAGTAGCAAAAGATAAGATGCATCCTCAGCTTTTAGATTCCCTAGCCTTAGAGCAAGAGCGTGGCATCACCATTAAACTTGCCCCAGTGCGCTTGCAGTACATTTTCAATTCTCAATTGTACATTCTCAATTTAATTGATACTCCCGGCCATGTGGATTTTTCCTATGAGGTCTCAAGGTCTCTGGCAGCAGTGGAGGGAGCGATACTTTTGGTTGATGCTACTCAAGGAATTCAGGCTCAAACTTTAGCGCATGGACTGGCTGCTTTGGAGCAAAATTTAACCTTGATTCCAGTTATCAATAAAGTGGATTTACCAAATGCAGACATAGAGCTTGCCAAAAAGCAATTTATAGATACATTTGGATTTTCAGAAAATGAGATTATTTTAGCTTCAGGAAAAACTGGCATTGGGGTGGAGGAAATATTAAAAGCAATTGTAGAAAAAATTCCAGCTCCAAAACAAGACTTGGAAAAACCTTTAAAAGCTTTAATCTTTGATTCTTTTTATGATGTTTTCAAAGGAGTGGTAGCACAAGTGAGAGTTGTGGAAGGAAAAACCCCACCTACAAATAGTAAGCTTTGTTTTTTGCAAACCAAAGCAGAAGGGCATGTACTGGAAACTGGCTATTTTGCTCCGCAACTTACTCTAAATGATGGTCTGCAATCTGGGGAAATAGGCTATATAGCCACAGGTATAAAAGAGCCGGATTTGGTAAAAGTAGGAGACACGATCTCTACAGATCTAACAGTTGAACCTTTGCCGGGTTATAGGGAAGTAAAACCAATGGTATTTGTAGGGCTTTACCCTATTGATAGTGATGAATATTTTGAGCTAAAAGAAGCTTTAGCAAAATTTAAATTAACAGATCCAGCTTTTTCTTTTATCCCTGAGCATTCAGATGCTTTGGGGGCTGGGTTTAGGTGTGGGTTTTTAGGTTTGCTTCATGCAGAGGTAGTACAGGAAAGACTGCTAGGAGAATTTAATGTGGATCTTTTGGCTACAGCACCTTCTGTTGAATATTTATTGGGAGGTGTGCCAATTACCTCACCTGCAGAGCTTCAGGGGGAACATATTAAAGATTTAAAAGAACCCTGGGTTAATTTAAAAATTTTTGTGCCTCAAACCTATATTGGTCCAGTAATGGAATTGGTACAAGAAAAGCGGGGAAAGTTTTTGGATATGCAGCACTTTGGAATAGCTGTAGAGATGAGTTATGAAATGCCCTTGGCCGAGATGGTAACTAACTTTTACGACAAGTTAAAATCAGTCTCCTCGGGATTTGCTTCTTTGGATTGGGAGATGTTAGATTTTAGAGAGGTGGATGCAGTAAGGGTAGATATTTTAGTAGGAGGAGAAAAGGTAGATGCTTTATCTACTATAGTTTTTAGACCAAAAGCAGAAGGATTTGGCAGAAGATTGGTGGAAAAGTTAAAAGATGTTTTGCCAAGACAAAATTTTGCTATTGCTGTTCAAGCTGCAATTGGGGGAACTATTATTGCCAGAGAAACCATTAGTCCATTTAGAAAAGATGTTTTGATGCATGGTAGCAAGGTTGTTGGAGGAGGAGACTACAGTCGCAAGAGAAAGCTTTTAGAAAAACAAAAAAAGGGAAAAAAGAAAATGAAAATGATTGGTAAGGTTGAGATACCGCAAGAGGCATTTTTGAGTATATTAAAAAGTTAATGGTAGGTTTGGGTAGTACGGCGTTCAATGTCAACAATAAGTATAACCTTTGATGCAGTATCTATATTTAAAAATATTCTGTAACTACCTATTCTGATTCTGTAATTTGTAGGATTTGGAGGTCCAAGTTTTTTGATATCTAAGGAAAACGGATTTTGCTTTAATCTTTCATAGACCTTTTTAATTCGTCCCTGGTCTGTTAGTGGAAATTTCTTTAAAGATTTGAGAGCAGTACGAGAAAAGGTAATTTGGTACACTTCAAATACCTAGTTGCTTCCAGACTTGTTCTGCTGGAATTCCTCCATTTTTCTTAACATCATCTAGAGCTTTGTTAAGTTTCTTAACTAGCTTGGGATCATAATCTGCTAGTTCGTCTTCCAGTTCTTCAAGTTTTATTAAAGTATCCAGATCAATCAAAGCACCTTTTGGTTGACCATGTTGGGTAATCACTAGTCTTTTTTCCTTTGGGAGTTTATCCAGAATTTCTGATAAACTCTTTCGTAGGTCGTCTGTTCCGATAAATTTATTCTGTAATATATTAGCTAAGTTTAATGTTTGCATAAGGATATCATAACATATTCCTTAGGCTTGTCAAGATACTTTTGATATGATATATTGATTAAGTGAAACAAAAAGGCTTAGCACCAATATTAATAGTTCTATATAATAGCTCTAGCAGTTGGTGGATATTTAATCTATCAAAAACAAGTAAAGCCTGTTACTGTGCCTCAACAAACTACCCAGTCAACATCTGCTCCATCATCCAATCCTGAATCAACTAATTCTGCGGATATTTCTAACTGGAAAACTTATACTAATACAAAATATGGGTTTTCTTTTCAGTATCCCGCAAGTTTTAAATTATCTGATAGTCAAAATGAAGATATTCAAATGAATGTAGTGAATAGTACAACAGAGAGATGTCTTAATGGAGAAACAATAGATTTATTTAGTGTTAATTATGGTCAATATCAGCCTATCTCTATTAGTAAATACAAAAGTTCTAATACCTTTAGTCCCAATACTCAATTTAAAGAAACATCCTTCGGTAATGATAAAGCTGTGCAGTCATATTTTGCTGGAAGCAATCAAACAGGTGGCCCTCAAGTTGCATTATTTTTTGTGCATAATGGTCAAGGTTACCAAATAGTTTATAGATTTTGTGCTAATCCAGGTACTATTTTAAATGATTCTCAGATTTCTAACCTGAACCCAAATATTCTTTCTACTTTTAAATTTACTCAGTAATTATTTAATAAACTTTTCCAATTCTCTTTTAGTCATTCCAGCTTGCCTCAAGATACTACTAAATGTACCGATAGCGATTTCCTTATGATTTGGAACAATGACAGTGAAGACTTTCTGGTTAGTTCTTTTATAAAGTTTAATATGGCTGCCTTTTTGGGAAATAACAGTAAAGCCTGATCTTCGTAAAGCCGAAAGTATAATGCGGGCAGAATAAAGCTTAGGCATTCATTTGAATAGATAAGTCTTGAAGCTTTGGTTTAGAAACTGGGGCAAGTTCAATTTTCGATTGATCTTCAAAGTATAATTCCAGAGCTTCTTTTAAATTATCTAATGCTTCTTTTTGATTTTTGCCCTGACTTACTACCTCTACTTCTAAAGCTTTAGCTATATACCATTTATCTTCTTTCCAAACCACAGAATGTAATCTTTTCATAATTTGATTAGAATTATAGTCTTTTGTTAACAAAAGTATATAATTGTATTATACTAAAATTAAGGTGAAACAAAAAGGTTTAGCTCCAATATTAATAGTTTTTTAATAGCCTTAACAGTTAGTGGATATTTAATCTACCAAAAACAAACAAAGCCTATCTCTGTACCTCAACCATCACCTAATCTGGTCGCCAACCCCGTAACTTCTAGCTCTAAATCCTCCTCTGCAGAGACTATCGACTGGAAAACATACAAAGATAATGAGGGTGGTTTTATGTTATATTATCCTGACAATTGGATCGTTAAAGCTGAAGAAACAAATTATTTAGGTAGTATTGAAAATCCAAATCTAAAAATTCCAACTAAAAATATTGCCCTACGAGACAAAAATAGCTCTACTTCCATTTCTATAAAGTTGAATTTTCAAGGCGGGATTTGTGAAGGTGGAGGATGTACCGAAGAAGAATACAGAACACAGACTGGTATTCTGGGTAAAAAAATCACTAGTGAAAGTAGTTCCTATTATTCACTTCGTATTGAACCAAATAATTTATTTATTATCACTGACACAAAATCTCAATCTAAAGAGGTAAATAAAATCATCAATTCTATTTCTCCCTTAAACTGAGGATTAAACTGCTATTTCTTTTCCTTTGTAATTTCTTAAAGCCTTACTTTTTAAGGCAACTAAAAGTGTAATTAAAATTACCCCTGCTCCACCCACCACTACTGAAGCAGGTCCTCCGACAGCTTTTGCCAGAAATCCTGCTTCCATCTCTCCCAACTGCGGTCCTCCTTGAAAAAAGATCCTGGTAACTGAGGCCATTCTGCCTCTTAAATGATCTGGGGTAACCAGTTGTCTAATAGTGTTTCTCACAATAGTAGAAATCAAATCCCCAAATCCTACCAATACCAAAAATATTAAAGACAAAATATATACTTTAGACAAACCAAATCCAATAGTAGCTGCCCCATATAGCACCACTGCAGCAATAATAACTTCTCCTTGGTGTTTTAATCTATGATGCCAAGAAGCAATCAGTAAACCAGCAATCACGCCTCCTACTGCCGGAGCTGAATAAAGCAAGCCTAACCCTTGAGCACCTACATGGAGCACATCTTTGGCAAACACCGGCATTAAGATAGTAGCTGTGCCAAAAAAAGTAGCCAAAAAATCTAAAATCATAGTCATATATAAAATTGGGGTAGAAATTACAAATCTTACCCCTTCCCAAATGGATGATAAGTTCATCGCTACATCGTCTGTATCATGCTTTTGCAAAGACACCTTAATAGTCAGGATTGAGCCGATAAAAAATAGGAATGAAATAGCGTTAATAAGATAAACAACGGCTACCCCAGCTCCTCCAATTAAAAATCCGGCGATAGCCGGACCAATCATAGTAGCTAATTGAAATTGTAAAGTACCCAAAGAAACAGCATTCATAAAATACTCTTTGGGCACTAAATTTGGCATCACTGATTGCCTGGCTGGAATAGAAAAAGATTGGGTTGTAGCAACCAGCACTAAAATTGCATAGATAATAAAAGGATTAGCTAAATTCAAAAAGGTTACAGCAAATAAACTAACTGCTAAAACAGCTTGCGCGCTTTGGCTAATTATTAAAAGCTTTTTTCTATCCATCTTGTCAGCTGTCAAACCTCCAATTAAAGAAAAAAGCATTATTGGCACAAAATTAGCAAGACCTATCAGCCCTAAAGAAGCAGGATTCCCGGTCAGCTCATAAACCTGCCAGGCAACAGCTACCACCTGCATCTGGTTACCAACCTCTGAAAGAAATGCTCCTAATAGGTAGTTTCTAAAAACAGGAACTTTTAAAGCTAAAAAGGGTGAGATCTTAGATTCCATTGAATTTGATATTTTAGTATACTGAGCTTATGAAAATATTGCCATATGGAAAAAATTCAAAAAATATAGAAGAACCAGTCAAAAATTTAGGGTTACAGATTGTTAACTCTGAACCTGATCTAATCATCAGTTATGGTGGTGATGGCACCCTTTTGGCTTCTGAAAGAAAGTATCCAGGAATACCAAAATTACCAATTAGAGACAGTCGAGTTTGTATTAAATGCCCAAACCATGAAGACAAGATCGTCTTGGAAAAATTATTAAATGGAAAACTAAAACTGCAAGAACACAAGAAACTACAAACAACACTTTTATATAAAACTTTTCTTGCTTTAAATGATTTTGTTATCAGAAATTCCGATCCTATGCATACAATTAGATTTAGTATTAATGAAGGCAAATTATTAATTGGTGATGGTATAGTAGTAGCAACACCCTTTGGCTCTACAGGTTATTTTAAATCTATCACCAGGCAAACTTTCAAAAAAGGTTTTGGGGTAGCTTTTAATAACACCACTGAAGAAACTTCTCCTCTTATTTTAAAAGAAAAAGATTTAATAAATTTTCAATTAATAAGAGGTAAAGCTACTTTATCTTTTGATAACAGCCCAGAGATTTTTACCATTGATGAGGACTCCCAGCTTGAGTTTAAACTCTCAGACCAAGTAGCCAAGATTTATATGGATACTTCTCTAAGATGCCCCAATTGCCAAGTCATTAGAGGCTAAATAAGATATTGACTTCGGGTATTATTAGGTATATGTTTAGTGTATGACTAAAAGTAAAAATATCATTGTTCAAGGTAAACAAATTGGTGTTATTCTCCATAAAGAAAATGATGATTTTATTTCTTTGACTGATATGTTGAAGGCAAAAGATGGTGATTTCTTTATTTCAGATTGGCTCAGAAATAGAAATACCGTTGAGTATTTAGGATTATGGGAGAAGTTACATAATCCAAATTTTAATTATGGCGAATTTGCCGTAATTAAAAGTCAGGCAGGCTTAAACAGTTACAAAATAAGCGTAAAAGAATGGGTTAAAAAGACAAATGCTATTGGCCTTAAGGCAGCTACCGGACGATATGGTGGAACATACGCTCATAAAGATATCGCGTTTGAATTTGGCATGTGGATAAGTCCTGAATTTAAAATTTATCTTATCAAAGAATTTCAGAGGCTCAAAAACGAAGAAAGTGAAAAATTGCTATTAGGATGGGATGTAAAAAGAGAGCTGGCAAAAATCAATTATAAAATCCACACTGATGCAATCAAAGCGCAATTGATCCCTCTCCAGATTACTAAACATGCAGCCAGCATAGTCTATACCAGCGAAGCCGACGTACTGAATATAGCCTTATTTAGCAAAACTGCAAAAGAGTGGTGGGACAAGAATCCTAATAAAAAAGGTAATATCCGTGATTATGCTGATGTGACTCAGCTAGTAGTATTGGCAAATTTAGAAGGAATAAACGCCGTACTTATCCGCCAAAGACTACCTCAAAGTGAACGTTTAATACAGTTGAATCAAATTGCTATTGCGCAAATGCAGTCGCTTGTTGGAAATGCATCAATAAAGAAATTAAAATGAACCCCTCCCCGCTGCAAGCAGCGGGGTATCCCGCAAACGGGACAAGT
>CAYQAW010000017.1:0-26336 GCA_964415615.1 uncultured Gammaproteobacteria bacterium
GTTCATTTAGGGGTTTCACTTGTTTTAACACAAGGAGGAATCTACTATGAAAAATCTTATTAAGAATATTCTTTCTCAACAGTTTATTAATAATTCTTATCATTTGCCTAAGGCGGTTTTGGCAAATATGATCTATGGCTCCCCTACCAGGGGAATGAAAGTGATTGGAGTAACCGGGACAGATGGGAAAACTACCACAGTAAATATGATTTACCAGATTCTAAAAGAGGCTGGTAAAAAAGTTTCTATGATTTCAACTATCAATGCTCCTGGTTTTCATGTCACTTCTCCTGATCCAGTAGCTGTACAAAAGTTTGCAAAAATGGCCAAAGATAATAGGGATGAATATTTAGTTTTAGAGGTTACTTCTCACGGCTTGGATCAGTATAGATTTTGGGGGATTAAATTTGATATTGGTGTTATTACTAATATAACTCATGAGCATTTAGATTATCATAAAACTTTTGATCATTACTTAAAAACAAAATTTAAACTTCTAAAAGATGTAAAGTCAGCAGTTATCAATAGAAACCTAAAAAAATATATAGAGTCAAATAATTTATCCTCAAAGGAAATTCTTACTTTTGGTATATCTTCAGGAGATTTTAATCAGGAAAGAATAAAATTAAAACTAAAAATACCTGGTGATTATAATATTGAAAATGCCCTCTGTGCTTTGGCTGTAGCCTTTGCTTTGGGGATTGACAGAAGAATTGCCCAAAAAGTTTTAGAGAGTTTTATAGGTATAAAAGGCCGGATGGAAGAAATTGGAAATAATAAGGGACTGAAAATTATTATAGATTTTGCTCACACTCCAAATGGATTGGAGCAAGTCTTAAAAACTCTACGTTTGCAAACTCAAGGCAGACTAATTTCTTTGATTGGTTGTGAAGGTTACAGAGATGAAGGCAAAAGAGCCATGATGGGAGAAATTGCCAAAAAACTTTCTGATTTTGTAATAGTTACTGCAGTGGACCCCAGAGGACAACTGGATATTATAAACAAACAAATTGAACAGGGGGCTAAAAAAGCAGGCGCAAAGCAGGATAGAAATTTATTTATCATAGATGACAGAAAAAAAGCAATAAATTTTGCTATAAATAGTCTTGCAAAAAGAGGGGATACTATTGGGATTTTTGGTAAAGGACATGAGCAATCGATGAATCTGGATGGTAAAAAAGAGATTTCCTGGTCAGATAGTAAGGTGGTGGAGGAAGTTCTTGGATAACAAATTCAAACTCATTATTGATTCTTTTGGTAAAGATAGATTTAAATTTAATGAGCCTTTAAAGGATTATACTGCTTTGGGAGTGGGAGGGCCTGCAAAAATATTTTTTATTGCCTTTACTGACAGGGAACTTATTAAGATAATAAGTATGTGTAGGCAACTCAAGTTGCCTTGTTTTCTTTTTGGCACTGGCAGTAAAATTATGATCTCTGATGCAGGGTTTGCCGGATTGGTAATTAAAAACAGGACCAAAGACATTCAGACAATTTCAGTCAAGGGCAAGGTGACTAAATTTGGTATAGGAGTTGAGGAGGCGATAGTAGAGGTATCCTCAGGGGTAAGCATAAAGAAATGGATAGAATATTTAGACTCTCAGAATCTGGAAACAGCAGATTTTGCCAGTATTCCTGGGAGTATTGGTGGAAGCCTGTTTATTAGTAGATTTTTGCAAAATCGTACCAAAAGTATTAAAGTATTAAGCTTGGACTCAGAGGTTGAAGAAATTGGTACTCCAAATTTAAGTCCAAAAAGGCATATAATAATATCTGCTGTATTCAAAATTAAAGCAAAAGGAGAGAAGAAATGAAATATATTATTGAGGGTGGACACAGATTAACAGGTAAAATCCGTATTTCCGGAAATAAAAACTCGGTTTTTCCCTGTATTGCAGCAGCGCTTCTTACCCAGGAAGAGGTAATTTTAGAAAATATTTCAGATTTAAAAGATACTGAGGTTTTAGTACAGATTCTAAAAAGATTAGGAGTGGCTGCAGAAAGGAGCCAGTCTACAGTAACAATTAGAGCCTCAGAGATTAGACATTTCAGTCTTCCGGGTGATTTAATGCTTAAACTCCGGGGGTCTATAGTCCTGGTGGGGGCACTTTTAGGAAGACTGAATAAAGTAACTTTTTATCATCCAGGGGGAGATATTATAGGTAAAAGAAGTATAGAAACTCATCTTGAGGGTTTTAAGGCTTTAGGGGTATCAATTAAAAAAAGCGATTTGAAGTTTAGTTTAACCTCTGAGGCAAAAGCGCAAGGAGATTTGGATATTTTTCTATCTGAAGCATCTGTTACAGCCACAGAGAATTTAATATTGGCATCAGTTTTAGGTAATAGAACAGCTACTTTAAGAAATTGCGCTAAAGAACCACATATCTTGGATCTTTGTCAGATGTTACTTCAAATGGGAGCTAAGATCGAAGGAACAGGGACTGATACTTTAAAAATTACAGGAGTAGATAAATTAAGAGGAACTAAGTTTAGGATAGGAGCAGATTATATTGAGGCAGGTACTTATATTGTAGCTGCTGCTGTAACAGGAGGAGAAATTATACTTGAAGGGATAGGAGGTACGTATTTAGAACCAGTACTAGCACCATTAAAGGCTTTTGGAATAAATTTAGAAAGCAAAAATGGGGATATTTTAGTGAAAGCGTCTAAGCTTAAATCAACATCTAAACTGATAACTAATATCTGGCCTGGGTTTCCAACAGACTTAATGAGTGTGGCAATAGTGTTGGCAACACAATCCAAAGGGGTAATTTTGTGCCATGACTGGATGTATGAAGGACGCATGTTTTTCATAGATAAGTTAATTACCATGGGTGCCAAAATTACCCTGGCTGATCCACACAGAGTTTTGATTTATGGACCAAGCAGATTGAGGGGTAGAAGTTTAGAGACCCCAGATATCAGGGCTGGTATGGCTTTGGTAGTGGCAGCTTTGGCTGCAAAAGGTAAGAGTGTGATTAACCAAGCCGAGTTAATAGAACGCGGATATGAAGATGTGGCTACTAAACTAAGAAGTTTAGGCGCAGATATTAAAAGAGTTGAATTGTAAATTTTATGGATATAGCAGACCATCCTATTTGGGATCAAGTGACTCCCTATAAAACAAAAATTCCCAATATTAAAAAGCCGTTTCATCTTTTAAAAATACATTTAGCCAGACAATATGCTAAATTATTTCCTTTATCGAATATCATTGGTGTAACTGGATCTGTAGGGAAGACAACCTGTACTCGGGCGTGCGTGGCTGTGCTGTCACAAAAATATAAAACTCTTGCAACTAAGCCTAATTTGGATCCTATCCTAAATATTCCTTCTACCATACTTAAATTAAATCCCTCGGTTCAAAAGGCAGTTTTCGAGATGGGGATCGAATACAAAGGAGAAATGGATTTTTATCTATCACTGATAAAGCCACAAATCGTGATAATTACTAAAATTGCTTTTGCCCATAGTGAATATCTGGGCAATATAAATGAGATCCTACAAGAAAAAGGGAAATTGGTTGAAAGTTTGGGCAAAGGTGGAGTAGCTATATTAAATTATGATGATCCAAATTGCAGAAAACTGGCAGAAAAATGTCAGGGAACGGTTGTTTATTTTGGTATGGATGCTAAAAATTGCACAACTTGGGCTGGTAATCCAAAAATAGAAAATTATGTAACTACATTTGAATTAAACCTTGGGGTTGAAAGAGTTAAAGTAAACTATAATCTTCTAGGTTTGCATCAGGTCTATCCAGCATTGGCAGCAGCTGCTCTGGGAGTTGTTTGCGATATTCCTTTGACAAAAATAAAATTTGCTTTGGAGTCAGTTGAACCATCAGAACACCGCCTGCAGGCTCTTGCCGGTCCCAATGGATCTATACTTTTGGATGATACTTATAATTCTTCCCCCAGTGCGGTGGATGGAGCTATTGATACACTACTTGCTATACCAGCCAGAAGAAGAGTAATTGTTTTAGGTGAGATGAGAGAGTTAGGATCATATTCCGAAGGATTACATAGACAAATTGCCCAAAGAATTTATAAAGAAAAATTGGATTTTGTATTTTTGGGTCAGGGAGATACGCAGTTTATAACTGCGGAATTGCAGAGTTTAGGTTTTTGGGAAGAAAGACTACAGTCTAATCTGCAGAATTCTCAACTAGTCTTAAAACTTTTAAAAACTTTAGGGAAAGGTGATGTTTGTCTAATCAAAGGATCCAGAGCAGTGAGACTGGATGAAGTAGTAAAAAGAATAGCAAAAAAGATATGACACAATTACTTGGATTGGTATTATTTTCATTTATTGTAACTTCCATTTTTATGGTGCCATTTATTGATTTGCTTTTTTATCTCAAAAGAAGATTTGAAAGTATTCAAGATGAAAGAGAGAAAAAATCAGAAACTCCGATACATGACAGATTGATGAAAGGGGATATAGGAACTCCTTCAGGTGGAGGGATATTACTGATATTAATTTTGATAATTTTAAGTCTTTCATACACCTTTTTTAGCGCTGTTGTTGATAAGGCTAGCTTAATGATTTTACTTTTTACCTTGTTTACATTTGGATCATTAGGACTTGCTGATGATATTAAATTTATTATTACCAGAAGGCAGGGAAAATTTTTAGGCCTGGGTAGAAAAAAAATGTTGCTGATGCAAGTATGTTTTTCCTTACTAATTTCACTAATGCTTTATTTTCTGGGTGGCTTAAATAATATTTATATTTCAGGATTAGGTAATTTTATTATAGGAATCTGGTATATCCCTTTGGCTGCTTTTGTCATAATTGCTTTTGCAAATGCATATAATATTTCAGATGGGTTGGATGGTTTGTCTTCAGGGTTATTACTTATTTGTTTGTTTGCTTTCTTGGCTTTGACTGCTCAAGGCCTTGATTTAACACTCGCTTCATTTATAGGAATTTGGATTGGGATATTGCTTGCTTATCTTTACTTTAATGTTTGGCCAGCTAGGATTTTCTTAGGTGATGCCGGGGCTTTTGCTTTCGGGGCAACTTTGGCAGTTGTAGGGTTACTTACTGGTAAAATTTTGGCTTTGGCAATAATTGGAGGCATGTTTATTGTAATTGTTTTTTCATCTTTAATTCAGATATTTTCAAAAAAAGTTTTCAATAAAAAGATTTTGCCGGTTGCACCCATACATATGTATTTTAAATATATTGGCTGGGAAGAACCTAAGATTGTAAGCAGATTTTGGTTGGCAGGGGGAGTATTTGCAATTTTAGGTTTATGGATAGCATTGCTTTCAAGATGATTTTTAAGAAAAGTAATCTTCAATCTCAAAAACAACAAGTTGACTTATCTCTTCTTTTGACTACAGCTGTCCTGATCGTTTTTGGATTGTTAACAGTTTATGATAGTTCAGCAGTTGCCGGTTTAAAGGATTTTCACGATAGTTATTATTACATTAGGCAACAATTAATTTGGACAGGGTTGGGGTTTTTATCTCTGATTTTTTTTGCAAAATTTGATTTCAAAAGATTCAGAATCCTCGCAGTTCCAATGCTTTTGGTGTCAGTAGTACTTTTACTGGCTGTTTTTATTCCAGGACTGGGAGCTGCTGGAGGAGGGGCTCACCGTTGGTTAAAACTGGGATTTATTACAGTACAGCCTGCTGAAATTATAAAACTAACAGGAGTTATTTATTTGGCAGTGCTTTTTGAAAGTAGGATTAAGCTTGTACCTTTCCTAACTCTTGTTTTAGGAGTATCTGTTATTACAGCAGTTTTGCAAAAGGATTTAGGTTCTACATTAGTATTTGTGGCAATAGCTGCAGTTGTATATTTTGTCTCGGGAGGGTCTCTTTGGCATTTTGTTATAGCGATTCCTGCTGTAGTGTTGTCACTAATATTTTTAATTTCTACGTCAGGATACAGAAGTAAAAGGATTCTGGCATTTTTAGACCCATTTGCCGATCCTCAGGGATATACTTATCATATTTCTCAAGTGTTAATAGCTTTAGGATCAGGAGGTTTTTGGGGTTTAGGACTGGGGCATTCCAGGCAAAAGTTTGAATATATTCCTGAGGTTTCAACAGATTCTATTTTTGGAATTGTGGGGGAGGAGTTAGGATTTTTAGGAGCTACTTTAGTTGTAGTACTTTTTGCAATTGTTGTTTTGAGAGGATTTAAGATTGCCCAAAATTGTCCAGATAAGTTTGGTAGGATTTTAGCTTTGGGTCTTACTTCATGGTTAGGAATACAGGCAGTTGTAAATCTTTCATCTATGACCTCGCTTTTGCCATTGACAGGTATACCGCTGCCTTTTATTTCATATGGTGGTTCTGCATTAGTAGCCAACCTAACAGCAGTAGGGATATTGCTTAATATTTCAAAATCTAGTCAAACTTAATAATTACTGATTAAAATAAGTAACTTCTGTGACTTTGTTGGGTAAATTATCAAAAACTCTTTCTAAGTCTTCTCCTTTAGCTTGCACGGTTTTGGTAGGTAGAACTGGAGAAAATAATAACCATTCTTGTTTATAGATTTCTGGATTAATAAAAATATCTATATCTTTTGAAAAACCAAATGGGTAAGCACATCCTGGTTCTGCACCAAAATATTCTTTTAGTTCTTCAGGGGATGCGAGTCTTAACTTATTTGCGTGAAGAGCATTTTTAATAGCATCAAAATTTAATCTTCTTCCTTGTAATGTTGCATAAACTATAAATTTATCATCAACTTTTATTACCATACATTTTCCTTCTGTGCCAAAAAAACCTGTTTCTTTCTGAGCTTGGGCTAAGTCCTCATATGTTAAAGCTGCTTTATGAGAAAACAATTTATAACTAACTTGATTTTCATCAAGTAATTTAATTACTTCTAAATAGGTTTTTTCAGGATCGATCATATTGACAAGAATTTTATCATATAAGATTCAGTCTTCTTCTATGAGTTTGTTTTTGATTGGAGAAAAGTCAGTAATTTCTTCTACAAAAGATTTGTATGAAAACCTCGGATTTATTTTTGAAAAATAACTTAAAATTTCTTCTGGATGAATCCATTCTGTTTTTCGATCTCCTAGATATTCTAAATAAGAAGATGGTTGATTCCAGCTTCGCAAGGTCTGACCTTGCTGGATTGCTTGCTTGTGGATATATTTTGATAAGAAAATAAATTGTTGTTCATTATCAATAAGTACAGCCTTATAAGTACCCTGATATAAAAACCCAATTCTTTTATACTTACGATTAAAATACATTGTGTATCTTGTGGCTAGGGATTGCATAAATTTATCAATTGATGAGGATCCTTTTTGCTTAATAAAAAAATGAAAATGATTTGGTATTAGGCAATATGCAAGTAATATAATCTCGCCATAGAAATTATTTAGACGAAGTAACTTTGTTATTTTATCCTTTTCTTTGTAAGTTGCGTTCGGGTTAGAAAATTGCTTTCTTAAATTTTCCTCATCTTTAGGAAGTAGATACTCTTTAAGATAATTCAGAAATACGGCATAATCCTGTTGATCTTTAAAGATTAACCGTTTTTCTACACCTCGGTTGTAAATATGATAATAACTATTTTCGACGTATTGTTTGATTCTATTACGGGCAGGCATAATATTAGTGTACAGTAAGTATTTTAGCTTCGCAAGGTCCGACCTTGCAAGGAGAAGCATTGAAGGAATCTATACGATAACGTAGAATTGTTATATGAAGGTACTTGTAACTGGGGCGCATTTTACTCCAGCGCTTGCAACAATTGAAGAACTTAAAAAGATAAATGGGGTAGAGGTGGTTTATGTGGGTAGGAAAACAACCTTAGAAGGTGATAGTGCTCCTTCGGTGGAATCTGAGGTCTTACCATCTAAGGGTATAAAATTTATTCCACTGATTACGGGAAGATTACAGAGAAGTTTTACTATATATACTATCCCCTCGTTGCTAAAAATTCCCATTGGTATTGTTCAGTCTCTCTTTATAATTTTGTCAGAAAAACCAGATGTAGTTTTATCTTTTGGAGGATATGTGGCAGTACCGGTTATTTTTATCTCATGGCTTTTCTCTGTCCCTATTATGATTCATGAGCAGACTTTGGTTTCAGGTTTGGCAAATAAAATAAGCAGTTGGTTTGCTGATAATATTGCTGTTTCTTTCCCGGGTATTTTTGAAAATGAAAGGGTTATTTTAACAGGTAATCCAATCAGAGAAATAGTGATGAAGACTAGATCAAAAAAAGAGGCAGTTTTGCCAACGATATTAATTACAGGAGGTAATCAGGGTTCTCATGTAATAAATTTGGCAGTTGAACAATGCTTGGAGAAACTTACAAGGATTGCGGGTGTAATTCATGTTACAGGAGATAACAGATTTAAAGATTATGAAAGACTGCAAAGTAAAAACAATAATTACACTGTTTGCAAATGGATTGATAAGAGTTGGGGAGATGTTTTACTACAAGCAGATTTTGTTGTTTCAAGGGCTGGTATAAACACTTTGACTGAACTGGCTTTCCTAGGGAAACCTGCATTGGTCGTTCCAATCCCCTATCTTTATCAGGATGAACAAAACAAAAATGCTAAATATTTTGAAAATCTGGGACTGGTAAGAATTTTACCTCAGTCTAAATTATCAGGAGAAACTTTATTTAAAGAAATTAAGCTTATGTTAAATCATTTAGATGATTTAAAAATAAAAGCAGAACAAGCCAGAAAAGTAATTATTCCTGATGCTGCTAAAAGACTCGCTTTGGAAACAGTATTGCTATATGTGGAAAAGAAGAAAATCTAGACAACTGAAAGTAGCAGGCATTTTAAAATATTTTTTTATTGCCTTTCTTTTTTTAATTATTATTATAGTATCTTTGGTTTTAAAAGATAAATTATTTATTATTAGACAGATTGAGGTTAAAGCAGATCAGGCTGGGTGTGTAAGTCTGGATCAATTAAAAAATACTTCTTCATTGTTAGGGAAAAATCTTTTTGTGATGGATGAGAAAAAAGTTATAAAGAATTTGTTGGAAAAATTTATTTGTGTAAAAGAAGTTAATTTAGTAAAAATACTACCAAATAAAGTTGAAATGAAGGTTACAGGACGCGCTCCAGCAGCAATTTTGTCTTCCTTGAAAACTAAACCTGCCTCTGCCTCTTCTTTGATAGCAAATATTGCTACCCCTAGCGCGCAGGATATCTCAGATGTTTTTATAGTGGATAGTGAGGGAGTAATTTTTAGCAAAGATACAGGGGGTATAAATATTCCTAATATTTACCTCTATGATTTGAGTTTATCCTTAGGAAAAAAGTTAAAAGAAAATTTTATATCAAATATTTTAAAGATATTGGATAAAGTTAAGTTATTTGGGACTGTAGTCAAAGAAAGCTGGGTTAGTGAGGATACTTTTTTAATATATTCTGATACTCCCCCATTTAAAATAGTTTTTAGATTGGATAATAAAGTAGATTTCCAACTTGCATCTTTACAACTAATCCTTGCAGAGGCTAAAATATATTCAAGAGAACTTGAGTTTATCGATTTAAGATTTGATAAACCAGTTGTTAAAATTGCCCCAAAAAAATAGTTTATGGCTAAAGATAGAGTAATTTGTGGAATAGATGTTGGCTCATCAAAAATAGCAACCCTTATTTCTTCAATTGATGAGAATGGAAAAATAAATTTAATTGGCGTTTCCTCCACTACTTCAAAAGGAGTAAAAAAAACTCAGGTTGTAGATATTGATGAAGCAGTTGCGGCAATTACAGAATCTGTTGAAGCAGCAGAGAGGATGGCTGGTTATTCCATATCTTCTGCGTATGTATCCTTAGGTGGTCCACAAATAGAAAGCGTTAATCAGCATGCGGTGGTGGCTGTTTCTGAACCTGAAGGAGAGATCAAAGAGTCGGATATCCGAAGAGTAAATGATGCAGCTAGGGCAATTCCCCTGCCTTCTTCACGGGAAATTCTTCATGTTATCCCACGTACTTTTACCGTTGATGGTCAAGAAGGGATAAAAGATCCAATCGGTATGACAGGGGTGAGGCTTGAAACCCAAACTCATATTATTACTGGCGCAACTACTTCCATGAGAAATCTGGTTAAATGCGTGTCTCAAGTTGGTATTGATGTAACTGAGCTGGTTTTTTCTGGTATCTCCTCTGCTTTGTCAGTGCTTTCTGATACAGAAAAGGAATTAGGAGTAGTGTTGGTAGATATAGGTGGTGAGACAACTGATGTGGTAATTTTTGTGGATGGTTCTGTTTCTTACTCATCAGTAATTCCAATTGGCGCCAGACACATTACTTCTGATATGGCTGTAGGACTGCGGGTTTCGCTTGAATCTGCAGAAAAAATAAAATTGTCTTTAGGGAAACTAGAGAAGAGACCAGTATTGTCTGATAGATTGGAAGAAAGTAATAAAACTATATTAAACAAGAAAAAAGATGAGGAAACAATTGATATAAAAGCCTTGGGTATCCTGGAAGATATCCAAAAAATTTCCAGAAAAGCTGTGGTGGATGGAATTATCAAGCCAAGGTTGCAAGAAATATTTAAGTATGTTGGCAAAGAGATTAAAAAAAGTGGTTTTGGTACACAAATACCTTCTGGGTTGGTAATTTGCGGTGGGGGAGCGCAGACAATTGGAGTGTTGGATCAGGCAAAATATGTCTTAGGTTTTCCAGCAAGAGTAGGTCAAATAGAGGGTTTATCAGGACTAATTGAAGAGATAGATTCACCTGCGTTTGCAGCTGCAGCAGGCTTGATTTTATATGGGTCAACACAAGAAGGTCAGGGTCAGTTACGCTTGCCAGTTCTTTCCGGAGGACTACCATTTAAGGGTATGATACAAAAAGGAATTGATTTAGTTAAGTCATTTCTGCCTTAGGATTTGAGGACTTGATATTGGTGTTGCTAATCTGCTATATTCTGCCCAAAGAGTATGTTAATCAAACCTGATGTTCAGCGTTTTGCAAAAATTAAAGTAATGGGTCTGGGTGGTGGTGGATCTAATTCTTTAAACTCCATGATTTCACTTCAGCAAATTCAAGGGGTAGAATTTGTGGCAGTAAATACAGATGCTCAGGCTCTGATGAATAATCAGTCCCCTACTAAAGTTCAAATTGGAGAGACTTTAACAAAAGGCTTGGGTTCTGGGGGAGATCCGGAAGTAGGAAAACAAGCTGCTGAGGAGTCTACCCAGAAACTTCAGGATGTGTTGCAGGATGCGGATATGGTGTTTTTAACAGCTGGTATGGGGGGAGGGACAGGTACGGGATCTATTCCAATTGTTGCCCAAATTGCCAAATCTATAGGTGCTTTAACAGTGGCTGTTGTAACCAAACCTTTTGCTTTTGAAGGAACCAGAAGAATGGTATCAGCAGAAGAAGGACTGGAAAAGCTAAAAGATAAAGTAGATGCTTTAATTGTTATCCCTAATCAAAGGCTTTTGGAAAATGTTGAGAAAAATATGACTTTGCAGGAAGCATTTAAACTTGCAGATTCAGTTTTAGGACAAGGTGTCCAGGGAATTTCTGATTTGATTACCATGCCAGGACTTATTAATGTTGATTTTGCAGATGTTAAAACCATTATGAGTAATGCAGGTTCTGCTTTGATGGGAATTGGAGTAGCAGGAGGAGAAAATAGGGCATCTGCAGCAGCCAGGATGGCTATTGCATCACCACTTTTGGAGGTTTCAATTGAAGGGGCAAAAGGGGTACTTTTCAATATTGTAGGTGGAGCAGATTTGTCTATGACAGAAGTAAATGAAGCAGCGCAAATTATTGCCCAAGCTGCTGATCCTGATGCTAATATTATCTTTGGCGCTACTATTAAAGAAGATCAGCTGGATCAGGTTAAGATTTCTGTAATTGCTACAGGATTTGATGAGACAAGAAGAAGACTTCGGGAATACATTGGTAATGGGATTGGTTCTGGATCTATGCAGCCACATTTACAATCCCAGCCAAGTCCTTGGGCTGCAAGACAAACTTCTCAGGTAAATGATTCTCAACAACAGCAATCTGTTTCTGAACCAGAGCAAGAGGAAGAGCAAAAAGTAGAAGATGAAGGTGAAGAAGATTTAGAGATCCCCGCATTCCTTAGGTCAAGTCGCTAGCCATCTGCCTAAGCTTAAAAATTCCACACCTGGTGTGGGTTTCCCGTTACCAGACTTAATATTGCCTTTTATCAGCATAAAACGTAAAATGATCTGCATTATGACCAAATTTAAACCAGTATCATCACAGGTTGATTTTCTCAAGATTGAAAGAGAGTTATTAGATTATTGGTACAAGGAGGGGATTGTTGAGAAATATCTAAATAAAAATAATTCTTCTGATAAAAAATTCTCCTTTTTGGACGGGCCAATAACAGCAAACAATCCTATGGGTGTTCATCATGCTTGGGGCAGAACTTACAAAGACTTGTGGCAGAGATTTTTTAACATGAAAGGATACAAACAAAGATTTCAAAATGGTTTTGATGAACAAGGACTTTGGGTGGAGGTAGAAGTTGAGAAAGAATTAGAACTTCACAGCAAAAAAGATATAGAAAATTTAGTCCCTGGAGATAAGGTTAAGAGCTTAGAAAAATTTATCAACCTTTGTAAAGAAAGAGTTAAAAAATATTCTGATATTCAAACTGAACAATCAAAAAGATTAGGTTATTTTATGGATTGGGATAATTCATATCACACTTCCTCTGATGAAAACAATTATGCTATTTGGAATTTTATTAAAGTAGTAGATGAAAAAGGGTGGCTTTATAAAGGTTATGATAGTGTGCCTTGGTGTCCTAGATGCGGGACAGCAATTTCCCAGCATGAGATTTTAACAGAAGACTACAAAGAAGTTGTTCATGAGTCAGTTTACTTTAAGCTGGGCTTAAAAGACAGAGAGAAAGAGTATTTGGTTGTTTGGACAACTACTCCTTGGACTATTCCAGCTAATATAGCTGTGGCAGTTGATCCCAAGCAAGATTATGTGCAGCTTGAGTTAGAAAATGGAGACTTAATATGGGTAATGGAAAAAAGAGTAGAAGCTTTGGAAAAGTTAGGGAGTTTGGGGAAGCTGAGTAAAGGAAAAGTTGTAAAGGGAAAAGAATTAGTAGGATTGGAATACGATGCTCCATTTGATCATTTGCCAAGGGTAAACAAAGCCTTAGGAGAATATGTCCATAGAGTAGTAGAAAATGATGAGCTGATTTTGCCTATTAGTATAGAAGAAGGTACAGGAATGGTGCATATAGCAACTGGAGCTGGAAGTGAGGATTTTAAATTAGGGGCAAAGTTAGGTCTTCCTGTAATTGAGTTGATTGATGAGCAAGCAAGTTATCTGGATGGATTGGAAGAATTTTCTACTCAAAATGCTAAGAAACATCCAGAATTAATTATAGATTTTCTAAAGGCAAAAGAAGGCGGGAGGTTTTTACTTACTACTGAAAGAATTAAGCATCGTTATCCAATTTGTTGGAGATGCAAGACAGAACTTGTATGGCGTGTGGTTGATGAGTGGTATATAGAAATGGACAGAGATGATAAATCTGGTAAAACTTACAGAGAGCAAATGATGATTGTTGCCAAAAAGATTAATTGGATTCCAAAGTGGGGATTGGATAGGGAGTTGGATTGGTTGAAGAATATGCATGATTGGTTAATATCTAAAAAAAGATACTGGGGTTTGAGTTTGCCAATTTGGCTTTGTGCTCCGCCAGCTGGCGGATGCGGTAATTTTGAGGTGATTGGTAGTAAGCAAGAGTTAAAAGAAAAAGCTGTAGCGGGATGGGAAGAGTTTGACGGACATACCCCCCATAGACCTTGGATCGATGCTATAAAAATTAAATGTTCTAAGTGTGGAGAGATTGCATCAAGAATTCCGGATGTAGGAAATCCTTGGCTTGATGCAGGAATTGTATCTTTTTCAACTATGCCAAAGGATTGGTTTCCTGCTGATTTTGTAACTGAGAGTTTCCCCGGGCAGTTTAAGAATTGGTTTTATTCTTTGATTGCCATGAGTACTGCAATATCTGGGGAGAATCCTCTTAATAACCTATTAGGTTTTGCCTCACTCCTTGATGAAAAAGGAGAAGCGATGCACAAGTCTAAAGGTAATTCTATAGAGTTTAATGAAGCAGCAGATCAAATTGGCGCTGATATTATGAGGTGGTTGTATGTAACCCAAAACCCAGAGGCCAATTTATTGTTTGGATTTTCTCCAGCAGCTGAGGTCAAAAGAAGATTTTATTTAATACTTTGGAATAGTTATAAGTTTTTTGTAGATTATGCTATTGCAACAAATTGGGAAATGGGGAGGATTGGGGATGTAAAGGAGATGGGTGTTTTGGATCAATGGATTTTGGCAAGATTAAATGAAGTTATTTTACTTGTTAATGAAAAATTGGAAAAATATGATGCTTTTTCTGCCTCAAGGAAACTGGAAGATTTTGTAATTAATGATTTTTCAACATGGTATATCAGAAGATCAAGGGATAGGGTAGGACTAGAGGTAAAAGAAACAGAAAGAAATATTGTGCTTTCAGTAATGCATGAAATATTAGTAGGTCTTGCTAAGCTTTTGGCTCCATTTGTGCCTTTTATTTCTGAAGTAATATTTCAGAATCTAACTAACGGGCAATCAGTGCATTTACAAACTTATCCTGAAGGTGATGAAAATTTATTAAATAAAGATTTAGCAAGGGACATGATATATGTCCGTAAAATTGCTGAAACAGGACATGCAAAAAGAAAGGAAGCAGGAATAAAGCTAAGACAGCCTTTGGCTTCTGTTTTGTATAAATTGCCAAACAAGCTATCTGATGAGTTAGAGAAAATATTAGCAGAGGAATTGAATGTAAAGAATGTTGAGTACAATAAATCCTCAACCCCGATTAAATCGGGGTCAAAAATAGAACCAGAAGTAGAATTGAACACAAAAATTACTCCTGAGTTGGCAGAAGAGGGTCGGGCAAGGGATTTGATAAGGCAGATCCAACAAGCAAGAAAAGAACAGAACCTAACTTTGGCAGACAAAACAAAAATTATTGCTGTTTCCTGGCCTGTTGCTTTTAAAGGTCAGATTCTAGCGGGTACTGCCTCTGTTTCTATAGAAAAAGGTGAGAATTTTAAGGTATTGAAAGTGACAGATGAAAATTCTACAAACGATTAATTTGCCAATTAGCCTAATAGGCTTACTTTTGGTGTCAATTGGAATACTTGTAATTTATTCCTCCTCGAAAGAGCTAGGCTTTCAACAGTTAATATTTACCCTAATTGGGGCAATCTTTTTTTTCACGGTGTCTCAATTTGAACTTCTGTCAATCAAGAATTTGGCCAAACCCTTGTTTTTTTTCATTTTAATACTGCTAGTGACAGTTCTGATTTTAGGTTTTGAAACAAGAGGTAGTTTGCGTTGGATTCCATTAGGGATATTTAATGTTCAACCATCTGAGTTTGCAAAGCCAGTCTTAATTTTATTTTTGGCTAAATTTTGGTCAGAAAGACAGGCTTCCTGGGTGAATATAGGCAGAAGTTTGCTTTGGACAGCGCCTCTTGTTTTATTGATTTTTAAACAACCTGATTTGGGTTCATCCCTAACTTTAGCTGCTATCTGGTTGGGAATGTTATTTGCAGCCCGGATTTCTATCAAAAGGGCCTTAGTGTTAGGTTTGATTATAGCTTTTATAATTCCTGCAAGTTGGTTATTTCTGCATGATTACCAAAAAGGCCGTATTTTAAGTTTTCTGTCACCGGGTTCGGATCCTTTAGGCAGGGGGTATAATGTGATTCAATCTACGATTGCTGTAGGGTCTGGAGAGATTTTTGGAAGGGGATTGGGTAGAGGTACTCAATCAAGATTGCAATTTTTACCGGAATTTAGAACAGATTTTATTTTTGCCTCAATTGCAGAAGAAATGGGGTTTGTGGGATCTATTTTAATATTAATTCTGTATCTATTTTTGTTAATTTATTCCTTAAGAATGGCTGAAAGGGTAACTAATCAGTTTAATATGCTGATAATATCTGGAGTAATATCAATGGTCCTGTTTCAGGTTTTTGTAAATATTGGTATGAATATTGGGATTCTGCCCATTACGGGTATTACCTTGCCACTTATTTCATATGGGGGGAGTTCTTTAATTGCGACACTCCTGTCATTAGGGATGCTTTCATCTTCAGTTAAGAATATTAGAGAAGTTGGTTGACACATAGCCTGTAAAAGGATAGAATTACACACATGCTAAACTATGCAATTTGTGAAATTTCTGGTAAGCAATATATAGTTATTCCTGGTCAATCCTTTGAAGTTAGTTTGCAGCAGCCAAGTGATAATATCGAGGCTAATGTTTTACTTTTATCTGAGGATGATAAATTACAAATAGGCAAACCTTTTTTAAAAGAAAAATTAACTCTCAAGAGAGTAGAGGATATCAAAGGTGAAAAAATTAGAGTCAGTAAGTTTCATGCCAAAGCTAATTTTAGAAAAACCAGGGGCTACAGATCCAAAATTACTAAAGTTGTTTTGGATGTGAAAAAAGCTTCTTGACTTAAGTTTTCACAAAGGATATACTCCTTTTGCCCTTGTACCTGATAGTATCGGGACAAGTGGATCTCGGGCGCAGAAAGGGGGCGCCCTCCGATTGGCACATAAAACAGGTGGGGGAAGTACAAGAAAAAATAAGGATTCAATTTCCAAAAGATTGGGAGTTAAAATATATGGTGGCCAAAAAGCAGAACTTGGTAATATTATTGTCCGCCAAAAAGGAAACAAATTTTACCCAGGAGTAGGTACCAAGCAAGGTAACGATTACACGATCTTTGCTATATCTAAGGGTAAAGTTGAATTCAGTAAAAAACTTGGTAAGAATGTCATCAAAATCGTCTAAATTGTAGTCTACATTTAAAAATTATGGATGAGAGAATTTATGAGCTTGAAATAGATCTTTTGCAACCTAATCCCTTACAGCCTAGAGGATTGATAGCGCCTGAATCCTTGGCAGAACTTGCCCAATCAATAAAATCCCATGGAATTTTAGAACCAATAGTAGTAGCTAGAACTCCAGCAGGATATCAGATCATAGCTGGTGAGAGAAGATGGAGAGCTTCCAAATCACTTGGTTTACCTAAAGTCCCGGTAATCATCCGGGAGACTAGCCCCCAAGGGATGTTGGAAATGGCTATTGTAGAAAATGTTCAAAGAATAGATTTAAATCCTTTGGAACGAGCTCAAGCATACAGAAGGCTGATGGATGAATTTGGATTGGCTAATCAGGAAATTGCCGAACGGGTTTCAAAAAGTCCAGCCTATATTTCTAATACCATCAGACTATTAATTTTACCTGATGCGCTAAAAGATGCCTTGATGTCAGGAGCGACAAGTGAGGGTCATGCCAGGGCCTTGGCAGCATTGGAGGATCCACATTTGATTATTACTGCCTATAAAGAAGTCCTCAAAAAAAATCTATCAGTCCGAGGAGCAGAAGAATTGGTCCGCCGTATGAGAACAGAAAAAGGTATTGGGCCCAGGAAGATGGCTGATGTAAATTCAATGAGAGTTATGTCTGAGGATGTTGATAGGATTCAAGCAAATATTAGTGATGTTTTGTCTAAAAGAACAGATAAGTTTCATGTTAAATGTCAACTGACTGGTAAAAGGGCCAGATTTGAGATATTGATTGATGGTGAACCAGGTAAAACTACTCCGGTTTTAGAAGACTTACATCAGGCAGTTGTGGGTTATTTTAATTTACTTGTTGGTAAGTAGGCCAATTGCTTGAGGTGGCCAGTAGCGGAAAAATGCCTTGCCAACTAGCTCCTCTTTTGTAACAGGTCCCCATTCTCTTGAATCAGAAGAATGTTCTCTGTTATCTCCAAAAACAAAATATTGATTACTGGCAACTGTAATAATTGTGCCTTCTGTCACAAAAGCTCCGGGTCTGGTAACATAATCTACAGGTATATAACTTTCTTTTAAAGGTTCGCTGTTTACATAAACAGTACTATTGCTGATTTGAAGTGTATCTCCTGGGACAGCGATAATCCGTTTGATAAAGTCTTGAGATTCATCCCTGGGATTTTTTAAGACTACAATTTCTCCGCGTTGAGGGTTTCTCACTTTGTAACTTACTTTTTCTGTAATCAGAAAATCACCATTATGAAATGTAGGAACCATAGAGTTGCCGGAGACTTTATGAAATTGGGCAACAAATAAATAAACAGCAGCAAAGATTGCTCCAAAAACTACTACAGTTTCAATAAATTCAACTAAATAGTTACTTAAATTTCCAAAAAAACCTTTAGGAGGAACATTTCCATAATTAATGGTATCGAGATCCATATTTGGTATTATCTCAAATGCTGTGGTTGGCAAGCAAGTAGTGGATCCGAGAAGACTCGGACTTCTGACCTCTTCAGTGTGAATGAAGCGCTCTAGCCAACTGAGCTACGGATCCGTGTGCATATTTTATCAGATTCGGTATAATGGGAGAATGAGGCAGATTTTGAAACAAACTTCTTATGTTTTTTTTGCCCAGAGTTTAACCAGGGTTATTGGTTTTTTTTATGTAATTTTTTTGGCAGGGTCGTTAGGGGTTTCCGAGTTCGGACTTTATACATTGGCTTTGGCATATTTTTCTGTAATTTCTTCCATTGCTGATCTTGGTTTTAATAGATTTTTAACCCGAGAGGTTGCCAAAGATAAATCAAAATCTGTAGCGCTGTTTTGGAATATTATTATTTTAAGACTTACTTTAACCTCTGTTATCTTTGCTATCTTTGCATTAGCCTTATATTCTTTCGATCCTATGAAGATGAGGGTTAGCTTGATACTTTTGGCTACTCTATCAATATTACCTCAGGCAATTGCTTTAACATTTGATGCGATCTTTGTAGCAAATCAAAAATTACAAATTTCTGCGATAGCCCTTTTTGTTTCTGGCTTAGCAGCAGCCTCTGCAGGTTTTATTTTAGTAGGGAAAGGTTTTGGAACTATGGGAGCAGTTAATGCTTTAATAATAGGGCAGGTAATTTATGCAGTTGTTTTATTAATCTTTTTATTAAAGTATGAAAAGCCTGTTTTCTCTGAAATAAAGATAAACCTAATTAAAGATGTCATCCTTGGATCTTTGCCCTATGGATTGCTGGGGATATTAGGGCTTTTATATTTTAGGGTAGATACTATTTTGCTTTCATATATTAAAGGAAGCTTTGAAACTGGTATTTATGGAGCAGCTTATAAATTTTTAGAAAGTATAACTTTTATTCCTTCAGCTTTTTCTTTGGCGTTGTTTCCTATACTTTCAAAACTTCATGATTCAAGTATTCCCGATGCCAGGAAATTATATTTTAAGTCTTTAAAAATTATGATGGGACTAGGTTTTATTGTATTTTTAGGATATATCTTAATCCTGCCAAATGTTATTAATATTTATTTACCAAATTATTTATCTTCTATTACAGTTATTAAAATTCTAGCAATTTCTATTCCTTTTATGTTTGCTCAAGGTGTAACAGTTTCTGTTTTACTTTCTACAGATAAATATTTAAAGCAACTAATTATACTTTCTGTGCTTACTTTAGTTTTTAATATAGTTGCGAATTTAATGTTTATTCCATCATTTGGTTTTATAGGAGCCTCCTGGGTTACAGTGTTGTCTGAATTATTATCATTCATAATCTTCTTTTTATTAACTATCAAAAAGGTTTTGAAGGTATGATTGTATACGAGGAAATATTTAAAAAGTCAGGTTTATCCCCTACCCAGCAAGAAATTATAAAAATAGTAGGGGAAGGGAAAACTATTTTAGAAATAGGACCCTCTGTTGGTTACATGACTAGGGTCTTTTTGCAACTTGGCTGCATTGTTGATGTAGTAGAACAGGATAGTCAAGCAATCGCAGAGATTCCAAAAGAGATTAGAAAAAAATTTGCCCAATCTATCGAAGATAGTAATATTTATAAATTACTGAGTGAAGATTATGACTATATTATTATGGCAGATGTGCTGGAGCATTTAGTTACTCCCGGGGAAGTTTTAAAACGCTTACTGGAAGTTTCATCTTCTAAAACTAAGTTATTGGTTTCGCTTCCTAATGTTGCTTGCTGGATGATGAGAAAGCAATTATTTTTTAACGGGGATTTTGAATATCAAGAAAGTGGGTTGTTGGACAAAACTCATCTGCATTTTTATACAGTTGGAACCTTACCAAAAATACTTTCAGAGAATGGTTGGAAAGTTGAGCAAGTTAAGGGAACTATTACCAGGTTGCCTTTTGAAAGGTTACTTAAAAAAGTACCATTATTATATTCATTTTTAGTTTCCAAATATAAAAATTTAGCATATTATCATTTCTTAATAATTGCCTCCAAAATATGATTGAAGCATCAGTAATTATTCCTAATTGGAACGGTAAAGAGTTATTAAGTGATTGCTTATTATCATTGCAAAATCAGACTTTTAAAGACTTTGAAATAGTTTTAGTGGATAATAATTCTACTGATTATTCTTTAGAATATGTAAATAAAAATTTTCCTGAAGTTAAAATAATAAATTTGGAAAAAAATTATGGTTTTGCAAAAGCTATCAATGAAGGAGTTAAAGCATCAAGTGCAAAATATGTAATATTTTTGAATAATGATACTAAAGCAGATAAAGATTTTGTTAAAAAATTAATTGAATGCGCTGGAGCCCACCCTGAGGTGATTTCTGTAAACTCTAAGTTATTTAATTTTAATAATAGAAATATTATTGATGGGGTAGGAATTTTAATAAATGAAGTTGGACAAGCAAGATCTATTGGTTGGCAGGAAATTGATAAAGGGCAGTTTAACAAAGAGGAGTGTATTTTTGGAGCAACAGGAGGAGCATCTCTTTTCAAAAGACTGGAATTTTTAAAACTGGGAGGATTTGATGAAAATTATTTTATGTATAGTGAGGAGGTTGATTTTGCTTTTAGGGCCCAGTTTCAGGGTTTTAAGTCAATCTTTTGTCCAAAAGCAATTGTTTATCACAAACACAAAGCCACAGCTAAGAAGTTTCCACAAAAAATTGAATACTGGCAGTTTAGAAATATGACGTTAACAATTCTCAAGGATTTTCCAACAGCTATTTTATTCAAAAAGGGAAGACTGTTAAAAATAATTTTAGTTCATTTAAATACTATTTTTTATCAATTAAAAAATGGATTTTTCTGGGCTCCGTTTTTTGCAGATCTTTGGATACTTTTCCATTTGCCACAAATTTTAAATCAGAGAAAAAAAATTCAATCAAGTTTTAAAGTAAGTGATCAGTATATAGATAATTTCTTGCAAGATAAAAAGATTACTTTTTGGAAGATACTGAGATAAATAGTAACCAGGCCAATAAAGGAGGATAAAATAAGCTATTTGCAAAAATAGAATGGATTAAGAGTCCGGAAATTGCAGCTTTTACAATTAAACCTTCAGTATTAAATAGGCTCCATAAGAAAAATATAAAGGCAGCAAATCCAATTATTCCAGTTGTAGATAAAACAGAAAGCAGAGAGGAGTCATTGCTTGATGAGCCATGGCTTTGCAGAAACTGATCATCACCCAAGTTATACCGTTTTACTCCATAACGGTAAGCATTAAAACCAACTCCCAATACCGGAGATTTTTGAAATAGGGTAAAACCTTGCTGCCAGGTACTTAATCGAAAGGAGGCAGATTGGGTTCTATCTATGTTTCTAGGTTTTGCTACAGCTAGAGAGTATATTTGAAAACTTAACATTAGTCCTAAAAATAAAGCTATTGTGATAAAGAAAAATAATTTTGACTTTTTAAGGAAGGAAAAAATTGTTCCACTTACTAAAAACATTAAGTAGCTAGATCTGGAGAAAGTAGTTAGGAGCGAGAGATAGAGAATTATAAAAAAAATATAAAAAACCCTAGGTGTCAATATATTTCCACCTCGGAGGTGGGATGCTAGGAGAAGTGTTAATACTAGAAAAGCTCCGGTAAAATTTGGATCAAAAAAAGTTGAGACAGTTCTAAAATAATGAGGATCCCATCCAAGATTTGCCATAAAATCTAAATTTGGAAAGAAGATAAATTGTAATAATCCTAATACAGAAAATGCTATTCCTGAAAGCAAAAAAACTTTAGAAATATTTTTCTTAAGATCTCTAAAGACATTGGAAAAAAGCAACCAGCCAAAAAGGATATATAGAAAAAGCCGGATAGAATATAAAGAGCTAATGATGTATTCTGTTTTTGTTAAAGACAGGGGAGAGAAAATTAAAGAAATAGTTGCTATAGTTATAAAAATAATTGCTGAAAGGATTTGAACAGGAGGCCTTTTGAGATTTAATTTAAGTTTAATCAGTCCCCACAAACAAAAGAGAAAAACAGTAATATCTAAAACAGTTACACCTCCTGTCCCATATGGAATTCTTATTAATTGACCAGCAGAAATAGCAAATGCTAGAATCGATATCAGGAAAGTATTCATTTGAAAATATATTCTAATATTACTAGGATTTTCATTATTTGGGCAGTAGCAGTTTTGATAGTTTCTTTTTACGGTTTTTCTACCTTACCACATTCTAATAAATTTGAGTATGATTTTTGGAAAAGTTTAGCAAATTGGGATGGGGGGCATTTTTTAGGGATTGCCAGAACAGGATATAGCCAAAATTTTCAATATGCTTTTTTTCCTCTGTATCCTTTAACAATAAAAGCCTTAACTTATATAACTGGTAATTTTGTGCTTTCAGCAATTTTAATAAGTATAGTTTCCTCTTTTTTGGGACTGAATATTTTATATAAATTAGTGGTCCTAGATTTTGATAAAAAGTTGGCTGAAAAAGTAATAATTACTTTACTGTTTTTTCCAACATCTTTTTTTCTACTGACTGCTTATTCTGAAGGATTATTTTTTTTACTTAGTATCTCTGCTTTCTATTTTTTAAGACAAAATAAATTATTTTGGGCAATAGTTGCTGCAGCGCTGGCTTCTGCTACAAGGCTTGTTGGTTTGGCAGTGGTAGCGGGATTATTTATAGAAATTTGGTCTAGTAGGGGTATAAATTGCAAAAATTGGTATTTAATATTTGCGCCTTTGGGGTTTGTAATTTATTGTGTATTTTTATATTTACAAACTGGTGATCCGTTTTATTTTTTAACAGCTGAAAATCATTGGCAGAGAACATTAAGTACTCCAGTTGTGGGATTTTGGGAAGCTTTGAAAAATATTGCCGGAGGAAACCTAACACAGATTAATATTTTTTTTGATTTAATCTCTGCAATTTTTGGGGTAGGATTTGCAATAAGGGCTTTTAGATTTTTACCTTCTTCTTTTGCAATCTATAGTTTGCTTTCTGTTGGTATTCCGCTTTTTACTCCAACTCTTTCTTCTATGCCAAGATTTTTGCTGCCTATATTTCCCATATTTATTTTGATGGCACTTATCAAGAATCAATATATTCAGCTTTTATATCAGATGTTAGGAGTTTCCTTACTTGCAATATTTGTCTCCTTTTTTATATCTGGTTATTGGGTTTCTTGAGGCTTAAATATAACTCTCCTTTGTACCTCGGAAGTATTAGATGCTAGATCTACAGCTTTTATATCAAAGTTATTATCCCCATCATTTAAAGGTTGTTCGTTACTAAAGTTACCATCTTTGTCTAGAATTGCTTGAGAATTATTAATATAAATTTTGACTCCTGGGTCTGTTTTTCCTGAGATTTTTACTTTTTTATCACCACCTTCAATTATTTTGTTGTCTTCTGGCTCATTTATGCTAAGGGTTGGTTTTTCATTGACGAAAGTTAGCTTTATTGTTTTTGAAGGCAGGCTTTCTTTGCCCTGATCATCTACACTTTTTCCATAAATATTATTGGTGCCCAAAGAAAGAGAGACATTTTCAAAAATAAAACTGCCATCAGAGGAAACATCTGCTGTTTGGGTATCTTTATCATCTATAAAAAGTTTTACTTTTAGCTCAGGAATACCATAGCCTTTAATATCAATTTGAGCGCTATTGGTGGCTTCATATGAAATACTTAAAACCGGGGGAGCAAGAGTAGAGCCTTGAGTAATTGGGGCAGTAGTTTTTTGGGAAGGTTTAACAACATTTTTCACAACACTGATACCCCCAATAAGAGATGGGAGGATCCAAGTTAAGGTAGAGTAGCCTAATAAACCAACAATTATTAAAGTTACTATAAAATTTCTTTTGCTTTTTTTAGCTAGTCTATTAGCTGATCTTCTGCGGTAAGCCATAAGTCATAGTATATACCAAAATCTGGTAAAATATGAAAGATGCGGGGTTAGTACACCGGTAGTATGCTACCTTCCCAAGGTGGAGAAGCGAGTTCAATTCTCGTACCCCGCTCCAAATCCCGAGTTAGCGGGGCGGCGCAGAGCGCCGCCCATTGGTTCAGGGCTTTGCAGCAAACTATTTTGTCGGTGAGCTTGAGGTTCGAGCCGAAGATTTTTTGTGCAAGTACCTTTTTTGCGTCTAGGTCTTCCCCCCTTGCGGTATTAGCAACGCTCGCAGCTTCCACTATCCAGTTTTTGAAAGGTTCGAGCCAGGCATTTTTCGTTTGTTGGAACTTGAGGATTTGTTCCTCAAGTTTCTTCTTAAAAGCAAGCAGTTCTGATTTTTTAATCAGATAATCCTCCCTCTCAATATCCTGATTAAGGTAGGAATCAAGCAGTCGCTGAAGTTTATCACTAATGGTTTTTATCTCTGCTTGCTTTTCGGAAACATTCGAACGGCAGGATTGGGCCACATCTTTTTCTTCCACAGATAATTTCTCCAGCATTTTATCTGCCCAATCCTGTCCCAAAGAAACTGTGGCAATATTATCTGATAACTGCCGGTCAAGTTCTTCCTGTCTGATAAAAGGCTGATTACATTTAACAACCTTGGACTTTTTCGTACATCTGTAATAGATATAGGTAGCATGATGATTGGTAGTTTTATAAAATTTTTCCTTAATTTCCGCCGTAATCATCATGCCGCACTGTCCACAGCGAAAAAGTCCAAGAAAGGGCTTGTAGACCCTTTCTTTAGTCCAGGGAGTACTCCTTTTGTGTAATACTTCCTGGACACTATCCCACAGTTTCTTTGTAATGATTGGCTCGTGTACTCCTTCGTGGATCTCGCCTAAAAATTTAAAATGGCCGTAATAAAATGGATTAGATAAAACATATTTGCTGATTTTATCCTTAATAGGTTTTCCGCCGGAGGTCGTAATGCCATTTTTAGCCAAAAAGTTATACATATCTTTGAGCGTATATTTGTCGGTAGAAAAACGCTCAAAGACTTCCCTTATAAGGGAAGATTTCTTTTTATCTACCACAATAATTTTTCTTCTATCTGCAGTCATAATGTTTTTGTAGCCTATGGGTGCCTGACCGGGCATTTCTCCTCTTTTAACTTTTTGGCGTAAACCTCTTTTGGTATTTTCTGAAAGCGAGTCCACGAAGTATTTGGATTGCCCGAAGGCAATAGTAAGCATAAATTTTCCCTGAGGTGTTGGATCAAACCAGAATTGGGGAAACTTTAAAGCCTGAATCTTGCCTCTGTCTACTAAATAGATAATCCGTCCGCCGTCGATACTATTTCTCGCTAGTCTGTCCGGATGCCATGCCAGGATTCCGCAAGCCTCATTGTTTTCAATTCGCTCAATCATGGAATCGAAAACAGGCCTACCAGGAATCTTGGCAGATTGTTTTTCTACAAGTTCTTCGAGGATATTTAAACCTTCACGTTTGGCAAATTCGCGAAGTTCCAAGATTTGGTCTGGAATAGAGCGGATCTGTTTATCTTCTACATCAGTAGATTTACGGGCATACAGGAAGAATTTTTGCGAAATAGTATTAGCAGTTTGCTCCATATAAATTAATACAAATAAAACTTTAAATTTAAGTGGAAAAAGATGTGAGAGTGTAATTTACTTACCTCTCACTATTTCCACTTAAATGGCCGCCCCGGTGCACTCAACAGGAATTGCCTCAAGTTGTCCGAGACGGCCATTAAAAAAGCAATTCCGAGAAAGTTGAGTGCATTTTCAATATATCAAACTGCTAGAAGCAAATTCAATATAGCAAAAATCCATACCTTGGTGTTAAAGAACTGATTGTAGAGGAACAATTAGTTCTTTTAGAAATACCCTATAAAAATAGGTTGTTTTCTGCTTTGTATAAATAAAAATCGCAAGGGGGATGCTTTTTAAAAAAGGTACTGCAATTTAAAATCTTTGGCTTTTTGTTTTTTCACCGACAAAATAGTTTGCTGCAAAGCCCTGAACCAATGGGCGGCGCTCTGCGCCGCCCCGCTAACTCGGGATTTGGAGCAGATATATGACATCGCTCGCACCTACTTCCGAGAAAACTTTTGAGGGAGC
>CAYQAW010000018.1:0-14362 GCA_964415615.1 uncultured Gammaproteobacteria bacterium
CTCTAACCACATCTCATCCCAAGTTATTGATACAACAACGGGTTCGGGCCTCCAGTCGCCGTTAGGCAACCTTCACCCTGGACATGGATAGCTCACTCGGTTTCGGGTCTATCGCATCCATTAAATCGGGCTATTAACCCTCGCTTTCACTACGCTTTCACCACAGAATGGCTTAAGCAAAAAAGGATACGATAACTCACCGGTTCATTCTTCAATAGGCACGCGATCCTCACGCTCCGCGTGAGAGTCTCCAGCTATCAGCTATCCTGATTTAATCGGGACGACTGACGACTGAAAGCTCTCGTGCGAAGCACGAGTTTCACTGCTTGTCAACATACGGTTTCAGGTACTATTTCACTGAGCGTTTCGCTCTTCTTTTCACCTTTCCCTCGCGGTACTAGTTCACTATCGGTCCGAAAGTATATTTAGCCTTAGCAAGTGGTCTTGCTGGATTCACACAGGATTACACGTGTCCTGTGTTACTCAGGTGTCCCGCAGGCAGATTTGGATTTCGTTTACACAGCTATCATGTTCTTTGGCGTACCTTTCCAGGCACTTCAACTATCCTCATCTGATCCTTTATGCGGAATCCTACAACCTCACGTACCGTATGGTACATGATTTAGGCTGTTCCCTTTTCGCTCGCCGCTACTAGGGGAATAAACTTTTGTTCTCTTTTCCTGCGCTTAATTAGATGTTTCAGTTCAGCGCGTACCCTTCCCGACACTATGAATTCATGTCGGGATCCCCGATAAATCGGGGTGATTACTCTATTCGGAAATCTTTGGATCAAAGCTTATTAGCAGCTCCCCAAAGCTTATCGCAGCTTGTTACGTCCTTCATCGGTACTTTCGACCAAGGCATCCACCGTATGCATTATTGTTGAGTATTTTTTGGCTTTTTAATTGGCCTTCATACATTTACAGCTATCAGACTTCAGCTATCAGCTATCCCGATTTAATCGGGACGACTGACGACTTTGTACTGACAGCTAATTTATCCGTATTCACATTTTAAAGTGCAAATGTGAGCCAGAGGCTCACAGTGACTAGTCTCTAGATTCTAGAGTCTAGACTCTGTGAAACTCCGTTTCATCTGTGGACCCAAGGAGATCTTTGCTTTGCAAAGCATAGTGCACTTCGTTTGCACTATGAGCGAACTCCTGCTCCTGTGGACCGTGGCGGACTCGAACCGCCTACCTTCTCATTGCAAATGAGATGTTCTACCAGCTGAACTAACGGCCCAAAATAGTCGTCAGTCTTCAGCTGTCAGCTTTCAGACGAAAAAATCAATAGTCTGACGACTGATGACTGAAAGCTGATGTCTATTAACTTGTTAAAAAGTGAGGGATACAACGCCAGATGCTTAAGTCTTCCGCGCAAGGAAGACCCCCAGCGGAAAAAGTTAAGATGTAAGTTCGTTGCTTCTCATCAGTTGTGCATTAATCACCATTTCGGAGTTTACCAAAAAGGAAACTACTCTGTCAAGCATTTCCAACATTAATTGCTTGTTCAATTAATCTATTGGAATATCCATATTCATTATCATACCAGGCAAAAACTTTGACCAAGTCTCCATCAACTACCTGAGTTAAAGGCAAATCTACTATGGCTGATTCAGATCTACCTATAATATCTGTAGAAACTAGCTGCCCCTCACTCCAAGCTACTATTCCTTTGTATTTTGGCTCCTCACAAGCTTTTTTAATAGCCTCATTTACTTCCTCTACAGTGGTTTTTTTCTTTAAAACAAAGGTAATATCAGAAATAGATCCAGTAATTACTGGAACTCTTAAAGCACGGCCATCAAACTTACCTTTTAGGTCCGGAAGTACCTCAGTTGTGGCAATAGCTGCACCTGTGGTAGTAGGAATAATATTGACATAAGCAGCCCTAGCTCTTCTTAAATCATTACTCTTCCCTCCTGGAGGAGGTCCGTCTACCAAATTCTGTTCTGCTGTAACCCCATGAATTGTAGTCATCAAAGCTTTAGCTACCCCAAAAGCCTCATCAATAATAGAGACAACAGGAGAAATACAATTAGTAGTACAAGAGGCATTATTTACTAGCTGTTCACCTTTATATTCTTCCGCATTTGCTCCAAAAACATAAGTATCAATTTCTTTTGCCGGCGCAGAAATAACCACTTTTTTGGCTCCGACCTGCAGATGCAATGATGCCCCATCTTTAGAGGTAAATCTGCCTGTAGATTCTATCACTACATCAACATTTAGATCTTTCCAGGGAAGCTTGGCAGGCTCTTTTTCTGCCAAAACTGGGTACTTTTTGTTATCAACTATGATATTTGTTTCATCTGAAGAAACCTCATGGTCCCAGACTCCATAAGCACTGTCATATTTTAAAAGATGAGCTAAAACTGCAGGCGAGGTTAAATCATTTACAGCAACTATTTCTAAACTATCAGCGTGCTTTTCTACAGCCACCTTAAAAGCACTTCTACCAATTCTCCCAAAGCCATTAATAGCAACTTTTAACATAATATTAGTTTATGCTATTTAAACTTAAGTGACAAGGGGTGAAGATTTGTACAAAATACTTGACAAAATAATGTACATAATATATTATTAAATCATAAATATCCAAAATAGCAAAATTATTCCTATATCGCAAGCAAGAGCTAAACTTGGTAATTTGTTAGATCAAACAAAAAATGATCAATACTTCCTTCTAACCAGAGGCGGTAAAGTCAAAGCAGCATTAGTTGACATTGATTACTTGGAAAAACTCCAGGAAGACTTAAGTAAGCTTTATGGAAAAACTTATATAGATCCTAAACTTTTACCATTAACCAAAAAATTTTCTGACGAGGAAATTGCGCAATGGCTAAAAGACGATCAACTCTAACGGTTTTTTTAGATTCAAGTGTGCTGTTTTCAGCTGTCAATTCTCCAATTAGTGGTTCGGCTAAAATATTTACAGAAAAAAACTTAAGTTTGATTGTTTCAACACTGGTATTAACTGAGGTAGAAAGAAATATTCGAAACAAACTGGCAGATTATCATCTAACAAGATTCTTCTTGTTGGTTGACAGATTAATAATTTTAAACCATATCCCCAATCAGAAACAAATTGAAGCAGCCAAAAAAGTCATAGCAGCAAAAGATGCGCCAATTTTAGCCTCTGCCAAATTAGTTAGGTCCCACATCTTATTAACTTTAGACCAAAAACACTTCTTAACCCAAGCTGTTAAAGAGTTTATGAAACCAGCTAAAATATTCACTCCTAAAATGTTTTTTCAGAAAAAATAGGGCCTGCATCAAATTAGCCAGATAAAAGAATTGTAAAGTTATTTGTAAAGGTCAAGAAGAAAAATTATTGTTTCTAATTTGTTAGACTGGCAATTACTTGATTTGGTTCACACCTGATCAGACCTAGCTTATCAAAATCCTGATCATAAGATATAATTGTCCATTTCTTGGCTGATATTTGCTTAATTGAAGCAATCATGGCATCAATAAATTTAACACTTTTTGCTGAATAAAATGACAAGGCAGGCATGATTTGATAACCATCAACTATTTTTAAACCTCTTAAATTACCCACACTCTCTAAGGCTTTAGCTATATCTTCCCTCTCGAATTGATAATAAGAAGAAAGTGTCCAGGCTATTTCAGCCAAAACCAAATGGGAGGTAATACCTTTTACTTTATTTAACCTGACTGCTTCTAAAAAACGGTAACAGTCTTTGAAACTTTTTTCATCTTCCTTAATTAAAGTACGCAGAAAAATATTGGTATCGATAAAATATTTCACTTTTTAAATACGGTTGTAACTTTTATCCAACTCCTGCCTGGCTTTTAGTATTTCTTTTTTCTTCTTTGGTTTAAACTGACCAGCTAAGCTCAAAACATCTACTGTTGGAGTAACTCTCAAAGAATTACCAATTGTTTCGATAGAAACCTTGCTGTATGTAGCCAAACCTACTTTCTCCCTTAACTTTTTGGGGATAGTCAGCTGGCCTTTTTGGGTAATAGAAGTAATAATTTGCATATTTCCTTACTTTTATAAAAGTAATAATACTATTTATTACTTACTTTGTCAAGCTAGAGGAGATGCTGAAAACGGGAGAAAGTTACAGTAGACGCTTAGACCTCAGTAAGGAGAAATCTCTAATGTTTATTAAACCATTTTGGTCTGCATCATAGCTGGGATTATATCTTGAATCCCCTCTTTTTAAACCAAACTTGGGCCTTAGGTGAACTAATCGCGCTTGCTGGCGGGCCCAGAGTAGAAGAGAATTGACTGGTAATGTATTGCCATTGATATCAGTAAACCAAATTGGTCCTCCACCTGCTTTTGAGAAATATTTCAGAGGGTTGCCTGAGGTAACTAAAAAGACACCTGCAATAAGACCAAATAATAAGATCAATTCACCCCCCCCTTGTCAAGAGTCATCTTGGAGAAAATAATTTTCCGCAGTTACAATCTTAATCTCTTTTGGTATAGAAGCTGTCACCCTATCCAAAGTCACCAGATACAAATTAGAACAGCCTAAGGTGGCGCCTGCTTTTAAAAGCGACTTTACTTCCCGTTTTCTTGTTTCTTCATCAGAAAGATCAGAACATATTTGGTAGAGCGCCTGTACCTTGCCATCCTCAAGTATCACAAAATCAACCTCATTACCGCTATCATCTCTAAAGTAGTGTATTATTTCATGCATCTGAGACAATCTTCCATATACAACATTTTCAAAAAGTCTACCAGTATTTTTGGAGAATTTAGTCGACAAGGCAGTCATAAATCCAGTATCTACAAAATAGATCTTTCTTGGGTATTGCAGTTGGTTTTTGACAGAACGGTTAAAAATAAACAATTCCTCCATAAAGTAGGAGGTTTCTATGTAAGAAAGATAATTATCAACTGTTGCTTTTCCTACAGGTATACCCATGCTTTTTAAACTACGGTGAAGTTTTGAAATAGTTATATAGCTGGAATTCAGGAGCAGTTTCAAAATGGTTCTTAAGGCTGTATCGTTTTCTATTTTGTATCTCTCTGCGATATCTCTCTGCACCACTGTTTGAAAGTAAGTTTGTAAAAGTTCTAGTTTCTTCTCCACGGGAGAGAGCACTACAGCTGGTAATGCGCCATAAAGCAAATATTCGTCAAAAAGGTAGCTGAAACGAGCCAGCTCTTCTTTAACATGAGGTATTTTCCCCACAGAAAGAGATTCATTTTTAAAACGTAAGAATTCGGAAAAATTTAACGGATTCACTTTTACTTCCCAGGCTCTGCCCCGAAGCTCTGTAGGCAGCTCTGCGCTGCTCATTTTAGAAGAGGAACCAGTTATAAACAGATTTACTCTCTGGCTGTCTAAAATCCGCCGAACCCATTTTGACCAATTAGGCACCAGTTGCAATTCATCTAAAAAAAGATATTTCGGTTTCTTGCCGTAGACTGCTTGAATTGCCGGAATAAGATCTGTTAAAAGGTCTGTTGTTGGCGGGATAATACGTTCATCTTCAAAATTAAGATAGACAACCTCTTCTTTGCTGTACGTTTGCAGAAGCTTCTCTATTGCCCCATATAATAAATAGGTTTTCCCTACCCTGCGAAAGCCGGTAACAACCGTAGCATTATTCGTCCCTGGCTGGGGTACTAAACTGATATCTCTTCCTACAATAGCAGGGAGTTTTCTGTCTTTCCATTCATACAAAAGTGTTTTCAAAATCGTATTCATAGAACAATATTACCATATTCTTGTTCTATCTGCAAGACAATGAACCCCTCCCCGCTGCAAGCAGCGGGGTATCCCGCAAACGGGACAAGTTCTTTTCGAACCATTCATCCCCAAAGCCTACTGACGGGGTATTCTGGTTCAAAAATAAAAGCAAGCACCATAAGATGGCCTATTCTGGTCAAAGAGGTATCACAATTCTTGGATCATTATGCGTATTCTAAACTATATTTATCCTTAGTCCAAAAGTCTGGAATTAGTGTAGATGTTATAAATCCCAGCAATTTACCAACTTCAGATATAGAACAAACTATCGTTGTTGCTCATAGTCTTCGTATGTTAGAGGAAAAATTAAATAGCCCACCAGTTAAATCTGGACATCAATATGCAGGATTTTTGCAATACAGAGGATTAATTCACCAAACAGGAGTAGGTAAACCTTTTTATTGGGTTAAGGGCCAAAGCCCAAACATCGATTCCGAGGAATTCTTACAACTGTTAAAAGAATTTACAAAAAAAGATGGAAAAGTTTTCTAACTTAATACCTCTATTGTAGGTAAGGTTCCATCTGCCAGTAGTTTTAGCATTGCTCCTCCACCTACTGAAACAAAGGCTTTTTGTTCTGCTCTTTCTAAAAGCCCTGCTTGAGATAAAGCTGCAATGCTGTCTCCCCCACCTATAACTATCTCAGCCTCTGAATCTAAAACCATCTGAGCAATCTCATACGTTCCCCTTGCGCTTCCTAAATTGTCAATTCTCAATTGTCCATTGTCAATTTTCCCTAAAGGCCCATTCCAGACAATCTCTGCAGCTTTACTGATTAAGCTACTCCATGAAGATACAGCCTCTGGGGCAATATCAAATCCATCTTCATTTAATTTGGCCACCATTACATTTGATGGTAATTGTACCTGTTCCTCTCTAATTTCCTGCACCAATTTTCCACCTACCAAAACAGCATCTGCTTTTTGGGCTAATATTTGAATTACAGGGAGCTTATCTTTAACCTTTGCTCCCCCCATAATAGCCACAAAAGGCTTTCTAGGATTATTTCTGATGCTGAGCAAAGTTTCTACTTCTTTGACAAAATGCAACCCTGCTGCGTGAGGCAAAAGTGTTGGCACCATGGTAGTAGAGGCAGCTTTATTATGAGAAGAAAAGGCCTCATTAACATATACTTCCCCCAGAGCAGCTAACTGATGAGCAAAATCTACATCACAAGTTTTAGAAATACATGTTGCGTGATATTCTGCTCCAGGCACTTCACCATGAAAAAAACGGATGTTTTCCAAAAGGACAATTTTACTAGTTGACCGAGCAGCAACTTCTAAGGTCTTAGCAAAAGATACCTCTTGACCTAAAGCTTGTTCAAACCAAACCTGAATTGGTTTGGCAGATAGCTCAGCAGGATTACCCTTATCTTCGTCTGTAGCTGTAGCAAAAGGCCTGCCTAAATGACCAACGATAATAAGTTTAGCTGCATTTTCTAAACACAGCTTAAGAGTATCCAACCCAGCCCTTAATTTAAATTCCTCACCCACCACGAGTTTACCCTCATTGGAGCAAAGGGCTACATCAATATCATATCGAAGCAGAACTTTTTTCTGAGAAACAAATTGTGGACTAACTACTTGCATAAAATTAGATTACCATATTAATCTTTTAAAAACCATTAATTATATCACATTAGCTAATGTATCAAATAGTACCTTTATATATCAATATCTAAAATATTTTATAGCTAATCAATCTTGCGCGATCTTTCCTTAACAAAAAGCTATTAAATTTGACAATTTTTAGAATAGTCTGCATAATGTAAGTAATGTCTAAATCCTCACCTGCTCAACATGGCTTTGTACATATTCTTCTTATTCTTTTACTCCTGGTAGGAATGGGTATTGGAGTTTATTTGGTGACTTCTAAAGGATTTTTTTCTTTTAAATCTAAAGCCTCTTCTGATGCTGTTTCATTTGAAGGGCCTACTCTTACGTATCGGAATAATCAGTATTACACCACTTCTTTACAACAAATTAAGTTAAAACTTATCTCTCCTATTGTTGCTCCAGCAAGCACTCCTGTTCCTATTCCTACTAGAACTCCTGTTCCTATTCCTACTAGAACTCCTGTTCCTATTCCTACTAGAACTCCTAAGCCACTAACTCCTGCCACCAACCTCTTAATAAACGGTGATCTGGAAACTGGTAGTATTTCTCCCTGGCAGAGATTGAGACCTGCTGATTTAACTACAGATCAAGCTCTAATTTCTACTCATGAAACTAATTGGTCTGTTTATAATAATCCCTCTCTTTCTGCCTCAGGTAATTATTACTTAGCTTTTAATTGTGGTAACAATACTTCTTGCATTCCTGGACAATCTGTTTATCAAGATGTGAATGTTTCTAATCTTACTGCTGGCACTACTATTGTTTATGGAGGTAAGTTTGCTGTTGCAAAAAATCAAAATCCAGATAGGATTAACTTTTCTGTTTTCGAGATTGGCCCTGCCTCTGGAATTATTGCTCATAGTCGCAGAGAACCTGTTACTGAACAATACAACCTTATCCAAGATAGTTTTGCCTTAAACAAGGATACCAAAACTTTACGTTATCAATTTTACCTTGATACTCCTAGTACTTTTAGAGTTGATGATGTGTTTTTAGGGCCAGGCAGTGTTTTAGGCATTTCCAAAACTGCAACTGCCTATGAAGCCTCCTACACTACCTCTTTTAGATGGGCTAAATCTCCCACTGATTTAGACAAAGCTCCACTGCTGCCTTATGATAGTGAACCTAAAATAATAGATTATACCTTTACATCTACAGCACCTAATACTTCTGAAACAGTCTTTGTTGAATTTGTAGGACAAGGGGGAGAAAAAGTAAGGAAACAAACTACTATTACCTATTTAGGCCCTGCTGATACAGAAGCAGCTCTGCCTTTTAAGGAGAGGTTTGATGGTAGTTTTAGTGGCTGGATGGATTTGAGCGAAGATTCAGCAGATCAAAATTCCATTACTGTTGATCCAACCCGTATATATGCTGGTACCGGCTCTTTAAAGATGCATTTGGACAATGGGGCAAAAGCTCTCAAGTTTGAAAAAACCTTTTCCTCCTCTACCAATATTGTTAGCAGGATTTTCTTCTATGACAATATGCAATCTCCAGGAACGATGTTTATTATAAAACAAGATCCTAACATTTATACTGGCTTAGGTGTGCATACTCCAACTGCTGCTGCCAACTATGTTATGCGAATAAATAACACTTTTGTTGATACTTATTTCCCCAGATCTTTAGGTTGGCATATGTTTGAGCTAATTGTCACCCCTCAAGGAACATATGGAAAAGTCGACAATTTCTTAATTAGAACAGGAAATAATGATCGAGCAGATTCAGCTCAGGCTAACACAAATCAGACATCAGCATCGGTAGTAGATTTAGTTTCAAGTTGGGGTCTAACTGGAGATGCATTTTATGACGAGTTAAGTATTGATGTAGTAAAAGAAAACCCTTGGCGGGAACAGATAATCTCCGTATTAGGGGATTATTATGCTACTTGGAACAATGTTAACTTGACTGCCTTACTTACCGATCCCGGTAAGGGAGATGGCGTCATCCGCCCAATTGTTGATCAGGCTCTAGCATTTTACCTTTACGGAAAAAATGCCGGCAATACAGAAGCTAAGAATAAAGGCCTTAACCTGTTTAAGCAATTAATAAATAGCAGTTCTTGGAACTTACCAAACAGAAATCTTGATGTTTTCCCGGGTGGTACTACTCAAGCAGAACTGGCTTATACAGCTTATGTGTTATGGAATGACCTTGATGAATCAACCAGAAGAGCAGTTAACACACTAATTGGAAGAGAAGCAAGACGCTTTTTAGCTTTAGCTAAACAGCCTGCGACAAGTTACATAGATAAAGAACCATTTCTGAGTACAAATACTCAAGCTGAAGAAAACGGCTCAGTGGCAGAATTTTTAGCTGATGCTGTCAACTTTTTCCCCAATGCTTTTGGCAGTACTGATGAAAAAACACAGATAGAAAACAAGGCCCGCTGTTTTGCCTACAATTCAATTACCAGATCTACCGATCCTGCCTCTAGTGTTTGTCCTGATATAAAAACTGTCACAGTAGCCGATGATTTTACTCTAGCCAACCATGGTGATATTACCGCTATTTATGGTTTTTCCCCTATTCACCAACTGGGCAGAGCAGCGCTATCATATCATCTCACTGGAAAACCAATTCCTGATGAATTTAGACATAACGTTAAAGAGTTGTATGAAAATTTCATTAAACAACATATAGACTTTAATACTTACCATTTTGTAGGAGTTAAAAAAGATTGGTGCTGCGGTGTCAAAGACTCGCTATTTAATGGCGTATTTGCTGTAGAGTATTTACAAGCGCTAGGGGCTAATTTAGGATTCTCAATGCAGGATTTTATGAATAAACGCAGCCTCTTCTTCTCTAAAATTGTCAGTAATTGGGTACCGCTTCCTCAACCTACTCAAATTACAGGTAATTTTATTGGAATCAGAGAGAAACCAAGGATAGACAGTACTTGGAATACAGCTAATTTGGATTCATATAACTGGGTTTTGGATACAGATATAGCTGGATCTGCTAATACAGTTGCGTTACTGTTTGATCCTGCTACCGTCTTATCTTTCATATCTTCTACCAATCAACCTTCACCTACTCCAAACCCAACTCAAACCCTTAGCAGGCCCCCTGCTCAACCGTCTGGTTCAGGCTTCAGCATATTTGCTACTACTCTTGAAAGATTTATCAATAATCTGCCCTTCACGTCAAGACCATCTTCTATAGAATAACTTATAGGGTAGGAAGTCCTGCTTTAAGTTTAAAATCCTCTGTTACTTTACCCTGAATAATTTGAACATCAATATCATACCTTAAGAGGACCTTTTTACCTTTAACAAACTCTTCAGTAACAACTTGCATAACAACGCTAACCATAATACCACACTTGCCAAACTAATGATGTCTGCTAAATTTCTAAGTGGAGTATTTCTAAATTCTGCCTTAATCAGATGACTACCCTTTTCTATATCAAACACTGGCATACCATTATTTTCTGGGGCTGAATAACTAAAATTAATCTTTTTCTCATCTACTTTAATTTCCCAGCCGGGAAAATAGTATTGATTAAAACGGACTCTGGCACTAGTAGTTGCTTCCATCCTGGCCAAAACCCTAGCAGATTTATTCTCCAATACCTCAACTTTGCCTCCACCGGATAAAAAAGAAAATTTAGCAGTACTGACATCAGTTATCAGTTTATTTACCCAAATAGGCAAATCTTCATCAAAAGAGGTTGCTGAGGTTTTGAGTGATAAATAATATTGCTCTCCAGGGTCATATTTTTGATTAATACCCAGATGATTCCTATTGGCGTACAACACCAATAAGAGCAATAACAAAAACAGAGTTTTTTTGAGAGGAAAATACCTCACTAATAAACCAGCAATTATTGAGGCAGAAAATGTAGACACCGCTAACAGTCTTACTGGAAACTGGATGTAGGGCAAAAAAGGCAATCTATCCCACAAAGGCAGGCTTATTTCAAGCATAAAGAAAACACTAATTAAAAAAGATAGGATGGCAAATATTCCAATAATTAGAAATGTTTTTATCTTCCTCATCTTCCACAATAAGGCAGATAATAGAACCATTACTGCCAGATGAGCTAATCCTACCTGATAGGACATTCCCCCAGCAGGAGACTTCGGATGCGATAAACCATATCCCCAGGGAGAATAAATAATTTGACTTAAAGTAGGAAATTGATCTAAATAAATCCGCTGCATAAGAGCATCGTAACGAATATATTGTTTTTCAGCTATTGCAGGTAGCCAGAAAAAGGCAGACAAACCCAGGCCAAATAAAAACATCAGTACTACATCACGTAAAAAATTTTGATTTTCTCTCTTTTTTTCTGTTAGCTTTAACACTATTACAAAAGCCAAAATTACTGGCATAAAAATAAAAGCGCTGATATTGTGGGATAAAATCATACCAGCAAAGGAAAAAGAACCTATCAGCAAAAATTTCTTACTTTTTGCTTGATAAAGCTTAACAATTGCCCAGAGCATAAAGGGAGGAAAAACTAGTCCCATGCTTGCTCCTGGAGATCCAGAAACATACACAACTATCAAATGAATCGGGGCATAGAGGTAAAAAATGGCTCCTAAAAAAGCTGATAGATAAGAATTAAACAAAGATTTCAAAAATAAGTACATTCCTAAAGTAGACATAACGAAAGATAAAAAGAGGACTGCTTTAACACTATCTAAAAAATTAAATCCTATTTTATGAAACGCTTCCCCAATTAAAGGAGGAAGTGGATAATTAAATATAAACAGCGGATAGCCATACCCCTTATTTAAATCCCCTGACCAGCGGGGCGGAAATTGGCCTTCAGAAAGCAACCTATCCATATCAATCTGCCTGAGGACATGATGTGTCAAATCATGACTGGTAAAACCTCCTGGCAAAAGAAGCGACCTGACTGCTGGAAAACTAATAAGTAAGAGTAAAAAAATAACGAGAATCTCTTTGGAGATCACTTGATGCTAAATTTTGTCTTTCCCAATAATGACTAAAATATCTGCTCCAGTTGGTTTAGTTTCACCTTGTGGCAAATCTGAAATAGAACCATATAAAACTTTGGCCAGATTTATTGCCGCATCTCTAGCAGATTCATTTAAAATAATGACAGTTGTTTTCTCGTAATTTTCTTTTAAAGCATTATCTTTATTGGCAATATTTGCTTGGGGGAAAACTTTTTTGATTTCTGCCTCTATCTTAGATGCCAGTCCTGTTACCGCAGTACCATTACGCAAAACTATTTTTGCCTGGTTTTGTACAGAAGCAGCAGGAGTAGCAGTAGGAACAGAAGAAGCAGAAGGAACAATAGTATTGTTAACTGCCCGGGCATTACCAGCTGTCAGGGGCGCTATATTAACAATTTTTCTGCTGACCGGGTCATATATAACCACCTTCTGCGCATTCATATAAAGTAAAACCCGGTCACCATTTTTACTCTCTGCAAAAACAGGTTGATCCTTCAATTTACTGATATCAGTCACTGTAGCCACACTTGGATCTTCGCGCTGGGGTAATTTCGCTATTTTTCCTATCTCCTCTACCAAACTCTTCATTTCTTCTTTACTTAATACTGTTTTGGTTGCAGATGGATTAAATAGATATGGCCTAGAAAATTGATAAAATAAATATCCAAACAGTATAACACCTACCAAGCAACCAACGATCATCGTAGGAATTAAGTTGTATTTTAAGATATAACTTTCTAGCTTATGCATAGTTTGATATGTAACTGGTTTTAACCCAGGTATTTCAATCTTGTCTATATTGAAACTCTCTAAATTCATACCTCATTTTTACTAAACTTTAAGGGGCAGGGGTAGCTGATGGAGCTGGAGTTGCTGATGCTTCAGGAGTTGCTGATGCTTCAGGTGATGCTGATGGAGCTGGAGTTGCTGATGCTTCAGGAGTTGCTGATGCTTCAGGTGATGCTTCAGGAGTTGCGCTTGGAGCTGGAGTAGGTGTTACAGTCAGCTCAGGAGCTGGGGTTGTAGATGCTTCAGGTGATGCTTCAGGAGTTGCGCTTGGAGCCGGAGTTGAAGCTGTATTTTGGCTGGAACTAACTTGATTTGCATTTGCTGTAGCTACAGTTGTCCATGAAAAGACTAGGTCTGCTGGAGCAGCTTTGCTCAACTTAATAGTGAATCCAGAACCAGATACACCCTGTACTACAAATCTGACATCACCAGTTAAGATTGAATTACCAGCGCCATCATTGCCTGCTCTCATAGTTGGAGTAACGTTAACAATTGGAGCTGAATCATAGCCTCTGGAGAAGTTAACTGCCACAGAATCTGAACCTGTGGTAATCACAGCAGTTCCTGCTGAATCTTTTGATAGGAAGATTCTACCTAAGAAGTTAACATCTCCTCTGAAGATCACATTTGCGATAAACTCCACCACTTGACTAAACACAGACCGGGCCTGCAATTCCAGTGATTTGGTCACTGTCAAACTACCATCATCATTTAATTTAGCAATGGTGTTTATATCCAGACCACCCTGTGATGAACCTGCGCTGGCTGCTGCAACTGCAGAGCTGGAAGCTTCCTTCAACTCCAGTCCAGAGACCCTGCTTGTAAGAGCTTGAATGCTGGCTAAAGCCACACCTGCGCTGTCAAGAGTGGAGATGTGCTTGTTATCATTACCCAAGCCAAAGGCATCATAGAAATCTTCAGCAATTGGACCAATATGCTTGACTGATGGATCTTCAACTTTATAATTCCACTGCAAAACATCTAATTGATTTACCTTATTCAAGATCTCGTTAAGATCAAGAGCTGTAAAATTAGTTTTGAATTCTCTACTAGATGCATCAGTCCAAACACCTCCAGCAGACAGATAAGCACCATTACCGGTTGTACCATCTGTTCCTACAACAATAGGATTACCACTACTGACTGAAGTTCCGATACCAACAAAACCAGTAGAATTTACACGGAAACCATAATTATTTCCAGTCCCTACTTGGAATAATGCTTCTGGTGAAGTAGTCCCAATTCCCACATTACCCTGGACTAATAACCCATCAGTTGGGG
>CAYQAW010000018.1:14462-18553 GCA_964415615.1 uncultured Gammaproteobacteria bacterium
CAATACCTACATTGCCTCCAGCAAAGATACCAAAGACATTGCTGCCTGAGGTTAAAGATGGAGTGGTACCTGAGAAAGTCAGAGCAGCAGAGCTAGCAGCAGTAGTGATAGCTCCTGAAGAATTAACCTGGAATTGATTAGTAGCTCCTACTGTAAATTGTTGAGAAGCACTGCTACTTCCAATACCAACATTACCTGAAGAATTTATAGAAACTCCGGAAAATGCTGATCCGCCGGTTGTTAAAGCAATATTGTTTGCACCTATTCTCCATAGTCCTGAATCAGTATCATCGGTAAAGTTTAAGCCAGGAGTACCCGCTGTACCATTAGATATAGATAGTGCAGAAGAAAAAGCTCCGGATGTCAGTGATAGAGTACTTGTCCAGCTAGGAACACCTGAAGCAACAGTTAAATATTGATTAGTTGAACCAATTGCCAGCTTTGACAAGCTATTTGCAGTAGCAGAATATAATAGGTCTCCTACAGTATATGTAGTATTACCTGTACCACCATGGCCTGCTTGAAGCGTTCCGGCAATATCTCCCGAGTCCAGTTCAATAGCAGAAGCAGACAAGACCCCTTTTGAACTGGATTTAACCACGCCACCTGCCAACACAGTGGTAATACCCCCCGCCTTATCCACAGTAAAATTATAAAGATTTAAAGCATAATACTTATTTGTAGTCGTACCAAGAGTTGGTTTGTCTGTTTGAGCCAAAGCACTGTTGCTGGGATAAATATTCCCTTTTGAATCAATAATTGTCTTACCAATTAAATCAATGTATGTTACACCAGCATTTAAAGCTGTCACAATAGATGATGTACTAGTGGAAGATGATGTTACACCTAAAACTGCTGTTGAGGGGGTCTCTGAAACTGCAGCTGTAACAGATGAAGGTAATGGGCTGGATGCTGGTAAAGCTCTTGCTGCTGGTCTTGGAGTAGCACTTACAATAGCTTTTGAAGAAGAATTTGTATTAGAAGCAAACAAAACTCTATAAGGCGCAGTTATAAAATTCCATAATTGCGCCAGGAAACCTGGTCCTTTCTGAGCTTGTTTTGGAGTATTAGAAACTGTCTTAGCTTGATTACCCTGAGCTGAAGCAACTGTAGCAAATGGGCCTTTAACAAAAGAGTTTAATTTGCTAAAAAAGCCTGGTTGGTTTTTGGATGTTGTGGAATTATTTCCGGCTGCTAGCACAGGGCTGACAACTATAGATAAAGAAAAGAAGGTAACAAACGCTACTATCAATAATGTAGTTATAAAGGGGGGAAAGGATTTGATCTTATTAAGATCCTTAGTTAAGTTTTTGAAATTTTGTAGTTCTTTGGACAGAAACATTATTTTTTTAACTGTACCACGACACAATCCTTTTTGTGCTGTATATCCATAATAATCAGATTTTTTTAGACTTGTCAATAGATCAAAATAGGTCAATGTTTGTTTGATTGCTTGTACTCCATTATTAGTGTTAAAATAGTTAAGGTTCGGGCGCGTAGCTCAGTGGTAGAGCACTTATCTATATCAAAAATTTTTGGGCAGTTAGTTCATCGGTTAGAACGCTATCCTGATAAGATAGAGGCGGATGGTTCGATTCCATCACTGCCCACAAGAAAAATTTTTGCAATTCTTTCAGAATTGGAAGTAAGAGGTCTTGGGTATCGATCCCAAGCGCGCCCACCTTCCTCTTTTAGTTCGACCTGGTAGCCAAGTAGTAAGGCAGGAGTCTGCAAAACTTCTATACGCGGGTGCAATTCCCGCCCAGGTCTCCACTAAAAAGCCCCCAAAAAATGGGGGCTTTGATTTTTCCTCGGTTAAATTCTAAGATTATATTTCTCCTTCGGCGATAAAGTGTTTTAAACCGGCTCAAATGTCATTTAGACATTTGAGCCCAGAAAAGTGGTGGGGATGAATTTCAGTTCCATAGACTGTACGGAAATATGCTCCATCAAACATTTTCGCCTGCCATTCAACAGGCATTTGTCCGATCGTGAGATCGAGACTGGATCAAATTATCGCTATCTGTAACATACTGTAAAACAGTATATCTTTTTCAGAAATCATTTAATTTGAACAAAACTCCAGAAAGGAGGTGATCCATCCCCAGCTTCGGCTAGGGATACCTTGTTCATGTTACTCCACTCATTACTGAGGGCATGGACTATATCTTCATCCTTAAAAAATGACTTTTAATTGGATGCCAACTACCTATTATTTTTGCAAATTCTTCATAAGATTTTATACTTATAAAAAATCGCCAGTAGTTTGGATCTACTTTTTTACTAGGATTATGAATAGAACCACATTTAATCCTAAGTTCTTCTAACCATGCTTTTACCTGCTCTAAATCATTTAAATTCTTTTGAGCAAAATAAAGATAGTATCTAACTTTTGGATCTCTGGAAACTCCACCCTCCGCATCGAAATATCCTCTGATGTAATCAATTTTGTCTTGTTCTGATTGAACAATAAAATCTTTTAGAAGGTTTTTTGAGAACTCAGCAACATATAAATTGCGAGTCTTCCCTTCTTTATACATCCAGGCTTTTTGACCAAGACTTTTAATTTCTTTTACAAGAAATTTAATATATTCTTGATCTTTTTGAACAATGCGGTAAGTAAGTTTCCTTACTGTTCCATCACATGTAACGCTCCAAGCAAATAGGCTTTTGTCATTTTTAAGGCGCCAACGTGTAGTCTCTACGGGGTCCACGATGGAAACTTCCATCAGGACTTCCCTCGGTATTCTCCCTTAATTCCAGAATAACCCGAAAGTTATACGAAAATCAAGTAGGAGTTCACCGATATAGTTGGATTTCGCTACCCTATTACTAGGATAGGTCGCAACTGGTGCAGATTGCACCCACGACTTAAGCTTCATCGCCAGTTTCACCTTCCCCCGATATAATCGGGGTTCGGGTGCCCCTGACTTTGCTGCCTTGACGGGCGGTGTTCTGAGATTAGGGCGTCCTATCAATCTAAACGCTCTATCTCTCCCCGCTGGACACACGGTTTTCCCGTATCCTAGCGGACGGCTATTCAAACATTGGCCTTCTATTATTCATAAATTCCCTGATCTTTAAAAGTCGGTTTATACCTTCTTCAGTAAGATGATCTTTTTTTCTGAAAATCTCTGCTGCTTGGCAGAAAAGTTCAAAATCTTTTCCTTTCTTACCTTTTAAGGGAAATTTCTTAAAGAACGGTATAACTTTGTAAAAAATATCGCTTTGTTTCCTAACGACAAACTTTACGTGAGGTTTCCATCCGTATCTTTCGTAATTAAGTTCCACTATTCTTCCACAATTGAACCTTTTTTGAATTAACTCCAAAACCGGTTTATCATCTCCTCGAAGCTCAATCTCAAAACAAAGATTGGCATCTCTGCCTGTCTTTTTTGTTTTATGCTTCGTTATCAGAATAGCAAAACAGCCTTCCCCATCGGTAAAACCAACGATATACCAAGGACTTAAAAATCTGTATGCGCTCATGTTTGATTAGCTTCGATCCTTCCCATGTACCATACGGTACGCGGTACTATGATCTCTGCAGACTTCCAATATCTATTCGGTGTTAGTTCACACTAACACCTACTTCCAAGTTATACAAATATAACCCAAAAGTCAATACTGGATCTCCCTTTGTAACCATATTTTCCATTTATTGTCATCTTGAGCCCAATTACCTAATTTAGTTTACTAGTAAACAGCTTTCCTATCTGTACGAAAGGTCGCCACTAATTTAGGCCGTCTCGACTTCAAGCTAACAATTGTTACTTTAGCCCTTCTCTCTCCAACATTACTGCAGGAGGATGCTATTTCACTTTAAAAGCTTTACTTACCTTTAGAAGGATTTCCCGCTTCGACTTCGTCGAAGACGAGGCGAGTCACCTTCTGGAAAAATTGGCCGAAAGGCGCAATTTATTTTTGTACAAGACCCGAGAACGTATTCACCGCGGCACGCTGATCCGCGATTACTAGCAATTCCGACTTCATGGGGTCGGGTTGCAGACCCCAATCTGAACTGAGGCGAAATTTAAGAGATTAGCTTGCTATTGCTAGCTTGCAACTCATTGTTTTTCGCCATTGTAGTG
>CAYQAW010000019.1:0-18491 GCA_964415615.1 uncultured Gammaproteobacteria bacterium
AAGCATTAGTTCATGACCCGTAGTAAGAAGGGTCTTGACATAGAGTGTCTCAAGTAGTTGATGGCGGCACCCCCGCTTTTGGGCGAGAGGTCGCCCTAAGGGGCGACTCGCCTTTGTCCTTGCCTTTTTATCTTCTTGGTATAGTCTCTTCCGCGGCGGGAAACAAAAACATTAAAGTTGCCTTCGGCGTTTCCCGCCTCCCACTTATCTGTTTTATATCCTCCTGCCGTTGCGGGGGTATATCCGCCTTGCCCCCGCCGCTAATTTTTATCCCTTCTGTTTTATTTCCGCTCGGTACCGTCTCAAGACGGTACACTCGCAACTGATTCCCTTGGCTCGGCCCGTGTCTTTTAAATATTTCTCCTTGATATTGACGGGCCTCGCTATAGTCGGGCTACCTAAACGAAGTAATAACTTAAATTCCTTATCATTATCCTCTTTTCTGACGGTAGCCCTCCTTAAAGGGTGTTATTACGATGAAAGAAGCGGGGGCGGCGGAACCGCGACAAACAAAAAGACAGGATTAGTTGCACCTTAAATTATCTTGAGAGTATACTGAAGATATGGATAATCTGCCCAATGATCCATCAAATCCAAACAACGGAAACAACAACAATCCACCTGCCTCGCCTGACGGCAGTCAAGGCGGGCCCCCACCGTTTGGTTCCGGTTTCAGCCCCCATTCCAATCCAGTAGACCCTAACAATCCTTACCAATCCCAACCTCTTCAGCAACCGATTCCTCAACCACCAACCCCTCCTGTCCCAAATCTCCCCAATACCCCTAACACCCCCTTGTCCTCCGAAGCCTTGGCGAAGGAGGATGAAAATCCCGATGCTTTAAAACACGAACATTATTCTGAAGCAGCCCAAAACAAACCAAGAGATGAACATGGTCATTTCATTCACACTAATGACCCCCAAACACCCCCGACTTCCCCTAATCCCTCTGCTCCCTCTAATCCTACCTCCTTTCTTCCTCCCATAATTGAAATAAATCAAAATACCAAACCTACAGAAAAAGAAGACCCACCTCTTTTTGGCTTCTTTTTAACTAACCCTGTAACATATCTCAAGAAATTTTTAACTAAACTTCTCAAGAGACAAATGATAACTCTAAGAATTCCTGTTTTGGCTTTGATTGTAGTAATGGTTGGAGCAGGAGGTTTTGGAGTAGGGTTTAAATCTGGTCTAAACTATGCTGTAGGCAAACTATTTCCCAATTTCTCTCCAATTCTCCACAGAAGCATAACTGCCCAGGGAATTATTCAAAAATCTACCAATGGTTATTTCCTGCAGGCAAATGATAAAGATAAAACCCTCTGGACTCTTCAACCCAAATCACAAAATGTTAACCTGGCTGACTTTCAGGATCAGAAAGTAGAAATTAAAGGCAACTTAACCCCCACCCTTAATTTAATAGAAGTTTCAGAAGTTGTTTCTTTTGAAGTCAAACCCTCATCTTCCCCGACACCCCTTACCTCCCCAAATTCCCTGAATAACCCTAATTCCGCCGGTCTTCCTAAACTCTACTCAGGATTAACTTGGGAAATAACCCAAAGCAAAACCTTACTTTTTACCTCAGGCAAAAGAAGGATTGAGCAGGAAGGTGTTTATCTGCAATCTATACAAGTTACAGATTTTCCCCAAGCATTTTTAGATTACTATACAAGTGAGCTTGCAAACTTAGGTTTTAAACAAAGTCTAAATTCTTCTGAACCCACTGGCACAACCATTACTTTTGCCAAAGAAGATTTATTCTTAACTTTTGGCATTAAAAATATATATTCCGATTCAGGTGAGAATAAAAAACTTGTTGGCTACAAAGCCTTCATTGAACATAACTGATGAAGGGTTTCACTCTTGTTGAACTTTTGGTAGTTATTGCAATTATTGCCATTTTGGCAGCGGTCGTTGTCCTCATTATTAACCCTCTGGAACTAATTCACCGTAGCCGTGATGCTGCAAGAGTAAAGGATTTAGAAAACCTACAACAGGCAATCAATGTATCCATGCAGGAAGGAACAACTTCTTTGGAATCAATATTATGTAAAGATTCCGGCTACCCCTGCACTGGCTCAAGTAACATCGGAACCAGATTAACTAACGGTAGTGGCTGGGTTAAGGCAAATCTGGCGGTACAAAACAGTGTAACTGTTGCGACCCTACCCATTGATCCTCTAAACAATCCAGATTATCACTATACTTATTGTGCTGATTCTGATTCCTGGGAAATTAATGCAACTTTGGAATCCGAACAACAAGCTTACAGAATGGCAGCTGACGGCGGCAATGAGGCCGATAAATACGAGGTAGGCTCAAACTACTTGCTGATTAGTTCTGCCGGAGGAAGCTGTACATATTAGATGCTGAACTTGCGAAAAAAACCAATAATTAGTCTGTCAAGAAACTTAAGAGAGCGGTTTATCTGGATTTACCTTTTAGTACAGGTTCAACAGTTGCCGTTCTTCCGTTGGATATAATTCTTGCGTTATACATTACTCTCCCTCCAAACATTTCTGTAATCAAATCACTAACAGATTTACTGCCACCCATCTCTGCATAGTCCATAACATGAGACCTTAAAATTCTATCAAGTTTAAGGTGAGCTTCCATCGGGTCATTAGTTTCAGAAGTGGAATAGAAAAGTCTGGTAAAATCACCTCTCTGTGTACTTCCTTCAAAAACCGTTATGTCTGCTTTCTGGGCCATTCTAAAATGATTGTGTTCTAATGTTGTATTAACCTGTGAACTAAAAGATTGACCAATAAGATAAGCAGCAAGTCTTTGTGGTTGAAACTTTAATAAATCTGCTTTTATTTGTTCTGGATCCTTAGGACGAAGCAGATCTTTCCAACTTCTTCTTATTTCGCAAGGTTTTAAGTATGCCCAGGCTGAATTAGGATTAGGGTGATCATCATGTGCAAATCCGTCAGGACTAAGATAAACCGGAAGAACCATCCCTTTCGGTGATGTGATACCAAAAACCAATCTGTCATCGCCGTCCAATTCAAACTTTGCTTCCTCTTTTTTCTTAAAAGCTCTTACCTGTGCAACATATATTTGCTCAGAAGCATTCAAAAATTCCATTTGAAAACTATACCCTGGCCTTACTAATCCTGAATCATCCACCTGTCTGTACATCTCAACAATTTCTTTTATACGCTCTTCGTATGTACCTCCTGCCATTTCCAAATCCCCTGAGATACGATGACAATCGTTTTCCTCCATACCGTAAAGGACAGTAAGTGCCGAATCGCTTCCTGGTTCATAGTCTGGCTCAACAACAGAAACAACATACTGATTGGGGATATTTGGATGTTCAACAATACTTCCTCTTTGACAATATAGATACGGTTGAATACCAACACAGATTCTTCCATTGTATGCAGGGTTTTCATATCTGCCGTAAGCCACAATATAAGGAAGTTTAGCGTATTCCTGAACATCGCGGGCTAGATAACCTGGATCTTCTCCAACCTGTGTATCCAAAACATCAACCAGCCCCTGAAAATCCATCCAATGCGAACCTCTTACAATAAATCTGCCATCCTCACCAGTAGGAACTTTTATCTCTTTAACTCTTTCATTTGGTTTAACAACTTGAACAGGCAGAATTGCATTTCTTAATCCGGGAATCATAGCCATTAGATAATTTAATCCGCCGATTTTGCCACCAGCCTCTTCGATATAAGGAGCAGCTTTTTCAGAAAAATGTGCTTCCAAAGTATTTAAACCCATAATTGTGGGTTATTCTTACATATTTGTTTTTGAAAAGCAACTTCTGTGGATTGCTGGCTTTTCCTGTGGTAAGCTAAATATATGGCTAAATTAATTACAGTTTCTGAAAATTTACTGGAAGATATATTACCGCACCTTAAAGGTACACCCCTGGAAAAGAAAGTTACTGATTTAATTGAAAATACAGGTAAATACCAAACCCAAAATATTGCTTATTTTCCAAAGGAAGCTAAGGTTGAGCGTATTGTTGATGGGGATACCATTGTTTTACATAACGGCTCAATAGTCAGATATGTTGGCATTACCTGTCCTGAAGAGAATGAGCCTTTTGACAAAGAATCAACAGAAGCAAACAGAAAACTGGTTGAAGGTAAAGAAGTTAAACTGGAATATGATAATTACAAAGGAGACAAATTCGGCAGGATATTAGCTTATGTGATTGTTAACGGCAAAAATGTTTCCATGGAACTTGCCAAACAAGGCATGGCACAAGTGGTAGTTTACCAACACAAAAGGCCTTTTATTTATCAGGAGCAATTATTAAAACTTCAGGAGGAAGCTAAACAGAAAAAACTCGGTATCTGGTACCGGTAATGCCATCCCCTCCTTCTTTAAATTTCATTTTTTGCTAAAATCAAAAAGCGATATCTTTTCCATCATGATAAACATAACAAATGAGGCAAGAAGCAGAAACATGTCTGCTATTCGATCTATAAACACAAAACCTGAGTTAGCTGTACGTAAAATACTATTCAAAATCGGTTTTAGATATCGGCTCCATACAAAATCGCTGCCTGGTAATCCCGATATTTATATTAAAAAAATCAATACTGTTATTTTTGTTCATGGATGTTTTTGGCATCAGCATTACGGCTGTAAAAGAAATTTTATGCCCAAAAGTAATGTGGAGTACTGGAGAAAAAAACTTGAGGGAAACGCAGAAAGATTCGCTAGAATAAAAAAAGTTTTACAAAAAGAGAGCTTTAATATTCTTGTTGTTTGGGAGTGCGAAACTAAAAAAGAGCTTCAGCTCACAAAAAAATTGCTCAACCTTAGGCTAAATTAGCCTCTGCTCTAAGTATACTTCTCATATATGGGTAACTGCTACTATGGTTTTTTGATTTATTTCTCTTTTCCTTAGGATAAAGCTTAGTTTTTATTCGCACTGCGATAGCCTCTGCCATAAGCGGAGGAACTGCATCTGCAATTTGCTGTTGCTGTGCCATTATCCCTCCTGTAATAATATAGTCATCAGGGAAAGACTGGATTCTTGCAGCCTCTCTCACAGTTAAGCCTCTATGCTGTTCTGGATGTATAAGCATAGATTTCCTAAAGTTGCTTATGGTAATGGATGGTTTATCCCAAGACAGCCTCTTATAAATATTGCTGTGGCAGAGTTCAGGATTTTTATAGTTTTTCATTAGACTTTTGGGTATGTTTCTCCAGTTACCGCCTTGGGGGATGGTTTTGTATCTCATCAAAACAAGCTCATTATTAGAAGTTATTATATGGTTAAATACTTTATTTGAATTTTTGCGCATAAGTTCCTGGTAATCACTTAACGGTAAAATTAAATAATCTCTCTCTTTGGGGTTTGATGTATCAGCAACAGGAGGAAGGTCATCTATCGCCTGTTTAACAGTAATATAAGAATCTTTATCCAATATTGGAACCGGATGCAGACCTTTTGCACCTTTTCTATTTCCGATAATAATTGCTCTTTGTCTAACTTGAGGAACTCCGTAATCTGAAGCAGTCAAAACCTTTATTTCAACTTCGTATCCAATCTTTTTCATTTCATTATAGATTGTATCCTTTATAATCCCGTTTCCTACGGCAAGTATTGTGGCAACATTCTCAAAGACGAAGAAATCGGGCTTTAGTTCACGAACAAGTCTTAAATATTCTTCAAATAAATGATTTCCCGGATTTTCAAGATTTCTTTTTCGATTGGCAAGTGAGAATCCTCTACAGGGAGGTCCGCCTATAATTCCATTTATACAAGTGTAGCCCTTTGTTTTAAGAATCCTCTTAATTTCTGATGATTTTAATTCTCGAATATCTTTAAGAATAGTTTCAGTTTCGGGATTGTTTAGTTTTATTGTATTAATTGCGTCTTGAGAAATATCGTTCGCAACGACTGTTTCAAAACCAGCCCTTTTGAAACCGAGGCTTAAACCCCCAGAACCGCAGAATAGATCGATAACAATCGGCAGTTTACTATTCATAATTTAATTATATACACATTAACTGCTAAAAAGCAGCATTAATATTTGATGTGTTCAAAATTAAATCCAAAATATCGAGCATCCTGGAGTATTTTAAGCGCATCCTCCGCCTGCTTAAGTGTCGGTGTCCTCTTTCTCCTAATTAGATTGCTCATTTTCATCACATTCTCACGCTGCCAGGACTGCAGTTTGTTTGTTTCTTTTGACCATGCTGCTATTTTTAGCCAGAGCATTGAGTCTATCTGTTTAACTTTCTCTATTCTTGCCAACTGTTCTGTCGTTAGCGTCTCAGCCTGATATTTTACTTCTTCATCCGCTTTCTTCATCTGAACATCATCCTTCAGCTCCTTAATTAATGCCTGTGATGGAATCATAGAAGTATTCTTAAATGAGAACCAGCATTCCTTCCTCTTACACCACTGCGTTACATTAGTATTCTCAACAGGAGTATTCGTAATATGAGCAAATGCTTTCTTGGAAGTTTCTATAATGTCATACTTTAGTACCTCTGATATCTCCTGCTTAGTCCAAATTTGATCAAGATCTATTCGCTGCTCAGTAGCATATGCTAATTTTGCAATAGTGTACGTCACAAGGTTAGCTTTATATCCTCCATACCCCTGCTCCTGGATTAATTTGTCAGCTGTTTTGAATAATATTGCTTTTGCCATAAGATGTTTAAAATAGGTTTCATTAGGCAAAAAGTCCTTGTAATCTGTCTTTAACTGTATGGTAAATTCCCTGAAGTTCATCTGCGCACCTCTGCTGACAATATGAGGAAGCATATTCCATGAATTCTCAAATTTTGCTAAATCTGTCTTTGTGAATTTTTGATATGGCGGATTCATTATTTCAAAATTTCTTTTTCTGGCTGGTGTACCTTCTCTTTCTTTATCGTCTGCGTACTGACCTCCGGCCCGTTCGTAATACCATTTAGTTTGTCTCTGTGCTCCATTTACCGGAGGAGCCCAGATAGTTCTCGAGAGTTCTTCTAGGGTTCTGTGAAATGGATCATTCGCAGAAAAGTCTGCTGTCTGGATTTTATTTTGGCTGTTTGCATATTCAGAGATCAAAGGTACTATTTCATCTGCTTTTTTAGAATCAGAAATGACTGTTAATTTCACCTGAACAAAAATACTCTCAACATCAATTCTCTCTTTTTTAGAAGCATGATAGAGCGATGCAGTCGTCTGGGCGCCATTCACTATCTGGAAATCCTTCAGCCATGTTATTCCCTTTTGGCCATCTTTCAAATCTTTCGTTTTGACCTCTTCAGCAATTGCTGATATCCCATTGTTATATGCTAGAAACATCTCTGGTTCATTGAGTATAGTGTTGCGAATTCCAGAATTGACTTTTCCTCTCGCCTGCAGAAACGATCTAACATTTCGTTCCAGCAGTCTAGGGCCATATAGATTGTAGAGTTCTATTAGAATTCTTCCAGGTATGACTGCAAGATATGTTGTATAAGTATCAGCTTCAGCTGGATTAACAACAATAGAGGGAATTGGGTTTCCAAAAAGCTTTTCAATATCAATCTCAATTAATTCTCTCCTTTTCCCAGATGTAACAGCCCTATGAAGCCTTTCAATATCCCATATCTGATGAGTTACATCTACTTTACTTAAGCTATTATCATCCGGAATTTTAAATTTTTTAACTATTCCGTCTGTTAAATAAAATATCCTAAGCATTGTAAGTGTTTCCTTGATATCGTAGATACTGCGAGCCAAATCAAAGGCAGAAGAAGCTTCTTCGAGTTCTCTAAAGAGTCCGTCTAACGACTTTTTAACAAAGTTTCGTGCCCTGTTAGAAGCATCCTCTACATCTTTTGATGGTATATTTTCTGGCTGGGTTTGCGAAGAGAAATTAGACACGAATAGTGTCAGGCAGTCGTTATCTTCGCTGATAGAGTAGCCGTTAATCTGCATACCGCGGGCTCTATAGTTGCAGACTGACCCATCATCAACTTCACCCATATCGCTTAGGTAATCAATCATTAATTCTGTGAATCTGTCTTCGCGAAATGATTCCTGACCTTCAATATCAATACTGCCTAAAATCTCCTGCTGAAGGTTAACCATAAATTCAATTAACTTATTATCGATGTTATTCATTTTTTATTAATTCAAGAACTTTATCCGTCTCAACAGTATAATGTTTGCACTCAGAAATGCTTATTCCATATTGAACATCACCTATTCCATTCGGAAGAAGCTCTTCTGTGATTTTTGGGAATGCCTCAGTAACTTCATAAAATGATAAGTCTCGAACGCTGTACTTAGAATTGTATTTTTCGGCATGCGCATCAATGTATCCAAGTTCAAACAAGGCTGTATCAAAGTAATTTTCTGCGTCAGAATCACCTTTTAGTTTATTCTTAATTTCGTCAATCAGTACAGGAAGAGTCATGCCGTTACTTTCAGACCTGTCTATTGAATAATGAGCGATGAATAAATTGGGATAGGAGGATTTATCTAACTGTCTCTCGCTTGCAATTCTTATAGCACTAGGTTCTCTTGCAAGAGTAGTTTTAACCTCAACAGCAACATTAGGAAAATAGAAGTCCTGATTAGTATTTTGAAAGCCTTTCCAGGCTAAGATAGATTTACTTTTTGTGCTGGAAATTAAATAAGAATTCAGAAAATTAAGTTCACCGAATAAACCTATAACTACTTCCTCGCTTAATCCTTGAGGTTTGTTCTGTTCAAAAAATACCTGCCATTTTTTAAGACGGTTTCTTAATATATCTACACTCCCGCTATTACTGCCGGAAGCAGTTAAGTTTTCGCATATATCAGCAACTAATGAAGAAAAAATATCTGAAAATCTATCGTCTCTTAAAAAAACAGCGATTGAGTCACTATGAATTGATTCATGAGGTAGACTGATCCTCTTAATCAATATGCCGTTTGATTCTGGAAAATTTCTAAGCTGAAGATTTGTATTTTCACCAATGTTTAAAATAAAAACTTTAGTCTTATGATGTTTCTCGATTCCTAAGAATAAGTCCTTTTTAGATTCAGGCAAAATGCGCCGTATCAAAAAGCCTTCTGAAGTACTATTGCTGGACTCACTAATCAGCTCCAGCCAAATTTTTTCGAATTGATTAGTATTAGAATTCTTCATCATATTTTTCAGCCTCCACACTGTTCATAACATATTCAGTCTTTTCAGCTGTTTCACTGGATGGAAAGCTTATTGCAAAACCCAGCGCCGAAATTGGTTTTTCGTCAGTTTTTAAAATGAGAGGGTATAGCAACAGCAGTCCATTTTTTACATCCCGCGTTTCTCTCACTGCATTAGGAGTGGGCTCTCTAGATTCTTTTCCGGTCTGCATGAAGTCTCTTTGACAGGCTTTTCTTATCTGTTCCTCAGTAAAGTCGATGTATTCATGTCTGGGAGTGATTAATCTTCTTCGGTTAAGTTGATATGCTTTCATTCTGCCTGCACCTAATAAATTCGCTTTTCTCTCAGGGCGACCTACAGTATATCCTCCTATATTAGCTGATGTTTCAGATTTTTCAATTGAAATTAATGCAACTGTCCAATTAGTTAACTCTCCTTTAGAAAGTTGACTTTTAATATAGTCAGAAAGATTTTTTGAGTTTGCCTTTATTGAAGAAGGGCTAGTTAAAAAGTTTTCTATATATTCTTTAACTGATTCGCCAGATATGTTGCGCCAAATAAAATTTCCCTTATGTTCGGGTTTTGGCAGTGTTCTAAGAAACTGGTCTGTTAAGCGTATATTCTGTTCATTAATTTTTTCATCAATAGGATAATAGGTAAGTTCTACAATATCTCCGTCATATCCAAATTGACGAAGCTTGCCAGATCTCATTTTGCTGACGGCTGTAATTCGCATATCTGAAGGGTGAGTTCTAACCTTAAGTCCAAACTTCATAGGTGTTTCTCCTCTATCTGCCATCATGTTAAATTCTTCCAGCAGTTCTTCTGTAGCGAAGGTATCGTGTTTATACCAGCTTATGAGCTGTTTAGTTGTGTAAAGTCTGCAGAGGTTAAGATATCCTGGTCTATAACCAAACCAGCGTCCCATCTGCATTAATGTATCATACATTTTCGTTGTCCTTAAATAGTAGCTGATTGAGAGACCTTCTAATGTTAGACCTCTGGAAAGCTTATCGCCTCCTATTGCTATAACACTTAATCCATGCTCTTCATTTTCCATATAATCAAGAACATCTTTAGCTGTATTGTTTAACAGCTTAACCACAACTCTGCTTGCGGCTGCATAAAGACTTTCTTTAACCTGTTCCCAGGTAACTTCTAATGGTTCAAAATGAATACTCGTTTTCATCTCTTTTAATTTTTGGGTTGTTGACTCAAAATCTTCATGCCATAATTTCTCTAGATCATTTAAAATTTTATTTGAAGAATTACCGTCTCCAAACTCAAGCCTTTTCCTTATAGAATTAAGTTCAGCTTTTACAAGACTCTCAACATGCTTTTGAACGTCAATATATCTAGTAACATGTATCAGCATAGAATTATGCTTAGCTCCCTGTCCGCCAGCCAGCCGAGCGGCACAGACAAGTATGAAAGAGTGTATTGCAGTAATTAAGGACTGGGGAAGTTCATATGGAATATGGTCTTTCTTGTGCTTTGGAGGAAAGGCATCTTCATAATCAGATACAGGTGGAGCAACAATAGGGAGGGATTCATAATCATTGCTCTCGCTAGTACTGTTAGGATCCAATCCGAAAATTTCTGCTGGTCCGATATAATTTGATGGAGTAGGTAGATTAATTATAAAACTTTTTGGGAATATGTCATCCCCAAGTGACTCTAAGTTAGCATCATAAGGGATAAAAATATTAGCAAAAGGTGTCGCAGTATAGCCAACGTATGCACTTTTATTAAATATCTTTAATAATTCTCTGATTTTTCTGTTTATTGCTGTAACTTCATATTCGGGTAATGGATCGCCATCATCATCTATAGGTATACCACGAGTATTAACAGAACCGTTATCTGCCTCATCATCAATTATTAAAAGAGGGACCTTCCTGATAACTCGCTGGTTAGTGATCGGATCCAAATCGCTTCTTACAGATAATGCCCATTGTATAAGGTTTCCTAAGACGCTTTTATTCTTTTTAACAACCAGAATAAATGGTGCTTCACCAAACATAGCTGTAACTCGATGAGCTACGGATTTCTTAAAATCACCGTTATTCTCACTGGACGTCAGAGAATGAATTGTAAGAAGTTCTCCAGTATCTGATTTACCAACACCTATTCTTTGATATTGTTGCTGATAGCTCCTACTGAGTTTAGTATCATATCCTAAAACTCCTTCATCAATTCTCAGTTGAGTTTGACTTCGTAAACTGTCAATCATCCCCGAAAGAATGATTATGACTTTATATCCTGAATCTATAGCTTTACAGATTAATCCTATATAATTTGCAGTTTTACCGGACTGGACTCTTCCCACTACCAATCCTTTTGTTTCCCATGGACCTTCTCGCTGAGGATCCTCAAGGCGCTTTAATACATCCTCAGTTATTTCATCTAATTTCTCAATTGAAGACTGCGCCCAGTACTTTTGGGTTTCCAAGTATGTCCTATATCTGTTCCAGAACCTCCAGTTAATCTCAGCCTTCTTGTTATTGAGCCATACTATATGATTGATCTTATCTTCTAATACTGTGCTTGCTCCGATAGTAATACTGCACAAGCTTTCAATTTCTCTTATCAATTTCTCTTCATCTACAGCATCATTTATCCCTGCACTTCTCAAGGACTGAATGGCGATTGATACGCTGTTTTTTATATCGTCTAGGGAATGATTAGGAGTATTGTTAAAAAGCGTAAGAGCAATTGTTTTTACGCTGTTGTAAGTATTAGACATTAATGCCTTTTTCCTTTCTGAATTCTGAAATTAGACCTGAATATAAATTAAACGGCTCAATAGATACGAGTTGATGTTCAGCCTCTCTTGAAGAGTAGCCGTTTTTGAGTAAAATATTAAAAAGTTTTCCAGCAAGATCTATAAGTTCTTTTGTTGGAACACCCTCATAAGGCTCCTTATTCTGTATGGGATTCTCTTTTGCATCAATAAGTATTGTTGAAATAGGCAGTGTCTCTTCAACCATTCTTAAAATATGCGAGAATTCATTTTTGATATCCGGATTATCTAATAGTTCTTTTATGAGAGGATGCTCCCTGTTTATAGCATAAGAGATCTTTCCATGAAGAAGTTTTCTCTTCCATGTAAAGGACAGCTTGGCATCGTTCTCTCGACTGATAATTTTCCCTCTGTGGCGATAAATAGCTACTGCTCTTTCTCTGGTTATTTGTGCTATGCGCTTTAAATCCTGTTTAATCTGATGGGGTGGGGAGGCTTTTGATTTCATTACATCAATACCCCACTTATCGTCCATTGAAGATGGAATCTCAAGCATAATTCGTGCGAGCTTATAATGCTCTTCTTTTTGAAATCCTAAACCAAGCCAGTCACCATATACAAGCATCCTCGAATTCCTATATACATAAAAACCCTGCTGGGCATTCCAGCCGTTTGGACCGGATCCATACTCATAAATTTCTGAATTAATCTTTGAAATATGAGGTAGTACATAAGGTTTTACTGTCAGCTTATCCCCAAAAATATTATGTGATTCTTCGGCCAGGTTCTGTGTCGCTGATTCTTTAGCAAGAAAAGGGTCCCATGGTTTAACTTCTCTATCATTTACCCATATTTTCAGACCATTAGGTCTTTCCAAAAATCTATGAAATACCATTGTCAAATGTTTTTTTACTTTATCTGCTTCTTCTAGAAATCTGTCTTTATCTTTTTCGTTATTTACCTCTGTTCCAGAAACGATTCTATCCAGCGATTCGAGTATGACGGCAGTACCCGAAACCAGTTCGCTGACTTTGTTCTTTATAAGACTAGCATCTTCTGAATGAGTTTTCAGGAGATTCCACTCTCTGCTGGCTACTACGAAATCTAAGTCCCAGCATCTTATATAGATATTCTCATTTTTACACTTTGTAATAACTGTGAGTTTTTTGCATTGGGAAAATGAAGCAGTCTTTAATCCGAGTCCAAATCTGCCTAAATCCTTAATATCTCTCTCCTGAGAGGGACTGATGCTTCCAATCCTCATTGCATCAACCAGGGTTTTTTCCGTCATCCCTAAGCCATCGTCTATAATAGATATATAAGAATCCTCGCCACTCCAAAAAAAATTGATCCAAATATTTTTTGCAGATGCAGAAATGCTGTTATCGATAATATCGGCAATTGCAGTAGGGAGATCATAGCCGAATGCTCTCATTGACTGAATGAGAGATGAAGGGTTGGGAGGAACAATCTCGTAATTATCATTTGTCATTTTAAATAGGGTCTCCTAAATAAACCCATAAATATTACCTGATTATACCAATTATTGGCCTAATTAATATTTGAGAGTCTGATTACTTATAAAAATCTTCAGACAAGGGTATTATGGTTGTTGATAACTTTTCGTCTGTTGATCTTTTCAGACCTTCCGGGAAAATTACCGAATCGTATCCTTCAGCTAATAATTTTGCTTTATAACTATCCGCTATATCACGGTAATATGTCCCTAAGTTTTGACCAGACGTAGGTGGGCCAAAGGTTTTAAATATATTATTCTTAAGGGCTTCCAAACTCCTGAACTTTTTGGGATTTTTTGGGGTAAATTCTTTTTGTATTATTATATTTCCGTAAGAACCTGCCACTTCTTCATTATCACTAAATGAAGGGCCTAAAAATTCAACCGGTCCCGCACCTGGATGATAACCAACACCCTCTTTAATTGGCTGTAATTTAAAATCAGGATTATCCGTACCATGATATAATTTCATTTGAATTCTTACTTAAATTTTACTGCAAATCAGGCTTATTTGCTATCAGTGCTTTGCTCTAATTGTTAGATTGTTTTCTCTATCTAATAAGCTAAATTTCTGTTAGTATGGAGCCTGAAATGACGGCTGATGAATTTATTGCAGAATGGAAAGATAAAAAAGATACAGATGGTACGCCTGCTGTAGGAATTGGCATCTTTTGGCACAAAGTTCAACCTCAAAATAGCACAGTTCAACAATTCTTTGGCAAGGAAGCTTGGGAGAAAATTGGTCAGTTTTACGCTCCTAATTGGGGAAATTTTACAAGAACTACGTTAAATGAATGGCTTGATCAGTCAAGACCTGATTATCAAAAATTTATAGATGAAGAGAAAGTTAAAATTGAATTTTACAAACAAAACGGTTTAATTTATCCTCTTTTTCCTGCATTTGCAGATAAAAATGGCACTATTGGTTCCCTAGGTGATGGAAGCCATAGGTATATTGACTGCAATTATTTAATTTTAAACGGATTAGACATGAGTTCTGACATAGAAAAAATTAGATTGGATGTTTTATGTGTACCGGATATAACAGCTATCCTTTCTCCTTTAGACATTCCACCAGAATACACAAAATCTTAGTATGGACTCAACAAATAATTTACCTGAAGAAATACAAACTGCTTTAAAACTTGTAACAGGAATCTTAGAACAAAACCAAATCAAATACTGGTTAGGAGGGGGATTATTTCAGCTTATTATTCAAGATAAATATGACTCTATAAATGAAAATTATAAAGATCATGATATAGATTTACATATACTTGATTCTCAAAAAAATGTAGTGTTTGAGTTGTTAAAAAACTCCCCAAATTTACAAGATGTTAATTTCTATTCCGCTCCGAGCGGAAAGATAGTAAAAATAGCATTTAAAGTTAATGGATTAAGTGTAGAAACCCCTATACTCTTTGGCTCTCCTGATGATCCAAACGTTGTTTTCTATATTAGCTGGGGGAAAAAGGAGAACTGGCCGCTTTCGACAGATACAAGACAGAGGTTCTACTACTTTTCCTTTCCAAGAGAAATTTTCTTAGATGATATTCTAGAAATAGGAGATTTAAAGATTAGAGTTCCTAAAATGGAATACGTAAAACTTCTTTATAAATAATTATTAATGATCATGAAACAAAATAATCCAAAAATATTATTTTCTGATTACTTCAATATCGACAAAAAGATTTTAGACGAATATGGTGCGTTTGATATTTCTTTAATTGCTGACTTACCTCTCTTCATCGACCCATTCCTGCTTTTTAATAGTAAGAATCCTGAATATCAAGTATTACACGCTGAGATAATAAAATATTTAAGGTTCCTCAGAAAAAAGTCAGTAAACCAACAAATTACTCCTGGATTACTTTCATCATGGTACAAATTTAAAGAAGTCAAACAAAATTGGTTCGGTTATTCGGCACAAGGCAATAGCGGAAGTGCTTTAGGAAAACAGTTTGCTGATGCTTTAAATGAAAACTTCAGTCAAATATTCTCTGATTATGGTGATGAAAAAATAACTCGAGGCTCACATTTAGAAAAACTTTGCCTAATAAAAGAAGGCGTCGGTAAAGATAATGTTAGCGACTTTACAACAAATCTAATTAAGGATTTTTTACTAAAGTTCACTGAAGCATTTGCAAAACAGTATATTGATGCAAAGTACTGCGAAACGTTTAGAATACGTAGAGCAAAGTTTAACTATGCCACCGAAACTTGGGAGGATGATACCTACTACTTGCCTAAACATAATGGTGACTTCGTAATTTTAACCCCAAAAGATTTATTAACAAAAGATGAAACCTGGATTAATAAAGAGGATTTAATTAATGATTTCAATCGAATACCTCAGGCAATAACAAATGATGAATTAAGAAGTCAGATTAATAACTACTTTAGAAGAGTCTTGCCACAGACTCCAACAAAAAAAGAAGAGAGTGAAGCAGCCAGAAAGACTATTCTTGAGTTCCCTCAAATAATTGATTACTACATTAAGTACAAAGAAGATCATGGTGACCAGGCTGAAGATATTAGCAAACAAATGGTGGATTTTTCAGAAAACCTATACGTAGAACAGTTCACTAAGTTAGCTCAGCTACTTGCAAAAACACCTTTTTACCAAACTCCTACTAATGCATATTCAGAAATATTAAAGCGAGTTCACTTTCTAAAAAACGAGATCGAGAATAACGACGGGTATAGGCTTTTTTATGACAAACATACTAAACAGCCAATTGAACGAGAAGAAGATTTGAAAATATGTTACCGATTAACTTGGTTCGGGTCTGACTATAATTTTGATTCAGAAGTTAATAATGGTAGAGGTCCTATTGATGGAAAGGCTTCAAAGGGTTCAGTAGATGCTGCACTTGTTGAGTATAAACTTGCGAGTAATAAAAAACTTAAGCAAAATTTGAAGAATCAGATGCCAATATATGAAAAGGCAAATAACACTGATAAGTGTGTAAAAGTAATTATCTACTTCACTAAGTCTGAATTATTTAGAGTACAAGTAATTTTGAAAAGCCTCAAAATAGAAAATGAAGAGAGTATTATTTTAATAGATGCCCGCGCAGACAATAAACCTTCAGCTTCAAATGTACAAAAGTCATGATAATTATTGACTTCGGGTATAGTTTGGCATAATGTAAAAGTATGAGTGATTGCTGTAAAAACCTAGAACAAAGACTTCAAAAACTTGAAAAAACAGTGGGCGAACTTCAAAGTATTATAAATCCAAAAATTGATAAGGATGAATTATTTAATGAAGCAGTAAAGGCTGTCAAAAACTATGCAGAAGTTTCTGCATCCTTGCTTCAAAGAAGATTGATGGTGGGATTTGCCAGAGCCGCGTGGTTATTAGATGAGTTGGAAGAAGCAGGAATTGTTGGCCCAGGAGCAGGTGGCAAACCTAGAAAAGTTTTAACCCCCAAAGGATAAAGTGAAAAATAAATATATAACTTACCTTTTAAGAATACTCCGGGTTTTACTTCACCCAAAAATATTACTGGCAATTACAATTTTGATGCTTTTAGTAGATTATGTATTATTTAAGAAACTTGGGGAGAATTTTGAGGACAAATTCAAAACTGTAACAGCAATATTTCTCATTGGACAAATATATGTAATCACCGGATTTTCAATTGTTTTGTTCTCAAAATTACGGATGTTTAAATGGTATAAATCTTTCTTGCCGCTTGTGGTACTTCTAATAATTAGTATCAATATCCTTACCAGAGTTACAAATTTCAGTAATACTTTCAGAATTATAAATAATATAGATGGTTTACTGGTTTTTATTTTTCCGTTAACTGCTGTATTACTGGCAATAAAACATATCCTCTTCTTTATAATGCACCTCAGAAAACAAAAGACTTTTATATTCCGCTACAGCCTTAAACTGCCTGTTAGGATTTTGATTATTACCGTTGCAGTCAGTTTCATAGGTTTTGGCATCTACCGGATTTATACTCTTGAGAATAGATTACAGACAATCGAGAATAAACTTGGAGGTCCTAAGAAACTAAAATGTAGCGAGAAAAATACAGTTGATAAAATCCGCCAGTCAGTGGTACGGATTGTAGGGGGAGAATCAGAAGGATCTGGTTTTGCTGTTAAATCAGGGGGGTTAATTCTTACTAACTTTCATGTAATCGAATTTGAACCTGCTCCTAAGGTAGTTTTACCGGATAATACATTTGAAACTGCAGAAATTATTATGGCTGATAAAAATGCAGATCTGGCAATTATAAAAATCAGTAAGGATTTACCTGTTATTTCATGGGGTGATCCTAAGGAGCTTAATCCCACGGAAGAGCTTTTGGCAATAGGCTTTCCATTTGGAGGATCTCTTTCAGGAGAGTCATCCGTTAACAAAGGGTCTTTATCTGCCAGACGAAGATCAAAGGATGTGGGTGTTGAATATCTCCAGACGGATATTACTTTAACTCCGGGAGTATCCGGTGGCCCAATGGTTAATATTTGCGGGGAGGTAGAAGGAATCAATACAGCCGGTTTATCAGGGTTAGGTTTAGCAATCTCTGCTGATTCTATTAAGCAAAAATGGCTGGAGATGTCTACAACTAAGGATTCTCTAAAGGATATTAAAAGAATTAGCTTTGATGATACTGAAAGTGCTGAATTTGCCGTTGCCACTTTTTACAATTATTTAAAGGTCAGAAAGCTGGAAAGAGCATTTGAAATACTTTCAGATAACTTTAAAGAGGGACATGGCTTTGATTACTGGAAGGGAGGATACAACTCTTTGCTGGATACAACAGTCATTAAAATTGAAGAAGATAAAGACAAAAAAGATCGGATAAATGTTAAGCTCTCAACTAAAGATATGGTCGATGAAGAAATTGTCTACAAATATTTTGAGGGCTATTGGGACGTCAAAAACATTGATGGTAAATGGAGGCTCTGGGAACCTAAGATTAAAGAAGTAGAAAACCCTCCATACCTATGGTTCTACGAGTAGATATTATATTGCATAAACTTATTACTCACAAGCAAATTTATTACTCAAAAATAACCAGACAGAAAGGCAGGAAAGGAAAAGAGCGAAAATTTCCGGAGGAAGGATTAGTTTTTAAGCGAAGTCCGCCGCAGCGGACTGAGCGAAGCGAACC
>CAYQAW010000020.1:0-17496 GCA_964415615.1 uncultured Gammaproteobacteria bacterium
AGGGTGGGTGTTTGTTATAAATGCGGCACAGAAATAGAGCCATTACCTTTAGAGCAGTGGTTTATTAAAATGGAAGGTTTGGCTAAAAAGGCTATTGAGGTGGTCAAAAAAGGCGGGATTAAAATTTATCCTAAAAACTGGGAAACTACATATTTTAATTGGCTCAAAAATATCAGAGATTGGAATATATCCAGACAAATTGTGTGGGGAATGCAGATTCCAGCCTGGTTTTGCAAGCAGTGCAAACAGTGGACTGTAACAGAAGGAGAAACACCTCAAGCTTGTAATAATTGTGGCAATATAACTTTGGAAAGAGATACTGATGTGTTTGATACCTGGTTTTCTTCTGGCCAATGGCCTTTTGCTACGCTCAGGACAAGCCATCCGCCAGCTGGCGGAGATGATTTTGAGAAGTTTTATCCTACAACTGTCATGGAAACTATGTATGATATTTTACTTTTCTGGGTAGCCAGAATGGTAATGTTGGGTATTTATACAACTGGTCAAGTTCCCTTTAAAAATATTGTTTTGCATGGAAAAGTCTTGGATCCACAAGGCAAAAAGATGAGTAAATCCAAAGGCAATGTGGTAGATCCAATTGATATTGCCAATCAATATGGGGCAGATGCTTTAAGAATGGCTTTGGTATATGGGACTGCTTTTGGACATGACCAAGCCCTATCTCATCCAAAACTACAAGCCATGAGAAATTTTACTAATAAATTATGGAATATAGGCAGGTTTGTTGTGACATTTAAGCCACAAAAAATTCAAAGTTCAAAATTCAAAGTTCAAAATTTGAAAAATGCAGATGATAAATGGATCATTGAAAGATTAAATAAGACAATTCAGACAGTTTCTAAGTCACTAGATAAATACAGGTTTCATGATGGGGCAGATGCTTTGTATGAGTTTATTTGGCATGAATTTGCAGATAAATATATAGAATCCACCAAAAATAGAAGAGCCCAAGCTCAAAGGGTTTTAGAATATGTTTTTAAAACATCTTTAGAACTACTGCATCCATTTATGCCTTTTATCACTGAGGAACTTTGGCAAAAGCTGCCTCATAAAGGGGATTCTATAATGATTACTAAATGGCCTAGTTTACCAGACTGACTGGACATGATGGTAATTTAATATCCTTCTATCAGAAGTAACTAGTTTTGCTCCTATATTTAAAGCTGTTGCAATAATAATCCTGTCAGCCGAGTCTGAGTTATCAAAATCCAGCTTTACAGATTGAGAAGCTATTTTATTATCTATTGGTACAAATTTAACAAATTCCAAATTTTCCAACTTTTCCAACCAACTGTCAACATCTATAGAAAATCCAACTCTATTTTTTTTCATTAATAAATAAACCTCCCAAACACTAATTGAAGAGACTAATATCTCTTCTTTTTTAACTGTGTCATCAATAATCTGACGGGCTTTCCTGGAAAGTTTTTCAGGAGCAGTGCTCCACCAAATTAGCGCATTAGTATCCAGCAATATCATTTAAGAGCTTCCCAATCTTCCAGCCCTACTGGTTCAGTTGGATCTTTATAATATACCAGAGTTCCGCGTAAAGATTTTAATATAGCTTCCTGATCTGATTCCTGTTTTTCTTTGTAGGGAATAACTTCAACAACTGGTTTACCCCCATGAGTAATAATCAAAGGAGCTTTTTGTTTTTCCACCATCCTTAAATATTCCAAGGCCTGGGCTTTAAATTGTGATTTAGAAACTGTTTGTGGCATATGACTATAGTCATAGTACCATAGTCATCAAGGCTTGTCAAGTGGTGATTCCCGCAAAATAACCGTAAAACTACCGCAAATTATTCTATAATTTCTCGTCTTGTTGCGCAGGTTTTTCTTCTGTGGCACCTTGCTCAGGAGCTTCACCTTCAACAGCAGCACCCTCTTCACCTTCCCCACCAGCTGGCGGGGCAGCCTGCTCACCTGCTTCTGTCTCAGCAGCTACTGCAGCAGCCTCAGCAGCTTGCTCTTCCATTTGTTTCTTCATCTCTTCTGTAACAGCTGGAGCAAGTTTTACCACAATTTCTTCCTCCCCTGCGCTTACTGTTAATTTGCTCCTGTCAAATTTTAATTGTCCAATAGTTATAGCATCATCAATATTTTTCAAAGAAGTAATATCAACTTCAATTTTTTCTATTAAATCTGTCGGCAAAGCTTCAACTTCTACCTCATTTAAAGTCTGCAGCACAATTGCCTCACCAGCATGAACAGACTCAGGTTGTTCACCAATTAAGAGAATTGGCACTGGCACTTTTACCTTTTGAGTTAAATTAACCTGATAAAAATCTATATGTAAAGGATTCCCTGAAACTGGATCATATTGGACTCCCCTTATCATAACTGGCCTGACCTTTTCTGCTCCAATTTTTAAATCAATTAAACCAGTTTCTCCAGCTTCTTTAAAAGTTTTTAAAAATGTCTTTCCATCAACTGACACTGCTTCAGTCTCCAACCCCTTGCCAAAAACATGGGCTGGAAGCTGCCCATCTTTCCTTAACTTTTTAACTTTTTTACCAAGGATAATTCTTTCCTCAGCTTTTAAACTTAATCTATCCATATAATTTAGTGAAGGTAATTTACCACATTTGAGCTTGCGGAGCAAGAGCTAAGCCAACCCAAGGATAATTACCCCGCCCAAAAGCATAATTGCTCCCATTAAGACTTGCAATTTAACTTTAGGTTTGGTAATTTCTTTGAAGTAAAACAATCCCCAGAAAACTGCTACTAATGTGGCAATTTGGCTGACAGGCCCTGCCTTGGAAAGACCAATTAAGGAAAGAGAAATTAGTGATAATAAATTACCAACATTCCATACTGCCCCTGAAATCAAACCTGCTTTTAAAACTTCTGTAGAAAATCTAATTTTTCTCACCACAGCCATCAGGATAGCTGTAATAAAAATTCCCAAAGAAACTGAAAAGAAAAAATCTCCAGTCGCCACGTTTCCCACTTTTAAAGGAACTAACTGACTGCCAAATATTAAACCAGCTGCAACTGCTGCAAACAGTCCCTGTTTTGCATTTTGGCCTTCCAGATTACCAGTAGCGCTTGAGAGAATCACTCCTAAAATAATCAGAACAATCCCTGCAAACCCCATGATCATTCCAGATGGCATTTCCCCAAAGACCAATGCTCCCCATAAAAAAGAAGAAATTACCACCAGTGAAGACACTAAAGGAACAGCCCTGGAAAGTCCCAGATTAGAAATTGCTGTTAAAGCTATTGAATTGGCAACTGCCCATAAAATTCCTGCTACAAATCCATAGACATTTGGTCTTAATGAATAGCCTAAAATTAAAGACAAAACCAACCCTGACAATAAAATCCCTACAGACATTAAAGCCTGATATAAAACCAACTTGTCAGATTTTGAAATTTTAAAAGGGACCATAAAGGTCCCCCAAGCTAATGCTGCCCCAATTGCAGCCAAAAAACCAAAATTTTCCATTATTTACTAAATTGTACCTCAAAACTCCTATCTTGCGATAAATCTGTCTGGATTGTTTGCTGCTGTGGGCTGATTGTCTTAGTTTGATCAGAGGCTACCTGAAAACCTAATGGATAAGAAATTACCCACTTGAAAGGATCTTTTAGGGTACCTGGCTGTTTGATAATATCTAATTTATAATCTGCCTTCCCCTCTTTAAAATCTAGTTTAACAGACGCTGTGTAATCTAAAACCAATATTTTCTGCTCTTTTGGGTAAAGCTCCAAAAGCATAGAAGAACCAGATCTGCCGTAATCTACAAAGCTGGTAACATCTTTGGTAATATCATTCTCTCCCCACAAAGCCCTGGTCATCTTTGAACCAAATGGCAGATAAACTCTCATCCTATTTTTGTATTTTCCCCCAGGGAAAGTATCAGAAGGACTACGGTTTGTGTAACTTATTCTTAATCTGTGTTTAACCTCGCCAAACTTACCTACTACTGTTTCTAAATTATAGCTTCTATCTAAATAATAATTAGCTTTATTGGCTCCCAAATTTGCCTCTGCCATACTCAAGAAATCTATATTAGCGTTTTGAGTAGACTGGCGGGGCAAATTATGTGCCCAATTTTGAGACATGATATAAGAAAACAGTTTAGGGTCATCCAGATATATACTAATGTGTTTTTCTTCTAAAGATTTACCTAAACTGGAAATAATTTCCGGCCAATTATTCTGTGGCAGGAAGAACATTTTATTGAAAAGTTCACTGGTAAGCGCTGTTAAAAAGCTTTTTTTAGCTTGGGACCCTGGAAAAAAACTCAGCTCAGCATGAGAGATAGCCTTCTCAAATAGATTCTCTGCTGTTATATTCTCTTTATAATCTGCCAAATCTAGGGATCCTATAGAGGTAAGTAACTCTTCCATTGCTGAAACATCCAAAGCTATCACCCCCTCAACTCTTTCCCCTGTTTCTTTGGTATAAAACCACTCTGCCTGTCTGGCGCTAGCAGGAAAATCACTTTCCCAATTTGAATCCCTTAAAAACCAGTCCTTTTGACTCAAATCATCCTTGATTTCCTTTGGCGGTTCAACATGAACTTTTAGCTGACCATCAATGGCATAGATATCATTAACATCTAATTTTTTAAGCTTACCTTCTGCAAAAGACACCTTGGCAAAAGAACCAATAAAACCTCCGCCTGGCCTTAGTTCCATATTATTTTGCAGCAAAATTAAATAACTTTTATTCCCCTCTAAGCCCACTATCTCAGGCAGCAAAATACTCATAGTTTGAGCCTTGCTGACCAAATTTGCAAAAGGCGCTAATTGCTCAGTAGAAACAGATGCTTTAGATAAATCCTCTGCTGCTGCAGACAGTTCTATTTGAGCTGTTTCAAAGTACCCAGCAGGTGATTCTGTTAACTCCCCAGTAACTGCTTTTAGGCCTTGCAACAGGGCTTTAACCCCCAAAACAGCGCTTTGGGCAGAAGAGACAGAAAGAGAAGAGAGAGTAATCAGCTGATCTCCCCTTTCCAATTCTGTCTCAAAAAACCCAGTTTTCTTAATTGGTTCCAGTGTCTGAAAAACAGATTTAGCAGCTTCCAGACCGCCACTCGCCTGACTGATGCTTTCTAAACTTTTATCAAAGTCCCCTTTTTCCAGATTCTGCAAACCTGAAGCCATCTGAGATTTAAATGTCAAAATCCCCCACCCTAAAAGCACGCTTGGCCAAATTAAAGCATAGGTTACCAAAGATATCAGTAAAAATAAATAAATTTTTGACAACACTCTGCTCTTTTTCTTTATCTTTGATACTTCTGGCTGTTTTTTTTCCGGTTTTAACTGTTCCAATAGCTCTTTCTTATCCTCTTCTATTCCATCTTCAATCTTCAATCCTCTATCTTCTATCTTGGGTACTTCTATTTCATTATCTTTAAAATAGCTTAAAGTAACCCTTAAACTGGTGATCAAATTTGATTTGGGATGCCAATTTAGAAACTTCACAGTTTTTTCCAAATTCGGAGTTGGCCATGGTGGCAGCGGTGAAGGCACAAAATCCCTGGTCTCATACCAAACTGGATCCATTAAAACCTGCTTTATTTCTGAAACCTTAATAGGTTCTGTTCTTACCCCATCATAAATTTTTTGAGCAGTACTGCCCGCCATAATTGTTTTAACTATCAAATCCATGGCATCTGCAATATATAAAGCTCTGGAAGAAAACTCTAGGGTCACATCCCTTTGTAAATCTCCAGTTAAGGATTGAGCCACCAGCCTGATTAAAGGATCCTGTGTCTTAAAATCCATACGGGGACCAAAAACAGGACCCAGTCTTAATATTCTGGCATTTAATTTATGAATGCCCGCGAATTTGGCAATTACTCCTTCAGTATCCTTAAGTTTCTGCAGATCAACCCCTTCAGAGTTATCCTTCCTGTAAAGATCAATTGAAGAGATAAAAAGGCATCTGCATTTTGTTTTTCTAAAAAGATCCAACACCTTTCCTAAATCCCAATCACCACCAGATGTTATAAACAGATAATCAAGTCTTGATAAATCCAATTCCACTTTATCAGGAGATTCTATAATTAGGTGAAAATTTTTGTCCTCCGTGGCCTTTTGTAAATTTTGCCTTCTGCCTGCTGATAAATCATCAACTCCTATTACCTGAATACCCTTATCTAGAAGTTTATCTACCAAATAAGAACCCAAAAAACCCGCAGCTCCCACGACCAAAGACACAGGCGTGTTTCGCGAAAGCATAATACTAGTTTTTTTATTGATAGATTCCTCTATTTCGTCCACGCGTAAATCGTAGCACTACTATACATAAAATCAATAGAGATAAAAGGTGACATTCTATGTCAATTAATCCCGGCAATTCCATTCGTCGAGGATCCTCGATGGAAACTACCATCGGGATGGTAATCCAGAGCGAGGTTGGCTAGTCTATCAGCTTCTGTATTCTTTTCTCTGGGAACATGAGTGTGAAGTACTCCCCCAAGTTCCATAGTTAATATTCTGATCTTTTCTATTATTAATTTGAGATGAGGGCTTTTAACTTTATATCTTCCAGACAGCTGCTCTACTACTAATTTAGAATCAGCATAAAATTCTATCTCTGAAGTCTTGCTGCTAAGGTTCTCCTTAATATATTTTAATGCCTCATAAACTGCTGTATATTCTGCAACATTGTTAGTAGTAATACCAATACATTTACCTTCTTTATAAACTAGATTTCCTTCATCATCAGAAATGGTAAAGCCATAACTTGCAGGTCCGGGATTTCCGCGGGAGGCGCCATCTGTATAAATAATCAGTTTCATTTTCTTCTCCATAGTACCATAACCTGCAGGGCTAAAATAAAATACTCAGAAATTACCGTTGTCCAGGATGCAGCAATAAATGAGTATCTTGGTATATAGATAAAATTTAACAGCAAATTTAATGCTGTGGAAGACGTGTAAAGGATAAACATGCTTTTATACTTACCCTTAGAAATTAAAAGCCACATTAAAAGAGAAGATAAAAAATATGCCGGGAATCCTAAAGCAAGGATTTGTAAGGACTGCGATGAACCCACAAATCCACCTCCTGTTAAAATCCTAATTGCCAATGGGGAAAAAATTAGAGTTAGCAAAGCACCAACTGCAGATAAGCCCAGAAGGCCCAGCGCCATCAGCTTAATTTTACTTGCTGATTTTAACATTAAGGGATAATAAGAATTCATAATAAAAGTAGGCAAGACTAAGACAGATTGAAAAACTGAGTAAGCCACATTATAAATACCAACATCAGAAACTGATTTGTAATAGGCAATCATAAAAGAGTCAGCCCTAAAATATAATATATTTAAGGATAGAGTTGCAGCAATTGGCCAACTTTCTTTAAACAAGTTTTTAACATATAAAAAATCAAAAAGGGGAAAAATTTTTGAAAAGAATTTCCGTATAAAAATTAGCGCTACAGATACTATAACAATCCAACCAAAAAGATGGGCAAAAAGCAAAAAAGGGATAGGAAATTTAAAATAAGATAAAACTACAAATACCAATAAACTAGCAACTGTACCAATACTGGAAGAAAGAACTGATAAATCATATCTCAATTTACTCTGGAAAATTAAATTACAGGTTACAAATACAGCAGAACCAATTATTGCCAAACTGCCAAAAAAAACTGCTTTAGAAAAATCAGCTGTAGCAAACGGCCAAAAGGGCAATAACCCAACTGCTGCTACTGCCAAAACCCCAGACCAAATTATTCTTGTTCCTAATAACTTCTTCCATTGACTCTTGACTCTTGACTCCTGACTCTTGACTCTCTTTAAAACATGTGCATTAAATCCAAAATCTGCCAGCATGTAAAATATTGCCAGATAGGTAAGCGTCAGGGTAAAGATTCCAGTCCCTTCCTTGCCATAATTTCTGGCAACTATTCCTAGGATAATAAAGGTAGAAATGGAAGTCACAACTTTACCTAAAATCTGCCAGGAAGTCTGCTGAAAAATTTTAGAGAGATGGTTCACTAGATGATTTTACCATGGATAAAGAGAATCCCCAGACTAAAAAGAGCAATCTGTAACCCTGAGGCAATGTTAAAAAGTAATGATCAAACATTCCCAAAAAGATAATAACAAACCAGGGAAGTAAATTGAAAATTCTTTTAATAGGAAAGCCAATTAAGAAAAGTAAACCAATTAGACCAACTATCCCTGTTTCAGATAAAGTAAGTAAAAAAATATTATGGACAGGTTGCAAAAACCTATTAGGACCAGTTATCAATTCAGAAGCTACAGCAGGGATGAAATTATTTAAGCCTATTCCAAACAAGGGATTTTTTAAAAACATCTGGAAGGCATTTCCAGCCAATTCCTCCCGTCTTATTAAAGCCAGATTATCAAAGTTTAAAATACTGGTAAATCTGGTAAAAAGAATGGGTGATAAAACTAATAATAAAACTACTAAAAAAATTAAATGTTTTCTTTTAAGAAAAAATACCGCTGGTATAAATCCAGCTAAAATAGCAGTTCTCCCCATAGTTAAGAATATGGTTAAAGCAGCAAGAAAAGTTATATATTTTTTTCTTAGCAAAGCTATTGCCACCAACATGTAGCCAGCCAGCACATTTGGATGAGAGAAAGTAGCATAGGGCCTCAAAAATTGAACTCCCTGAAAATCAAATTTAGCAATCCCTGGTGTTGAGATAGTAAAAGATCTTTCCCCTAAAATCCACAGCCCTAAAGTAGATCCTTTGATAAACTGAGAAATGGCTAATAGGGATTCTCCTAAAATCCCCAAAAACAATGGTAAGTAAATTTTCTTTTTTAATTTATTAAAATCAGCTGATGCCAGAAAAATACCAAACAGGCCAGCAACCCAATATTGTTCTAGTCTAACCAGACCAGCTTGAATATTAGCTGCCCCTATTAAAGATAGTACCTGGGTAAGTAAAAAAAACAAAAATAAGCTTAAGGCAATCTTATTAATTTTAGGCCTTCTTAAAATCCATACCAAAAGAAGAGCAACTACTAAAACATCCCAAAAATAAATAGTAGGGGATAAATAATCAATTTTTAAAGAATAAATATAAGAAAAATCAGGCCAGAAGTGTTTACCTAGTTGGGTGGGAAGAAAAAGCAGGGTTAAAAAAAGAAGTATCTCTTCAGCCCCGATTAAATCGGGGTCAGCTTTCTTTTGCAACTTCAACATCTTGCTCTTCGTTTTTAACTTTTGAATTTTTACTTTTTACTTTGATAACAATGTGTCTATCTCTTCCTTCACCCACACTTTCACTTATCAGCCCATCTATTTCTGAGATAGTCATATGCACAATTCTTCTTTGCCAAGGTGACTGAGGTTCCAGCTCTAAAGATTCTCCGCTCTCTAAAACTTGTTTTCCCCAGTTCTGGGCATCCTTGATAAGCTCTTCCTCCCTTTGTTTTCTCCAACCCATTACATCAACCATCACTCTTTTAAATCCTGCACCGTCTGGTGCGGGACCAACTTTTTTAGAAACCATCTGATTTACTAAAAGCTGCAGGCAGTCCAATGATTCACCTCTTGCTCCAATCAGTCTTCCTGCATCTTTTGTTTCAATAGATACCAAAAAGCCTTCTTCTTTTTCTTCAATATCATAGCTGCCTTCTAAAAGAAGCATCCCCAGTAAGTTATCTAGTATATCTGATAATTGCTGTTCCATATAATTAATGATTATTTCCCTAGACTCTTGACTCTTGTCACTAGACTCTCCAATCCACCCCAGCCTCCAATCCTATGCTGTTGAAGAATTCCTAGTATTGTATATGTATTCCAATAAATTGCAAGTCCTACTGGAAAGGAGAAAGCAAAATATCCAATCATGATGGGCATAAGATATGCCATCTGAGATTGAACTTGTCCCATACTATCTTCAATACCTTCTTTCTCTTTCTTTTCTTTAGGAGAATCTGAAGGGTAAACTTTTAAGGGCTTTGGCATGGTCATTTTTGATTGAACAAAAGTTAAAAGAGCTGTTGCAAGAGGAATGAGCAAAAGCAGCGCTCCGAATTTACCAAAATCAGAAGGCTTAATACCTAAATTAAGTCCAAAAAAGTTAGGATCTAGCGTTGCAGGCAGTTTAAATTGTGGAAAATATAGCAAAGAGTTAATGATATTTAAGTTTCCCCCTGCTCCCGGCAAGATATTAATTATGGCCTGATATAAAGCAATAAATACTGGGATTTGAATTATAGCTGGCAAACATCCCCCGGCTGGATTCACCCCATGCTCTTTATACAAAGCCATCTGAGCAGCAGCTAAACCTTGCTTATCATCTTTGTGCTTTTGTTTTAAAACATCCAAGTGAGGCTTTAAATCTGCCATTTTTTTGGTGGCTTTAATTTGAGAGGCCATAAATGGCCAAACTAAAATCCTTATTAAAATAGTTAAAATCATTATGGAAAAACCTAAAGCCCCAGGAACACCAATAGCTTGTAATCCTTGAAAGATTAAAACTAAAAGATTAATGACCGGACCAAAAAATATTAAATTAAAAATATCAACTATTTGATTCATCTACATTTCCAAATTCTTTTTATTCCTAGCCAAACTCCCCTGAATACCCCAAATTCCCTGATTTTCTGCTTTGAGTATTGCGAACAGGAAGGATTATACCTGCAAGCGCCTCCTGGCGCAAACAAAGCTAGCGCTCCTTTGTCAAAAGAAAGGTAAACTTGGTAAAAATCTATAATTTTTATAATTATTAAAACCATTATAATTGTTATATTAACCCTGTCTTCTCCAATTCTTCCTCCAGGTCCAAAAGCACTTCAGATGATTTTACCCTAAGAACCCCTGCTTTGGGAAGAGCCACTATATTAATACTTTTAGGAAGATTTTTATACAAGCTTTCAAAAGCTGCTGATGCCAATCTTCTGGCTCTGTTTCTCTCTGTTGCCTTCTTAAAAACTTTAGATGAAACAGCTATACCTACTCTGGGCGTATCATTATCTCCTGATTTGAAAAAAAGTTTTATATATTTTGTTTCCAGCCTATTACCTGCAGCAACCCAATTAAAGTCTGTTTTTAAATTTAGTCTTTGAGGCTTAGGAAGCATGTTGAAGCTTTCAGTCTTCAGCTCTCAGCTATCCCGATTTAATCGGGACGACTGATGACTGACAGCTGACGACTGGGTTAGACTGTCAATCTAACCCTTCCTGTTGCTCTTCTTCTTTTTAAAACTTTAATCCCGCCAGCAGTTGCAATTCTGGCTCTGAATCCGTGTTTTTTAATCCTTTTTACTTTTTTTGGTTGATATGTTCGTTTTGGCATATTTGATTACATCCTCAAAACAGCTCTATATAATTTTCTCTTTAAAGGATCCAGTGTTAGACCTAGCGCTTCCAGTGTAAAGGTTCCTAGAAGCAAACTATCGCCTTTCTCCCCAAACAAAACCGGAGCTGCTCTTTCTGTCCCCTGGTATTCATAAAGCGCGCTCCCGACCTTTCTGCTGATTATTCTACCATCAGCCAAAGAAAATTTTTCTTCCCCCGCAGGTTTAATGCCAATTTTTTTTAAAATATCTTCGGGAACAACAGTATAAGTTGCTCCACTATCCACTAAAAATTCACCTTCAAATATCTTGGATGGTTTTTGAGGATTTTTTACTTTTAGAGCAACCTGAGTCATACCCATGATTATTTAATCTTACACCTCTGGCTGCATTATGTAAAGAGAACAACTATAAAAAAGTATATCACAAGTTGATCTAGTTTTTAATAGTTTCTCTATATTGTATGGAACCACATTGTGGATTAAATTGTGGACAAGTTATTCACAATGGACAACCTACGCCTCTGGCACAAATTTTTAGAAACCATTAAACCTGCTGTTGGACCTGATAATTTCAAGGCTTACTTTATAAAAACTCTTTTAAAAAGTACTAACCAAAATCAGATTATTCTGTCTACTCCATCAGCTTTTATCAAAGAAAATCTCACCCAAAAGTATAAAAGTCTGATTGAACAAACTTTTGAAAAACTTTTAGGCAATCAGGTTTCTGTCGAGTTTATTGTTAAAGAAGCTGAAGACTTAGCGCAAACTGGGCAGGAAGGTGATTTTTTCCAGCCAGTCCAAATTAACACCATTATCTTAAACCCCAAATATACTTTGGAAAATTTTGTGGTAGGGCCTTCTAATAATGTAGCCTATGCTGCAGCCCAGGCTGTAGTACAAAATCCTGGCACCAGTTATAACCCTTTATTTTTATATGGTGGCACAGGAGTAGGGAAGACTCATTTAATGTTGGGTATTGGCAATGCCCTGCTTGCCAAAAAAGGCCACCTTAAAGTTATCTATTGTTCTTCAGAAAAATTCATGAATGATTATGTTACAGCCATCCAACAAAACAGAATGGGAGATTTGCGGGTTAGGTACCGTATGGCTGACATATTATTAATTGATGATATTCAATTTTTCTCCGGCAGGGAAGGGACTCAGGAAGAATTTTTCCATACCTTCAACGAACTTCAATCCCGGAATTCCCAGATGATTTTAACTTCAGACAGGCCTCCCCAGGAAATTGCCAAACTGGAAGACCGTTTAAAAAGCCGTTTTGCAGGAGGGCTGATGATTGATATCCAGCAGCCTGACTTTGATACCAGGGTTGCCATACTGCGGGCAAAATGTATTGAACAAAGCGTTATATTACCTGAAGAATCACTTAAACTGATAGCTACTTCCCTTGAATCAAATACTAGAGAGTTAGAGGGTAAGCTTATCCAAATATTACAATCACTAAAAGCGCAAAACTTATCCACAGATGTGGAAAATGTAGCCCGCTTTCTAGGACAAGCTCCCAGAAAACCTGTGCTAGCAGATCATAAACAAGTTCTCTCTACCATATGCAGTTTTTTTGACATTTCTTTAAAAGACCTGACTGGACCAAGGAGACAAAAAGAGCTGGTGCTACCCAGACATATTGCCATGTATCTTTTATCAGAAGAACTAAGGCTGACTGTGGAAAAAATTGGCCAAGTCCTGGGAGGTAGAGATCACACTACTATCATGCATGGCAGGGATAAAATGAAAAAGCTGATGAATACTGATAGGGAAGTGCAGCGGATGTTGATTGAAGTAAAACAACGCATCACTAATTAAGTTTTCCACTAAGATATAGGAGTTTTCCACAATTTATCCACTATTTTTAAACAGCTCTCCAACACGAAATTTTACCAAAAACAGAAGCTAATAATTGTAATTACCAACATATCCACAATGCTTATTAATATTACTATTATATTAAAGGATAGGGTATAATCTACAAATACATGCAAGTTAATTGGTGGATAATTGGAATTTTAGGGCTTTTGTTTATCTTAGTGTATCTTCTGGGAAGACTCCAGGGTAAAAACAGAACTGATATCCCTACAGATTTAATTGATCTTTATAAAGGAGTACAGGATCTGCCTGCCAGAGTATTACAAACAATCCAGGGGTCAATAAGTCCTCAAAAAGGCAGAATGGCAGAATTGTTAACTTATGCTGAACTGCGCTATGATTATGACCGGATTATCCCTCTGGGTCAGCCAATAGATTTTATTGGAATTAAAAATAATGAGCGGATTGATTTTATTGAAGTAAAGTCCGGAGCTTTTCATATCTTGACAGAAGAGGAAAAACACATTAAAAACCTAATTGTTTCAGGAAGGGTTAATTTTAGATTGATTAAAATAACCGAAGAAGAAGTTCATAGGTTTGTTTCTGCCAGAAAAGGAGAGAATTAGTTATCAGTCATCAGACGTCAGTCGTCCCGATTAAATCGGGATAGCTGAAGGCTGAAAGCTGACGACTATTTATGAAGTTCACTATTTTACAACAAGATTTACTGCCTTCTTTGCAGGCTGTGGCCAGATCAGTTGGGACCAGGTCTACTTTACCTGTGTTGGATAATATACTCCTATCTGCTGATAAGGGGAAGTTAAAAATAGCTGCCACCAACTTGGAAATAGGTGTAATCAAGTATATTAATGTAGATACAGAAGTTCCTGGTGAGATAACAGTCCCTGCCAAAACCTTAGTTGAGCTGATTTCTGGATTAAAACAGGATAAGGTATTACTGGAAACAACTGGTGAGGTTTTATCTATAGAGTCAGGTAAGTTAAAAGCTTCAATTAATGGTATCTCAGCTGCTGAATTTCCTGCTATTCCTCTATCTTCTGAGTCTGGGGTAATATTTCCCAAAGAAGCATTTTTAACCTCCTCCCAGATTCTTTTTGCCTCAGCAGTTGATGAAGGCAGGCCGGTTTTAACAGGAATCTTAACAGAGGCGGTAGGTGGCAAGCTGGATTTTGTGGCAACTGATGGATTCAGGCTTGCTCACAGGCAATTTAACTTACCAACAGATAAAGCGCAATTTAAAAGTCTGATCCCAAAAAGGACTTTCGAAGAAGTGCTCCGGATTATATCTGAAGAAGCAATCGAAGAAATTAATATTTCTACATCTGCAAATCAAAATCATGTGCTGTTTAACTTAGGCAGTACCATAGTTTCATCCAGACTGATTGAAGGACAATTTCCTAATTGGGGAAAGATTATCCCACAAAAGATTGTGGCAAGAGCGCTGGTTGAAAAAGAGGAATTACTTAAAGCTATCAAGCTGGCTGCTATTTTTGCCAAAAATGAGGCTAATATAGTTGTTTTAACTACAAAAAAGGGTATTTTAAAACTACAGTCTCAAGCCAAAGAAGTAGGCAGTCAGGAAAATGAGATTGAAGGTGAGATGGAAGGAGAGCAGCTCACCATTGCTTTTAATACTAAATTTTTACTGGATGCCATATCAAACTCCCCTTCTACTCAGGTGATGATTGAATTTTCTGGATCTCTTTCTGCTGCTTTAATAAAGCCCATTGGGGTTGAGGGTCTGGAATATATTGTCATGCCAGTAAGACTTAGTTAAACTCCCCTGTAGGTAATGGTTTTGAAGTGAAATGTCTTGTCTTGTCTCCACTCGCCTACTCCATCAAATTTAGTGTCAGGGTTAATAAACAAGGTGTAGGTAGTGCCTAGTTGGTATGGTTTTGCAGGTATGATTTTGGCTGTCTTTCTATCTCCTGACAGCTCAACTTTATAACCTATCTTAGGTTCAATATGGCTTTTAAACTCCCCCACATTTTCCAAGGGTCGATTAAAGGTAATCTCCACTATATCTGTGGCAGAAATAATCATGTCTTCCAAGGGATCTGGTTTGGTGGATACTATTGTTGGAGGATCTTTTGAGATATCTGTTTGCTTTGGGGTTTCACTAGAAGCAGGTAAAGGATTATTAACATAAGCGCTCTTTTTGTAAAAGTAAAAAACTAAAATAACAATAATTATAATGCCGAGCGCTACTAGAATCTTTTTACTCATATAGCTATCTTAATATACCTTTTATTAAATTGTAATGGCCCTGGTAACGGGCACCCTCTTGATAAGGATTACTACCACTCCATTTGACTGAGCAGCCAGGTCCCATATTTATTTCACTGTCTTTGCTATTTATAAAGTAAGTGACACTTTCGGCGAACTCTTCGTCCAGCAAATATGGTTCACCTGTTGAATATGAATAACAATTGGTGCTGAAGTCTGTTGGTCTGGAAGCATATTTTGAATAATATGTTAAAAAACCTCCTTCCCAGTAAGCAGAATCAAGGGCCCGGGCTTGGGTGATAATACCTTCATAGTAGCTTGGATTGGAGTTATGGATAACATGGCTGAGTTCATGAATAAGGGTAAGTTGGCTTATTGTGGTTTTCAGATTTGCAGTGCAGCCTGAAACATGGGAAGTGCCAGTAGTGGGCGCTATGACAATAGTAGGGCATGAGTTATGAATAAGGTTTTTAAACTTGGGGGCAATTGTTTCAGTCGAAGAGAGTGCCTGGTAAGTCATTTGCAGAAAGGAATCAGGAAAACCAGATTGGAAATCCAGTTTGTAATTGGCCAATAGGCAGGTTTTATAATCACCATCTGTACAAGGCGCAGTTGGAGCAGGCGGGGTACTAGTATCTGGGGTAATTGTGGTTTCATCTGTGGAAGGGGTTCCTGAAACAGCAATCATTCCCACTAGCATCATAAAACCTAGCACTCCAAATGCAAACATTAATCCTGTCCTTTTTTTAGCTTTGCGAGCTAGTGATTCTATACTCCTTCCTCCACCTCCTCTGCCAAATCTGCTCACTCTTCCCAAGATACTTCTGCTGCCAGTGCCTCCTCCTATTCCTCCTGGGTTAACAATGCTTGAAAGGCTATTTACCAATCCATTGCCTGCTCTTCTTAAAAATGGATTAGCAGTCTCGAGTCCAGCTTTGGCAGCTCCACCTATTTTTCCGCCTACCTTTGATCTAAAAGCTGAAAACCTTGACATAGGTTTTATAGCATGCTCTCTTAAAACTGTTCCGTCGCTTCTTGCAATGAATATTTTTGAAGGTGGTGCTTCGGCAACTACACCGCTTTTACTGGCAATTACCAATTTTGGCTGTGGTGTTTCTGCTTTGAGGCCTTGTTCTTTTGTAACTACTCCACTACTATTTGCCAGATGTATAGTTGGTGTTTCTGGTGTTGTGCTTTTAAGTGGGGCAGACGAGGGTCCAATGGGGTGTTCTGTGATTGTTCCACCTTTAGTTTCAGTAAATATTGTTTTTGAAGGTTCTTCTGCAACTTTCCCATAGCGGTTGGCTATATCTATTTTTGGTTTTTCTGGTTGTTCAGCATGGGGAACATTGTAGACAACGCGGCCAGATGGCCGGTAAGATGCAGACGAACCAAGCGAGGGTATACCTGCAGGCATGCCTCCAGCAGAAGCACCTGCTGATGAGCCAACTGGTGCAGCTTGTTCAGTTTCTGTTTCTTGGCCAGCCTGTATTTGGGTTTCTCCTACTGGCGTTTCTGTTGCTATTTGTTTAAGCAATTGTGGATTTCTTCTGTTAAGATCTCTGGCAAAATATTCAGTAAATTTTTCATTAGTGTCATAAAGCCTATTATAGTCTTGAAAGGCTAGTCTAGCTTGAGGATAAATATCTTCTTCGTAACTAAAGCCTTTGAATCTTGATTCTTTTGCATACAATGGCGTACTTTTAGCCAGTAAAGCCTTGGCCAAAAATTCTTTGGGTAAAGTAAGTTTTGTTGCTACTTTCATTATCTGCCTCCTCTTGCCAGGATTTCAGCTGGGTTGGTGGTAATCAGCTGATGTTCTCTGGCAGATGCTACCACCCTCATTGCTACATGAGTATTTCCTGCAAAAAATATCCCCTCGCCAATCCCATCTGACATCAGCAGCCTTTGTTCCCCTTCTGATAAATTAAAAACCTGGCCCAGTAAATCAATAGAAGCAGGAGCTTGTTTTAACAAAACCTGAATTGAAGAATTAGAGATAATTTCTTTGCCTCTTTCTGTTGCTAAAAAATCCTCCACATCCTGAGTAATAGTGGTGAGACCCAGATAATATTTCCTGCTCCTTTTGGCTATATCTACCAAAAAATCAGCAGAATCCTGGTTTCTCATTAAATACCAGGCCTCATCAACAA
>CAYQAW010000021.1:0-16931 GCA_964415615.1 uncultured Gammaproteobacteria bacterium
ACCACACCACCACACTTAACCCCAAAGTAATGAAAAATCTTTTCCAGCTAAATCCAAACATATTCTTAATATACACCCTTTAATTTATCAAAAGAATAATCCAATAAATCCCTGGCTTCATCTCTTCTGTCTCCTGAGCCCAACAAGACTCCTATAACCTCATGGCCTTCTTTTCTGGTTAAATTTATTAAAGTAAGCCCTGCCTCTGGAGTATAACCTGTTTTAAAACCTACTACTCCTGGATATGTTGTTAATAAATTGATCCCTGAGTACATATCATAATCCTGATGATTTTCTGTAATGGGCAAATAGATATGTTCTGTTGAAGAAATGTCCACCACTTCTGGAAAATGTTTTATTAAATACCTTGTCAAAATTGCCAAATCATAAACAGTTGAATAAGTATTATTGCTATCTTCATCAAGACCTGTAGGATTGGCAAAATACGTATTTTTCATCCCTAATTGTTTGGCCTTTTCATTCATTAACTTAATAAACTCTGTTCTATCTCCCGTAGTCTGCTCTGCTAGCAGTTCTGCTGCATCATTTGCTGAAACCAAAAATATCCCATCCAAAAGCTCTTTTAAAGTTAATTTTTCCCCAGCAATCAACAGCATTTTATCTGGCTCCATATCTGCAGCAGACTGGCTGACTGTAAAAACATCATCCATGTTTTTGTGTTCCAAAGCTATTAAGACTGTCATTACTTTGGTTAGAGAAGCAATTGGCAATTTTTCATGAATATTTTTTGAATAAAGAACTTGTCCATTTTTAGTATCAGTTATTATTGCTGCTTTGGCACTAATTTGGGGAGCAGCAGATTGAGTACTTTCTGTACCTGGAAACCATTGGTTGATCCCTAAAACATTTTCCTGTTTAACCTTGGGTGATATTAGTTGAATTGATCCTTTGCTGGGACTGACAACTGGCAAAAATGAAAATAAAAATAAAAGGGTTGGAATCAGGAGGACCAGTTTTTTCATACGATTTTACATATTACCTAAATTCCCTCTTGACGTCCATAGCAAATTTGCTCCACAATTGTTACTGTGCTGCACCGTCTTCTGCCTGTTTTATTGTTAATAATTGCTGTTATATTTGTTGCATCAAATTTCCAATCTATTAAAAGAACTGTCGCTTATAAATTCCATATTTCAGGAGATACTACTACTTCCTGTTGTGATGTTGATAAAGTTCTAGAACAAAATGGCCAATTTGATGAAAATGCCACTACTGCTATTTTTAACAATCAGGTGATAGATTACCCCAAAACTTCCCTGGCATACTCTTATACTCAATCACTAGCAACATCATCTAATACTGATCAGGCTGTTTTAGGCACTACTAATTCAGCTGGTGAGGAAAAATGGATTGATGTATCCTTAGATGAACAAAAAGTCAGGGCCTGGGAGGGAAATAAATTAGTGATGGAATTTCCCATCTCATCAGGTCTTTGGGCTCCTACTCCAGTGGGTACTTTTAATATCTGGTATAAAACCAGAAACCAAACGATGTCAGGCGGTTCAAAAGCCATGGGAACTTATTATAATTTACCAAATGTCCCTAATAGTATGTTTTTTTATCAAGGATTTGCTTTACATGGAGCTTACTGGCACAATAATTTTGGACACCCAATGAGCCATGGCTGTGTAAATGAACCTCTAGCTAATGCTTCCCAAATCTTTGAATGGGCTGGGCCGGTAGTACCTCCTGGCCAAAATGCCATCCGCGCAACTGCAGACAACCCAGGCACCAGAGTAGTTGTCCACTGAGTTATTTGTCAAATCTCTTGAGCTATAATTTTAGGATTTTGTTTTAATTTTTCCTGCATTTCCTGATAAGTTAAAAGCCCTGCTTGGGGACCAATTTGCTCTACCACTGCTGCCCCATTAGCTGCTCCCCATCTCATAGCTTCTGTCAAACTTTCACCATAAAAAAGCCCAGCCAAAACTCCTGTCGCATATCCGTCTCCTGCCCCAGTCATCTCTACTAATTTTGCTGGAAAAATTCCCAGCTGATAAAAGTTAGTCCCATCAAACCCATATGAACCATTCACTCCATCTGTTATTACACTCATCCTAGGGCCTAAATCACAAATAGATTTTAAAAGCTTTTTGATGGGAATATTTTCTCCTTCATCAAATCCCAAAACTAGCTTTGCTTCCTGCGCATTAACTATAAAAACTTCTGTTAAAGACAGTAACCTGGGATTTTTCTTTACCCCTGCTTTAAGCTGAAAGGTGCCTGGATTATAAAGTAACCTAGCAGAGGAAAGCTCTAAATAATTTATCAGTTGATTTACTATATTAGACTGCACAAAGGTAGGAGCAAGGGAGGTAAAATAAATCCATTTGCTTCTGTCAAAATCTGGCAGATTATATCTCCAAGGCTGGTGATGAACTAAAATTGTTCTTTCTCCTTTAAAATCTAGCACAAAATGGTGATTAGAAGGTAAATCTTTTTCGATAGTTACAAAACGGGTATTTACTCCTTCTTGTTTTAATTTATTTTTAATTTTATCTCCATCTTCATCATTACCAATATTTACATAAATAGCAGTTTTTAACTTAAGTCTGGAGGCTCCTACTGCATTATTAGCAGCATTTCCAGCTACCATACTTATTGAATCACCCACAGGAATCTTACAGCCATATCTTAACCCCAACATTACCTCTCCTTTAACTGTCTGCAAACTCGCCTCAGGTAAAGGAATAAAAGTATCAATCACACTATCACCAATAGAAATTAAATCATACATATAAAAAGGTTATGATAATAAAACCCCGCCATCAACTACTATTTGACTGCCAGTCATATAGGAAGACATATCTGAAGCTAGAAATAAAGCTACTTTACCAATCTCATCAGGTTCTCCCATCCTATGCATGGGAATTTTTGCCAAAAAAGTTCCCATCATCTTTGTCATATCTTTTGTTCCTGGAGTAATAATTCCTCCTGGGGCTATGGCATTAATATAAATTTTATAAGGCGCAAGCTCTAGGGCTACATTTTTGGTAAAACCCCAAACTCCATGTTTTGAAGCATCATAATGAGCCAGACCTACAGATGAAGGATGCAAAGCATCAATTGAGGTTACATTAATAATTTTTCCGCCTTTGCCTTGTTTGATCATCTGCTCTGAAACATATTTAGTACAAAGAAAAACACCCTTTAAATTAACAGCTATTACCTTATCAAAATCCTCTGAACTCATATTCATAACTGGTTTAGCAGGATATATTCCGGCATTATTTACTAAAATATCTACCGAACCAAAATCTGCAACTGCCTGTTCCACCATTTTTTTAACATCTTCTTCCACAGAAACATCAGTTTTAACAAATTTAAAGTCAGGGGCATTTTTTTCAGGCTCTTTAAAATCTGCTACAACTACTTTTGCTCCAGCTTCTACCAACCTGTAGACAATTCCATAACCAATCCCTCGAGCTCCACCAGTTACTATAGCTACTTTAGAAGAAAGATTAATGATATCTTTAATTGAAGGAAGATTATTCATTAAAAATATTGTATATAATTTTTCTGTATAATGAAAGTAATGCATATAGCTTTTTTTGAAATTACAGAAGCAGAAAAGAAGGAATACTTTTCTCAAAATTTATCTGAATTTGAAATAGAATTTTTTGAAAACCCCTTAAGCGAAGACTCCCTTCCCAAAAACACTGATTTTGAAGTTATCTCTACTTTTGTTGCTTCCAAAATAAACCCTAAAGTTATTGCTGCTTTTCCTAATTTAAAGCTTATTACAGTAAGAGCAACTGGTTTTGATAATATTGATGTTGAATATGCCAAATCAAAAAATATTTTAGTTTCTAATGTCCCATCATATGGTTCTAACACTGTAGCAGAATATACTTTTGGTCTGATTTTATCTTTATCCAGAAATATTCCTCAAGCTGTAAATAGATTAAAAATGTCTGGAGAATTTTCTTTTGAAGGATTTAGAGGCTTTGATTTAAACGGTAAAACCTTAGGAGTTGTAGGAACTGGAAAAATTGGCAGCAATGTTATTAAAATAGCCAAAGGTTTTAATATGAAAGTTTTAGCAATGGATCCTTATCCAAATGAAGAATTAGCCAAGAATTTAGAATTTAACTATGTTTCATTAGAAGAGTTGTTAAAAGATTCTGATATTGTTACTTTACATGTCCCTTTATCTGCAAAGACTCAACATCTCATAAGTAAAAATAATATTAGATTAATGAAGAAAGGTGGTATCTTAATCAATACTTCAAGAGGTGGAATAGTTGATACAGACGCTTTATACCAAGCTTTAATCTTAAATCACCTGGGAGGAGCTGCATTAGATGTTTTAGAAGAAGAATACGAGTTAAAAGAAGAAGCAGAACTGCTTGCCCAAGACAAAATTCCTCAAAAAGATTTTCAAAATTTAGTAGAAGATCATATTTTAATGCACCTACCAAATGTGATTATTACTCCTCATATGGCTTTCTATACAAAAGAAGCTGAATTTTCTATCATGGAAACAACTATTAACAACATTAAAGGAATTTTATCTTCAAATCCTCAGAATTTAGTTTAAGAAAAACTATTTTTTCAACTCATCAGACACTACAGTATTTAAATCATCAAATGATTCTAAATTAAGTTTATGGCCGTTAACAAAAAATGTTGGTGTGGAATTTACTCCTAAACGTTGTCCTTCAGCCAGATCATCTTCAATCTTTGATTTATATGCATCCTTTTCTAAAACTTGTTTGATCTTATTTTCATCCAAACCTAAATTCTTGGCTAAGCTTAAAAAGAATGCTGTTGCATCATCTTTACTTAAGATAGTCCACTGCGACTGAGTTTCAAACAACTTATCATGCATTTCCCAAAACTTACCCTGCTCACCAGCTGCCTCAGCCAGATTTGCCACTTGCCTGCTGTGAATATGTTTCGACAACGGAAAATGACGGTAAATAAATTGGATTTGATCAGTATATGTTGATATTAATTTTTTAATAGAAGGTTCTGCAGTCAAACATGCTGGACATTCCAAATCAGAAAACTCTACCATTTTAACTTTCGCGCTGTCGCTGCCAATTTTCTCTCCCTTGCTATAATCAATCTGTGAAACAGTAACTCCTTTGATTTCTTGTGAAGATGGTTGATTTCTGCTAAGAAAAAACACACCTCCAAATAAAAGAACAAGGGTAATAATTAAAATACTTCCTAAAATTTTAGTCTCTGTTGTCATTAGTTTCTTTGCGGGTTAATACAATCGCCCCCAAAATTACAAGCGATATAATAAACGATGTTACGCACCAAAAGCAATAAGCTTTAATTACAAAACCTTCCAAATAGGTAAGATATACCCCAAAACCCACTCCCCCTAATGCGCCTAATAATTTTAATTTAGCAACCAATTTAGCAGGTAATTTGTGCGAATGTACCACAGAAAGTGCAGCCATTGCTAAATAGAAAATAATTCCTAAAATAGGAATGGATATACCCAAGAAATGGGAGTATTGGCTAGCCCGGACAACATCACACCCTGAACCGATAGGGCAAACAATTGGCCCACTGACATTATATTCATAAAATAGAAATGAGGATACAGCTAGTCCTAATAAACTAAAAATAAAAACTAATCTGTTTGATAGCTGTGATGAAATCATAAACTATAATCACTCTCAGCACGCATTTCATGGTTATGCTCATCTGCTTCAAGTTCTCGTTCAAAGGTTTTAATTGCATCTAGTACTTCCTCTGGTGAATTTACAATCTTATAAACCTTTAACTCCTGAGGTCTAAGCAGCATATTTTCTTTCACAGCATTAATAATATTTTCCCAAAATTTGCCATACAGAATTAAAGGTTTATGATGTCCAAAATAGAGCTTAGCCAACCCCCAAGCCATTCCAAGCTCTGAAAGCGTACCAGACCCACCGTTAAAAATTACATAAATCTGGCCTGTTCTCATCAAAGCTAGTGTTCTCTCTACATAATTGGTAGTTTTAATTTCCTGATCAAATAGATTTTTAGGATCTCTACCCTCAAAATTAGGAATATCTTCTGAATACAAAGTAACCCCAATTACCTTGCCTCCTCCTTCCTTAGCTCCAATTGTAGCTGCTCTCATCACTCCTGGCCCTCCCCCATCTACCACTGTGTAACCTGTCTCTGCCAACTTCTTGGTTACCTCTCTTACTGTTTTAAAAAGCTCATCATTTTCTGAAGAATCTGCAAAACCAAAAATAGCCACATATTGAATTGTTCCAGCCTTTTTCTCTTTAGGTTCCATTACTTTATTTCCTCCCATAGGTTTTCCAAATTCTCATCAATATCCCCTTTTAAAAGATATGATCCAATTGTTAATTGATCCACCCCAGCCTCAATCAGTTGTTTAGCATTAGTATCTTTAACAGCTCCGTCAACTGAAATTTGAATTGGCCAATTTCTCTCTTTTAAGTTTTTTATTTTCTCAACTGCTTCTGGCAAAAACGGCTGACCCTGAAAACCTGACACAATTGCCATAATTAACACTAAGTCTATTTTATCTTTAAACGGCTCTAGCTTTTCAACTGGAGTATCAATATTCAAAGCTATTCCCACTTCCATCCCTAATTCTTTTATTTTATTAATACACTCCAAAATATTATCTTCTGATTCGAAGTGAAAAATAACTCTTTTGAAATTAGCCTCTTTAAGTTTCTCTACCCATTGCAAAGGGTGAGCCACCATTAAGTGCGCTTCCTTACTTAGATTAATTTCTGTTTGGCTAACTATATCAATACTAATTGTCTCATTTTGAACAAATTCATTGTCTGCGAGGTCAATATGTACCCAACCTTCCTGAAAGGAGACTGAATGCTTTAATTGCTTAATATGATTTTGAAAATCTTCAGGTGTTTTATCAAGTATTGCAGGAACAATTTGTACCGTCATAATGTATTTTCTATTTCTTTAATCTTTTCAATTCTTCTGCTATGTCGTGATTCTCCTGAAAACGGTATCTCAAGAAATAATTTTACGGCTTCATTAGCCTCATTTTCTGTTAAAAACCTCGCACCCAGGGATAAAATATTTGAATCATTATGCTGACGGGTTAAAATAGGCATTTGCTCAGCTTTTCCATAATATACAGCTGCCCTAACTCCAGGAAATTTATTAGCAGCTATAGCCTCCCCCTGTCCTGAACCACCAAAGATTATTCCTCTACTCTTAGGATCCCTTGAAACAGCTTCTGCAGCTTTACTTATAAAATCTGGATAATCATCATCTTTATCATACTGATATGCTCCAAAATCTTTAACTTGATACCCCTTATCCTCTAAGAATTTCTTAACTTTCTCTTTTAATTCAAATCCTGCATGGTCAGTCGCCAGATAAATCATACATTTATTGTATCATGATCTAGTTTGTATCACTTGACCAAGTATTTAAAATTTTGATATAAAGTATATTGTTATCGAAAGATAATTTTTCAAGAAAACTCGCTTTGTGCGAGTTTTTTTGAATCCTTTTTGGTATAATACAAACATTCTTTCGGGGATTTTGTGTAAGTCAAAATCGGCAGTGATACTCTGCGAGAGTTGAAATCAACTCAGGAACCGGTGAAACTCCGGTAGCGACCGTACAGTCGGGATAAAAGAAAGAATCGGACCGACGCAAAAATGATCATTTAGATCATTTTTGACAAAGGTAAGTGAAAATTAATCCCCGGAAAGGGGATTTTTTATGTTTACAGGCATAATTACTAATATTGGCAATGTATCTAAAAACGAAAACAAGGTACTAACCCTTAAAGTCAACAAAGACTTTTTGGCAAAAGTTGAAAAAGGAATCAGTATTTCTATAAATGGAATTTGCCTTACAGTAATAAATAAAGCCCACGACTATTTTAAAGTGGATTTTATGCCAGAAACTGAAGAGAAAACCAATATAAGAAACCTAAAAATAAATGATCTAGTTAACTTAGAATTTCCAGTAACCCCCTCTTCTCTACTTTCTGGTCACATCTTACAAGGACATATTGATGGAATCTCCAAGATATTGGATATCAAACTTTCAGGCAATAGCAAAATTTTAAGACTTTCTATATCTAATTCGCTTGCAAAATACATCGTTGAGAAAGGCTCCATTGCTATAAACGGAATCTCCTTAACTGTCATAAAAATAGAAAAAGACTCTTTTATAGTTGGCATCATCCCCTACACCTGGAATAATACTATGCTCAAGCAGATAAAGATCGGAGATTATCTCAATATCGAAGCTGATATTTTAGTAAAATATATAGAAAAACTTTTAAAATGAATACCCTAAACTCAGCAAAAATTGCTATTGTCAAAAGCCTCTTCCGCAGAGAAGTTACAGATAACTTGGAAAAAAATTGCTTAGCAACATTCAAAAAAGAAGGGTTAAAGACGAAACAAGTAGATATTTTTAACGTTCCAGGATCACTTGAAATACCACTGGTAGTTAAGAAACTTGCAAAAAAGGGTATTTATAGTGCAATCATTACCTTTGGGGCAATAGTCAAAGGTGGTACTTATCACTTTGAACAAATTAGCAATGAATGTGCCAGGGGTTGTATGGAGGTATCTTTACAATATGAAACTCCAGTTATTTTTGAAGTTTTATCTGTTTATGATTTAAAAGATGCTCTGATAAGAGCTACCAGAAACAAAGAAAATAAAGGCACAGAGGCTGCGCTGACAGCTTTAGAAATGATAAAAATTTTATCAAAGATATGACTAACTTTTCCTCTATCTCACAAGCTTTAGAAGATATCAAAAATGGCAATATGTTAATTTTGTTGGATAACCGCAGGGAAAAAGAAGCAGATTTATATATTCCAGCCGAGAAAATAACACCTACTGTTGTAACAACGATGATCAGACATGGCGGAGGACTGATATGTGTAGCAATTACTCAGAAACAAGCTCACAAACTAAACCTACCTTTAATGGTTGATACTTTAGATAATGAAGAAAAAACAGGCGTTAGCTTTACTGTTTCAGTAAATGCCAAAAAAGGCACCACCACTGGAGTCTCAGCAAATGATAGGTACAAAACTATTAAAATTCTGGCAAATCCTAACTCCAGTCCGTCTGATTTGATTAAACCTGGACACGTTCTTGGCTTAATTGCCAAAGATGGTGGGACAATAGAACGGTCAGGGCATACTGAATCTGCAGTTGATCTGGCAAGACTAGCAGACTTAAATCCAGCTGGTGTAGTTTGTGAAATTTTATCTGATGATGGTAATAGTGCAAAATTACCTGATCTAATTAAACTCTCTAGAAACTTAAAAATAAAGATTGTTTTAATAGAGGATTTCGTTAAATATCTTAAAAAAAATCCTTTACCTTCTGTTGACACCGCTCCTTGTGTAATTAAAACAGCCTCTTCGCTTCTGCCTACCAAATATGGGCTTTTTAAAATCATTATTTATAAATCTTTAAAAGATAACCGCGAACACGCAGTATTAACAATGGGAGATTTAGAAAAACCTGTTTTAACCAGAATTCATTCCCAATGCTTAACAGGAGATACTTTCTCATCTTTAAGGTGTGATTGTGGGGAGCAACTCAAAAAAAGCATGAAAATAATAAGTAACAAAGGCAGCGGACTAATACTATATCTCAATCAAGAAGGCAGAGGTATCGGTCTAACCAATAAAATCAAAGCTTATGCTCTGCAAGGCAAAGGCTATGATACTGTGGAAGCCAATGAAACTCTGGGTTTTCCTTCAGATTTACGTAGTTATGAGATAGCTGCAGATATCCTAAAAAATTTGGAAGCTACAACTATCAATCTTTTAACAAACAACCCGGACAAAAAAGATCAACTTGCCAAATTTGGCATTAAAATCTTCAAAAGAATCGCTCTAGAAATTAAACCTAATAAAATAGATTTAAACTATCTTAAAGTAAAGAAAAGAAAGATGCATCATAAGTTAACATTTGTATGAATATAATTTCTGATGAATTTTTTTTAAAAAAAGCAATCCAACTTGCCAAAAAAGGACTAGGTTGGACTAATCCTAATCCTATGGTTGGAGCAGTTCTAGTTAAAAACAACCTGATTATTGGTAAGGGTTTCCATCATGCAGCAGGCAAAGCGCACGGCGAAATTGAAGCTTTAAAAAAAGTTACAGAAGATCCTGAAGGGGCAACTTTATATGTTAATTTAGAGCCCTGCGCTAATTTTGGCAAAACACCCCCTTGTGTTGATGCAATTATCGAATCAAAAATTAAAAAAGTTGTCTGCTGCACTCTGGACCCAAATCCCAAAAATCATGGAAAAAGTATAGCAAAATTACAAAAAGCAGGTATAGAAACTTCAGTTGGAATACTGAAAAATGAAGCTAAGATATTGAATGAAGCATTTTTTACATTCCATATCAAAAAACGTCCTTTTGTAGCAATAAAATTCGCCTCTTCTTTAGATGGAAAAATGGCAACCTATGCTGGAAATTCAAAATGGATCACCAATGAAAAGGCCAGAACCTATGCAAGAAGTCTTCGCGGACAATATCAAGCTGTTTTGGTAGGAATCAATACTATGCTTGCTGATAATCCAAATTTAGGTGTAAAGACAAAAGGGAAAAAAGATCCAATACGAGTAATTGTCGACCCTAGATTGCAAATTCCGCTAAAATCCCAGGTTCTCCGTGACAACAATATCATAATTGCCACAACAATAAAGGCTGATAAAAACAAGCTAAAACAACTAGAGAATAAAGGTTTTATCGTTCTATTCTTCAATAGTGAGTATATCCCTATATCTAAGCTTTTATCAAAATTACAAGAATTAGAAATTATTAGTATCTTTGTTGAAGGTGGCGGAGAAACTCTAGGAAATTTTATTGACTCTAAAATAATTGATAAAGTTTATGCTTTCCATGCACCCATTATAGTTGGCGGGAAACAAGCTTTAACTATCGGTGGAAGAGGATCTCCAACTGTAGATAAAGCGCTCTACTTAAAAAATGTCTCATTTAAAAAATTCAATGACAATCTTTTAACAACCGGCTACATTATACTGTAATCTTTCTTACTGCAATATTTACGCCAAAGGATTAAATTTAAAATAGTTTGAACAAGGGGGTGAGAAAATATGTACTTCTTAACCGGCTTCTTGGGACTCGTGTCCGTGGTTGCGCCTTTTGTATTCGGCTATAGCCAGGATATGACTGCGCTCTGGACTTCATTAATAATAGGGGCTGTTTTAATCGTTGCTTCTGCTTTAGAAATAATTACAGCAGGCAAGGAAAAATGGGAATACTGGGTAGTTGGCATTGCTGGAGTGGGAGCAATCTTAGCGCCGTTTGTCTTAGGATTCAGCACAATTAGCACTGCTTTATGGACCCTCGTAATAATTGGTGTTATAACAGTTCTGGCAGCTTGGACAAAATTATTCCCAGGACAGACACAATGGAGATAAAACCATAAACTTCATAAATTCAATTGGGGCAGAGGGTGGACTGGGAACCGCTGATGGAATCTGCAGGAGGAAGGGATTTTACTTTGGCAGAATCTGAAGCTGGCAATAAATCAAACCAGCAGATGGCATTTTCTCTTGGGCCCTGGAAAATTTTTCCTCTCATATCGTAAACTCCAAAATCTACAAAAACATTGTTGTTTTGTCTAAACCCAACTGAGATAGCTATTACTTCGTCCTTTTTTACGCTTATCGATGGATTGACTCGGGTGGTCCGTGAATCATGTTCTTTGGCCACAGGCAAAGCTTCTATTACTTTGGCAAATCTAGGGGCAAGTGTTAATAGATGATCAAAGCGGTACATTATTCCGCAGGAAGTTCTGAAATCAAACAGATATTGCACTTCTCCCTGTTCGATATATCTGCTGGCACTATCAAGTTCTGCATCTATCGGAGCTTTAACCTCGATTTCATCAGGCTTTGAGTTATCAAAACGGAATCCACCATGTGGTTTGAAATCGCCACCCCGAACCTGCCCGGGATAAAGGATGGAGGTAGCTTTACTAAGATCAACCGGAGTTTGCAGGATTAAAGGTTTGGAACATGGCCCTCCTGGCTTACGGAAGAAGAATCCAAAGCCAAAAATAGCAACTACAATAAGTGCTCCAATTACTAAAACCTTGGGCAGCATATTTTAAGTTTAACATATAAACTTGATTCTTGATTAATAATTTGTTTATGATGAATGTATGGAGGAAAAGACTGCTCCGATACCTTCTAAAGTTCCTCTTCGGGTAATTGGCGCAACAGTTTGTTTATTTCTTGTTCTGGTGGCGGTATGGGTGCAGGTGATTATGGTTTTAACCCCGCCGAGCGTGGTTTTGACAGGAGGTGGACGACTTGATAATTCCAACAAACCAGATGAGATTACTGTTAATAAAACTGGTTCTACTTATAAGGTAGCAGTCCAAAAACCATCAGGATGGTTTAAAACTGGACAGGATGCAGACATTATGCTCTCGGGAGTTGATTTTAATAATACTGGCGGACCGCTTTTATTCAACCATCCAGGTGGCATTTCTACCGACGGCAAACGGCTCTTACTTGCCGATACCTGGAATAACAGAATCCTGATTTGGAATAAACTGCCGACAAATGGCAATACTCCCCCTGATCTTGTTTTAGGACAAAAAGATTTTATCAGCAATAACCCTGGTTTTAATCCTAATGAGTTGAATTGGCCAGTTAGTGTTTCTACGGCAGGCGATAAAGTGGTGGTAGCGGACACTAACAACGGTAGGATTTTGGTTTGGAATTCTTTCCCTGGCCAAAATGCTCAAGCTGCAGATTTTGTTATCCAAACCAAAAGTTCTCCTGGCCAACCACCGACTATTTCTTTAATCTGGCCCTGGGGCGCTTGGACTGATGGAGAAAAATTGGCCATCACCAGTACGCATGGCGCCGGAAGAGTATACATTTGGAATACTTTTCCTACGACTGGAGATCAAAAGCCGGATGTTGTTTTACAAAACAAAGATTTTGGTACGCCAAGAACGATCACTTCAAATGGTAAATATCTTATTGTCTCAGATCACAATGCCAATGTTCCTCCTCCTAACAACAAACCGGGACAGGCTGGACAGATGGGTGGGACTATCTCGCCTGCTCGCCCCGACTCGGTAGAGCGGGTTGGCGGACAAGGCGGGGCTGCAACTTTTGTCTGGAAAGATTGGCCAACTAAAAATAGCCCATATGACTTTACTATAGACGGTTGGCGGTCTGGAGCGTTTTTGCCTGATGCACGATTGGCTTTGATTAGTACAACCCATTTTCCGCTTTCTATATGGAACAAGCTACCTGAAAGTTCGCAAGATACCGCTGATTTAACAATTGGTCAGGGTAATACTGGACCTGGGCCACAAGGCTATCAATTCATGACAGGCGACAGTTCGGGCGCAGCTTTTGCCGGTGGTCACCTTTATATTGCAACGGGTAATGGTAATAAAATTGTGGGCTACAATAAAATTCCAAACAGTCAAACTGATCTTCCTGATTTTGCAATTGGCAGTCCGGATATTAATACCAATACTTTGCAAACAAATTACATTATTGCCAACCCGATAGTAGCAACAGATGGCAAAAGTTTAATTGCCACATCAGATTTTGACCGTAAAATGTATGTTTGGAAAAATATTCCAGATGAGTCTGGGGCCTACCCTGATTTTGTCTATACTTTTAATGATAAATGCTTTGCCGGGGATAATGCAGTATGGGGAAACATTTTAGTGATCAGTGGCAAAGACACTATTTGCTTTTGGAAAGAGATTCCCACGGGCGGAGAGATGCCTGATGCAATTTTTAAGGGCAAAATTGGCTCTGTCGAATTTGACGGAGTTTCAGGAGTTGCTTTAGATGATAAATATTTTTATCTGTCTGCCACGAAAGAAGGTATCAAAACAAACATGCTATATATTTGGGAAGGAATACCAGGTGATAACGCAAAACCGAAATTTTCTATACCCATCGAAGATATCGGGCGGTTGGACAGCGACGGGAAATACTTGGTAGGGACTATCCCTTCTAAAGACACTGTTGGAATTTTGGAAATTGATAGACTATCCGTCTCAAGTAAACCCATCCTGCTTGCTGCTGACAAGAAAAACCCCAATGCGCCTATAAGCTTTAACGGGCCTGGAAGCGTGATTGTCAAAGATAACCATCTGTTTGTTTCTGATGTTGGATATGGCAGGGTTTTGGTCTGGACAAATATTAAAGATGCCCTTTTGGGAAAGTCAGCTGATATTGTTTTGGGGGAAGATAATTTAGAGGATATAAAACAGGAAATAGGCAAAAATAAACTCTTTTGGCCCTCGTCACTTGCTTTTGATGGCTCTTTCCTTTGGGTGGGTGAGTTTAAGTTTTCAAACAGAATTTTAAGGTTTTCAGGGAGGTGATTTTTACGGATACAAAAAAACTATTAATCATTACATGGGTAGGCATGGCTTTACTTATTGGGGTGGGCATTGGTTATCTTTTGGGATTAAGAGGCTTTGGGCAAAAGACTATTCAGGGTCCTGGTTTTGAACCGGGACAAAAGTCAATGCAGCAGCAGAATTTTGGACCTGGTGGGCAAATTGGGAATCAACCGCCTCAGAATCAGAACGGAGTTTCTAACCAGGGCGACGGTCAACCAATCCGATAACCCCGGCTAGGCGCTTAATTACAGGTATAAGAATTTTGTTGAGCATTGCGGACTCGAACCTTTAAATCGCTATAGTTATTGTCTCACATTGAGGCTAAATGAGACAAATGAGACAGTATAAAGCTTAAATTAGTCATCTATGTATCTTTACATGGGCGTTATTGTTTGGCATGATGATTAAAGAGCAGCAAAAGCATGCTACATATTACTGCCCAAAATGTCTTGTCTGAAATCCAAAAGCTCTTCAAAGCTTGGTTTTTCCATCATTTACAAAAAATTAACCAGATGTGTGTCTGTACTTAAATAGGAAGGGGGTGATAAATGATGCAATATCTAGGTGTTTTAGCACTTGTTTTGTTGGTGGTAGGTGGACTTAACTGGGGTTTAGTAGGTTTACTAAACTTTAATTTAGTGACCACTTTGTTAGGCGAAGGAATGTTGGCGAATCTTGTATATATCTTGGTAGGACTGTCAGCAGCATATGTAGCTGTAACTTCTTTAATGAAGAAGTAGGAAATTATTGTGGAGCAAGAGTTTGCTCATTTGTTTAGTGATACAAACATGCAAATTGCTTGTATCACTTTTAGAAATAGTTATTAGGATGGTGATTATCAGTCTTATCTGTTTAATATCCAGATGCTGTAGTTTAAGATGGTGGCAAAGCTTACCCAAGCCAGGTAGGGAAGAAGCAAGGCTGACGCCTTCTTATCTATACTCCAGAATTTAGCTATTAAAACTACAATAAACACCCAGATAACCAGAATATTTATTAAAGCCAAAAAGATATTGTGCTGCCCAAAAAAGACAATTGACCAAGTGGCATTAAAAAACAGGTGGATTAAAAAGATTATTAAGGATTGTTTTATAAGTTTTGCCTTTTTGCTGTATTTTTTATCTCCTAATTTAATCCAAATTAAGTAAAATGATATACCCATGAGAGTATAAAGGATTGTCCAGACAGGACCAAAAAGCCAGTTTGGAGGCCTAAATGAGGGCTGGTTTAGTAAGTTATACCAGTTTTGTATAGAAGAAATAGTAAAAAAAGAGCCTATTAGCCCTGCTGATTGGCAAAAGGCAATAGAAATAATAAGTTTAAAAATATTTTTGGGCAATTTCACTATAAATATATCATCACAGATTTAGTAATAGTTGTAAATAAAGAATTGAGTTTTGATCTCCCAAATAGATTAGTTTTTAGAGGTGGGGGTATTGTTATTTATCTATCTGTAGCCGATCAGCAATATACCGCAAGATTAGATTCGAGAAGATCTTACGGTTACGAAGTATTTGACGATAGTTACGCACGAATCCGACAAATAGCATGTAGCCAATTGCGACACCGACCGCGTTGAAGATCAAGTCATTAACGTCGGCGACGCGGAATGTCGTGTTTGCTAGGAATCCCGTTATCAGCTGCAAAAACTCGATACCGATACTCAAGAGCAAGCCAGCAATGACTACTTTCTTCATGCTGAAGTTTGTAATAAACGGCAGTCCGAAGCCGAACGGTATCATCATTAGAATGTTGAGAAGCGAGGTTTTTACATCCTCAAGGGTGAGCGAGGCAAGCGGTATAAGATTCAAGCTTCTTCCGTCCTCAACTCCGCGCAACATAAGGTCTGGCACAAAATGTCTTAGAAGAAGCAGTGATTGGAATTGCAGAAGGGTGTAGTCAAAAACCTTATACAGGTAAACATAGAAGATGGTGAAGAACAGTACGTAGATGAGACCCTTCTTTTTCTTCAGCAGAAGAAATACGGATATGCCGAGCCAGATTAAGCCGACAAGGAGTATCGTTGCTATGTTTATTGTGCCACTTACTTTCTCATATTCTTCAGGGTTTTTATTTAGTACGGTAATAGGATTTGCCTGACCTGTTCCATTTTCTTGAGCTCCAAGTACTTGAGTACTGTTGCACACCACAACAGTATCTGCGGTAAAGCTGTCATCTCGATTTGGCCCCCCGACGAGCGTTACTCTATTTCCTGCCTTTAAATCGGATAGAGATACTGAGCCAGTTGAAGTTTTGATCGAAGCCTTTTCAGTAAGGTGAATAATTTGATTTCTACCGTCGTCATTTCGCTTAAGAGTAAATTCATTGTTTCCCACACTAATGATCTGTCCATTGTCGCGTGTGCCACCGCAAAGATCTCCGCTTTGAGGAATTGTATCTTCTGACTGGCTAGCCACAAACGCCACGCTCCTATAACCACCAAACGCAATCGCAGCAATAATAACTAAAGTGACTAACAATGATACCCAATTTTTCATAGTAGATTCCTCCTTGTGTTAAAACAAGTGAAACCCCTAAATGAAC
>CAYQAW010000022.1:0-12870 GCA_964415615.1 uncultured Gammaproteobacteria bacterium
CTGTTTACTCTTTTCCTTGCTGTTTTGACTCTTAAGTTGAATCTTCCATCCCTGGCAGTCTCGCTACTGATGAGAACCAAGCCGATGCGCGTGATGTCGCCCATTATAAGACGCTCAGCGGACTGCCCACCTACGTCAAAAAAGGGAGCAAGGACGTTGCATGTGCCGCCTAGATCCTCCGATCTGATCAAGATGGAGATAAGCTGCTGCCACCAGACGAGCGAGGCGAGTGTAGCAGGCGCTGCGGGCTCCTGGAGAGGGGAAGTGGCGCTGACGTACATGATCAGGAGTCAGGCCACCGTAGGTGTAGGCCATCATCAGGATTGCGAGGTCCCTGTCGGTAACGGTGACGTGGGCAGTCAGTTCCATAGTGCACCATTTTAGGGGTAACTTGACGTACAGTCAAGCGTCTGATATACTATATGCCATATGAGCAAGGAAGCTCCACAACCACTACCAGAACCGCGCATCATAAGACCCGAGACTGCCGATCTCGACCGCAAGGCCGAGCCGCTTGGTGATGGTGTTGAGAGGGATCAATTGCATCCTCCACAACCCGGACCGAAACCAGACAAATTAGGCCCCGAGAGCCCCCCCAAAGCGCGAAAGGCATCTACTCCAACCGACACCCTCCTAATTGGCACCAGCGGTCTCTGCTACTACATAGGGTCGCTTGAGGAATTCTCGTGCCGTCTCGTAGAAGAGATAGGAGAAGAGGCACTGCACCGAGCAACATCAACGATTACACCCAGCATCGCCGCACCCGAGGCCCAGCAAAAAGGCTGATGCCTTCCTGCCGACGGCAGGCATGACTCACGCGTCAACTAGTTGCTGCAGTAGTTGCTCATAGTCAGGGTTACCGAGTGGTCTGGATTTTAACCAGTTAGATATGCCAAGCTTCCTTGGCGCACTCATTAACCTAGTATATCAGAGGTTGTAAGATCATTTAGGCGATTAACTTCAATTGCTCCTCTATATAACCACTAATCCATAATGCCAGATCGCTACAACCTGGATCTTCAACACAAGCCCTGATTGCCTTATGATAATGCTCTCTTGTCTTTATATCGTGCCTTGGGTATCCGGCCATGGCAGGCGGAAAACCAAAATAAATAGCCAGCTGGTCAGTTAAGGCTCGGGCTATTCTGCCGTTTCCATCAGCAAATGGGTGTATTCTTATAAACTGGTAATGGATTTGTGCCAAAATTTGATATTTTTCTTCATTTGTTGAGTAATCCTCTGCTATTAAACTGTTAATTTCCGTAGCCAGGAGATTCATTTCTCTAGGAACATAAGCATGCTGAGGGATATGGTGTAAATCTTCATCTCCTGGACTACCAAATCTTAAGTCTTTCTTCCTAAAATCCCCACAGTCTTTTAGAATATGATGGAAAAGCATCTCGTGCATCTTTTTCCATTCATTTAACCAATCCCCTACACTTCTATTCTTTAATTCTAGTCTGGAATTTTTAATAGAGTTTAATTCTTCTATAAATAGTTTATAAATACTTTTTAATCCTAACTTTTCTTGCTCTTCTACTAAAGGATTGTGTGCTGGGATTGCTTTATTTAATCCTCTCTTATAGTCGGAGGTCTTTTTATACGCAAGCCAAAGGGCTTTTACAACATCATCTTGAACTAAAGCGACATCCATACCTTATTTATTGGAGTCTGGATACTCTAAAGAGGTACTCTCATCCACTATATCATCAATCATTCCTTCAACAAGCTTTGCCTGAAGATGTTGGGTATCTATTTCTGAACTTACATTTGATGATTTAGAAGTAGGCAGATCAATTCTTAAATCAGCTTCTTCTAAAAAGTATTCCTGACCGTTTCTATGGTTTAACCATGAAGGTTCCTGATGAGCTATGCTCACCAATTGGTTTGTTGTTAATCTATTAAGTTGTAAACTTATTTCTTGAATCGCTTTTAGTCTTCCGTCCTCGAAATAGTTATTCATACCCGAAAGTACATATAGTTGTTTGTCGTATACTAATGGGCTTGTTGCCATCTCAGTTACTTCAATTTCTGGGTCTTGCGAAAGATCCTTAAAGCCAACAGGGACTGGCCCTAAAGGCATCCTAATAAACTCCATATCATTTGGAGCTGAAAGATTTTTTTGTACTAATCCCTTATGAGTGAAGTAAAGTATTTTGGCAAATCTAACCTTACTTAACCCTTCAGGAATTACTTTTAAAATTTGTTTTGCAAGAAGATGAAGATAATTGTTTTTCATTACTTATTCCTCCCTAATCAGTATACACTAAACTTTTTTACAAGTTGCAATTAGTTAATTTTGTAAATTATATCATACCTTTGGGTATTTTTCGGTTAAGTATTTCTCTAGCTTTCTTAAGCAAGTAACTACTCTTAAGTAATATCAGATGATAAAATGAACCCCTCCCCGCTGCAAGCAGCGGGGTATCCCGCAAACGGGACAAGTTCTTTTCGAACCATTCATCCCCAAAGCCTACTGGCGGGGTATTCTGGTTCAAAAATAACCTCGAAGAAGTAATGAAGCTATTTGACACAAAGAAAGTAATTACAAAAGAGTTCAGAGATTCCAGTGGAGAATTACTGACGATAACTATGACAGGTTTTATCAGCCCTTACGTGATCAAATAAGCGATTTTGATACTCGTTTAGCATTATTACAAGAAACCGAGGACAACTATTACATCACGGCAAAATACCTACTAGAGTTGGCTAATCGGGCTTATGACCTATTTGTAAGTTCTGAAGTTACAGAAAGAAGGCAGTTAATAAAGCTCGTACTTTCGAACCTTCGAGTAGAAGGTAAAACAGTGCGATATGACGCTCTAAAACCCTTCAACACAATACTCAATTATGCCGATAATAAACTTTGGCTCCCCCGCGTGGATAATATACCCTTTTTCTTTCAGAAAAAGAGCGAACAGCTTCCCACTATGTGGGGCGCAGTCACAAATCCACAGGCAAGGGATAACAAAAAAGTGGGTTTAATATCCACTTTTTTGATTATGCTCCCCCAGCCTTGGATTACTATACCAGAAAATGCCTTTGTTTCTATCCTTCAAACCTTCCAGAATCTAAGCTATATTGGGGAAATGAGGCAAAGATGGGAAGAGATTAAAAAGCTAAGTTATTCTACAGCGATATAGAAATAGGCTCTAATTCGCTTCTTATGATAATGGATAAACGATGATTAGGTTGTTATAACAATCTATGCTTAAATTAAGTTTCTTCATTTTCAGAGCTCTTGAAAATGGGCGCCGGAATCTCTACTCCTGGTTTTCTATAAAATACGTTCCCTTTAAATCCAGAGTCAATCTTCTCTAGTAATCCTTGCTCTTGCCATGTTTTTAACTGTCGTGACATTTGTAATGTGTCTCCAATTCCAGTTATCTTTCTGGCTTCACTATTAGTGATACGGTAGTGCTCGTTTAAATAGTTGCTTACAATATCCCAATACTCTATCTTTTGTTGATTCAGTAAAAAAAGTAAAACAGAGTTAGGCCTATGTGTCGGAGGGAAAAATAGCGGATCATAAAGATTCTGGCTTCTCATAACCACAAACATACGATCTACGCCTTCTCCTATATCCAAATTAGGTGCGGATTGAAATCTATTTAAAGTTCGTAAGATTATCGGATTACGGGCATATCTTTCCGAACGGATATTGTTTACCGTAATATGACCCGGATATGTACCTGGGCTTTCAACTTCAATCCTGTCGTCGAAAAATCTAACTTGAATATCATCCTGTATTGAATAATTTCTATGGATAACTGCATTTGTTATAGCTTCTTGAAATGCCCATTCTGGAATCAGTAATGATGGTTTAAAAGTTGATCCATGAAGTTTAGGAGGAGAATTTTTCACCACATTCTTAAAATAATCTATTGTTTTAGAAATTTGACGGATAAGTGGACCTTCAATGGTAAAAGGTCTTGTTAAAAAATTAGGTTCCCATGAAAAAGAAGGCTTTGTGCCATGATAATGCGATATTTTAACTCCACACTTATTTTTTAAGAGTATCACTGGGTTCTTTGCAAATAATAGAATTCCTGCTTTAGTTAGTTGAAATCCATCTTCTTTCCTTGCAGCCAATCCATTGTCTTTAAGAAATTGCCAATCATTTTCTCCTTCACTCTGAGTATCTGTTTTATATTGCTTTAGTAGATTCTGGTCTAAATCCTCAAGAGTTGTAATTCCTGATATCTCTTCTTCAAATTTGATTGATCCTTTTTCATACTTAAGCCGAATTATCTCTGTCGATCCTATTTTAACATTCTGCCTGCCTTTTCGTACGAAAGTATCCCCTTTCCTTAAAGAATGTACATCGTTACTTTTTCTAATATTAATGACAACTAATTTATCCTCGTGTTTGTTTGTATTAGTGATACCAACTTCAAAGCTTGTCCATAGTTTAAGTTGCGGATCTATTTCTTTATCAATTAACTTTAAAAACTCTGATACATTATCAGGATTTTCACTAATGCCAATTAGTCTATCGTTCTGATTTTTAGCTTTAGAGGGATCTTCAAGTCCAATGACAATAAGACCTCCCTCTGTATTGGCAAAGGCAATAACTGTTTCTAATAGTTTGGCTGGTTGAATAGCTGCCCTTTTACACTCAAATTTCTGCCACTCCTCATAAGTAAGTATGATCTCCAAAATTTCTTTATCTTGCATAGGATTATCAAATGCAGTGTTGTTCTGCAAAAAGATTATAGCAGAGGTTATAATAAACAGCTTAATAGATCATTATTTTGAAGCTTGGCTCCCCCGCGTGGATAATATACCCTTTTTCTTTCAGAAAAAGAGCGAACAGCTTCCCACTATGTGGGGCGCAGTCACAAATCCACAGGCAAGGGATAACAAAAAAGTGGATATTAAACCCACTTTTTTGATTATGCTCCCCCGCGTGGATTCGAACCACGAACCTTGATCTTACAAGTGCTCCCGATTTACATCAGGACTTGGACTATCTCTTGACCATAGCTCTTCACTTTAGGTCCTAGGTGTATAGTCTCTACACATTTATCGCAATTTGCGATTTTAGCTCGGGATTATCCTTCGATTTTGCTCAGGACTTCCCCGAATTAGCCTAGTATTCATCCCAAAATTTCTTCTGGGAGCTGCAATATTTTACAGGATCCCGCTCTACCATTGAGCTACAGGGGAATATTAATTAATTGGCAATGCACAATGGACAATTGACAATTAAAAACAAATCAAAGTGCTAAACCTTCTTCAATTTCAATCTTTTTACGATCGTAGTGAGAATTTTAATCAATTCTGTGATTTCTTGCAATGCTTCTTCTAGTTCTGCTTCAGAAATTAGATTTGAGCCTTTCATTACTTTCAACCAATATTGGGTTTCCCGAGCTTCTTTTAATGATATCGTTAGACAATGAATAAAATCCTTTCTTGAACCAGCATCCTGCGCTTCCTCTATATTAGCACCTACACTAGTTCCCGATCTAACTATTTGACTAGCTATGGCAAACCCGGCAGCGTTTCTAGGCAATAGACTCACTAGCCGGATTATCAAAACTGAGAATTTTAATGTTCTTTCTTTAATATCAAAAATTGGCTTTTTCGAAGCTAAATTGTCCATTTTCGTCAGAAAATAGTCCACGTCTATTGTCAATTTTCAATTGTCAATTACTCTAGGTAATCTCTAAGTTTCTTAGCTCTGGTAGGATGTTTGAGTTTTCTAATGGCTTTTGCCTCAATTTGTCTGATTCTTTCCCTGGTAACTCCAAACTCTTTCCCAACCTCTTCTAATGTTCTTTGCTTTCCATCTTCCAGCCCAAACCTTAACTGTAAAACCCTTTTTTCTCTGGGTGAGAGAGAATCCAATACTTCATCTAGGTGAACCTTCAAAAGCTCTCTGGTGGCTTGTTCATCTGGCTGCAACCCTTGGTCTGCAATAAAGTCTCCCAAGTGTGAATCTTCTTCATCCCCTACTGGTGTTTCCAAAGAAGTTGGTTCCTGAGAAACTTTAATAATTTCCCTGGCTTTACTTTCGTCAATTCCTAAGACTTTAGCAACCTCTTCTGGTTGAGGTTCCCTACCCAACTCCTGCATTAACCTTCTTTGAGTTCTATTAAATCTATTAATTGTTTCTACCATATGAACAGGAATTCTGATGGTCCTGGCCTGATCTGCAATTGCCCTGGTAATAGCCTGCCTAATCCACCAAGTAGCATAGGTAGAAAACTTATATCCCCTTCTCCAGTCATATTTATCAACAGCTCTCATCAGTCCAATATTTCCTTCCTCAATCAAATCAAGCAAATTCATCCCCCTACCTACATATTTTTTGGCAATAGATACCACCAATCTCAGATTGGCACTGATTAATTTATCACGGGCTGGCTGTTCATCTTTTTCTGCTCTCTTTGCAAGCTCTATCTCGTCTTGGGCTGTAAGCAGTGGAATTTTCCCGATATCACGCAGATATTGCCTGACAGGATCTGTCACAGATCCTCCTTCTAAAGTTGTTAAAACTTCCAGCTCTTTTTCCAACTCTGATGGAGACTTGGTTGTAGTCTCCATCTCTTCTACAGTACTTTCAAATACATCAATATTGTCATCAATTAATTTAATATAAAACTCATCCAGCTCTTTAATTGCTTCTTCTGGTTTAGGGAAAATTTGCAAAATTTCTTCCTGAGTCACAAAACCCCGCTCCTTACCTAATTTAAGAAGCTTCTTAATATCCAATGATCCTTGTTTTTTTTGTTTAGCCATATTTAATTAGTCGTCAGTCATCAGCTGTCAGCTTTCAGACTTTTATTTTTAGTCTGACGACTGAAGACTGATAGCTGAAAGCTACTTATAGATTCTTCAACTTAACCGACAAATCCCTGAATCTTTTGTTTAAAGATTCAACCATATCCATCTTATCAAACTCCTGAGCATTTTTAATCTCTAGGGATAATTTTTGCAAAGAAGCTTTAATTAAAGCCTTCTTAAGCTCTGAAACTACCCCCTCCAACTCTTTTTTCCAGAATCTCTCATCCGATAGTTTACTATCAAGTTCAGTTAAATACAATCTATCTATCTCTGAAAGCAACTCTTTTGGCAAATCTGATAAAAACTCATTAATATTAAAGGCTTTGCTTTTAAACGAGATTGAATCTAAATATAGAAAAAGCAATACATAAATCTGCCGCCATTTTTCTGCTAAAAATAGCGTTTCAGGAAAACTAGGCGCAAAATGGCAATCCTGGGGAAGATGTAGCAGTAAGGCGATTAAATACTCTTCTAATAACTCTCTCCTGGATTTAGAGGGGACAGCATTATCTTTAACGCTGGTTTTTTGAAAAACACTGGGATAATTTTTGGGTTGGTAATTGCGCTGCCTTTCTACTGCTTCCCTGATAATTTTTTCATCTGTTTTTAGATAAGCTGAAAGCCTTTGAATATAGCGCTCTCTGACTAAATCATCCGTAATCTTGGCCCAAACAGGAATTAACTCTTCTCCAATTTTTTTAAGATCTGAAGAGTTTTTTGTATTATATCTTTTGGCTGTAGAAAGTAAGTAATAATCATAAATAGGCATTGCAGAATCTATAGCTTTCTGTAAAAATGAAGGATCAGCTTTTACTAATTCTGCTGCATCTTTTCCACCCTCAAGCTGAATTACCTTAATATCCAAACCAGCCTTATCTGCTATTTCAATACCCCTTCTACAAGCGCTATCCCCTGCCAAATCCATATCAAAGCCTAAAGAAAGGCTTTGAGTAAATTTTTTAATTAAATCAATTTGTCCTTCAGTCAAAGCTGTGCCTTTTGAGGCCACTATATTTTTAAAGCCTGCTTGAAAAGGCAAAATCACATCCATTTCTCCTTCTACTAAAATTGCCTCTTTTTTATTCCTAATTTCTGCCTTTGCTAAATTTAAGCCAAAAAGGAAATTACTTTTATCAAAAATGGGGGTTTGAGGAGTATTAATATATTTTGGTTCAGCAGGATATAACACTCTGCCGGAAAAACCCCTGAGTTTTCCTTTGCCATCAATTAAAGGATAGGTGATTCTGCCTCTGAAACGATCATAGCTGCCAGATTTTGAGGCTACTCCTAAACCTGAATCTATAATTTCCTGATGAGTAAAGCCTCTTTTTAACAAAAACTTTGTTAAAGACTCCCAGGAATTAGGAGCATAACCTATGCCAAATTGTTCAATTGTCTCATCTGTAACTCCCCTGCCTTCTAAATATTCCAGGGCTTTTTTACCTAAGTCATGTTTAGTTAAGATATAGTGAAAAAATTCCTGGGCTTTTAAGTTAATTTCAAATAATCTGTCTTTAAAGTCTTTTTTATCATCAACCCTTTTTTGCAATGCAATACCAGCCTTTTTGGCCAACACTTCCAAGGCTTCCTTAAATTCCATCCCTTCTTTTTCTATCAAAAAAGTGAAAATATCACCTGACTTGGAACATCCAAAGCACTTAAAAATCTGTCTTTCTGGAGAAACTACAAATGAGGGAGTTTTTTCATTATGGAAAGGGCAATTGGCTTTAAAATTTACACCTGCTTTTTTTAAAGGGAGATACTCAGAAATTAAATCAACAATATTAATTTTTTCTTTGATAAGATCAACATCATCCATTTTTGGCAAATTCTACACCAAGAAAACCCAAAAAACAAGGCTATTGCTTAGCAAGGCCATTAAAAATCAGTTGCTTGATAAGTGACTGATAGGGAATATCCATCTTGTGCGCCTGTATTTTAAGACGATCAATCATTCCAACTGGTAAACGAAGAGTGATTGGCTTTGAGGTCAGTTTAAGATTAGGAAATCTAATTCCTCTTTTGGCTTTTGACCAATCCACATATTCTGTGGAATCGTGAGTTTGCCAGAATTCCCTCTCTGCTGCTTCTGATTTAAATTGCGGTATTGGTTTAAGATTTTTGTTCATATTGCCTCCTTTCTTTATTATTAGCTTTTCTCGCAGAAATAATCCTAATCTTATTTTTTCTTGTGGTAAAAACTAATAATATTACATCTCCCTTAATTATCTTTCCTATAGCCTTAACTCTCTCTTCCTGCTTTAAATGCTCAATATCTTCTAGTAATAGAATATCTTCATCTAAAAATATCTCCTCAGCTTCATTAGGTGTGATCCCATGTTTTTGATAACTTTTATCGATGTTACCTCTATCCCATTCAAAGCCAGTAATTTTACTTAAATCTATCACTGTACATATATTACATGTACAAGTATTAATTGTCAAGGTGGCGGAAATCAATCAAACTGGTATAATAATGACGCTTTGGAGGAGTCAGATAGTGGTTAATTCTACACGCTTGGAAAGCGTGCGAGCGAGAGCTCACGCGGGTTCGAATCCCGCCTCCTCCGCAGGTCAGAGCAAGAACTTTTCAAGAATTATTTTAACCTTTTAGCTCTCCTTATTGGTAAATAATTTTCTTTACTTATCACTTTTCTACCGCTTACTTTCTCTATATCTTTTCTTGTTCTTCCTGCAACCGCTCCACCATCTTTAGCATCTTTTTTGAGTTTAGGAAAACCCTGAGAATTTCTATCTTTGTGAATTTTAGTAGTAGTTGCTTCTGCCAGCATAGTTAATATTAACTCTATGTCATTCATATGATCCCTTAAGTTTTCTTTATCCAAACTTTTCAGGTTTTTGTAGTCATCAACTTTCATATCAAACGCTCCTTGCATAATTTCATTGGTGAGTATGGCAAATTCAATGCTTTGTGAAGCCCCTCGATCTTGCCACTGCTTAGTTAGATCTTGCCTTACTGCAATTCCTCTTACTCGTTTATCAATCCAATCTTTGGGGTAACCTTTTTTCTGATACAGTTGTCTCATTCGTTCCATTGCTAGTTCTGGGTCGTTAATTTCATCAATACGTTCTTTTCCCACTCTTGCTAGCCATCTTTTAAATGGTTCTGCTTTTGGAGATGGAACCGATTGAATCACTCGAAGCAAACCCTCGGTGTTCCAACACACTAGTTTTTGTTTACCGCCAGCAGTAGCAAATTCTAAACCAAGGGGGGGTACAATTTGTCCCCCTCCTTTTGTGTATAACTGTCCCAACTGGGAATCTCGTTTACGGAGTTTCTTAAAATACTCAGTAGGATTGGTAGAATCAGTGAGGATAGTAATTACATCAGTAATTACAAACCACCATTCATTCTCATGCCATACTCTGCGTACTTGTCTTTTTTCAAATATAGCAACTTTACTACCCATATATTATCACATTAATCCTAATTTAACCCGAATGTCAAGTATTAAACTAATACATTTGAATAACTAGATTCTCCACATTGGATAAATTCTATTTCCCCATAATTCTAAAGGATCCGCACCAAGCCCATAAGGACCCGCTGAGCTACGAAGATAATAAATAGCCCAAATCACTATTAAAATTAGACTCCAAATAATTATTTTTCCATTAGATGATAACCTTTTTAGGAAAATAGTCTTAATTATCAAAAAAATAATTAAGACAGGCAAAAATAGTACGGCATTGATAAAATAGCTCAATATTATTAGATCTAACCTTACTAACAAAGTAGTTGCAGTACCAACAAATTCTCTTAAATTTGGATTGAGGAAAAACAGAACAGGATGAAAGGCAGTGCAATAACCAAATGGTGGAGTGGATCGAAGATAAGCCATACCACTACCAAATTCTTGGAAACAATAAGGCAAAGGTAAAAATATAATCGTTACAAGATATAGTATTAAAGAGTTATCAGAAATTCTTTTTACAATTTGACTTAATCTAAGCTTCACCCCACTATAGTATCATAAAAAATTACTTTATAATTCAGAAGTCCCCAAGCTGGTCTTCGAACAACGTTCCAACACGTCTTGACAGAAAATTGGTATTACTATAAAATAGGTAATACTATGTTACAGACACAACCTACTACTATTACCCAAAAAGGGCAGGTTACTATTCCTGTGGAAGCAAGAAGGTTGCTCAATTTAAAAAGCGGAGATCAGATCAAATTCATTGTTAACAAAAAAAAGCAGGAGGTTACAATCAAGCCAACCAAACGCTTCTCTATTATGAACCTGTATGGGAGCCTAAAGCCTAAGATAAAATATACTGTCAAAGACAGTATTTATAAAATCATTAAGGAAGAAGAACAAGCTTGGCCTAAATCTGCTGTTGAGAGGGATCAAAAGACTATGCAGGATCAAAAAATATGATTTTTCTTGATACCAATATCATCTTAAGATTTATTCTGCAAGATCATCCTCTTTATTCTCCCAAGGCAAAAGCCATTTTAAATAAAATAGACAATAAAAAGATAAAAATCCGCTTATCTTGGTTAGTAATTTTTGAAGTAGTTTTTGTTTTACAAAATTCTCATAACTTAAAACGTGAAGACATTTGTCAAAAACTGCTGCCAATTTTAACTCTGGAAAATATTACTTTTGAACAAAAACAGCTCTTAAATTCAGTTTTTGATTATTATGTTAGTAAAAAAATTAGTTTGGCTGATGCTTATCATATTGCTTTAATGAATCAAAGGAAAATCAAAACAATTTATTCCTTTGACAGAGATTTTGATAAATTTCCTCAAATTAAAAGGCTTAGTGTATAATATTTATAATGTTTAATAATTTTCAGTTTCCAAATTTAGGGGCAGGAATTTTTGTGCTTATTATATGGGAGGCTTTTTGGAAAGGAATTGGGCTTTGGAAATCAGCTAAAAAAGGTGATACTCTTTGGTTTTTAACTATGTTTTTAATTAATTTTTTTGGGATCATCCCTATCTTTTACCTTTGGAGAACTAAACAGTTAGAAGTTGTTTTAAAAGAAATCAGGGAATTTTTTAGACTCAGGTTTCATAGATAAACATTTTCATAGTGAGTGAGGCGGACCAATCCGTTTTCTTCTGATAAAACTACTGCCACAACATCAATTCTGCAAGGCAAACTTTCCCCTTTCATATAAACCGCAGCCATATTTTGTACCCTTTTTAATTTACCCTTGTTAATCATCTCCTCCGGGGAGCCAAAATCCAAACCCTTTTTGGCTTTTACCTCCACAAAAACCAAGATATTTTTATCTTTGGCAATAATATCAATTTCCCCAAAACGATTAGCGAAATTGCTTTCCAGAATCTGATAACCTTTCTTACTCAACGCCTCTCTGGCCAAATTTTCAGCCAAATACCCCACCTTTCTATTGCTTGCTTTCACCTTCATATAATCTGCCTATACTGCAAAGCTTCCGCCATATGTACAGGTAAAATCTGCTTACTGGGAGCCAAATCAGCAATTGTTCTGGCTACTTTAATCAGGCGGTAGAAACTACGGGCAGAAAAGTTAAATTTATCAACAGCTAATTTGAGAAGGTTTTCTGCCTCAGGAGTTAAGAAACAATACTTTTTAACATCACTATTGCGCATCTGAGAGTTAGTATATAAACCCCGGTGTTTTTCAGCAGCAAAACGTTTGGCTTGTATTTGACGTGTCTTAATAACTTGCCTTCTTGACTCTGTTGAAGAAATACTGTTTGCAGATTTCTGAGAAGTTATTGACAATTTTTCTGTCTCCACAGCTGAAACAGGAACAAACAGATCGATCCTATCCAAAATTGGACCAGAAATGCGGGTTTTGTATTTAGTAATCTGTTTTTCCGAACATTTACACTCTCTTTTAGGATGGCCTAAATATCCACAAGGACAGGGGTTAATAGCAGCAATCAGGGTAAACGAAGCTGGGTATTTAACATGACCAGCCACCCGGACAATCTCCACTGTCCCATCTTCCATCGGCTGTCTTAAGCTTTCAATGATACTTCTGGGGAACTCGGGCATCTCGTCCAGAAATCGGACTTCTCGAAGGACAAATAAAAAAGGCTTCATACCTTCTTAAA
>CAYQAW010000023.1:0-9672 GCA_964415615.1 uncultured Gammaproteobacteria bacterium
ATCCAGAACCATTACTTGTTCGACAAGCAGGTATTGTAGCCGTTGGAAAAGCATTGTAGTTAGAGCAGACTGATCTACCAGTACAGGTTGTTCCATTAGGTATATTTGCAGTAGTAGTTTGACAGGAACCTGATGGACAGCTTCCAGTTGGAAAAGCATTATAATTAGAGCAGACTGAAGCACTACAGCTGGAACCAGTATAATAAGTTGGGGTAGTAGTTTGACAGGAACCTGATGGACAGCTTCCAGTTGGAAAAGCATTATAATTAGAGCAGACTGAAGCACTACAGCTGGAACCAGTATAATAAGTTGGGGTAGTAGTTTGACAGGTGGCAGTACCACAATTTGTAGCTGCTGGAGCATTTGATGGACAGGTCTTAGTTCCACAAGCACCATCTGCATAAATTGCAGAAGTAGCAGTACTATGGCATGCTAAGGTAGAACAGTCAAATTCAGCTGGACAGGCAGTAAAAGTGTTGGTGCATGTATTAGTATTGCCAGCGTCATTTCTGACAGTGGCAGAAAAAGTTGGAGCATTATTGGTTGAAGTCCAGGTAGCAGCCCTGAGAGATGTACCACTGCCTAAAGCTAGAGAAGTTGTACCTACAGATAAAGAAGTAACTGAAGGATTGTTGGTGCCTGTGGCTGTTACGGTTACAGTTATTGATGTGTTAGGTTGTCGAGGAGCAGTAGGATCGAAAGAAATAGTACAAGCAGGCAAATCAATGATAACACCATGATCAGCCAGAACAGGTTTAAGTGATAAAAGAGCAAGAAGTAAAGAGAGGAATACAAAAAGCTTTCTCATATTACTTTATATTATTTATCCAAACCAGCTAATTTTGCAAGTTTAACGCCCTTGTTGTTTCAGGGTTTCTTCTAAATGATATTTGAAGGCCAAGTAGTTGTCTTTTAAAGAAATTGCTTTTCTAAAATTTTCTTCAGCCTCTTTTAGTTGTCCCTTATGTAGCAATATCTGGCCTAAAACATCATAATTTAATGGCTGATATGGATCAGCAGAAATAACTTGTCTGGACAAATCAATTGACTGATCCAAAAGAGACACCTCTTTAGGGTCAAGTTGGACTTGGTAAAAATAAAGTAGGGCTAGGATTCTTTTGGCCTCTATGTTATGAGGGCTGATCAGCAAAGCTTTCTTAAGAGCATCCCTGCCAATAGTAAATTCATCAGGATTTTGATTTTTTAATGATTCTAAACTTACTTTCCCTTTGGTAATTAAATGAGGCAAATAATAATTGCTGATAGTTGTAGTTCCTATTCCTATCAAAATTACTCCGGCAGCCAGAATTGTCAGCATTCGTGTAGAAAAGCGGAAGCTGATAATTGTTTTTTCTTTCAAATGCGCAGATAACAGTCCTAAAGATCCCCAGAATAATACTGCCAGAGCTGCTGTTTGGTAATAAAGCAAGGATGTTAAAAGAATTGATAACCACAGCCCAAAAATTGCTGTGCTTTTATGATCCAAATTAGTATTAAAAATTGATTTTAAACTAAAGTAGATAACGGATAGAAAGCTTAATAGACCTAAAATACCAGTGGTGGAGGCAATATTAAGATAATGGTTGCGGATATCAGAAATATTAATAAGCCATTCTTGTTCATTTTGATTAATAAAGTCAGGTTTATATCTTGGATAGGTGAATTGAATGGTATTTGGGCCATACCCCAAGATTGGTCTTTCTAAAAAAACTTTTATTGCTCCTACATTTTCAGCCAGTCTTAAGTTTAGGCTGTTTACTGCAGGTGGCTGTTTTGATATTAGCAAAAACCTTTGCCAAAGAGTGGTTTTAAAATAAGCGGTAGCGCTAAAAACCAAGATTATTAAAATTCCTGCCACTACCGAAAGCAAACTTAATTTAGGTATGATTTTTTTCCGGAAAATAAACCGTGGGACTGTTTTCCTTCGGAAAATAATGAGTAAGATTACAGTTTCTGTGATAAGCGCTAAGACTGCTCCTCTTACTTCAGTTAACAAAATTACCCACAACAGTAGACCTGAGATAATAAGTAACCTTTTCCCTTGTATCAGACTTAACCAAAAAATTCCTAAAAGATAAAATGAGAAAACAATTTGATGGATCTGGGTAGAAGGCAGCCCCAAGGGGGGATTTTGGATAATAAGGTAAACTGGGTTGGTAAAAAGAATCTTGAGAGCTCCCACTGTATAGAAATAATAAACCCAGGCAACTGCTCCTCCTGCTATGATTGACCAAGAGATGAAAACAAAAGAGACAATTTTTGTTTTGTAAAGATTTTTAACAAGAAAATAAAAACAGACACAGGTTAAAATAAAAATTGAGGCAGAAGTACTGGTAAGTATTTCAATAGAAAAAATTGTTGATAGAAAATAAGATAACAGAAAAAGCAAAACTGCAATATCAATTTTACCCACTTCAAAAGTTACAAATCTGTTTTTTAAAGTTAATACCCAATGTACTAGTAATATAAAAATAAGAAATATAAATAGTATGCGTTTGGGAGTTTCAAATGGATCATTAAAGGCTAAAATCACCAGATTTGGCACAACTGCAAAAATTGCTGCCAAGTAAAACCTGATCATATATTTATTATACTCTTGACTAAAAATTTGAAATATTCCATACTGGAATCATGATCAATTGGAAAATTGTTCTTCTGCCTGTTTTAGGAATAGTATTGTTTCTTTTGGGAGGAGTAGGGGGGTGGCAATTGGGTTTGAAACAAAACTCTCAATCTGTTGACTTTGCTGCATCTTGCAGGTCTATCTTTGAGCAAACTGTGGCAAAGGATTGCCAGCAGGAGATTGCTTATAAAAAATATATTATAGATCCATCTGAGAAATGGCCAGGCTTTATAACCAGCGCCAGTTTGAATTACCAGTTGGGAGGGAAGATTGTTAAAATTGACAAGAAAGAAAAAAATGATATCCCGGCCACCTTTTACACTATTGCTTCCCACCAGGATCCAGAAGTCAAAGTTATTGTTTTTGCTTTTGATACAGCCAACTATTTTAAAACATTTGAAGGATCTGATTCAGCAAAACCCAACGATTTAAAACCAATAAATAAAGACAGCTTAAAGGTTGAGGATTCTGTTTACGTTGAAGCTTTTACCTCTACTTTAGATAATCCTAGGATTTTGGCTGAAACACTTTCAACTGACAACCTGGAGCTGGAAGCCAGAGTAATTTTTAGATATCTCAAATGAAAATAAGCAGGAAAGCAAACCGTCTGCGTCGCTCCACTGCCAAAATGCTGCCTTTGATAGGGGCGCTGGTCATTGTAGTAGCAATACTATTTGTTATTCAAACCAGCCCTGGGGACAGCAACAACCGCCTTTTTGCTGCTAACTGTGATTCAACTGATCCTGGAACAAATAAATGTGCTTCAGATGGTTATAATTGTTGTAATGGTGAGGGGTCGCCAGTAGGTTGTACCTGGTGTTATTGCGGAGGTTGTAATCCTTCTCCAACTACTCCTTCTCCATCACCTTCTCCAACTACTCCTTCTCCATCACCTTCTCCAACATGTTCAGTTACGATAGGGACTGGTATTTCTTCATCGTCTGGTCCTGGGTATTATAGGGTTAATTTTTCCGGTCAAGGCGGAATATTAAATATATGGGCAATTAATCCCAATGGGGATGAATATCTGCCTACAAATCTCCCACAAAATTATATTTCTGCTACTGCGAATAATCTTACACACAAAGATCCAGATTGGGCCTCTGGGCCACCTCGGTCGCACTTTTATAAAATTCATTCTGTTGCTTGTTCCCTTGCTTCTGGCTGCGAAGGTTATAAAGATGTGAATTTTCCTGGCAATAAATCTCTTTATATATCTTGTGAAGTATTAACTGGTTCTGACAGCACCCAATGTTCGGGAAACCCATACTGTAGTTATGAGAGTGATAAAATTTATAATCATAATTGCGGGAGCACTTGGAGATCTTGTTCTGATTCTGACAATAAAATAATTTTATCCGGCAGAATTACCAATGAGGTAACAGGTCAACCGATATGGGTTGATGATGTTAGTAGTTTTTATAACACAGTTGGAGCTAATGATGTTTGTAATAATGACTATTTAAGGAAAGAAGCAGATAGTAATGGTTATTACTCTGTGGCAAATGTGCCAATAGCTGGAGGTTTTTGTATCAGGGTGCCTGCCAGCTATACAGGTTATAGTAGCCCTAAAGGTGGTAATGGGGGAAGCTTTGAATGTCAAAAAGCTGGAGGTTATTTTAATCCTGATTTTTGTGGAAGGACAGGAAATAGTAATATTGTTAGTTCCAATAAAGTTAATTACACAGCCACCTCTACTATTGATGTAGGCAGAGTGACACCGGGTTCTACAACTAAAAAATATGTGATATCCGGTGGTGCTTCAGGGAATGGATATATTGATGTAGCTGAATGGGATCCCCGCCCCTCGCCCTCTCCTGCTACTTGGGTAGGCAGTCATAGGATTGGTGATCTGCCTTTTAGCGCTGCGAACAATACTAATTTTTTCCAGGCAGCTTATAATGTCAGTTCACCTTATACACTTGTTGGCTCCAATGTATCTTTTAGGGAAGTAACAGATATCACCACAAACTATAATGTGGATGTAGCTTCAGACAGGAACCTTGATTTTACCTACAGACCTGATTGCAATACCTGTACCCCAACTGTTTGTAATGGAACTGCCCGTTGCGATCAGGCAGTATCAGGAACAGGCAGCTGTACTGCCACAACCTACACCTGGCAGACCGATGCGTTTAATTCATTTACCAGTACTAACTGTAATAGTGTTACTCTAACAAATCAACCTTGTACTATATCACAAACTACTTGTACTGGTAGCCAAGTTTGTTCTTCAGGGAGCTGTGTTACTCCTCCTTCTGGTCTTTCTTTAACTATTGGCAATAATTCTAACATAACTGATAGCTTTACCAGTACATCAAAAATATCAGGTCTTCAGTCTACCCAGGGAGGTAAAGGCTGGTATAATCCTATGACTATTACTTTAGGAGCCACCAAAGGTACAGGAGATATTCAGGATTACTATGTAGCTTTTTATAATAGTCCAACTTTGCTGACTTCTATTGTTGATACTTCTGCTACACCTATTCCAGTTGCTGCTTTGACAGGTCTGGCAGCTAATGATTATTTTGTCTTAAAATATACCCATACTGCTACTACAGACAACTGGTATACCTGGGATCCACAACAAACTGGGACTAATAAATGGGTGGATATATCCAGTGAGACCTCTCGTGGTCATGATATCTGTTCCGCAGCATGTAGCCCTGCAACTCTTTTATATACTGCTTATCCTGTTTCAGCAGCTAGTTGGAAGATTCGTCTTGATAAAAACTTTGGCAGTAAGACTCTGAAAACAGCTACTTATGTGGTAGATAGTAATAGTTTATCAGCTTTTAATGCTAATATTACTCCTACTTATCCTCCTTAGAAATTATTTCCAAGAAGCCTTCTGCATAATAAAAGGCAGAAGACTTCTTCTAGTAAGAGCAGGGGTAGGAGGAGGGGTAGCTGTAGGAGGAACAATTGTTGGGGTTGGTGTAGGTTCTGTTGAGGCTATTTTAATAAATGAGCCTGAAAAATTCCCCTGGCTATTTAGTCTGATTCTATATGTTCCATTTTTAGAAGGATCTGGGGTCCTGGAAGAATCTACCACAGCGTGTATTATCACCAGATCAAGATATTTTCCTTGGGTATCCTGACCCATATAAAAATTCCCCAAATCTCCAACCTGGGCAATATTTCCAACAACATCATCTTTAAAGACGAGTCTTGCTTCATCACTATAGTCAAGAGGATTGTTAGCATCAGAGATTAGTTCTATTCTTTGATATGCTATATTATCAATGATAATTACCGTTGCCATGTAACCCTTCCAGGTTGTAGTATCAACTAGTACAGCATCTATAGCAGCTCTGGTTGCAGTACCATTGACTACTTCCGGATACAGAGAATTTTTAGTTTGGAATAGATAAGAGTAGATGCTGTTGATAGAAACATAAACAGTATCAGTTGGTCTATCTGGATCATTAGGGGGAATACCAGATGTGCCATGGTAAACAAACCATTCTGCTTGTTCTCCTAACCGATTAATAAAATGAATAGGATTTTCTGGTCTGATAACAGCTTCTATAGCTTCTTTAGATCTGAAGATAGTGCCAGTTAATATTCCTGTTAATGTTATACCTGCCAGTTTTAGAAACCCCCGTCTGTCAATAGGTTTACCTTCAGGTTTAACTTCTTGGCTATTTTGTTTTAACTCTTCAGGTGTCATAGTTCTAACAACCTAAACTTAAAGTACAACTTAGTATATCTGTTGTCAAATTTTACCAGTAAATCAAAAATATCTGGTCTACAGTCTACCCAGGGAGGTAAAGGCTGGTATAATCCTATGACTATTACCTTAGGTGCTACCAAAGGTACAGGAGATCTTACTGATTACTATGTAGCTTTCTATAATAGTCCAACTTTGCTGACTTCTATTGTTGATACTTCTGCTACACCTATTCCAGTTGCTGCTTTGACAGGTCTGGCAGCTAATGATTATTTTGTCTTAAAATATACCCATACTGCTACTACAGACAACTGGTATACCTGGGATCCACAACAAACTGGGACTAATAAATGGGTGGATATATCCAGTGAGACCTCTCGTGGTCATGATATCTGTTCCGCAGCATGTAGCCCTGCAACTCTTTTATATACTGCTTATCCTGTTTCAGCAGCTAGTTGGAAGATTCGTCTTGATAAGAATTTTGGCAGTAAGACCATGTATACAGCAGGTTATGTCACAGACAGCAATAATTTATCAGCCTTTAATGATAATATTACTCCTACTTATCCTTAGAATAAATCATTTTCCTTCTTGAGAGTTGTTCTTTATCATAGGTAGTAAGAGAGATCTTCTGGATATAACTGTAGGAGTTGGTTGGGGAGTAGCTGTAGGATCTGCTGAGGCTACTGGAATAAAATGAAGCTGATTGTTGGTATTTTCTATATATGCTTGAATGAGGCCGTGTTCTATTGGAACATATTCATTCATCCAACCTACTTCAATCTTTTTTTTGTTGGAAGAATCAAGCACAAACTGATATGAAGTAATTCGCACTCCAACTCTATGAATACCTTGAGGCAATCCATCAGTCATCCTTTCCCGTCCTGCATTGCTGTAATCATTAGGTTTATTATAATCATTCATTACTTCAACACTCAGATTCAACAATTCACCGTCTTGGCTAGCCATAACAAAAGTTAACATATACTTTTTGATGCTACTTGCATCAGCCAGTTGCCCTAATATTCCTAGATCTATTCCAAGACCAGCCTGGGTTTCAGGATATATTACTTCCCATGGTTGATAGGTGTAGGTTGGAGGATTGGTATCAGGAGTATCAACCCATTCATAAGAGGTGCCTACAGGTCTATTGATGTTATTATATGGATAAATACCATGGGAAGCATTATCGAAATAATTTTTTCTATTTCTTCTTAAGTTATCATTCCAATAATATGGATTTTGGGGAGGGCTGGTAGCTTCTGTAGATTCTTTAGATCTGAAGATTGTGCCAGTTAATACTCCAGCCAAGGTTACTCCTGCCAGTTTTAGAAACCCCCGTCTGTCAATAGGTTTACCTTCAGGTTTAACTTCTTGGCTATTTTGTTTTAACTCTTCAGGTGTCATAGTTCTAACAACCTAAACTTAAAGTACAACTTAGTATATCTGTTGTCAAATTTTACCAGTAAATCAAAAATATCTGGTCTACAGTCTACCCAGGGAGGTAAAGGCTGGTATAATCCTAGCTGCTACTGTATTTTGAAAAGCAAAGAAGTTTACGGTTGGTAGTAAGATACTACCCTTTGCCAACCTTTAGGCAGACAGGAATTTGGAAACTCCCTGTATTCACCAGTCTGTTCATTGATAGCTGGTGTGATTACCTGAAGACACATTATTATTGTGGGTTGGCTAGAAGGGACGGTTTGTTGGTTGAATACAACTGGAGCATACAAGCGACCTAGGGCAGGTAAGTTTTCGCTGGCAATAGCAGCACCGCTAGAGCGTTGCTCTACAAGAAGTAAGATAGCAACACCTAAAGCAGCCAAAGTTAATGATAATGGTTTTTGATGCCTTTTTGTCCATAAAGCAACTTCATGCTCCGTATGGTGTGTATGTTCCAGAAGATTATGAAATGAAGGTGCTTCAATGCGAGACATATGTACCCCCTTGACTTAAAAAGCATTTTAAGGTACCGTTACTATATAACGGTGTCTCTGTGGAAGGAGCGCTGTTTCTTTTTTGGTTTTGGTCTGGTAACTGCAGTTCCAAACCTTCTTTAATATTCATAGGTTATCCTATAATTTGAGCATAGCGAGAATTTAAAGCTAGGCTTATAGAATAAAATACAATAACTGGATTATACCATACCTCTACAAAATAGAGCAATTTGTTGTGGGAAAAATTATCTAGGTCCCTATACATTCAGAACGGTTTAACAAACTATTATTAGTTAATTTAGGTTGCAATTGTTTTTAGAACTTGTGTTGGGTTGTTACTGAGGGAAAAATGATATAATACGTGTAATGACTAAATCACAGATACAATCCCAAATTGATTCTATTGCAAACCAGCTTATTAAGAAGTATAAACCACAGAAGATTTTTCTATTTGGTTCGTCTGTGACCGGAAGTATGACTGATGATTCTGATCTGGATTTTTTAATAATTAAGGATGACCGTAGGAACTTTCATGATAGGGTAGTTGAGATTTATAAATTAGTAGAAAAAAATATAGCTGCAGATTTTATTGTTTACACTCCTAAAGAAGTCTCAGAAAGGGTTAGAATAGGTGATCCATTTATCAAGTCAATACTTTCAGAAGGTAGAGTATTATATGGTTGATCCAAAATTGGCAGAAGGATGGATCAAAAAAGCTGATGAGGATTTCAAATATGCCAAAATTTCTTTGGAAGAAGGGATAGAATTTTATTCTCCAATATGTTTTCATTTCCATCAAGCTGCGGAAAAATACTTAAAAGCTCTTATTGTAGCCAAAGAACTGGATTTTAAGAAAACACATGATTTAAAAGAATTAGTAAGAATCTGTGCTGAATTTGATAAAGAATTCAACAAATTGTCTGATCTAGTAAGTGAGCTTAATCCTTACTATATAGAAACAAGATACCCGGAGTTTATTGAATCAATTAATAAATCAAGCGCAGAAGAAGCGATGAAGTTAGTAGAGGGAATAGCTTATTTTGTAAAGTCAAAATTGTAAATTGTACATTTTCTTCATGGTCCACCTCTAGCAGTTATCCCAGTATTTGAATGAACATCACCCACAGCCTGTATCCAGGGTCCTGCTGCTTGTACAACAGTTACATCAGGACGACAGTTGATAGCTGGTGATGTTAAGCCAGCTGATGAAATAGTTAAGCTGGAAGTTACTGTTCCAGCAGTTGAAAAGTTTTTAGTACAAGAACGCGCAATACATGGGTCGGTAGTACCTTTAAAAGTCCAGGCATATGTATATGTTCCATCTCCTCCTGTTTCGTCGGTAGCAGAATAGATAGTTGTATCTGTTGCAAATGTAGTAATTGTGGTGCGGGAAACATTACAAGTACCAGTAGGTGTACAATAGTTAGGAGTAGTAAAGG
>CAYQAW010000024.1:0-9039 GCA_964415615.1 uncultured Gammaproteobacteria bacterium
TTAAAAAGATTTGTAAAATCAATGCGTATGCTTTTTATGTTTCTCATTTTCAATCTCACGATCGAGGTAAGCAAGTATATCACGCCCATTCTTAAACGAGATTAATCTCCCTGCCTTTATATCTTCGTCTGATTGTTTTAAGGAATTTAAAAGATACTCATTTGGCACCTCATTAATTCCCACTGAAAGCTGCTTAGTACGGATAAATTGTTTTAGTAATACTTTCACAGTAGCACTCAAAGACAGCCCCAATTCATCTGCTGTTTTTTGAGCCTGTTCCTTGACAGAAGATTCAATTTTTATGTGTAATGATGTTGTATTCATACACATGTAGTGTACACAATATGTCTAATTTTGTCAACACGCATTGATTAGGGGAAAGGGGTAAGGGGAAAGGGTAAAGTAATTAATGATTAATTTAAAACTGATGAAATCCTGACCCCGATCTAATCGGGGCTGACGGACTAGTATGTAGAAAGTAGTTAGGAATTAAATATCGGTTGCAATAATAACATTTTTTTCGTTGCTATACTCTTTGGAGATAACAAAATACTTTGTTAAATTCAACGATTTACTCCTGGCCTTCAAGTGAGCCATATCCCGCTTCGAAACACTTGTTTTAACCTCACAGGCAATACTCCCATCAATAATAAAATCAATTTCACTTGTATCCTTGTAAAAAAAGTCAAGATGATGAGGTTTAAGGCTTTGGAAGATACTTTGTTCAAATAATTGCCCTTCCGAGACTTTTCCCAGCACGTTGGCCATACCACTATCACATAAATAAAGTTTTTTACTACCTGCCGCCTGCCTATCAATACTTTTTGAAAATTTAGACAAGAAAGTCACGAAATAGGTATGCTCGAGGAAGGTAAGATAGTTATAAATTGTCTGACGCGAGACAGCTAAACTATTTGCCAACTTAGCAATTTCAATCCGGGATCCAACTCTAGGGATTAGCAACAAAATTAAATCTCTTAGTTTGCCGGTATCTTGAAAATCAGCTAAAGTCTTAACATCTTGCTCAAAATATGAAGTAAATATTTCTAAAAGCAGTGTCTTTTTTCTCTCTTGATCTGACTCTAAAACAATTTTGGGGAATCCACCAAACTCCATAAACTCTTTATAATACGGAATTAAACGTTCATAGCTGATATGATTTTTCAAGATTGCTTTTTTAGAAAATTCAGCCGTAATTTTTCTTGGAAACCCTTTAAAAATTAAGAATTCGGCAAAAGTTAGTGGAAACATTTCAAAAACCAGCTTTCTGCCCGCCATTGATTCAGGAAAGAGATTTTTCAAGTAAAAACTGCTGGACTCGGTGAAAATAAACTTCACATCATAGTGGTCGTAGAGGTATTTAACTACTTGACTAATAATAGGCAAATTTTGTATTTCGTCCAATAATATAAATGCTCTTTCTTTATTAGTAATTCCAAAATCAGCCAGGTTATTCCAAACCGCATCAAAATTATCCGTCTCAAATACTTTTCTATTAAGTGGATTTTCCAGATCCAGCATAACCTTATTTGGTGTTTTAATTAAAGAAAATAAGTGTTCCAACGCAATAGTTTTCCCTACTCTACGCATACCTGTAATAACAATATTCTCTTTGGTGTTAAGCTCTTTTTCCAACTGTGGAAATATAGCTCTTGGATAAATCATATGTCTAATACTAGATTACATCTTGGAGGGGTATTTGTCAAGTCTATTATTACACCAGGGTTATACTCAGCATATACCAATCGTATCTAAATGTAAATTAAGGATCGATAAACCGTAGAACTTCCTGAAATTTGTGTCAATGTTTCAAAAATAGCTGTCAGCTTTCAGTCTTCAGCTATCAGACTAATTTGGGGATATAATAATAGTTATAATATTTTCTTGCTTGATTTAATTATGACAAAATCCTGATGAAGTAAAGATTAAATAACAAAATCTAAATAATTATCCCTGGTGATAATATCAACGCTGGCATTAGGATAAGTATCTAGAAATTCCTGTGGCAATTTAACTTTTTTGGCGCTATATTTAAATTCAAACCCAAATAACTTTCCTTCTCTTTCCTCCACAAAATCTATTTCTTTCTGATCCCAAGTTCTCCAAAAATAATTATTGCTATAAATTTTTTTATATGCTTGTTTTTTGATCCTCTCTGTGACCAAGAAGTTTTCCCAGAGTCTACCTACATCATCCCGTAAATCCAAAGGGTTGAAATTGGAGATAACAGCATTTCTGATCCCGTTGTCATAGAAATAATATTTACTGTATTTTTTAATTTCTTTCCGCAAATTTCTGCTGAAGCCTCTGATATTAATTAATATAAATGCTTTTTCCAAAAGATCGAGATACCTGGCTACGGTCTTGACGTCTATGTTTAAATTTAGAGCCAGTTCGCTCAAAGACACCTCAGACCCAACCTGAAAAGCTACTAACCGGAGCAGATCCAGAAGAATCTTTGATCCTTTTACCTGTTCTAACTCCAAAATATCCTTTAAAAGATAAGAATTTACGACTCCTGTCAGATAATCCCTCTTTTTATCCAAACTTTGCGCAGTTAAAGTTTCCGGATAAGAACCATAAATTAAATACTGCTCATTTTTTTCTCTTAATTCATATTTATTAAAATCCTTAGCTAGTTCCAATTGAGCCAGTGGATATAATTTCAGAGTGACAGACCTGCCAACCAACGGCTCGCCTATTTTATTCGATAAATCAAATGAAGCAGAACCTGTCGCGATCACTTTAATACCTTCAATATGGTCAACCAGAATTTTTAAACCCATGCCTATATTCGGAACCTTTTGAGCTTCATCTATAACGAATAATTCGTATCCGCGGATATATTCCTTTATTAATTCTATTCTTTGCGAACTTAAAACAGCCTGAGTGTCCAAATCGTCTCCGCTTACAAATTTATACTTTAGCTTAGTTGAGCTTAGAAAATTATTTAATAAAACTGTTTTTCCAACCCTTCTGGGACCATAAATTATCAAAACTTTATTCGGAAAGAGGTATTTAGAAAGATCGTTATAAAATCTTTTAATCATACAAACAGAGTATCATAACTCCACGAAATTGTCAAATTACCGGGAGTTATATTCCCAGTAATTATCCTATTTCAGGGTAGAACTTCCTGAAATTTGTGTCAATGTTTCAAAAATAGCTGTCAGCTTTCAGTCTTCAGCTATCAGACTAATTTGGGGATATAATAATAGTTATAATATTTTCTTGCTTGATTTTTGAGTCAGCCAGAAAATATACTTTTACTTCGGTAAAATAACTCTGTAAAGGAAGGTCTACACCCATGACTAATATCACCTATGCGTTTACCATGATGACACCTTAGACTCCTGCCCCTTCCTCTTCTCATTCTTTTTTGATAAAACCTATCTGAACCCCTGGGGTATTCTACTGGAAGTGAAACTAATCTTGAAGGTTTAATTTCAGCAACTTGAATAACTTCTTTAAAAGTCTGTGGAATAGCTTCTATAGACATAAGTCAATTTTTTATTTTAACACTTTCTAACAGCTTTGCATTTTGGACAGCTTCCCCCTCTTTTAACAATACACTTTATTACCTCTCCACAAGCTCCACATTTATTACAATAATCTTTGTCTTTACTTGTTGAACCTCCAAAGGTCAAAGAACTCCCAGAAAAGGTTTCAAAAGCAGTTTTGCCTGCCCCTGCAGAAAACAACACAGGGCAACTGCCAGATTTTGGCCCCAGCATTTGTATCACTGCCATTTGGTCTTCTTGCAGGGAGTATGACGGTATAGATTCAGGAGCTGTAAAAAGCCTTTTTTGAACCATTACAGCTTGTCTGAGAGCCTCTTTCTTAGCCCTTTGATCTTCTCCATTTCTGATGCTTTGCCATAAAGCTGGATCATCAATTAATTCCTGCAGGATATACATCCAGGAATTGCCATGAGTGTTTAAAATAAACGGCGTAGACCTAATTTGATCAAGGTGCTGCAGTAATGGCCGGTTCTGGCTCATATTAGCCAAATTTTGGGCAAACTCCAAACACTCTTTTTCGTCAAAATCTAATTTGACAGCACGGTTAAAAAGCCTTTTTTCTCCTTTATTTTGTTCTATTTCACTAATGATTATCTTCGACGTAGGATAAACTCCTGGATGAGGCGGGCTGACCCATACAACTGACCCGTCATTACTGTTGGCTGCCCATTGTTCTATGGCAAGCACAGCCTGATATTCCAACTTTCCCAGGGGGCCTGTCTTATCCTCTACTATATCCTTGATCCTGCATTGTGCTGTAGGAGAAAATAATTCACCGTTTGCTGAAACTGTAAAATAATAGGGATCAGGAATTCCTTTAGTTTCCAGGCTGTATGAGGCCAACTCTTCGACAACTTGTTCTTGAGGTTTGCTTTTCCAAGTGTTGATAAAGGAAGCTATTTCTGGTCGTTCAACTGATATTGGCATATTGTTCCTGCTACGGGACTAAACCCCGATTAAATCGGGGGTGGTCGGTCTCCTGGCTAATTAGCTATCAGTCATCAGCTTTCAGCTATCCCGATTTAATCGGGACGACTGAAGACTGACTACTGACGGCTAAATTACAGTTGCGGCACAGTCTCTGAGTTACACAGAGTTCCCTTTGTATCTTTCCCACTTTTAAAGCTTGCGGGATGATACACCACGTTTTTAGGATATCAGAAAAATAACTAGAGTCAAGCCTTAACTGAGGAAACCTTGTATCTTAAAATTTTGGCATCTGAGGTAATCAAGGTCAGATTTTCTGCTTTTGCCTGGGATATTAAAATCCTATCAAAAGGATCTTTGTGATAAGAAGAAAGTTTATCAAGTTGTAATATATGTTCAAAATTAATATTTAACACTTCAAAATTTGACTTTTTAAAACATTCCAATAACGTAGTCTTTAAAGGAAGTTTGCCTAATTTATGCTTGATACTAATTTCCCAACCATTAACCACACTGGCAAAAATTTCATTAAGAGGATCTTCCAGAATCTTGCGTATAGTCTTTTTTAACCTCTCATCATCGTTAAGCGCCCAGAGAAAAATATTAGTATCCAGAAGATATTTCATTTAGGGAATATCTCCCCCTCATAAAAAAGTTTATTTATCTCTTCGTCTTCTTCATTAAAATCATCAGGAACAAATATTTTCCCCTTTAGTAATCCTAACTTGCGTGGTTTAAGTTTCTCTTTGTAAGGACTGAGTTTAGCAACAGGCTTACCAGCCTTAGCAATAATCACTTCCTCTCCTTTAGAAGTTTTTTCTATTAACTTAGATAAATTTGTTTTAGCTTCATGAATATTATATATTTGCATAATGCTTATATCTTAGCTAACTTAGCTAACCTTGTCAACCCCGATTAAATCGGGGTCAATAACCAAAGCTTATCTCACAAAATGACCTAGTTTGTATCTCTAGACTATACTTTTTTCACGATGTATATAGATAATACTAATGGAAACACATCCTATTCCACAAAATGTTACCTCATTCCAATTTAAATTGGTTGGAGATATGACTTTAAAACAATTTGGCTACCTGGCTGCAGGAGTAGGCTTTGCCTATTTGTTATTTGTCTTTCTAGCACATGATTATCCTTTAGTCTCCTGGCCTCTTATTATTATTTCAGCTCTTTTGGGAATAGCTTTTGCTTTCTTACCTTTTGAATCCAGGCCTCTGGATTATTGGCTAGCAGCATTTTTAAAAGCTATTTATTCTCCTACTAAAAGAGTCTGGAAGAAAAATGGGAAAACCTTTAAAGAAAACCCTCTTTTTTCCAGCCGTCTCATTATGTATCTTACAGGAGAACAACCACAGCAATCTCCAGCTCCCCACCCCCTGCCTACTAAGGAACAATTACAAAAAACCGTAGAATTGGCCCGCCAGGCGCAACAATTACAGATAAAAATTATCCAGACAGAAAGATCTTTGGGCCAAATTAAAGATCAAGCCCAAAAACCCACCCCTATACCTGTAGATTATTCCCAACAGGTAAATAAAGCCATGACTGACTTACAAACTTTTGTAAATCAGGCATCCTCAGTTAAACAACAGATTGAATCTGTCATGCCTACCGCTCCGTCTATTCCAAGAGAGAAAGTAAAAATTGTTATACCTATCAGACCTAAACAAACCACTGTGGCCTTAACCACATTTCCTAATGTTATTAATGGAATTATAAAAGATAATCAGAGTAATTATCTGGAAGGAGTAGTAGCTGTCATCTACGACAAAGAGGGATTACCTGTGAGAGCTCTAAAAACTAATAAACTGGGCCAATTTACCGGCTCTACCCCTCTACCTAATGGCACCTATACTTTAGAGCTGGAAAAAGATAATTTTTCTTTTGATGTTTTGCAGATAGAACTGACAGGAGGAGTATTGCCACCTTTGCAGGTAACAGCAAAGTAAGGGAAAAGGGAAAAGCGTAAAGGGTAAAGTATGAAAATTAATTCTTATAAAGAACTTAAAGATGAATTATATGGTTTAGCATCCCAGATGCAAAGAGCAGCAGTTACTATTCCAAGTAATATCGCCGAAGGGTATTTAAGGGGACACTGGAAAGAGTATGTACAATTTCTTTCTATTGCGTTAGGCTCGGCAGCAGAATTAGAAACTCAACTTCTTATTTGTAAGTCTTTACCAAAATTTAAACAACTCAATTTTACCAATGCAGAATCTTTAGTAAGCGAAATCCTAAAAATGTTATTTGTTATGATTAATAAAGTTAAGGTAAGGAGTAATTAACTTTACCCTTCCCCCTTAACGCTTTACGCTAAAAATATGCATACTACACAAAGTCATTTAACAATTGCTGATATTTCAGATAATGTTCTGCTCTTAAAAAATGGAGGAGGAGCGCTGGTGCTGCAGGTATCTGCTGTTAATTTTGGTTTGCTCTCAGGCAGAGAACAAATGGCTATTATTGGAAGTTTTGCCCAAATGCTTAATTCTTTATCATTTTGTATCCAGATTGTTATTCATTCAGAAAGACTCAATATCTCTTCCTATTTACAACTTTTGGACAAAGCGCAAAAAGCTCAAACTAATCCATTGCTATCTCAGATGATTGTTGAATACAAACAATTTATTCAAAGCACTATCAAAGAAAATGAGGTCTTAGACAAAAAATTCTATCTAGTAATCCCACTATCAAACCTAGAATTGGGGCTTGCCCCTTCAAAACAAACCTTAGAACAAAAAATCAAAACAGTTCTGCTGCCGAGAAGAGATCAGATAATCAGACAACTCAGCCGAATTGGGCTGAAAGCAAACCAGCTGTCCAAACAAAAGTTAATTGAGGTTTTTTATGATATCTACAATGGAGAGTTCCTGGAAACACCAACCACTCAGCAAGTTAATCCTGAACAATTACTGGTTAAGCTTAATAATCCCCTTCGACTCTCCTTCAACTCTGCTCAGGATCACTCAGGGCCTCCGGCCCCACAGCCAACTCAGCAACCTTCAACAGTAACTCAAACCCCGATTCAATCGGGGCAAAATGCAAGAACACATCCATTTGTAGTAGAGGAGCTGGAATAGATTTACGATTTACGAATAATGATTTAAGATCTTAAATCATAAATCTTAATTCTTAAATCAATAATTATGTATATACCTAAACTATTTAAAAACAAGAAGACACAGGAAGAAAATATTGTTCCTCAACTTACCCTAGAGGATGCAATTGCTCCTGCAGAAATAGAAGTGGATTTCACCTCTCTCCGGATGGATAACCACTTTTTCCGGACCTATTTTGTGTCTGGCTACCCCAGATTTGTTGATCCAAACTGGCTGGAACCTTTAATTTCTTTTGACCATTCCCTTTTAGTATCCATGTTTATTTATCCTTCAGCCTCACAGGGGGTATTGGATGAACTCAAACGCAAGATTGCTGAAATGGAAGCAACAATACAAACAGATGCAGAACGGGGCAGGGCGATCGATCCAGCTGTTGAAGTTGCCTTGGAAGATGCTACCACACTGCAGGCTCAGCTGGTCCGGGGGGTAGAGCGTTTTTTCCAATTTTCCCTTTATATTACTGTTCCAGCCTCCTCTAAAGAAGAACTGCAAAACACTTCAAAGCTGGTGGAATCTACCTTGGCTTCTTTGTCCATTACAGCCAAACCAACCACCCTGCAAATGGAAGATGGTTTTAAATCAACGCTGCCACAAGGAACAGATCTATTAAATCTAAACCACAATATGGATACCACATCTTTGGCAACTACCTTTCCTTTTGCTTCATCAGAGCTGACTGCCAATGAAGGCATCATGTATGGGATTAATGAACATAATGACTCGCTGGTTTTATTTGACAGATTTTCTTTGGAAAATGCCAATTCAGTGATTTTTGCCAAAGCTGGATCCGGAAAATCGTATTTGGTAAAACTGGAGGCTTTAAGATCTTTAATGTTTGGGACAGAGATTATTGTTCTTGATCCTGAACAGGAGTATTTACCCCTAGCCCAGGCTGTTGGTGGAGAATATATTAACTTTTCTCCCTCCTCTCCAGTCAAAATTAACCCTTTTGATATGTCAGGCATTATCACTCCTGGGGAAAGTGAGTTGGGTAGAAAGATTTTATCTTTAACAACTTTTCTAAGAATTGTTTTAGGAAATTTGAGCGCCCAGGAAGCTGCCATATTGGACAGGGCCTTAAAACAAACATATCAGCTAAAAGGCATCACCGATGATCCCAAAACACAAACTAAAACCCCACCTTTGATGGAAGATCTATATAAAGTCTTAATTGGTATGGAAGAGAATTCTGCTGCAGAACTGGCAGCTAAACTGGAAAGATTTGTCAAAGGGTCTTTAGTCGGAATCTTTTCTGCTCAATCCAATATTGATCTTTCCAACTCTTTTACAGTTTTTTCAGTGCGGGATCTGCCGGACCAACTGCGACCCCTGGCTATACATATGATCTTAGATTATGTTTGGACCAAAATCAGGAGTAAACTCAAAAAAAGGATTTTAATTGTTGATGAGGCCTGGTATTTAATGAGAAACCAGGATTCTGCTGATTTTTTGGT
>CAYQAW010000025.1:0-8852 GCA_964415615.1 uncultured Gammaproteobacteria bacterium
GCTCTAAAGGTAATGGCTCTATTTCTGTGCCGCATTTATAACAAACACCCACCCTATTTTTATAATTTTCATCCACTTTTTCAATTAAACCTTTTTCCTGCATTTCTTGGGCAATGGCTTTTCTTGCTTCTTTAACCCGCATTCCAGCAAACTTGCCAGCTTTTTCATTTAGTCTGCCATCAAAGCCAATGACTTGGCGGATTTCCAGGTTATGCCGTTGTCCGATTTCAAAGTCGACCGGAGCATGAGCAGGGGTCACTTTTATAACACCGGTTCCAAATTCTGGATCAACTGCGCTGTCTGCTATGACTTTAATTTTAGCTTTACCCAAAACTGTTTCTATGTCAATAGTTTGCCCAATATATTTTTGGTATCTTTTATCATCTGGGTGTACAGCCACAGCAGTATCCCCAAATTTAGTCTCCAACCTAACAGTGGCTAGAGTTAAAGGACCATATTTGATGTAATACAGAGGGGTAGTGCGGTCTTCATAAACTACCTCCAAATCAGAAAAGCTGGTGCCATCTTTGGTGCAGTAATTGACCAGTCTGTTAGTGCGGTAAGCCAAACCCTCATCAAACATCTTTTTAAAAGTTTTATAAACAATTTTGACAATATCAGGGTCAAGGGTATATTTAAGTCTGCTCCAGTCCAGAGAAAAGCCCAGTCTTTTCATCTGTACTCTCATATTGCCTCTGTTTTCTTCCACAAAATCCCAAATCATCTGATAAAGAGCAGGTCTGTCATAATCAAAACGGGATTTGCCAATTTTTGCAAGATTTTTCTCAAACACAAATTGGGTTTCAGTACCAGCGTGGTCCTCGCCAGGTAGCCATAAAGCAGCAAAACCTTTCATACGGTAGAAACGTATTAAAATATCTTCTATAACAAACATGGCATGGCCAAAATGAAGAGAGCCATTAGCATTTGGCGGGGGAAGGATAATAGTATAAGGTTTGCCCTCTGGGTTTATCTCGGGCTTAAAATAGCCCTTATCTTCCCAGAGCTTGTACCATTTATCTTCTATCTCTTCTTGTTTGTAGACTTTATCCATGGAGTAAGTATATTGGCTTTATAGAGTGAGTGCAAGGTTTGGGTCAGCTTGGATGGCGTAAGGATTTTTAACAGGTTTTTGGTAGTAGGCAGCAGCAGCAATCATAGCAGCATTATCAGTACAAAGCTCTGGAGGTGGAACATATAATCTAATTTTCAATTTTAAATTTTCAATTTTCAATTTCAAATCAGAAGTTAACTTCTGATTTGATGCTACTCCACCTGCAACTATAATTTGCTCAACATTATACTTCTGAGCTGCTCTAATAGTCTTTTCAAGTAAAACATCTATGATTGCTTCTTGGATCTCACAAGATAATTGTTGAATAGTTTCATTATTGAATTGTTTCATCTTCTTTAGTCTTTCAACTTCACGTGAAGTTGCAGTTTTTAAGCCACTAAAAGAAAAATCAAATGTCTTTTCATTAATCAATGGTCTTGGTAGCTTAATTTTTAATTTTGAACTTTTAACTTTGAACTTTGCAGCTTCAGCTGCAATGGCTGGTCCTCCTGGGTAAGGTAACCCTAAAAGCCTGGCGCATTTATCAAAACACTCTCCAGCAGCATCATCTCTAGTCCCACCTAAATATTGGTATTTCCCATGGTCTGTAAATAGAACCAAGTCAGTATGGCCTCCAGAAACAAGAAGACCAAGGCAAGGAAATTTTGGTAAAGAGCTTTCAGTCGTCAGTCGTCGGTCTTCCCGATTAAATCGGGATAGCTGATAGCTGATAGCTGATAGCTGATTTATCCAATTTGCATAGAAGTGTCCAATCAAATGATTTACTGGGATTAAAGGTTTTTCCCAGATTAAGCTTAAAGTTTTGGCGGTTTCAACTCCTACTAAAAGAGAGCCAATCAGTCCAGGACCAAAGGTAACAGCAATAGCATCAATATCCTGCTGCCTGCAGCCTGATAATTGTAAACTTTCCTCTATTACTGGGATAATACTTTTGATTTGTTCTCTGGCTGCCTGTTCCGGGATTATTCCCCCATATTTAGCTTGTAAGGCAGCAGATGATGCCACCACATTGGATAAAATTGTTACTCTATCTCCCTGCTTCTGCAGCACTGCAGCTGCTGTTTCATCACAGGAAGTCTCAATACCAATTATAACCATGAGCTTATTTTAACAGAATATTCTTTTAGCCATTTGGAGATTTGTTCTAAATCTAGCTGTTTAGATTCTACCTTTAAAGCAAACTCCACTAATTGTCTTTGTTGGATTTTGATTTTATAACCATTAAGGTGTAAGAAATAAGCCATAGAAACAGTTGCAGTACGTTTGTTTGCATCAATAAAAGGATGGTTTAGAAGTATTGAATGCATTAAAGCAGCAGCTTTGATAAATAAAGAAGGATAGAGATCTTCACCCATAAAAGAGGCTTGGGGACGATGTAGAGCAGAGTCCAATAAATCTAAACTTCTAACCCTATGGCTTCCTCCAAATTCTTCTACTTCTTGATGATGAATAGCCAGCACTTCATCAAGGGTTAGATAAATTATCCTGGTCACTATTACCTCTTTGCTAATTCTTTTAATGCTGGGCCATATTCTTTATTAAAAGAATCGAGCCATTTTAAGAAAGTAGGAGATAATTTTGTAGCAGGTTTAGCGCTTTTCTTTCGGGAGATTGTTATCACTTCAGCTTCTGGATCTTGTTCAACAACTACTTCAGATCCATCTTTTAGGTGAAGATTTTTTAAGTATTCTTTGGGAATAGTTACAGCAACTGAATTCCCATTTTTGTAAAGTTTCTGAGTTAACATACCAATATTATACCACAAATGTACTGACAATGTACTGACATTTCTATAACTAACATACCTTAAATTACCAATGATTTTACGTTGGTTACAGTCCAATCATACAGTAATGTTTCGCGTTTTCAAGTATGATTGGTATATAACCATACCCATAAATGTATACGATCGTATCAAGTTATGTCCAAAGGCCGTAATATTAATGTCAACAGAATTACACTTCAAAATCTAAAACAAGTGGCAGATGATTGGTTAGGTATAGTTAATATTATATCAATTGCTGAGGTCCCGGGGTTGCAAAACAGTTATCTCTTTAAATTTTTTAAAGTCAGCATCAAAAGTGACTAGTTTGCTGATCTTATTTTCTAAACAGACTGCTAAATGAATTAAATCCCTGCTGCTGGCGCTTTTGTAAACTGAACCATATCTTAGATAAGTGTCAATGGTGTGTTGATCGATTGCAAGTATTTCGCTTACTAAGCTTAAAGTTTCTTTAGCAACTTTCAATCCTTTTTCAAGCTGATTAATGTTTTTACTATAATGAATAATTTCCTGAATAGTTTCAACAGATGTCAGTAAAACAATCTTTTCTTTTTTACAAAATTTTATAAATTTAAAACAAGATGAATAATAGGGAGATGATTTGTCTGATAAATAAAGAAAAAAATTGGTATCCAAATATAGATTATTCATATCTTTTTTCAAAGATTTTTTTCATCTGCTTAGAATTGGTGGTTTTAATGCCAATAGATCCCATTTTTTTTGCTACTGTTTCCATATCAGGCTTGGAAGTTTCTTCTAAAGGAATAATTTTGTATCTTTTATTGCTGTCTTTTTTGATAATAGTGACTTCCTCACCACTATCTATCATTTTAAAGACCCTAAATATTTGATTACGGAGTTCGGTTACATGCAGGATCATATGTACACAGTGTACATGTTATTTTTTATTTTGTCAAGGGTATCATTTGCTATAACCTTACCCATAAATGTATACGATCGTATCAAGTTATGTCCAAAGGCCTTATCCCCCCATCTAGGGATAAATAATAATCAACATCGCGTACAAGAATATTTGTCATATGCTGAAAAATCTTTAATTTAAAACCTTGTTCATATCCCAAAATCTGCTCAGGGTTTAGATGATGATTTTTTACCTCATTTGTATAATGTTGTAAAAAAAGGACATTGAAAAGGGTAAGAAAATCTTGTGATATTTTATCAGTTACAGCAAGTAATCCTCCGGAATATTGGGGCTTACCACGCCCACTTTGTAGTTTTGAACTAGATTCTCTCATTTCAGCAATGATTTCAGGTTTTTGTATTTGTAACTGATTGATAATATTACTAAAGTAAAGATCAAATAAACCGAGTCCATTTATCTTCTGTATATCATTATGCAAAGATCCCTGGACTATCAAAGATAATAAAAGTTGAGTGATACCATAATAAGCATATTTACTTTCAAATCTAGCTGGTCCAGCCTGATCAGCTGCTTGGCCACCAAAGGTAATAGAAGTATCCTCCCAATCAATAGCCCAAACTTGATTTGTCAGCGCCTCTGAAACAAAGTTTTTAATCTGGGAATCGCGTGGGTAAATACCTTTGAGGTGCAGTCGCGCAAGACATAGAGCCAGATTTTTTAGGGTAACGAAATATTGAGAGAGCTGCTGGTCTAAAGTAGCAAATCCACTGTCAGAATTGGCTGGTAGTAAATGCCTATATTTTGTTTGGATAAACTGCTCAACATCCCCAGGTGTATGTAAAATTCCCAGAGCATTACGGAATGGTCCCCAGACTACATCATCAAGAGAAGTTAACCTTTCACGAATACTGATAATATAGGCATTTCTATTATCAAAAACAAGCGCTAATGGTTTAATTGTTGGGAGACCCCGGTGTAAGATGACATGGGAGCTGATGAATTCACGCCAGGCTTTAGAATAAACCCGTTCGGTATTTTCTCCCCTGTATGGTTTTACTGCTACTTCGATACTGGGTGATTCACTGTCCTGGGTAAGCCGTAGGATGCCAAAAAAGACACCGTGGGTAGAGTCACGGGCTAAAGCGCTAGGTTGTAAAACAAATTCAACACTGCGGGTAAAATCTATGGGTATCTCAGGAGTCAGGTAGGAACTAACAATACGGTTACGCCGTATATGAGGATTAAAAACAAGAGGATGTGTTTGCATAAATGCTCTATTGAAGTCTTCAAAAGGACGTGGGCCGGTTGATAAATCAAGGCCGGAAATCCGTTTCTCTGTTAAAGGAACAATAATTGCTTTTTGTGAATACGAGGTTTCTAGAAACTTTTGTACAACTTCTGGTAATTGCGGTAGTACCTCTACCTCAGACAGATTTGCAGTGACAGCTTCAGCCATTAATGTGTTGTCTTAAAACCGGCAAAGAAAGCATTTAATTGTTCCGAAACATCTTGGTTGGGAATTTGAATACTCAAATCATGTCGGATTTGTTCCCCGATCTGTTCAAGAGTTGTATTATTCTCCAAAGAAAATGGCGGTGTAAGTTGTAAAAAGTTGGCAGGTTTAAAAGGGGTAAAAACAAGCGTCCTCAAACCGTTAAATTGTGGTAATTTATTAGTATTTACCTGAATTTTAGCCAATAATTTCCCTGCTTCTTTTAAAATCTCTAATGAACCAAGGTCAGTTGAGTCAGTTGGAATTAAATCAAGAGGTAATTGAGAAAGTAATCTGGCTTCAACAGGAATACTAGTAATTACATAAGGGTTTGCTGATTTTGGAGTTTGAAAAGAAACAACCTCTTCTAAAGCTGGAATAGCTGCCTGGGTAAAACGCTGATATGTTTCTCTTTGTTCCTGAGTAGGGGAGTAAATTGCATAGCGTTTATCACCAATTAAAACATCAAGGTTATTGCCTGTAGGATATAAGTTTAAATACCAACTTACTGCGCGGATACTCAAGGTGGGAGCATCCTCTGAATGTTGCTTTGCGGTAACTCCACTAATGGCTGCAATTATATCAGCTGTTGGCATGCCAAAAAGGGACCCAATTTTTGTTTCCAAGGCAGGATCATATGCTAAACGAAGGTTCATTCCTCCATCCTTATCTCTATCAGTCATAAAGTTATTAAATTATAGCATAGAAGGTGACTATAAGCTAGGATTCAGATTGTTTCAGAAGAGCATCTTGTAGTATCCCTGAAGATAAGCTATTTTAGGTACATGGCTTTTGATAATATCCCCAGGACTCATTGTTTTTCCTTAGGAGATTTACATGAATATGACAGATGTGTATTTTCTTTTTTTGTTAAACATCATTTACAGAAAAGGTATGAACTGGCAGAGGGAAATCAAAACCAGGTTATAGGTACCCTTCTGGATTTAGCAATGAAAAAGCTTCATCAAATAAAAGCCTATGACCAGCCTGCAGAATACTTACAAAACTTAATAAAAGCAGCAGAAAGGGACATAAGAGAAGATGTAGAAAAAAGAGGCAAAAATTCCTTTTATGGTGCTCAAATAGAGTTTTTAACAGAAGAAACTATCTTAAAAGCTCAGGAAATTTTTAAAAAATATACAGAAAAAATGAATGGTAAGTATAAAAAATATGTTTTAACTGCTGTTTCTCAAAGGCCTAAGCCTTTTTGGGAAAAGGTTATTCTTTCTCAAGAATCTTTAAAGTTATGGGGAGCCCCGGATGCTATAGAAATGGGTGAGGATGGTATACCTGAGGTAGTAGATTATAAATACTTTGAGGATTTAGAAAAATCTAAACAAAGACTGGATATGGATTTGATGCCTAAGGTTTATATCCTGCTTTGCGCTGCAGATTTACAGACTTCAGGTTTTCAAAAAGCCAGGTTTAAAGTCAGGTTCTGGCAAGATCCTAAAAATGAGTCTTTTTATGAGGAATTTGATCTCATCAATGCCCAAAATCTGGAAAACTTTTTAAAAGACAAAATAGAAAGGATATTAAGGACTGCTGAGGTGTCTTATTGTCATCAGAGTTATTGCCAGGTCTGTGGGCATCCTGAAAAAATAGAGTGGGTTAAACAGCTTAAAGAGCGATTTGGGCTAAAGTGCGATGTTGATGAAAACCTTTAAAGGGGACTGATTCAAATAGTTTTATAGATGAAATTTGAATTGGCTCAAAACTCTCAACCATTATTTTCTCTAAGTTTCTTTCCAGATTAATATCTAGTTGAAAGTGATTGCTTAGTTTAGCAATAGAAATATGAGGCACAAACCTCCTCTCGTCAGCTGGCAGATTTAAGTTTAAAAGTCCATCCTCTATTCTTTCGTGAATCAAAAACAATTTATCTACATCCCCTTTTACTCCTATCCATAAAACTGAAGGTTGATGAATAGAAGGGAAGCCATCAATATAGGCAGGAGTAACTTCAAAACTAGGAATCTGAGTTGATATATCCTTAATGAGGCTAATTAATTGATTTTTTAATAGCTCAGATTGTTCTCCTAAAAAGGCTAAAGTCAGGTGAATTTTGTCTAAAGCTGTCAGTCTGGCTTGAGGAATTAATGTATGCAAAGAGCGTTGAATTGCTTGAAACTGTGACCTTCTATCCTCTGGTATTTCTAAAGCAATGAAAAATCTCATACTATTTAATGATTGACAATCATATTATAAATGAGTTAATATAATTACAACAACTAAATATTAATAAACCGTGGGACTATTTTCCTACGGAAAATCAAGAGTGGTAGATAGAGTATTGGCTCGTTAAGCTACCCAGCAACCGGTTTTGAGAGAATCGAAAAATCGTCCTGAGCTTGTCGAAGGACCTCTTAAGTCACGGTGCTACACCCAACCCTTTTAAAAAGGGAGGATTTGGTCCGATTTTATCGAGACAAATAAATTTAACCTCTCTTTTAAAGGAGAGGTTTTTTAATGGTTTGAAAGGAGGTGAAAATATGGCTAATACAATAGAAGCAATAAACCTAGGAGTAATTAAGGAAATCTTAAGTTTTAATTCTGGAGAAGTTGGAGAGCAAGCAAGGCCGGATATTTTAGTGGGAAAGATAGGTGATAAATTGAGTCTAGTTTTTAGGAATCGTGAGTATCAATTAAGAGCTATAGGTGTAGGTAATCCGAAACAACCTTTAGTTCAGGCATGGACAACACAACCAGGTTTGGTTTTAGAGAATGGCCGGCAAACTATACCGATTGAATATTCTGCTGATGTTGAGCATGTACAGCGGACTTATGGAGAAGAGGTAGTAAAACAAGTATTAGAACTCGTTAGATTGCGGACAAGGCCCACCATAGATAGGGATCCAGTATTTGATCCATGGGAAGGTCATGATGATTTCTAAAACTTTGACTTTTTTTAAAAACCCTACCCTGGTAGATTCTGTCTCCGGGGTAGGAATGAAGTTATAGTGTATATCCCACCTCGGAGGTGGGAGTGAAGCTACACCTAGGGTTTTTGTCATTGGGTATTTTTGATATTGATATTTAATTAACTAAAGTATATACTTTAGTATACCATGAGTTATGCAGTTGTTGTGACCAAAGTTGATCCTAAAACCAAAAAAGAAGCTCAGGCCACTGCCAAAAAGCTGGGTTTGTCTTTGTCTGCAGTGATTAAAGCTTTCTTAAAACAATTTGTCAGAACTAAAAACTAAAACAGTTACTTTTAGCGTGGAGACAGAAGAAATACCAAGCGTGCGTTTAATTAAATCTATTAAACAGGCGGAGAAAGATTTACAGGAAGGAAAAGGGTCTCCTGTATTTAAAACAGGTGAAGAAGCAGTTGCTTGGTTAGAAAAGCAAGGTTTATGATAATTAAATATTCTCCTTCCTTTCTTAAGCTTTTTAAGCAGGTAGATGTCAGAATAAGAAAAAGCTTCAAGGAAAGAATTATCCTTTTTTCTAAAAATCCTCATGATTTACAACTTAATAACCATGTTTTGAAAGATCCATACACAGGTTGTAGGAGTATTGATGTAAGCGCTGATTGGAGAGCTATTTATAATCACTAGTAGAAAACCCCGCCATCTTTTATGGCGGGGATGAATGCAGTGATTACAGTCTTCTG
>CAYQAW010000026.1:0-8388 GCA_964415615.1 uncultured Gammaproteobacteria bacterium
TTTATCAACTCTCTCATTTCTGACTGATCTGTAACTTTCTTTGTTTCAGGCTTATAATCACTAGCAGAAAACCCCGCCATCTTTTATGGCGGGGATGAATGCAGTGATTACAGTCTTCTGCGGAAAGGTCGGTTGAAAATTGAGAATGGGTTTTCTGTAGTTTCTTGTAAACTTTTAAAGAAAACCGCGGACTTTCAGTCCGCGGAAGTTTATGGGTTCTGATATAAAGAGCTATATGATCCAACTTCCTAAGCTTTTTATTTTTGAACCAGAATACCCCGTCAGCTTGCTGCGGGGATGAATGGTTCGAAAAGAACTTGTCCCGTTTGCGGGATACCCCGCTGCTTGCAGCGGGGAGGGGTTCATTGTTTAAACACATTACAGGAGAAAACAAAAAATCCTGCACATCAAAAACTATAAAATTTTTCCCATCATGCTCAATATTAAGGACTTGAAACCTAGGTTCCGGAGAGCCAAAAATTCTTATTTCTTGATAAATTAGGTCTGAATCATATGTCTGAAGATCTTTTCTTCTCATCCCTTCGGCCATATAATTTCCCGTAGCTTTATCTTTTACAACACCAAGTATAATTTTCCCGCCATCTCTGATATTAGACATGCCCAAAATGCTTTTTATAATTTCCTGAAGCTTATGGCTCCTTTTAAAATTGTCAACCTTAGGCGGCCACGATAAAGAAGGCTTGAATTCAACAGACCTAGTTTCATTAGGAGACAAAAGAATACCTTTGATTACATTGTCTGCCTGTATAGGATTTATCATTTTACTTCCACGATAATTGCTTCGTTATCAACTTAATAATATCTTCTCTCCGATATCGTCTTTCTCCAACTCCGCTTCTTAATCCAACCCTAATAGCTTTTAGTTTTCCTTTTTTATCCCAGCGCCTAAGTGTGGTGATATGTACACTAAGGACTTTTGCAACCTGTCTAATAGTCAAAAGCTCCGGTAGTCTTTTGTAATCTTCTGTCATAATTTTTCGCCTTAAAGCAGGTTTTTGTTGTTAACTTTTGCTATGCATAACTATACAGAAAAAGTGGGTAATTAACAATAGTTAGAGGAGAGTAAAAAGGGAGGAAAATTGGCTTATACTTTTCTTTCAGGCATTTTTGAGGTCTTCGACTCTGAGGTCTGAGCCTCATCGCTCAGACTCGAATGAGCTAATTCCGGTTGCAACCACCATATTAAATCTGGTAAACTACTCATTGAAAGGAATTCTTGCGAGAACTCACGTAGTCTGTGCAATATCTCGTGAGGCTCACAAGTTAACAATTGTTAAAAATAGATGAAAGAAGTTAACAGTAATTAGTAAGGTATTGTATCTATGGAATTTCTAAGCAATACTAAAAATATATGAAGGTACTTCAAATAGCAGGAATCTTTATTGGAAGTCTAGTAATTACAATCCTAACTGTCTACTTACCTGTTAATGGTATTGAAATACCAGATGCCATTTACTGTGGTCCACCAGCAGGTTTACCTTTCGCATTTACCATAGCTAAGTGGAAACTACCTCCAGATGTTTTTACTTGTATGGCTGTGTTACCTACTCGAGCCGTATTAAGTGCATTAGTGCTTAATTTAATTATATACATTATAAGCGTAATTACTATTCTTAAAGTTTTGAAGGTTTTCAAAAGATAATTGATTGGCCACAAGGATCGAAATCTTAATCCCTTTTGATAAGTGCTACAATTAATTCATGTCTAGCTATTATTACCTTGATGACCCCAAAAGTGAATTAGGCTACACTCCTATTTCAGAGGACGAGATGCATGGTGCCATTTTATCAATTGCCAAAAGCCACGGTTTAAGCATCACAGATAAAATGATCTTAGATCAGATTCAGAAAAAGGAAACAAAATCTAAAACTACTAAAAAGAGAGCTCATTTTTATATTGACGGCACAAATTTATTTGCAGGACAGAATGAGTTGTTTGGGCCGAATAAACATCTTTCATTTAGCTTCCTTATCCAAGAGATCAAAAAATTAGTTCCGGTGGATAGAATCTTTTTCTATGCCTCTTATATGAATCAGAAAAATAGGACAAAGTTAACCGAAGACAGAAAAAAGCTAATTGCTGCTGAAGCATTGTTCTATCGGGAAGTAAGGAATACTAAAAGTGTTACTTTTTATCGGGGTCATCGCTCACCTACCTCTGGAAAAGAAAAAGGAGTGGATGTGCATTTATCAGTTGATATCGTAAAAGATATTTTCCTTGGCAACTGCAATCAGATCGTAATTATGACTGGAGATGCTGATCTTATTTATCCTCTGGAAATAGTCAAAATGCTTAAAATTCCAACTCAAGCTATTTTTCTTCCTAACAGATTTTCTTTGGAGATGGCATATAAGGCAGATAAAGCATTTGTACTTAATTTCTCAAATAAATTTAAATCAGATAGGAAATTGCCGAGGCAGTTAAAGATTGTAAGTATAAGCAGAGCTTTCCTTTTGACGGTGTCAAAACGTAAAAAAGCCCCGTATGGTAAACATACGGGGTAAGTAAGTGTATTAAACCAAAAATAACCTTATTTGTCAATGTCTCATAGTTAAAATTAGCTAAAAGAGGTTGATATACTTTATTATGCATCTCTTAGACCAAATGTATAAGCAAATTCTGAGTTTAGGCCATCCTGAAGCAATAATACAAAAAATTCTCTTAGTCTGTTTAAGGTACTAGCGGGATCACAAGTTAACAATTGTTAAAAATAGATGAAAGAAGATAACAATAACTTAATAATTTTACTTAATCTACATGGCTGAAGCAGATAAATCCAAACCCACCATTGTACCCCCTAACCCTTATTCAGAACGAATAAGGATATATTTTGATGAGCATTTAGGAGAACCCTGGCAAAATCATCTTAGATTTGTCTTGAATACTTTCCCACAAATTGAAGATGGACAAATTCAGTACTTAATTTATGGTGGAGCTGCAATACATCTCCTACGCCCGCAAAGGATAGAGCCTAAAGATGTTGACATCCTTACACGTAATAGTGCAATGATTGCAGAATTTCCTCCGCACCCAGAAGGTCCACCCATAGATGTACATTCTGTAGATAGATGGCTCCAAGATCATCAATTGCCACCCGATAAAAAGCTAAAAGATTTTTTATTTGAACAATTTCAACCAGTGAATTTTGAAGGAAAGGAAGTATTAATCATGAACCTGATTGTATCATCTTGGAGCAAACAAAATGTTTTGTGGGGAAATTTAAAACGACCTAAGGATTTAGAAGATATTAGACTTCTAAATGTTAATCCTGAGGAAATCAAAATGTTTACGGAGCAAATAAAGAGATTCTCGCATTCACACTAACCTACAGAAAATAGATTTGAAAAAATACTTTTACTGAATGATTTTTGTGCCGTCCAAAGACGAGCCTCGCCCCTTGGGTGGGGTGAAAGTATCCTTCGACAAGCTCAGGACTTAGCCTTGCTGTTAGGGAGCCCTTCGACTTTGCTCAGGGTAAACTATTTTGGTGATTCATCTTGGCCACAAAGGCCGAAACTTTACTTCCTGATATTCGTCTAATAATCGTCTAAAATTAGACCACATGCTCTATCCTAAATACACTATTACGGATCGCTTGCTATCTAATATTAAGAGAATTAATACTTTAGTGAATGAATTAAACAACAGAAGGTTCCCTCACATTGTATTAGTAGCGCTTGAAAGAACTGCCAGAGCTGTTTCAGCCTACGCTTCAACCAGTATCGAGGGTAACCCACTCCCTCTAACCGAAGTTAAAAAAATTCTCAAATCAAAACCTGCTCATATAAGAGATAGTGAGAAAGAAGTTTTAAACTATAATAAAGCACTCCAGAATTTAAATGAAAAGCTTGAAAAAGCGCAAGTAAAATTATCTCTTGATCTGATTTTAAGAATTCAAAAGCAAGTTACAGAAGGATTATTGCCTAAATTTGAATCCGGAAAATTAAGAGAAAAGCCAGTGGTTGTAAATGATCCTAGAACTAGAAAAGTCATATATTTACCACCTGACGCAAAAGATGTAAAGAAATTTATAGAAAACCTTATTGAGTTTGTTAATAGTAACCGAAACGAGATTGACACGCTTATTTTAGCTGGCATTTTTCACAAACAAATGGTAATAATTCATCCCTTTATGGATGGAAATGGTAGAACAACACGCCTTGCCACAAAAGTACTTTTGGCTGAAATGGGACTGAATACTTTTAATTTGTTTAGCTTTGAAAATTACTACAACAAAAATGTTACTAAATATTTTCAAACTGTCGGAGAGTCTGGTAATTATTATGAACTGGTTGATAAGATTGATTTTACCTCATGGCTGGAATATTTTACCGAAGGAATTATTGACGAATTACTAAGAGTCCAGAAACTGCTTCCAGAAGTTGGAATAAACCCAGAAACTAAGCTGCAACCTTACCACTTAAAAATTCTTGAATTTATCAAAGAAAAAGGATTTATTGCTGATCGGGATTATGCAAAATTAGTTGACAGGGCAAAAGCAACTAGAGCGCTGGATTTTAAAAAGTTAATAGAATTAGGTATAATTAGTAGGAAAAATAAAGGCAAAGCAACTTATTATGTTTTAAGAGAGAAATAACTATTGTACTTTGCTATGTATCTTTTAGACCAAATAAATATGAAAATTCAGAGTTTAGGCCGTTCTGAAGGAATAAATCAAAGAATTCTCGTAGTCTGTTTAAGGTACTAGCCGGTTCACTCTTCGACTCGCGTAATATAATTGTGCTCGCTCAGAGTAAACTCGAGTCGAAGAACCCTGAGCGAATAAAATGAGTCGAAGGGCTAATAATAACTCTTGGTACATCTACATTGCAAAAGCAAAAACTGGTAGGTATTATACCGGTATTACCACAAATCCAAATAAAAGAATTGTTAAACACAACTCAGGAAAAGGTGCAAGGTTTGCTGTAGAGCAAGGACCATTTGAACTGGTCTATACCTCCACAGCATTTTCGGGCAAATCGGAAGCAAGAAAACGAGAAATTCAAATTAAAGGTTGGTCCAGAGAAAAGAAATTCAAACTAATAAATGGATTATGGAAGTAAAATTTAAGAACCCGAGCAGGATTCGAACTCATGATTGGATTGCTATATCAATCTTCTTTATTGCGAAGCAAGAACTTGTTCATTTTCCAAGTCCGGATCACCAATATCCTCTTCCCAGCTGTCCCCATAAAAGTATTGCATTACTCCACTGCATAACTGATAAACAAATTCTTGAATTTTCTTCAACTCTTCATCAGATAAATCAGGATAATATTTTCTGATTACATCAAGTGGTAGCATTTTTCATCACCCCCAGTTCTAATTTTTATTAAAATTGATATTTTGCTTTTGTAATCTAAATCTGCTAATAATAAGATGATGTCTAATCAAAAAGGGTTCTCTATTATTTTTATTTTATTAGGTGTTGTTGTAGTAATTGGTTTAGCTGGTGGAGTATATTATTTAGGTAAATTCCAAGTTTCAAAACCTCAACCCCAAAATCCAATGGTTGTTTCCCAAACTCCACAAGTTACACCCTCATCAACACCAAACGAAATTGTTAATTTTAACTTTACCTTTAAATATGGTGTACGTAATGATCCTGGCGGTCTGAGGAATATACTGAATACATCTGAACAAACATATACGAAAGATATGGTTTCTGGGCAAGATATAACTACAAAATTATCTTTAACAAATGACGAACTAAAGCAAGTTCTTCAAAAAGTATTAAGTATTAATTTATTTGATCTTCCAAATGATTTTTCGGACACCCAACCATCCTGTAAAACACCCTACTCAAGTTATGATTTGACCATAATTTATGGAAATACAGTAAAACATTTGTCTTGGATTGATCACAAAGGCTGTAACGATAAAAATCCAATAACGCAGAAGCTAGATGAATTAAGTCAACTGATAATTCATATTATTGAACAAAGACAGGAATATAAAAACCTTCCGTCTGCACGAGGCGTCTATCTATAACTAAAAGCATTCTGCAGCTATTTCTTTAATAGTTTTATGCCTTTTTTCTTAGGTAAATAATTTTGTGAGGTTATTACTTTTTTACCCGTTTCTTTTTCAAGATTAGATCTGGCATCTCCGGCAATTTTACCTCCTCGTCTTGAAACTTGTTTATTTTTCTCAAAGCCTTGAGGATGTTCTGTTTTGGTAATTTCTGTAGTTGCTGCTTCACCAAGTTGGGAGAATAAGAGTTCCAAATCGCTCATGTGGTCACGCAGATTTTGACGTTTGAGTCCTTTCATTTTCTTGTATTCAGATGGTGTTACACCAAAAGTGGCTTTAGATATCTCAGCAGTCAGTATTTCATACTCATTTGTCAGTTCTACTCCATGTTTTTGCCACTCATCTGTCAACTCTTCTCTTATGGCAATAGAACGCATGCGTCTTTCTATCCAATCTTCTGGATAGCCTTTTGCTTTATAAAGTGCTCTTGCTCTCTTTTGAGCTAGCTCCGGATCTTCTATCTCCTGCACTCTTTCATATCCAACCTTGGCTAACCATCTTTTAAATGGCTCTGCTTTTGGGGAAGGTACAGATTGAATAATTCTAAAAATACCTTCAGTGTTAGCACAATTCATTCTCTGCTTACCACCGCTGGTTTCTATAGGAAGGGTATGTACAATTTGTACCCATCCTTTAGAAAGCTCGGGATCACGCAGTTTCATGCGCTGTATATATTGTTTTGAGTCATTTGAATCAATCAGCGCTAAGACTACATCTTCAACCACAAACCACCACTCATTTTTATGAATAGTCTTCCTAATTTTTCTACTTCGGAAAACTGCTATTTTAGTTATTTGGGTTATTCCTTGACTCATATGTTTACCATTATAATTTTTATATTACATTGCTTAATTAAAAATTGTTGCTGTACTTTATTATACATAGAAAACCCGTTACTAAACAAGGTTTGAAAGAAGTTAAAGGGGAAAGGGAATGGTTTATATTTTTCTTTCGGGCATTTTTGAAGCTAATTCCGGTTGCAGCCACCACATTAGATCTGGTAAAATCTTCATAGAAAGAAATGTTTCGGAGAATTCCCGTAGTCTGTTTAAGGTACTAGCCGGCTCACAAGTTAACAATTGTTAAAAATAGATGAAAGAAGTTAAAAGAAAGTAACTAATAGTGCTTGCTTTTCGATTGGATTATTGAAATACTATACTTATATGGAAACAGAGAATACAAATCAATCACAGATACATATTCAAAATCCTGACCAAAGCCAACCTATTTTATCCGAAGATCAACCCAGGCAGTCTAAAAAAATTATAATCATCTTAGCTATTATTGTTGCTCTTTTCGCTTTTGGAGTAGGGGGATATATGTTGGGTACAAGAAATAGCAATCTAGGAACCTTTATGCCTTTTAACTCATCAACATCACCTTCACCTACAAACACAACGGAAGATACCTTATCTCCTACAGCAATAATCAAAGTTCCACAAACAGTAGCTTTTATGCGAAACGGAGAAATATGGATTAAGGATTTTACAACCAACCAAGAGAAAAAAATCTCGAAGACAACAAAAGTGGAAAACCCAATTTTTTCTCCAGGCGGAAAGCATCTTTATTACTTTCAGATTGTTCATGCAGGAGATGGTTTCCCACGGTACAACCTATTCGTCTCCGATGTACAAGGTCAAAATGAAAGAACATTTACAGAAGGTGCAAATCAATATGCAAGTAAGTTGAAATGGTCGAATGATGGAAAATATTTAGGAATGGTACTTTTTGGTAATGATATACCAGGAGGAGCTAATTATTTCGAGGAAGCCTTTATTTATAATACTCAAACTCAAAAAGAAGTATCAATTGGCAAATTGACAAAAGGCACCTCGGAAGGAGACGAGTATCTAGTTAACGCTCCCTGCGACAAGTTGCAATCCGAATTCATGACATTTTGCAAAGAATATGTTGCATATATGGCAGCTCCACGAAAAAATGAATACAAAAGTGGATATAAGAGTGAGGAGTTTAAGAACTCAAAATACACAAAACCTAATTATCAGTTAACTAGATCGGAAAAGTTGGATAATGGATTAGTAATTCTAGAATATTACACAGGTGAACCACAAAATCCAGAATCAAAATGGGGTATTGGAGGAGGAATTTTCGTACCTGGTTATGATGTTGGAGTAACACAAACCTATACAATATTACTTGATGAACTAGAAGGCAAAGTGGTTCAAGAAATCCCAATGGCAGTTGGAACTGATTTTATATTTTAGTTGCCTTTCTCCTCAATTATCTGGATCTAACTTTTGCTATGCATACTTATACATTTTTTAGACCAAATAAATATGAAAATTCAGAGTTTAGGCCGTTCTGAAGGAATAAA
>CAYQAW010000027.1:0-6846 GCA_964415615.1 uncultured Gammaproteobacteria bacterium
ATCCAAATAAAAGAATTATTAAACATAATTCAGGAAAGGGTTCAAGGTTTGCTATAGAGCAGGGTCCATTTAAACTGGTTTATACCTCCAAATCATTTCCAAACAAATCAGAAGCAAGAAAGCGGGAAATTCAAATTAAAGGCTGGTCAAGAGAGAAAAAATCAAAACTAATAAACGGAGTGTGGAAGTAAAATTGAAGAACCCTCTTAGGATTCGAACTCATATTTGGATTGTTATATCAATCTTACTTATTTTCCAAGTCCGGATCACCAATATCCCCTTCCCAGTTATCTCCATAAAGATATTGCATTAACCCACAGCATAATTGATAAACAAATACTTGTATTTTCCTTAATTCTTCATCTGACAAATCAGGATAATACTTTCTAATTACATCTAAAGGTAGCATTCTTTATTACCACCTCCCTAAATTAAAGGTATATGGTGGCTTTTTACTTTGAAATTAAAACCGGAGCGACTTAAACAATTCTAGAGCCTGCAGAAAACGTTTTATTGCCGACAGTCGACCAAATAGATATCCTGAAAGGATCTTAACGATTATTTTGCTTTTGCATTTCCAATCGGACCCTTATATTTCTTCAGCCAGTCTATAAAATCAGTGATAATATATACCATATATTCATGATACTTTTTCCCTTTCTCCGGTGAGGCGCCAATCGAAGCAGAAAAAGAACCAGTGGGAGTAAATGACCTTTGTTCATAACTATTCCATAAAATATCAATAAGTTCACCACCTCCACCAAATAAATCATCATTAGAATATTTAGAGAAAATTTCTTCAAAGTTTACTTTTTTGTTAGTTAGCTTATTTTTTCTTATTAAATGAGGATACTTATACCAAACATGGGATATCTCTAATTCTCCTGAATGATGTTCATTAGTGCTTTTTATTTCTGCCGAAATTTTCCTTGCGATTTTCCAAGGATCAATAACAGCAAATAAAACATCTCTTAATTCATATTCGTGTAACTCTTTTGCAGCTATTGTCAAAGCTGGAAGATTAGACATTTTGTGACCATTTATTATTAAGATTTTCTTAAAACCATGTCTTGCTAAACTTTTAGAAACATCTTTTACAACTTCAATTAGAGTGCTTGGACGTAATGAAATGGTGCCTGGAAAAGCAGAGTGATGACTTGAATCACCAAACCAAAGAGGCGGAGTAATAAGAACTCCTGATTTTTTAGCCACATCTTCAGCTAGAGCAATGGCAGCGTAGGAATCAACTCCCAAGGGTCCAGCTGGACCATGTTCTTCAGTACTTCCTATGGGGACAATTACAATATCATTGTTTTTGAGATATTTATCTACATCCTGCCAGGTTAATTCCTGAATCCAAAAAGATGGTAAATTTAATTTAGAGTTTTTCATATTTGATCTTTTTGAAACCACGGCGCGTGATCTCCAAAAAATACACCCGGCATAGCATCTGGTAAAATTATATCCCTCGCAGCTTTCTTTATACCAGAAGCAATAAGAATTGTACTTGGAAATTCCGCTTGAAGTAATCCTTTCTCCCTAATCCTCCTCTCAACATAAAGAACAGCTGCTAGTTCTGTATCTCCGTTTGCAGACCTGCTATAATTTTGGGCGTTTGCTTCAAGATATTCTCTGTTAGCTAAAAAGACTTGATAACTAAGAGAGGATTGAGTAATTCCGCTCATGTCAACGTGATAAGGGAATCCGTATTTGCTATATAATTCACTTAGCCAAAAAAACCGATTGCTTCCAAATCCCATTTCTTGCAAGGCATCTCTAGCTTGATTCAGATAGCCTTGAGCTTCTGGTATTAATTGGGCAGTCTCTTGATTCCCATAGCCATTTGAAATTACATGATAATCCGCAAAAATTACGTTGACAGCTAATCCAGGGGGATAAATTTGTTCGACCGATTCACGCAAATTATGTAACTTATTTATAAAACGATAATCATTAGCACCCAAAGATGGTTTATCAGAGGCTCCCCAGAATAATAACGTTTCAACCTCTTGCTGTTTTTCTACAGCATTACCAAGTAATGCTTGTATTTGTTCAGCACCAATAACCCCACCTCTCGCAAATTGTTTAAAAGCCCTATAAAGACCCATTTGAGGTGGTTCTGAGCTAGCTGGTTTATCGGCAAACCTGTTTAAATCAGCTTTTCCCAATTCAGCCAATATTCTCTCCTGCGTCTGAATACGCAGTTTATCAAAATTGGTTACTTTTTCTTTTGCTACTCTTAATGTTTCTATACTCATATAAAAAGCCCTCGTAAATTCCTAAAATAAAAAATTTCAGAAACTTACAAGGGCCCTGTATGGGTGGTTCCACCTTGTTTTCTATAAACTTACGTCCATAGACACTCACAGCTGACTCTGCTTTCAAAAGTGACATCAGCCTACTTATTTTACGGTTAAGTATCCGTAGAGTATTTTGACTCTCAGCTTCTGGATCGCAACTCCAGTAACACGCTTTATAAAATATTCAATTTTTATATAATCTTTTTATTCGGTTCCAAATATTGGATCCCAAATAGAATTGTCTTAATAATCAGAAACGTTTATCTCTTTTGAAAGTAAGTTATCTCTTAATTTATCAGCTTCATCATACTTACCTTGTTCTCTTAGTGTTTTTCTTTCAGAAATCACGTTGTTGATAGTTTCCCTATCAATGTTCAATCTTGTAAGCTCTAACTCTTTTATTTCTTCCAACACTTCTTGTGGATCTTTATTAAAAATCCCAAAAACTTTACCAACTACAGAAAGCAAGTCAAAAAAATCTGTTATCTCACTACCGCTTAACTGGCCGTCATTTAACATTTTAAATTGACGATCTAATAACGAAAATACTTCTACTGTTGAAAAATCATTATCCATATACTTAATAAATTGCTTAATTAGTTTATTTTCTAAATTTGCTTTTTGAGCTTTATATTGATAATTATGAGCAGCTAAAGTTTTATAGAAGTAATAAACCCTCATTTGCCCATCTCTAAATCTTTTATCGTGATAAGCATGATCTGATCTATAATGATTTGTAAGAATCAGATATCTTATGGTCTGAGAATGAAACCTTTTCAACGCATCCCTAAGCAGAACATAATTTTTAGTTGATTTGCTCATTTTTTCCCCGTTCAAAGTCATAAGTCCGTTATGTACCCAAAACTTTGCAAAGGCTTTACCATGAGCAGATTCACTTTGTGCAATCTCGTTTTCATGGTGAGGAAAAATTAAATCCATTCCTCTACCATGTATATCAAAGGTTTCGCCAAGATATCTTTTACTCATAACAGAGCACTCGAGATGCCAGCCTGGACGGCCTTTACCCCAAGGAGAATTCCAAAAAGGTTCACCTGGTTTACTAGCCTTCCATAAAGCAAAATCTTTTGCATCTTCCTTATCTGGCTCTGTATCTTTTCTAACGCCTTCAAATAATTTTTCGACTTTTTGATTAGATAATTTTCCGTAATCCATAAATTTATTTACCCTAAAATAAATATTATTTGAGCTAGTTACATAAGCAACACCTTTTGATAATAAGATATTGATAAAATCAATCATTTCTTTTGATAGGTCTAACGGGTTTATATTTTTCTGATTAGCAGCATTGATAATTTTGTCATCCACATCTGTATAATTACGAACATAGGTAACTTTAAAGCCTTTGAATTCAAAATAACGTCTAAGCACGTCAAAGATAACACCCTGCATGGCATGGCCTAAATGAGAATAGTCATAAGGAGTTAAACCACAAGCGTACATCCCTAGATAATTAGGCTCTAAGGTATTAAGCTCCCCAGCCTTTCTTGTAAGTGTGTTATATATTTTCATTTTTCTTTTATATTTCTATTTTACACATTTGAGGCGGTGACTGGAATCGAACCAGCTTACTTAGTTTTGCAAACTAACGCCTTGCCATTAGGCTACACCGCCAGCATGATTTGCAAAATTATATTTTCTTGGTTAAATGAAAAATTAGTTTAGAAGAAAGAAAGCACGATTCTGCAAACCAAGTATTAAACTGGTTTACAGCAACAACAGGAGAATAAATTTCTAACAATATTCAAACTCATTATTTGTAATTTAGCATATTTTAAGATTAAAAACAATAGTTAAAAGTTAACAGAAAGTTTATGGTGTACACACACTTCACCGAATGATCTTTGTGCCGTCTAAAGACGAGCCTCGCCCCTTGGGCGGGGTGAAAGCATCCTTCGACTCGCTACACTCGCTCAGGACTTAGCCTTACTTTTAGGGAGCCCTTCGACTTCGCTCAGGGTAAACCTTCTTGATTATTCATCTAGGTCACAAGGATCGAAATCTTAATCCCTCCGGTTCAACTCGAGCCGGAGGTTTTATTTATGCTAATATTTGATTATGGCATGGAAAGTTTTATTCCTTCAAACAGCAAGAGGTAACTCTCCTGTAAAGGAATTTGTCGAAAATCAAGATAAGACTACATATATGAAACTTATCCACGCAATAGAACTTTTAGAAAATGGTGGTCCTTATTTAAAACCTCCCTACATTAAAAAACTGCAAGATAAATTGTATGAGCTGCGAATATCAGGAAAAGTTGCCATTAGAATTTTTTACACAATCATCAATGGCGAATATTATTTACTCCATGCCTTCAAAAAGAAAAGCCAAAAAACACCGAGCAAAGAACTCAAAGTAGCCCTTGACAGAGCAAGGGAATTAGTATAGCATATATGCTATATGATTAAGCCTAAAGATAGAAAACATTTAGATTTTTCAGTTTGGAAAAAAGAAGTTTTAAAAGATCCAGAACTAAGAGCAGAGTATGATCGCCTGCAGCCGGAATATGCTGTTATTCAAGCTATACTTGATGCAAGAGTTAAAAGAGGGGTAACTCAGCAGGAATTAGCTCAAAAAATTGGCACAAAACAATCAGTAATCTCCAGACTTGAATCCGGTAGAGCTAATCCATCGGTTGCCTTTCTTAAAAAATTGGCCCAAGCTCTAAACTCTCATCTGGAAATTAGATTTACCAATTTTAAATAATCCTGCTGTACTTTATTATACATCTCTTAGTCCAAACACATATAAGAATTCAGAGTTTAGGCCGTCCTGAAGGAATAATTCAAAGAAATCCCGCAGTCTGTGCAATATCCCGTGAGGCTCACAGGATGATATAAGTTTTATGGCACAACTTTAGCCTCAAGATTTTGCTAAAAATCCCCTAAATTCAAGCCTATAAGCAAGAGACCGCTTAGGATTAGAACTCATATTTAGGCTGGTCTGTCAATCTTCTTTATTCTCCAATTCCGGATCGCCAATATCCCCTTCCCAGTTGGCTCCATAAAAATATTGCATTACTCCGCAACACAACTGATAAATAAACACTTGTATTTTCTTCAATTCTTCATCCGATAAATCAGGATAGTATTTTCTTATCACATCTAAAGGTAACATTTGTTATCATCACCTCCCATAACTTGACCAATATAAACGCAAAAAGCTATTTTTAGTTTAGATCAGGGAAAAAATTCCGACCCATAGTTGACAAGATGGACTAAAATGTCTATAATACGCTCAACATGGGATCACCTAAAGAAATTGATTGGCCAAGACCAACTATTGATCAGGCAATAAACGCTGGAAAGGCTGTTGGTCATCATTATGGAACTCCTTTCAGCAAAATAGAAGTTGGAGAACCTGTAGAACCCGAACATTTATCTGATAGAGAGGCAGAACAAAGGCTTCTTGAATTAGCAGATCATATCATGGATGGTACAGTTAGCACTCATGCACAGGTGGCGAGAGTAGTAAGAAGTTTAGGTCATTTAATGGGGCCTATGGGAAGTGCCAGTACAGAAATAGATTTAGCAGCCTTTAGAGTTTCCCACGCAATTCTCCAGAAACAAAAGACTTTTCAAGAAGCTAAGTAATTAGCATACCTCGTTGTCTGATTAAGATATTTCATATTCAAACCCTTCCTGATAAAAATTTATCTTGGTCATCCTTAATGGTTTGGATTGGAGCATCAAACCAATTAAATAATTCAAACAAATCAAAGATCGCTTTTAGTGCTATTTCCTTTGATTCGCTTAATAAATCGTTTACACTGAATGTTTTTTCATAGCGCCACTGATCTTCCTGGCACATCCTAAGAGATAAAAATGGAATTCTCCCAGATGAGTCAATTGCTAAGGCTCTTCCTTGGATACCGTTTAAGGTAATTTCTATTGAAACCTCGTCCTGAAATATTCCTTTTTGTGCCAGTCTTCTTGCAAATTCAAATATTTCGGTTAAAGTATAAACAGTCCCAGTAACTTCCAATATTTTTTCAACTTTTTCTTCTTGAATAATTGCTATACGATGTAACTGCTCATCGGTCAACCAATCTTCTCTTAAGGCTAATAGATGTATAAATTGACCACTTAGGTACATACGCCAAAGTTCAATATGATTATCCCAGGCTATAAATTTTTCAATACCATCTTGGATACTATGCGGATCACCCTCTCTGTCCGTAAAATGTGGGTAATCCCAACCTCTTAATTCAACTACAGATTCACGAACAAGATCTATTGCTTCTTTTCGATCCTTGATTTTATCTTTTTCAAAAGCTACCGGGTGTATACTTATATCCCAATAACCCTTTTCCTTTATTTTTTTAATTACTTCATTTGCTGATATCATAAATTTCCTCTTTGCTTTTTAAACTTTTGTACATCAGTCGTTCTTGTAACATGAACTTTAGACATGGATTTGAATAAATTCCCCATCCTATATGAAAAAGAGTTTAGTTCTTTTTCTACAGCCAAGTTTATCAACTCTCTCATTTCTGACTGATCTGTAACTTTCTTTGTTTCAGGCTTAT
>CAYQAW010000028.1:0-6369 GCA_964415615.1 uncultured Gammaproteobacteria bacterium
CAGTAGTAGTTATCCCTCCAATAACTGTTAAAGCAGCATTAGTAGTGGTAGTGCCTATACCAATATTACCCTGGACTGCTAGACCATTAGTGGGGGTAACTATACCTGAAGTGGTAAAGGCAGCCCCAATACCCACATTACCTGTGATAAAAGTATTATGAGCAACAATATCATTGCCCACAAAGTTATGAGTCCCTTCCACTTCTATATCAAAGACCTGCTCCCTTTTAACCTTTTTGATGGAAGCAATCTCTGACCATTCTACAGACTTATTGACAAAATCCCCGTTTTGTGTTATATTATCTCCATAAGCGACGCAAATTGAATTTGCAGTCGCTTTTTTCTTGCCCAAAAGCATTTTTACTACTGCTTTTGCCAGCTTTGTCTTAACCTTATCTTTCTTTTTTCCTCTTGTAAAACCTAATGATCCGAGTAGAATATCTGTTATTTGCAAGAAGATTGTCCCCTGGCTTTCCACCTGCAGGAAATTCTTAATATCAGGCAGATCATTGGAAGCTTTTGGTTGGTCCAGATAGTCTGCCAGTACCATGCAGCTTTCATCAAAGTTGTTAAAGACTGACTTTACCTGGGTTAAATATTGGTCCCAGGCAGTTCCTGATTGGAGCTCAAACATCCAACAAAAGCGCCATAGGTCCTGGTTTTCTTTCATAATCTTAACCAGTTTTAGGTACAGAGGCAGGCTGGTTTTAGTTACTGTGTTGAATTTAAACTCCATTTCTCCCTCACCTTTGTGCAAAATATCCAAAGCGGAGACTAAAATCTGCCGTAATTTTTGATTAAAGTTAAAAATCCTCATCTTTTCTCCTGAAAGGATCAACATTCCCAAGCCTTGTTCTTTTTGGATTTGGTCATTGCGGGCAACTCCTGTTTCATCAATAAAGGCAAAAGTGTCATTGAATGATAGGGGAGTAACGGCAATTTTATCACCTGGTTTTAAGGCGCTGACTTTTTTCCAGATCTGGTCCACCCCTTTTACTAAATAGGGGTGTTCAGAAGTGGTTTTAATGGAACGGCCGTCTTTGGTGGTAAGCTCAAAGACATTTTGAATTCCCATATCCTGAAGGGCTTTCACTTTGGAAACAACAAACTTACCTGTATTTTCATCTAGGGTTAATATCTTATCTCCTGCTTTAATATCTTTAATCTCTACATCTTCCCACTCATCAATCCACTCACCATTTTTGCCTTTCTTTCTCCTTCTTCTTTTCAGTTTTGTTTCACCAACAACACACTGTCCAACAACATGGAGGTTAGCCAAAGGTGAAGTAGTCCCTACTCCCACATTTCCATTAAATCCAGCTATAGCTCCTGAGGACAAAGCAGTAGAAGTGGTTCCCCAGCCAAATAACCCTCCTCCATTTACCTGCAGGGTTGAACCAGCTACTCCTGATGTTCCTATCCCAACATTTCCTAAAACATTCAGTAAAGAAGAGAATCTGCCAGTTCCCACCACATCCAAAGTATATGATGGAGCAGAGTTAGCAATACCAACATTACCAGTAGTAGTTATCCCTCCAATAACTGTTAAAGCAGCATTAGTAGTGGTAGTGCCAATTCCAATATTACCCTGGACTCCTAACCCATTTAATGGAGCAGACCCTCCAATAAATCCTGAACCTATTACCTGATTGCCTGAGACATTCAAAGTGGATCCCATGGTAGAAGTAGTCCCAATTCCCACATTCCCTCCAGCAAATATCCCAAACACACTACTACCTGAAGTGATAGAGGGAGCAGAACCTGTAAAGGACAAAGCAGCGTTATTGGCAGATAAAGTAGTAGCACCAGAAAAAGTATTAGCGGATGAGCCTGATTGAGTATACCCTCCGGAGGTAGTAATACCAGTCACAGCAGCTATAGCACCTGAGGAGTTAACCTGGAATTGATTAGTTGCCCCAACAGTAAAGAGGGCATTAGGAGAGGTAAAGCCAATTCCTACATTACCTCCACTGGTAACTGTTAAGCGGGCTGAATTTGCTGTATAAAGTACTGTTGAACCAGTACCGTTACCGCTTGCCCCAATAAATCCTAATCCTGCTTGCCAATCAGCAGAGCTTACAAAGGATGGGCTTGTACCTCCGGCTAGGAATCTTCCTGTTGTATAGATATGTCCTGATCCAACATCTAAGGCTTGAGAAGGACTACTGGTTCCAATACCAATGTTACCCTTTACTGCTAAGCTAGTTGAAGAAAGTCCAGCCCCGCCAGCTCCAGAAGCATAACCAATCATGGTGTTACCATTAACAAACAGTGTTGCTCCTCCAGGGGCAGTGGTGCCAATGCCAACCCTACCGTTAGTAGTATCTACTCCAAAAGTGCCGTTCACAGTAAAGGCGTTAGTATTAGAAGTTAAGGCTAAATTAGCTTGACCAGAGGTAGAAGTTAAGTTTAAGGCTCCAGTAGTTAAAGTTAAGCCGTTAGAGGTTGTTAAAGTGGAGGCAAATGAACCAGTAGATCCAAATGTAGCAGCTCCTGTTATATTAGCTGTGCCATTTACTGTTAAATTGTATCCTCCTGTTGCTGATGTTCCTACTCCCAAGTTGCCAGTAGTATTAACATTACCTGCAACAGTTAAGGCATTAGTAGTAGTAGAAGTACCTATTCCAATATTACCAGAAACTGCCAACCCATTTACTGGGGCAGCTCCACCTACAAAAGATGATCCTATTATTTGATTACCTGAAACATTAAAGTTAGATCCCATGGTGGAGGTAGTCCCAATCCCCACATTTCCTCCAGCAAATATTCCAAAGACTGATGATCCTGAGGTTAGAGAGGGTGTAGAACCAGTAAAAGATAAAGCAGCATTGTTAGCAGATAAAGTCAGAGCTCCAGATAAAGTATTAGCAGATGTTCCAGTTTGAGTATATCCTCCAGAGGTAGTAATACCAGTTACTGCAGCAATAGCTCCAGCAGAATTTACCTGGAACTGAGAAGTGGAACCTACAGCAAAAAGATTATCTGGTGTGGTATCTCCTCCGACACCAACATTACCATTTTTATCAATTACAAACCTATCAGCCAGATCCCCACCATTTCTGGTTTGAACATAAAACTTAGCATCCTGAGAACCACCACCTGTATGATCTACTATCTGAAATCCAACTCTGCCAAAGATGCTACCTGAGGAAGCTGTATCAGAAAAATCCATATTGATTCTGTTATTGGCTGTAGTGTCTGTATTTGATAACCTGAAGGAGTTAGAACCAATAGTAGATGAACTATCAGAGTAGGCTATATGAAGTATAGATTGTGGAGCAGTATTCCCAATTCCAACATTGCCATTATCTAAGACAGTTAAACCCTGACCTAATCCTGATCCATAGGTCTGGAGGGCTATATTAGTCCCAGTCCCAGCACCCCTGACTGTTAATCCTCCATAAACATTACCTGTAGTCCCAATCCCCACATTGCCTGAAGCAAATATCCCAAAGACAGAAGAACCAGAGGTAATAGATGGGGTAGTGCCAGTAAAGGACAAGTTACCTCCCAAAGAAGTTAAATTAGCTCCTGAAACAGTAAAAGTATTATCTAAAGTAGTAGCCCCATGTAAAGTTAATGTTCCTGCAGTAATGGTTAAATCATTGGCTCCAGTATTGATGGATGAAGCAGACAAACCAGAGAGAGTCAAAGCCCCAGAGGTAGCAGTTAAGTTTAGAGCTCCAGTTGTTAAAGTTAAACCATTGGAAGCTATGAGTAGTCCTGCTGAGGTGGTTGTTCCTGATCCAGTGGTAGAGATATTTCCAGAGGTAGTAATATTATCACCAGCAGTTAGAGGAGAAAGATCTGTTCCAGTTCTGCTCCAGTAACCAATATTACCAGTAGAAGGGCCAGTAATATCACCTGTTACAGTTAAAGTCCCATTTAAGTAAGTATTACCAGCAACATTCAAAGCATAACTGCCTGGTGAGGTGGTGCCAATACCAACTGATCCCTGGACAGCTAAACCATCAGTTATTCCAGCAGAGGAAATATACCCTGAACCAATATTGACATTGCCATTAACTCCTAATGATGTTCCAATTGTTCCTGTGGCTCCAATCCCTACATTACCAGGAGCAAATATTCCCAAAGGATTAGTTCCTGAGGTAGTAATGGATGGGTTTGTTCCAGTTAAGGAGATAGCCTGGCTGGAAGATGAGTTAGTTAATACTCCAGACATGGAGAGGGTAGTGATACCAGACAAGGCCCCGGAGTTAATGATTAAACCATTGATGGTATTGGTGGCAGTTGCTCCGGTGATAGCTCCTGATAGCCCTAAGGTAGTTACCCCTGATATGGCACCAGCAGATGTGACATTAAGATGGGCTGAAGAAAGGGTTAGAGAATCTTTAGCTGAGCCAATGCTAATGGTGTCAGCTGCTGTATCATCAGTTCCAATATTGATGGTATTACCAGCTGTTCCACCAATGGTGACTGTGCCAGTAGATGTTCCTGTGTTTATATTGGTATTGTTGTTTGAAGAAGCATTTAGAGAGACTGTTCCTCCAGTGATGGTTAAACCAGTTGAACCAGTGATTAGTCCATCAGCAGTTAAAGCTCCATTAGCTTGGATTACTCCAGCATTGGAGATTGATACCCCTGTTGATCCATAACCTCCACCTACTGTTAAGGAATCAAATGATCCAGCAGCAGAGGAGGCAGAAAAGGTAGTTCCATTAACAGTTAGATCAGAAGAGAATCTGCCAGTACCAACTACATCTAAAGTAAAAGAAGGGGCAGAGTTAGCAACACCTACATTACCAGTAGTAGTTATCCCCCCTATAACTGTTAAAGCAGCATTAGTAGTGGTAGTGCCAATTCCAAGGTTTCCTTTAACAGATAAACCAGTACTATCTGAGATTTTATATTGTTGATCAGCTCCCCAGCCAAATGATCCTGCACCTGCTACCCCTAAATTGGTTCCTGGGTTAGTGTTGCCAATTCCAACGTTGCCACTACGATCAATTCTCATTCTTTCTGTGACCGTGCTTCCAGTACCAAAAACTAAGCTGCTACCTCCTGTATTGCTGTTGCTATCGACACCAATGACAGAAAAGTAACTGAAACCTCCACTTTGAGTGAAGAATTCTAAAGAGGAAAAGGTGGAAGCAGCAGTACTTTTATTGGTAGCTCTGATAGTTCTGCCCTCAGAAAGCAAATTGGCAGAGTTATAGGCTACTGAGGAATCAAGCTCAAATCTGGCAACTAAGCTGCTTTGCCCAACAACATGTAGGTTAGCCAGAGGGGAAGTAGTTCCCACTCCCACATTTCCATTAACTCCTAAGATAGCTCCTGAAGAAAGAGCAGTGGAGGTAGTCCCCCAGCCAAATAATCCACCACCATTTACCTGCAGGGCTGATCCTGCTACACCTGATGTTCCTATTCCCACATTTCCTAAGACATTAAGTAGAGAAGAAAATCTACCAGTACCAACTACATCCAAAGTAAAAGATGGAGCAGAGTTAGCTACACCAACATTACCAGTAGTAGTTATCCCTCCAATAACTGTTAAAGCAGCATTAGTAGTGGTAGTGCCAATTCCAATATTACCCTGGACTCCTAACCCATTTAATGGAGCAGACCCTCCAATAAATCCTGAACCTATTACCTGATTGCCTGAGACATTCAAAGTGGATCCCATGGTAGAAGTAGTCCCAATTCCCACATTTCCTCCAGCAAAGATGCCAAATACAGATGATCCTGAAGTTAAAGATGGAGTAGTGCCTGTAAAGGCTAAATTCCCACCTAAAGAAGTAGTGCCAGAAGTTACAGTAAAGTTTTTGCCAGAGGCTATGGTAGTATCACCATTTAAAGATACAGCTCCGGTACCGGTTCCAAAAGTACCTGATCCAGTTTGAGTAAAGTTAGAATTGTTTTGGACTGTGACTGTGCCATTGGCAGTTAAACCTGAGGTGGCAGTAATCAGTCCTGAGATAGTGGGAGTAGCTGTCCAGGCAGTTGGGTTAATGGTTAAGGTAGTAGCTGCTTTACCTAAGTTGGTAGAGGTGGAATTAGTAGTTCCCAGATTTAATACTCCAGCAGAATCAACACTCATAGTGCCTGATGTAGTAGTTTGAATGGTTAAATCACCAGAAGTATTATTCCAGGAAGAAGTTCCCCCTGAGTTTATAACCAAAGCCCCAGTAGTATTGCCCAAAGTTAAGGTAGAACCAGCAGTAGAAGCTAAAGTAGTGTTACCAGATATTCTTCCTGTACCAACTACATCCAAAGTGTATGATGGAGCTGAGTTGGCTATTCCCACATTCCCGGTAGTAGTTACTCCGCCTATTACAGTTAAAGCAGCATTAGTAGTAGTAGTCCCTATTCCTACATTACCTTCAATAGCCAGACCATTAACTGGGGCAG
>CAYQAW010000029.1:0-4419 GCA_964415615.1 uncultured Gammaproteobacteria bacterium
TTTTTACTTCTTCTTTTTCATAAAATGGCATAACTTTTGAATAATCTATTCCCCTGGCCATGTTATACAGAGTTTGCCCATAACTTTTAAAAGAGGCTAATAAACTTTCCAAAGGCGCTTTTCGTAACTGTTTAAAATTAAATATACCCATATTGTTTAACCTGTTTTTAATTCTGGAACCAATACCGCAAATTTCATCCAACTCTATTTTATCCAAAACTTTTATAGCTTCCTGCTGGTTTTCGATTACCACCAGCCCGTCTGGTTTTTTTAAAGACCCAGCCAGCTTTGCCAGAAGTTTGTTATAAGAGACCCCAATAGAACAGGTCATCCATTCCCCTATTTCCTGCTTAATTCTTTTCTTAATCTCTTGTGCTATCTCTATTGCTTTCTTAATTTTCAATTGTCCATTGTCAATTCTCAATTCCATAAAACATTCATCTATAGAAAACACTTCCAAAAAGGGTGTGTAGTCTTTTAGAATACCCAAAAAACGTTTGGTAGTCTCTAAATACTTATCAGAGTCTCCTGGAACTAAAATAATCTCTGGGCAAAGCTTTTTTGCCTGCCAAATTTGCATTCCAGTTTTCACTCCATACTTTTTAGCTTCTACTGATGCTGCTCCTAAAACTGTCCTTGTAATTCGAGGCCCTCCAATTACACCAATTGGTTTACCCCTAAGTCTTGGATTAGCCTGCTGTTCAACTGTGGCAAAGTAACTATTAAAATCAATATGCATTATGTGCCACATAGTAGTCGTCAGCTATCAGCTATCAGCTATCAGTCGTCAGATAAATCCGAAAAGTCTGAAAGCTGAAGACTGATGACTGAGAGCTATTCCTCTTCCACTGCCTCCAAGATCCAATTTAATTTATGAGTATCAAATCTTAATCTGTAAAAGTTACCCCCAGAGGAAACAGAAAAATGGTAAAATATGCAGGCGCCATTTTTAGAAGTGTGAACTAGATTCACTTTATCTATTTTTATTTGTCTACCGTGCCAAAAGAAAGAGTAAGGAGCAATGAGATTTTTTTTAAAAAAGACCCACACATTAATAGGTTCAAAAATTTCCAGCATGATACTTAACATAACCCGAAGAAAAGCCAAAAGTCAAGAACTAAAAGAATATACAATTTACAATGTACAATTTACAATTAAATTGGTTTTACTGCTTTTTACATTTTACATTCTACATTTTACATTTTACATTTCAACTGCTTATGCCATTGTTGACCCTCTTTCTGTGCCCAACAACCGTTTTGGTATTCATATCATTCAAGCTACCCATGAGGAGTCCTCCCCTGCTGCCCAGCTAGTTAATACTAATGGTGACTGGGGCTATATTACTGTTTTAGTTGAAAGCAAAGATAGAAATCATGATAAATGGCAGAATTTCTTTAATGACTTAAGGAGAAGACATTTAATCCCTTTAATAAGGCTTGCTACTCAACCAGAAGGTAATTTTTGGAAACTGCCTTATGAGGGGGAGGAGCAAACCTGGGCAGATTTTTTAGATGCTTTAAATTGGCCAACTAAAAACAGATATATAACTATTTATAATGAACCTAATCATGCCAAGGAATGGGGAAATAAAGTTGACGCTATATCTTATGCAAAAGTTCTAGATAAGACTATTACAGCACTAAAAAATAAAAATAAAGACTTCTTTGTACTCAATGCTGGTTTAGATGCATCAACACCCTCCCAACCTCCTGCTTATGAGGAAGAATCCAATTTCTTAAATCAAATGGAGAAAGCTGTGCCAGGAATTTTTAATAAGCTGGATGGTTGGGTTTCTCACTCTTACCCTAACCCTGCTTTTGCTGGATCCCCAGAGGCTGCAGGAAAAGGAACTGTTAGAACTTATGCTTGGGAACTACAAATCCTGCGTGAGCTGGGAGTAACTAAAAACTTACCTATCTTTATAGCTGAAACAGGCTGGAAACATGCAGAAGGATTAAGCTATAACTCTAGTTTACCTACTGCAGAAACTGTAGCAAATTATTACAAAAATGCTTTTGAAAATGCCTGGAGTTTTAATAAAATTGTGGCTGTTACACCCTTTTTACTAAGCTACCAAGATTATCCTTTTGACCACTTTTCCTTTAAAAAAATTACAGGGGAAAGACAGGCAAAAACTATTTTGGGGACTGAATATCCAGACAGTCCATATTACCCCATGTTCCAAACAATCCAAGCACTGCCTAAAGTAATAGGCAAGCCTGTCCAGGATAAAAAAGCAGAGCTGAAGAAAGGAGAAGTGTATACCTCAATAGTTTCAGGAGAAAGCTATAAAATTTATTTAACTTTTAGAAATACTGGCCAGTCAATTTGGAATGATGGAGAGCAGGTAAAGCTGACTGCTATTTTTGGAGGAAAAGATTTAGGAATTACTGATGTTAATTTACCAAATGGTATAAAAGTTGAGCCTGGAGGGGAGCATACCTTTACTGTAGAGTTAAAAGCTCCCCTTAGTGGGACATATAAGGTTTCTTTAAATCTTTTTTCAGGAGAAAAGCAGTTTGATTCAAAACCTGTTGAGTTTACCACAGAAGTAAAGTCCCCTGTGATTTTGAAGGTTATTAGTAGTCTAGGCTGGAAAAAAGACTTTGCTGGAAGCTATATTTTAAAAGTTAAGGGAGCCAGTGGTGAAAGCGCCCAGAGTATTAGTTTAAATAAAACAGGAGCCTCAGAGGAGATAGAAGCAAGATATCTACTGCCAGATTATGCTTTTGAGTTTTCTTTAGAAAAGCCTTTTTATTATCCCAAAAGTATCAATCAAAAAGTTTATGCAGGAGTTAATACTTTAGATTTTGGGGTTCTGAAACCTAATATTTTCTCTACCCTGCTGCAGCCCAAAGAGCTTTGGAAAATCCTTCCTTTTTCAAATTGATCTGTTTTGTACCATTTTGTCGGCATTTATCCCATGATAACACCAAAGAGGTGGATTGAAAAATCTAGACTATTTCTGTACTCTTAAAGCATGAAAAAGAAACCTATTAAAAAAGAATCTAAAATTAAAAAGTTAGACTTTTTTAATCTCTTAAGGAAAGCTGTTATACCTAAAGATAAAAATACACACTAAACTGAAGGGTATATCTTCGCATACTTTATAAATTTTTGGCCGAACTCTGATAATGTATATGTACCATCACCCCTGGATTTGAAAATTCCTAAACTAATTAATTCAGCCGCTAGTTCGGCAAATCTAGCTTCGATTTTTCTTTCTTTATCACCGATTCCTGCCATCCACCCCCTCCACTCTTTTGTATTTTCATTTGGAGCATATGCCTTCACCTGGGGGCTATTAGAATTATATTCTTCGTATATCCATTGCTGGATAACTTGGGAATCAGGCTTCCGGTAGTACTCAAGTTTATACCACCATTCATCATTACCTTCTCTATTTTCCTTATTCATTTCTTGAATTTGTTTGCTAATCATTTTTCCCTTTTTAGGAATAATAATCTGTTCAATAAATTTTAAGTGTTCTAGAGCTTCAATAGAAATTTCCTGGGTTATTCTATATAATCGCTCCAATTCAATATTATGTCTATCTTCAGTACTTATATATTCATCAAAGAAAACTGCCTTAATAATCTTTCTTTTATTAACATCAGGAGTACGAGCCAAAGATTCATAGGTTATCGCAAGTGCTTGCTGGAATTCTTTGGAATTAATTATTTGATTTTTTAAATTTGGTGCTACTTTTTCAAGTCTTTTCAGTAAATCCTTACTCTCTTCGGGGAAAATATCTGTATGGAAACCATATGCGGCAATTAATACCAAGGAAGCTGCTTGCAGAACTATTGGGGCTCCTGAATAAACAGTCGCTGCGTTCGCAATCACTAACGCTACATTTTTGATAAATGCTTGATCCTTTTTCATAGCCCAATTATAACTAATTTTTCTAAATCTTTTCTAGCAAAATCTTAAATTGGTCTCCACTTTTTCTATTTCCATATCTAAATCCAAATTCATCACAGTAATTTTGTAAATACTTAGGACTAACATGTCTGTAGGTTCCAACAATTCCTCTTTTTAACTGACTCCAAAATCCTTCTATAGTTTGAGTGTGAATCTGTTTATTTTTCCTATCTACATAATGTAGCATATGGTTGATACTGTCGTGTTTGTATCCCTCCTTATCTAAATAGGAATAGCCTTGATGAGAATCAGTTAAAATGTACGCCTGGCTGTCTATATTAGCCTTAATTTGCTTAGTAAGAGTATGACGAGAAGTATCCTCAATAATTTTTGTTCTAACTCTACCCCCTCGTTCAACAAACCCAATGACAGTTTGTTTTGGTATTTCCTTCCAGTTTGACCACCATTGTTTGCCTCTTAGGTAACTCTTCCCACCTACCTGTGTGTTTAATATAAGCGGGGTAGGCTTTCCCATAGTAGCTATGGGAAGGA
>CAYQAW010000030.1:0-4180 GCA_964415615.1 uncultured Gammaproteobacteria bacterium
GATAAATCAGGATAATATTTTCTGATTACATCAAGTGGTAGCATTTTTCATCACCTCAAGAAGTATTGTGACTAACAAATACCAATTGATAAATGTTTTTAATTATGCTTATATTAAATTAGGTACAGAAAATGAAAGATAAAAAAGTTTCTATCCTTCTTTCACTACTCTTCCCTGGTCTTGGGCATTTGTATATTGGTAAATTTATAGATGCAATAGTTTTTATTAGTGGCGCAGGTATTCTTTGGTACGCATTCCTTTTAAAGGGTTCTTATCTAATGAGTACTAGGAGCCCTAATTACTATCTTGTCTTAGGCGCTTTGATTATTGTTTACTTATTTTCAATTTTTGATTCATATAGAAAAACTAAATAACTTATGAAAAAAGGATTGCCCGCAAAATTTTTACTTATTCCGGGTATAGTGATTTTTTTAGTCCTTGTCATAACTTTTGCTCCAAGATTTCTTCCAGACACGGCAGAATATAAAAAGGATCAGGTGCGTCTTACTGAAGTGATGCAAGGAAAGCTGCCTAAAGAGTCTCTCACTGAAGTTAAATATCCAATTCAAGGCTTTAGAATTCCAGGACTTGGAGGATTTTGCTGGCTTGAATCTTCTTACGGGTTAATAAAATACTTGGAGCCGGATATTGATTTTGACACTTTTGTTTTTTATGCAAGACCGACTCTTATTATGGCCGGAAGAGACAAAAATGAAAGATGGGGAGCAGGCTTAAACCAAATCCACGCTTTTACCCAATTTGGCTATACAGCTTTTCGAGGCTCAACCAACCCTATTGATTTACCCCAAAGCGTTTTTCCTGATATTGAACATCAAAACATACTTTATTTCAAAACGCCTCAAGAAGAGCTTGATTTAATGAAAAAGATGATTTCCGCACGCATTATCCCGACTATCAGTTATGATGGAGACTTCTCTACGATAGTAGGTTATGACAAGAATGGACTTTGGATTGTTAAAAGCGACCCCTCTCAAACTGATAAAGAAGGAAGAAATTTTATGACTTATCCTGTTGCTTTTGAACCTACCTTTATCACCTATAACGAGCTTTTTGAGAAGTGGGAAACGGACTATCAGTTTTTCTGGTTTGAAAAAACAGGACCTCGTAAAAATGAAAATGAAATCTTTCTGGAAAACAAGAAGAATGCCCAAGAAGCCCTTCAAAACATGAAATTAGTGATGGATTATCTCAAAAAAGGAGGCGGTCTATTGGACTACACATATGCCGTAGATGTTCCTTCTTCGATTAGCCTTTATCGTTATTTTACAAAGAGGGGGAATACTGATCTTGCTAATCAATACCTTGAAATAGCCAAAATCTTCGATTCCCAAAGAGTATCTCGGGGTTCACATCCAATAGCAGCAGAACAAGACGATAGGAAATTTTATATAGAAACCCTTACGAAGGTGCAACCAATTTATGAAAACATTTCCAGTATGTGGCAGTAAAATTTAATCTCCAGCTGAACAATCTTTAGGACAACTTTCTTTTGTTTCACCAAGTCCAGGTTCACAGAGGTTGTTACCACAAACAGCCTTATTAGAAGGAGCTGTTTTCTCTGAAGAACCCGCACTATCTTGCTGTTGAACGCTCTCTTGTCTACTTGGCAAAATAGTCGACTCTGATTTTGGTTTAAAAATATTCTTAATGAACAAGTTCTTTCCTTCGGAAATAAAATCTAAAATCATCTCCAATAAGTTTAGTTGTTTACTCTTACTATCAGCTACCATTTCAGGACTGCCTTGGTCCGTTATTCCAAATTTTGCTCTCATTTCACTTTCCGAAACAGGTTCGGTAACGCTTGAGCAATCAAAAACTTTTCCTCTATCTTGAGAAATATATGTTTCAAAAAAGTAAACTGATCCGCCAGTTCCCGCTGCTATATATTTTCCATTAGCTGAAACATCTACCTCTTCGATATATTCATTGAAAGGAATTTCTGTTTTAGACTTGGAAGATTTATCTAAAATATAAAGCTTTTTGTCTGTCCCTCCAACCGCCATAAAACTTCCGTCATCTGCAATATCTATCCCGCCCAAAGAAGCATTCAGTTTCCAATTTGCAACTGGGGTTTTACTATCCTTTTCAAAAATATAGGCATCTCCTCCGAAGGTCGCCGCTCCAATGTATTTACCGCTGGGAGTGAAATTTAAAGCCCTGACAGAACTGTTATTTGGGGTAGAAAATTTCCAGACAGGACTCTTTGATTTTTTATCAAACAGAAATACTGCGCCACTATCAGATTCGCTGCCAATCGCGATGGTTGAGCCGTCCGAAGAAATTTTGGCTCGGTGTACCGGCGAATCACGGGTTAGAGGATCGCTTTGAATAAGCGGTTTATTAGAATCCCGGGAAAATAGATAAAACCTTCTGTCAGGACAACCGGTTGAGCCAGATATAAACCGTCCATCCTCCGAGAGCGATACATCATGGAAATTACCTGAAGCATGATATTGCCATAAGGGTTTTTCGCTTTGAACCTGCCATAAAATTATAAGATTGGAATTAATATTGGCTTCATCTCCTGCTGTAGCTGCTGCCATATACTTTCCGTCTTTGGAGATAGCAACATTGTAAGCATTACCCGCCTTTTCATACACCCAAATAGGTTGGTTGGAAGACTTATTAAATAAGGCCACTCTTTCTCCAAAAGCTGCAAAAATTTTTGAACCATCACCGGAGATGGCTACTCCGCCTTTGACATCATCACCAATCCTGCATTGCTCACAATTAAATTGCCACAATGGTTTAGTAGGTTTACCTGTATCAAACAAATAAATATGTTGTGAAGTCTTGACTGCTAAATACTGGCCACTGTCGGACAGAGCTACTCCGCCTATCCATTCCTTTCCTGTTGAAAAATTTAAAATTTTCATTCCCGTACTTCTGCTTATTACGGAAACCTCGTTTTTATCAAAAGGGGTTGTAAAAAGGACAGGACCGTTATCGGGGGAATCAATAATCGAAGCTCTTGTCCGGCCTTTACCGTTAGAAGCTTCAAAATAGTAGAAGTTAGAGTCTATTTTATTGGGAACGTATTTATAGATATACTTGACCCCCTTCTTATAATCATTCTCATTTGAGTTTTCTTTCTGCATATCAATCATCTGTCCGTTGAAGTAAATTTTCAAATACTGTGGTTTTCTTCCTTCTTTATCGCGGTAAATTACAGAATACGTATATCTTTGGCAGGGTGGTCCCCAATTAGGATAGACATGTCCTTCAAAAAGCTCGGGGTCACTGGCAGTTTTGGGAAGTTTCGGAATCATTCCTCCTGGTGTATTTTTGTCTTCTGCAAAAACAGATTGGAAGAGACTAAGAGATAAAAATAGGACTAGGACAAAAGCAAAGAATGCTTTCAGTTTCATAGGCAGGTCTACTTTCATTAAATCAGAAAGGGTATTGAAAAGCAATTGACTCGAGCTAATTCTATACTTGTTTTGTTATCAGTTTAATAATATCCTCTCTCCGATATCGTCTTTCTCCAACACCTTTTTTATTACCAATCCTAATAGCCTTAAGTTTTCCGCTATTATCCCATCTTCTTAGCGTTGTAGGTACGACTCCTAGTATTTTTGCTACCTGGTTAATATTTAAAAGTCTTGGCAATACTATTTTCTTTTAGGCATTTTTGAGGTCTTCGACTCTGAGGTCTGAGCCTCATCGCTCAGACTCGAATGAGCTAATTCTGGTTGCAGCCACCAAATTAAATCTGGTAAAATATTCATAGACATAAAAGTTTCACAGAAATTGCGAATTCTGTTTAATGTACTAAGCTGCTCACTCCGTGGTTCGAAAAGCTCACCACTTGTTCGCTCAGGGCAGACTTTACTGTTAGGGAAGCGAATGATGACATCGGATTTGGTGATTCATCTTGGCCCGCTTCGCCAGCGAGGCGAGCCACAAGGATTTTTTGAACTAGTAGCTACTCAGGCTAATTTCTGCTAGAATAGTTTCAGGGTAAATATTATGAAGATTAAGAACCTACAATTGCAAAAAATCAATATTACAGCGCTTTTCGATAAGATAGATCAGTCTCAAATTACAAGTGATGCTATAAGAGATTTATTTAATTTAAAAGCGCCGGAGAGAGCAAGCACGCCATTTATTGAATTACCTGGAACAAAAGTATTGATTATACCCACCCTTAAAAAAGAAA
>CAYQAW010000031.1:0-3331 GCA_964415615.1 uncultured Gammaproteobacteria bacterium
CCTTTCCGCAGAAGACTGTAATCACTGCATTCATCCCCGCCATAAAAGATGGCGGAAGAAACAAAAAAGTTAAATAACAATTTTAGGTAAATAAATTAACATATTCTTGATAAGAGAATACTCTATTTCTTTTCTGTCCAGTTAATTCGTGCAAAATCCCTAGCTTAACAAATCTTTCAACTAATATGAGTGCATTGGGGTTAGATAAGGAAATTATTCTTTCAACGTCTTTTACCCGTACTAGTGGCGTGCGATAAAGAGCATTAAGTAACTTAATACCTTTTTCTGCCGATTTCCCTATTCCGGCAACTTTATTTAAGTGATTGTCTCTTAATTTAATTATTTTTCTTGCAGTTTCAACTGCTCTTTCTGAAGTCTCAATAACCCCTTCCATAAAAAACTTCAGCCACTCCTCAATATCGTCATTTTTTCTATACTGATTGAGCCTTTCATAATAATCTTGTCTATGCTCTTTAAAAAAGGCGGACAAATATAACAACTGTTTCCGCAATACACCCTGCTGACACAGATAGAAGGTAATCAATAACCTGCCAATCCTACCATTTCCGTCTAAGAAAGGGTGAACGGTTTCAAATTGAGCATGAATGAGACCGGTTTTGATAAGAATAGGCACTAACGAATTATCATGCATATATTCTTCTAAATTAGCCATCAGAGGCATTACCTCAAAATGAGGAGGCGGAATAAATTTAGCAGTTTGCAAATCAGCTCCTCCTATCCAATTTTGAGAAGCTCTAAACTCGCCAGGAGTTTTCCATTCTCCTCGAACTCCTCTTAAGAGTATCTTATGAATTTCTCTGATCAACCTTAATGAAAGAGGAATCTGATCTAGCCTCTCCAATCCATAGTTCATGGCAGAAATATAATTTAAAACCTCATCTACATCTTTATGGGTCTCCAAATCTCCTATCTTAGCCTCTGCTTTAAGTACATCTACAAAAGTTGCTTGTGTACCTTCTATCTGGCTAGATAAAGTAGCCTCTTTTCTAACATACATCAGAATAAAAAAATCTATAATATCCTTTGGTAAGATATCCGCTACTCCATCAAGCCTTCCTAATGCAAGATCTGCTTTTGAAAGAAGTGTTTGTAACTCTGGATCTATATTAACCTCAAAAGGAAGATGATTAGGAATAAAAGATTTATAACGTAAAACCCCAGATAATTGATTAGTGTAAGTACCTGTTCGCATATTTTTCTCCCATAGATAAGATTTTCGTTATCTATGCTTACTAGCATAAAACATAGATAACGATATGTCAACCTCTGAAAAACATAGATAAGATTTTCGTTATCTACGGGAAAAGACAAAACATCACTCTAGCGGGGTTATAAACTTCCGCGGACTGAAAGTCCGCGGTTTTCTTTAAAAGTTTACAAGAAACTACAGAAAACCCATTCTCAATTTTCAACCGACCTTTCCGCAGAAGACTGTAATCACTGCATTCATCCCCGCCATAAAAGATGGCGGGGTATTTTGGTTCAAAAATAAATCATTATTTTGAAGTTGGCTCCGTATTCCTAGGATTAATCGAACTGACTATTTGTTAAATATACTCTTCCAGATCTATTTTTTTTAACATTTCAAAATACTTCTTTAACTTGAGTTTATTGATCCATTGATTCAAATATTTGCGGTCCAATTTTTTTTCCTGTATTTGCAGCACAAAAGCAGCATCAACGAGGTGTTTTTCTATCTCACCTTTGGAAAACCAAATAAGTTTTTGTATTATCGTATCCTCCGGTGTAGCCATTTCCATATATCGATTAAATAATTTTATTCTTTTGCGTCTGAAGAACCTACTTTTATCAAATCTCTCATCAGTTAATATCCAAAAATCCATTTTCAGCATTGTCGGAAGATGCAGAACTTGAAATTGATTTTTGTTTTTAATTGCCTCTTTAATAGTTTCAAGCTGTACCATAAAAGTTTCCGGCAAGCGGGAAAAAATTTTTGTAAGCTTTCCCTCCTCTTCCAGCTTAAGCTCTACTACAAAATCAATATCATGGGATGCCCGAGGCCGTCCATAGTAAATTGAACTCCATGAACCGGTAATCATGTAGGGAATTTTACTGCTAGCCAAAAAGTATGTAATATCTTTTAAGATTTTAGCCTGGGGAGTTTCCATTAAAATTTAAGCACCCATTTTGGCTACTCCAGCTTTCCTAACTTCTCTTACCATTGAAGATAAATCCATAGCTAAACGGATTTTTTTCTCACCGGACATTTCGGCATACTTTCTTAATATAAATCGTGTTAATTTCTTCATCGGCACCGTAATCCTCGGATTAATCTGACCACCTCTTTTGATTATATTATAAAGGCTTTTCAGAATCCAATAGTGGCAGAACAAGCAAGAGAAAGACTAAAACAAATTAACACTTTAACAAGAGTAGCTGCTATTTAGTATTGAATATCGTCAATATCTCCACCTATCAAGATACACACTTTAACCATCATGTTTTAATGACCACCAACATGGTTCGATTAACTTAAATCGAGCTCCCCCGCGTGGATAATATACCCTTTTTCTTTCAGAAAAAGAGCGAACAGCTTCCCACTATGTGGGGCGCAGTCACAAATCCACAGGCAAGGGATAACAAAAAAGTGGATATTAAACCCACTTTTTTGATTATGCTCCTCAAGCCTTGACTTATTATACCCAAAGATTTTAGAAACATTATCTAATAAAAGTTACATGGGTGAGTTGAGGCAAAGGTGGTTAGAGATTAAAAGATTGCAAAACGGTTTCTCCATTACTGGGATGGGACTGCAATAGTGTCGGCAGCCGGTATCTTAAGAGGTATGTTGTTACTTACTAAATATTCCCAAAATGTCCTGCCTATTGGAGTAAGCAAAAATTTATTATTACTAGCATCGTAAACAATTAACCCTGACTGCATTAAAAAGCCCATAAATTGCTCGTAAGATACATTAAATTGTTGTGCCCAGATTGTGCGTTTAAATAATGCTTGTGCCAATGCATCTGTTATCTCATCATTAAAATTTTTCATAACATTCAATATCACCATCTGACTTGGAAAAATTAATCTATAAGTTTTCTCAAAGTGATACCCCAAGAAGAATACTTCTTTGTCTCGGCTAGTATACTCCTGAAGCTCTTTGAGTATCTTTTCTGTGTTTTTCGTCTTTTCAAGCTCAGAGTTCAACGCTTCAATTTCCTTTTTTTCTCTCTTGGATGGAGCAAATCTACTGCTCTTTTGATTCCGGTTAGAATTTCGCCAAACTCTTTATTCATAGTAGATTCCTCCTTGTGTTAAAACAAGTGAAACCCCTAAATGAACCGTG
>CAYQAW010000032.1:0-2874 GCA_964415615.1 uncultured Gammaproteobacteria bacterium
ATTTCTCGTGAGGCAATGAATCAATTTCATTCGGATTTTAGGTGAGTCATATCGCTAGCTTGTTTTATTTGTTCGATCCTGGTAAAATACCCGCATTACACACTCATAGCTTAAGGTCTCTGGATACTACTTGCTATGAGGAGGATAAGAGACTTATGTATAAATTACCTACATTACAGGAATTACTTGAAGCTGGTGTTCATTTTGGACATCAGGTTAGACGTGGCCATCCCAGGATGAAGCCCTATATTTTTGGAGCCAGGGAAGGTGTTTCTGTAATTGATTTAACCCAATCTGAAAAATACTTAAAAGAAGCTTGTGAATTTGTTTATAATTTGGGAAAAGAAAATAGAGTTTTACTTTTTGTAGGAACTAAAAAGCAGGCAAAGCCTATAATAGAAGAAGCTGCTAAAAGTTTAGAAGCACCATATATGGTTCACAGGTGGATGGGTGGATTTTTAACAAATTTTGAGGAAATCAAGAAAAATATTAGAAAACTCAAAGAATATTTAGATCAGAAAGAAAAAGGACAACTTTCCAAATATACTAAAAAAGAACAACTCTTGTTAGAAAGAAAAATGGTCAAACTTCAGGCTGATTTTGCTGGGGTGATGAATTTGGGAGGAATGCCAGATGCTATTTTTGTGATAGATGCTGTGTCTGATAATATTGCTATCAGGGAAGCTGATAGATTAAATATTAAAGTAGTTGCTATTGCTGATTCAAATTGTGATCCAACAGAAATAGATTATCCTATTCCTGGCAATGATGATGCTATAAAATCTATTAAGATATTAGTAGGGGCTGTTGCTGAAGCTTTCAGAGCTGGAAAAAAAGAAGCGGGTAAGGTAGCAGAGGAAAAAATTAAAAAGGAAGAAAAATCTAAGAAAGAAGTAGAAGAAAATAAGGAAGAGGTAGATAAGGAATTGGCTGATGCAGTAGCAGAGGCAGAGGAAAAAGTAGAAAAAGCAGCAGTTAAAGAAGCAGATAGAATTATTGAATGAACATAGAAGATATTAAAAAACTGAGGGAGCAGACTGGGGCAGGGATTGCTGATTGCAGAGAAGCTTTGAAAGAAGCTGATGGGGATTTGGAAAAGGCTAAGGAAATTTTGAAGAAAAAAGGCTTGGATAAAGCAGCATCAAAGTGGGAAAGAGAAGTTAAAGCAGGGATTGTTGATGTCTATTCCCATGCTGGTAAAGTTGGAGTTTTAGTAGAACTTCTCTGTGAGACAGACTTTGTAGCAAGGACTGATGATTTTAAAAATTTAGCCCATGAGCTTTCCTTGCAAATTGCTTCTATGAACCCTTCATCTTTGGAGGAACTTTTATCTCAGGAATATGTTAGGGATAATCAACAAACTGTAGATCAGCTGATAAAGAGTGTAATAGGAAAAGTAGGAGAAAATATACAAGTTGGCAGATTTGAAAGAGTAGCTTTAGGAGAATAATGGATTCAGTACTAGCCCAACCAAATGAGAAAATAGAAGCGACAATACATCATTTTAAGATGGATCTTGCTGGTATCAGAGCAGGCAGGGCTAATCCTTCTTTGATAGAAAATATTCCGGTTTCTGTTTACGGTTCTTCCATGAAATTAAATGAAGTAGGAAATATTTCTGCTCCACAACCCTCTTTATTAACAGTTCAAGTCTGGGATGTTTCTGTCTTAAATGATGTAATAAAAGCCATTCAGCAGGCCAATTTAGGTTTAAATCCGTCCAATGAGGGAACTTTAATCAGATTACCTATTCCACCTCTAACAGCAGAAAGAAGAGAAGAATTTATCAAAATTGTGCATCAAAAAGTAGAAGAAGTACATGTAGCTATCAGACAAATCAGACAGGATATTAGGAATGAATGGAAAAAAGCTTCAGAAGAAGGACAGTTTGGAGAAGATGAATTTTTCAGGAGAGAAAAAATTCTGCAGGAGTTAATTGATAAAAAAATCGTTGAGATTGAGAGTTTGGGAAAAGCTAAGAAAGAGGAGCTGACCCAAATATAGCTCTCAGTTATCCCGATTTAATCGGGACAGCTGATAGCTGACGACTACTATGATTGTATCTATTATCATCTTTATAATCACCCTGTTAGTTTTAGTTTTAATCCATGAATTTGGACACTTTTTGATGGCTAAAAGGTTTGGAATTAAGGTGGAGGAATTTGGGTTTGGAATACCTCCCAGGGTTTGGGGCAAAAAAATTGGGGAAACAATTTATTCAATCAATTGGCTGCCTTTTGGTGGGTTTGTTAAGCTTTTGGGTGAAGATGAAGTAGATATGATAACTGTGGAAAAGGGAAAAAGCAGGGATTTTAGAGCCAAAAGTGTCTGGCAAAGAATAGGGGTGGTGGTTGCAGGTGTTGCTATGAACTTGGTTTTGGCTTGGATTCTTTTTTATATTGTGATTGCTGCTCAAAATTTCAAAGTTATATACCCCACCCCTGAGTCAGCAGTTTATATCTTACAAACTCAAAAAGATTTTCCAGCCCAGGCAGCTGGAGTTAAAGCAGGAGAAAAGTTGGTGGAGATTGATGGAACCAAAATTAAAGATATGGACCAGGCTAGAAAATTGATTAAAGCCAAGAGTGGAGAAAATGTAATTTTAACTTTGTCTGATACTGAAGGAGGCAATGTGAGAAAAGTTAATATTACTCCTAAAGAGACGGAAAATGGTGATCTATTAATAGGGGTAGTATTTAGCCCAATTCCTTTCAAGACTTACTTAAGTTTTTCTGAGAAATTATTTTCTGGGATAAGTTATTCTTGGGATTTAACAAAGCTGACATTTGGAGGATTGGGAAAGCTAGTTGCTGATTTATTTAGCGGAAATCTATCTACAGCCTCACAGTCTGTGGCTGGTCCTGTAGGGTTGGC
>CAYQAW010000033.1:0-2529 GCA_964415615.1 uncultured Gammaproteobacteria bacterium
CATTTTAAGGATTGGGAGATTGTTAATGGCTGTATCGGCTTAATCTATGATAAAGAGATTTTAAAGAAATCAATCGTAGTGCAAGGGGGTATTAAAGGGTTTAGTGTATCAAGTCTATGCGTAAGAGATGCTTCGGTAGAACGATCTAGCATAGTGTATTCTCAGGATAATCTTTACGCGTTTACTGCCAAAAATAAGGATTTTATAAATATTAAAAAGAACATACTTGACGAGCTAGGATACTAATAAGATAATCTCCAAGCTCTAATTTTTTAGTCAATAAGGGTAATTATATATGATACAAAATAAACGCATGAGTAAAAAAGTACAGAACGATCTTGATAGAATGCTTGAAGAACTGAAAAATTGCCCCTCTGTGTATCAGCCTTCAATGTTCTGGACATTATTAAACCAAGTGCATGCGGAGTATTTGACAAAAGAAGGCCTTACAAACTTTAAACGGTCTGTTAATAGCAAGTATTTTAACTGGGGGGCTTTGGGGATTATTGTACACCAACTATCACCAATCCTAAACGCAATTATAAAAGGTAATCTTTCTCCAATTATTTTGAGTAAATTAAATGATGATCCTGCAACTGGGCAATCGAAGGGCCAGAAACTTAATTTCCTAAGGGCTTTTTTATATAAAACCTATGTCTCCAGTCTATTTGAATATATTGCAAAAAACGATAGTCTTGATATTTTAAATAAACTAGAAGAGCCTTTGTTAGGACATCCTTTAGCAGTAAGTTACAAAGGCAAGTTAATATCACAAGATCTATGCAATTCTATCCATGAATTCTATAGTTTAACTACTGGAATCAATCTGCCCAAGAAAGCCCGAATTGCTGAACTGGGAGCTGGCTATGGTAGATTAGGGTACGTTTTACTTAATGAGATACCTGATTCTACATACTGCATTATTGATATTCCGCCAGCCTTATTTATTGCCCAAAATTACTTGCCTAAAGTATTTAAAAAAGAAAAAATATTTCGATTTAGGCCATTTAAGTCCTTTAAAGAAGTACGAAAGGAATTTGAAGGATCACGAATTCAGTTCTTGATGCCTCATCAGTTGGAACTATTACCCAAGAAATATTTTGATTTATTTATAAATATTAGTTCACTGCATGAGATGACGCGTCTACAAATAGGTAACTATATTGAACAAATAGACAAGGCATGCAAAGGATATTTCTATACTAAGCAATGGCGCAAGTCTCGTACACGCGATAATGAGTTTATCCGAGAAGAAGAATATCCTATACCTAAAAGATGGAAGATTATTAGTAAGCGCAGCCGTCACCCTATTCAAAAGATGTTCTTTGATGCTTTATATATGATTAGATAGATCTAGCGATGCCGCGAATATTTAAAAAAGCCCAAAAGATTTTCTCAGACAATCCTAGATGGATATTTCTAGTGACTATTTTACTAGTTTGCCTCATACAGTACTTACTTTTAAAGGTGATCTTGCCATTCGGTATTAGTTCAGAGGATTGGTTGCTGCTGTTTGGTTATAAAGTAATTGGAACTAGAGAAAATATTATTGATAGGCTTTTTGCCACCTTTAATGCAACAGGGATATATTCAACGACGTATATTTACTATATTGGTATATTAGAGAGTATCTTTAAGGGTAACTATTTATCTTATCAGATAACAAATATTGCCTTTAAAACATTGGCTGCAATCTCTGTTTATCCTTTAATTTTAGTAATCTTTAGAAGAAGGTTATTAGCTTTTCTAACAACTATTTTATTTGCAATTAGTTATTCATCCACTGGAGCACTTCAGTTTGTAGTTAAAGGTAGTGATTATCTGGCAATATTTTTTATGAATATCTGTTTAATTACTTACTATTTATCTTTTAAGGTAAAAAGAGGAAGATTTTCACTCCGCGCTACAATGATTTTTTTATTCCTCAGCTTTATTTTTTCCCCTATTAGGATATATCCATTATTATTATCAATTGTAATTGTAGAAATTATTATTGGAATACGATCCCACAAATGGGCAATTATTCCGTTTAGATTACTACTTATTTTCTTACCATTTTTAATAATTTTGCAAGTTGGCCCTAAATCAACTGCTTCGTACTTTGCAGCACCAGAAAACGTATTAAAATTTGTTACTTATGGTAATTACCAATTACTGCTTACTCCTTTTTCTGGATTAGGTTATACATTACTTACTAATGATTATTTCTCAATAGTATTTGGGAAAGTTAATTTTAATAGTCTAAAAGATTATTTAATGTTTCTTATGATTGGACCTATTCCCGTATATACTGCTTTGGCCTTAGCAGCTGCTATCCTGTTATCAGGATGGAGCAGATTTGAGAATCTCTTAACTAGAAATACGCTAAAGATTGCGGTATGGCTTCTATTGGTAAATATAGCTTTTCAGCTATTAAGCTATTTCTTGATTATTCATAATCAGGGAATTGTAAGCCCGTATGCTAAAGGTTTTATTCCAATCAGCACTTATGCGATATTCTTGGGCTTTTTTGTTATATCAGTCGGTGTG
>CAYQAW010000034.1:0-1597 GCA_964415615.1 uncultured Gammaproteobacteria bacterium
CTGTTTACTCTTTTCCTTGCTGTTTTGACTCTTAAGTTGAATCTTCCATCCCTGGTTTGGCTACAGTAGTGGGTAAATCCCAGAAAATCAAATGTCTTTGGTTTCTTTCCTACTCTTTTAGTAACATTCTCTTTAGCAAACCTACCGAATTCAATCAGTCTAGTCTTTTCACTTCCTAGCTCCAAACCAAATTGTTTCAACCTTTCTGCTAAAGTCTTCAGTATTTCCTCTGCCTCAGATTTTTGTTGTGTCCCAATCACAAAATCATCTGCAAATCTTACCATCTGGGCAAGCCCTCTAAGTTCCTTCCTCATCTTTTTCTCAAACCATAGATCCAGTACATAATGCAAATAGATATTAGCAAGTAATGGACTAATAATCCCTCCTTGAGGAGTTCCTTTCTCAGTGTTGACTAATTTGCTTTCCTCCATAACCCCAGCTTTTAAAAATCTTCTAATTAATTCCTTTAGATTTGGATCAGCAATTCTTTCATCCAAGCACCTCATCATCCACTGATGGTTTATGTTATCAAAGAATCCCTTAATATCTGCATCAATTATCCAGTTTAGCTTCTTACCCATAATCATATGGTTAATTTCTTTTAGAGCTTCATGAGGATTTCTCCCATGCCTGTATCCGTATGAAACTTCTAAAAATTCATTCTCATAGATTTGCTCTAAAATTCTTGTTACTCCCAGTTGCACTACTTTATCAATTACTGATGGAATCCCCAATGGCCTCTTCTTCCCATTATCTTTGGCAATATACACTCTTTTAACTGGTTGCACTTTGTATCTTTTAGCTTGTATCTGCCCTGCTGCTTCTTCTAATACCTTGTTGATCTCTTCATCTGTATAACTTTCTGTTGTCCTCCCATCAATTCCTGCAGCCTTCCCTTTCTTTAACTGCTTGTAGCAGTTTTTGAGATAACCAGCATTTAACAGATAAACTAAAGATGTAAATTTCTCTTTAGGTTTCTCTTTTGCCCTCTTGGCTATCAGAACAAGTTTTGTTTCTGTGTTTTCATCCATCACTGTGTATGGCACAAAATTTATCTTTTCCTGGTATCATTTAGACAATCCCTTCAAGGCCTAATTTCTCCTTAAGGTTTGACAAGCAATCAAGTGATTTGGCATTACCCAAACTTACCTTTACTACGGACTGTTCAGACTTCCACTTCCTGTTTTGGTTTCTCCCTTGCTGATTCTACAGCTTGTTTAAAACCCCTCTTGCCTTGATGCCTTTTGACACCTCCCATCTTCAGGCTTGAGCACAGTTAAGTGGATCTCCCAAGTTCCTGTCATATCTGTTCAAAATCTTGCCATGGACTCAGACCCCGGTAGAGCTCTTAAGTGCTCACCAAACTGCACTTATGATTGCTGTCTTCCCATACATGAAGAAGGTTGACCTCTACATCTATCTAATGTTTCAGGGCTCAATACCTTCACTTGCGTTATGGCCTGATCTTTCCCTTCCTCCCGCTTCAGACAGTCTGTTACCATTCTATCTGGAGAGTTTGGTACCACTCTGCTGGTTAGGCTTTAAGTGGTCTGGATTTTAACCAGTTAGATATGCCAAGCTTCCTTGGCGCACTCAT
>CAYQAW010000035.1:0-1585 GCA_964415615.1 uncultured Gammaproteobacteria bacterium
CATTGCTTGCTTGTATTAAAAGATTACTCATACTATATTTGCCATTCTTGCTTATCTCATTATATGAGCCGTCAGCTACGACATATTTCCTACGAAACAATCCTCCAGTCATATACAAGGCAATTTTAGAGGGTAATTGGCATCTTCTTTTAACTCCTTTCCAGGGTCTAGGATTAACTTTATTTTTTACTAATGATTGGCCTCAGGTTTTTGGTTTTATTAATTTGTCAGATATCATAAGGTATAGGGATTTCCTAGTCGGAGGATACAAAAGTCCTTTTATAACCTTTGGAATATTAACTGCTATCATCACGGTAGTTAAATTTCAAAAGCGCTTCCTGAGCTTCTTGATAATCTATTCTTTAAGTTTACTAATGGCTTTTATCTTTTATTTTGTGGCAATCCATGCAAATAATATCCCTGAGAGTTTAAGATTACACTTTGATCCAGCTAGGATGTATCCAATACTGGTAGCTGGTTTTATGTTATCTTTATCTGTTGCCTCCTATCTGGAGTGGAAAAGGCTTGGTAAAGGGGATAATCTACTGCTATCTATATGGCTAAGCCCACCAATAATATTACTTTACACCTTCTTAATATGGTTACTTGCTCCTTTTGGAGTAGGCTTTGAAGGTCAACAAGGATATTATCTAGTGGTTCCTTCTCAAATAACTAGTCTCTTTTTAGCAGCATTACTAATTATTATTTTTGATAAACTATTTAGGGTAAAGGGTAGTCCCGCAAAGGCTGTGGTAATTTGTGTAAGCTTCACCGTTTTATTTTATCTTTATTTAGTAAACAAAAACGCCATATATGATTTTTACAATAGTGCTGGTATTAATGGTAGATATGCTCAGGATCAAGATAAGATGTATGACCAGGTCTTAAGTTATTTAGGGGATAGTTTTAATAATTCTAAGTCATCCTTCTTCTATTTTGATGTATCAGAGGATGCCCCAAGAGGAACATTTTATACAGAAGCCTTGTTAAGTAATTTATCAGCTAGATTGCATATGAGAACCAATGGGGTAGCAGATGGATGTGTTGGTGTTTTTTATGAAGATACAAACAGCTTATCAAAGCTAATTACAGAAAAAGAAGGAGCAAAGGGCTTTTTGTATCAAGGAGATTGTTTTAACAACAATGCAGGAGGACATGCAACAGGAGTATTTTATACACTTGATAACTTTTATGCTTTTAGGGTCAAGGATGCAAAGCTTACTGATATTAAGAAAGAATTACTAGTAAAGCTAGGATTTAAGTAAAGTAGATGTTAATCTTAGCTATGTTATGGAAGAAATATTAGCCGATGCACAGACTAAAAGATACACAAAAATATTAATTCCCTTAATTCTGTTGGTATTAATTATTTGTTTATTACAATATCAGAGTCTATTACCAGTTTTAAACTATGGTCTTACACCTGATGATTGGGGACATTTATTATTTTACAAATCATTAAACAAAGACCTGTTATCTAATATTTTATATACCTGGTCAGTTAGAGGGGCATATACTACAAGTCAAGTATATTTTATTGGTATTTTAAGTGATATCTTTGGTCTAAATTACCAAGCTTTTCAGG
>CAYQAW010000036.1:0-1396 GCA_964415615.1 uncultured Gammaproteobacteria bacterium
ACTTGAGACACTCTATGTCAAGACCCTTCTTACTACGGGTCATGAACTAATGCTTATATAGTTTCCCTCTTAGCTTCTGTAGGCCTCACCTGATTTCATCATCCCGTATACAATACAGGCAACTCTTTTCATCAAACACCTTAAGGCATGCTTTTTAGTCTTACCCTCGGTTAGCTTTTTGTTAAAATATTCCTTAGCCTTAGGGTCATGGATTAGTTGTGTTAAAGCTATCATGTAAATTGCAGCATTCAACCTCCTGTTACCTCTGTTTGCCTTAATGTATTTTTTGGTTTTGCCGGAGGATCTCTCCACCGGTGCAATACCAGAATACTTGATGAATTTATCCAGGTTTTTAAACCTTTCTATGCCATCCATATGGGCCAATAGTTTAGCTGCTGAGACTGTAGATATACCAACCATGGTAGTTAAATTCCTGCCCCGATCCGGTAATAATTTATCCAGCTCTTTAGTTAGTTTAGCTTGGATCTTTCTGATCCTTGCGAGTTCATCAGTTTTTAGTTTAAGCATTACTGATATGACATTCCATTCAACTCTTTCTTTAACTAATGCCTTTTCTCTTTTCAGCTGGTTTATCTGATGGATGATGGCAGCGCCACGGTCTGTTATTTCCTCGTAAAACCAGACAGTCTTTTTAAGTACCAGCCTTTTGGTTTCCAATTGAGGCTTGATAATCCTTGGCAGCTCAGGGAGTTTTTTGGTTAACACCTCTGCTATCAGTTTAGCATCTACGGCATCAGATTTATCACCTTTGGTGCCATAATCCCTTCTTTGCCTGGTGTAGAGAGGGTTTACTTCGTAGACATCCTGGTAATTTAAAACTACTGATTTGAGCAGTGCATGTCTTTCTGTACCACCGCCTTCAACACCAATCACTAAATTATTCCCGTTCCTGCCAATAATTTGAAGCCAGGAGATGAATTTTTCAATTCCCTCATGGGTGTTGGGAAAAGCAAGTCTGCCTTGCTCTTCCTCGAATCTGTTGATGGCCAGTGCTGTATGTTCTCCTCTGTGTGCATCAATGCCAACAAATGTTGTTTGATTTAAACTAGTATTAAAATTAATACTTCCTTGCAACAAAATCACCTCCATTCTCCACCCGGACTTTTCATTTAAGGTATACTAATATTTAAACCTGAAGTCCTGTGTGATTGAGCAGCTACCTCGGCAAAGCCGGGATGTGCAACACTCCATTTATCAGGTGTTTAAGTTTAGTAGACAAAGGTAGGATGGTAGTCTCACTTAAATCGATACTCACTAAATTTTCAAGGCTCAATGAGTTCGAAGGTGGGTGGTTGACCTCTTCCTACCTTTGTCAGTATATCCTTCCCATAGCTACTATGGGAAAGCCTACCCCGCTTATATTAAACACACAGGT
>CAYQAW010000037.1:0-1367 GCA_964415615.1 uncultured Gammaproteobacteria bacterium
ACCAACATTACCAGCAGCATTTATCACAAATGGAGAAGAAGTATCATCAGCCTGGTCTTCTACATAAAAAGCATTACCTGATCCTGTTTGCCTTAGATGAAGTAATGCTGTAGGTGTGGTAAACCCAATACCAACATTGCCAGCAGATACCACCAACGATCCTCCAGGAGTAGATGGTCCTATACCTACATTGCCTCCTTCAATTGTCAAGGCATTGGCAGCATGAGTTAGTGTTACATCTCCTGCTGCAAAGTTAATCACTGCTCCTGAGGCCAGGAAAAGGTCAGAAAATCCTGTACCAGACTGGCCAAGATATGCCCCATCATCAGCATCAGGAACAATCCCTGTATTTGCCTGAAGAGTGGTAAATGTGCCTGCCAGGGGAGTAGATGCTCCAATTATTATATTATTAATTTGGTTTCCTCCTCCTGCAATGGTACCTGTCAGGGTGGTGGCTCCAAATTTAGTCACAGTTAAAGTATCTGTTGTAAAGGTCAGATCTGCATCATCAACCAAAAGGCCATTGGTAGAGGCAAAGGTTACCCTGCCTGAGGTCAGACCTGAGTCTGTGATATTGGCAAAGGTAGCAGCTCCTGCAGTTAAATCAGAAGAGAATCTACCAGTACCTATAACATCCAAACTATATGATGGAGCAGAGTTAGCAATACCCACATTACCAGCAGCATTTATCACAAATGGAGAAGAAGTATCATCAGCCTGGTCTTCTACATAAAAAGCATTACCTGATCCTGTTTGCCTTAGATGAAGTAATGCTGTAGGTGTGGTAAACCCAATACCAACATTGCCAGCAGATACCACCAACGATCCTCCAGGAGTAGATGGTCCTATACCTACATTGCCTCCTTCAATTGTCAAGGCATTGGCAGCATGAGTTAGTGTTACATCTCCTGCTGCAAAGTTAATCACTGCTCCTGAGGCCAGGAAAAGGTCAGAAAATCCTGTACCAGACTGGCCAAGATATGCCCCATCATCAGCATCAGGAACAATCCCTGTATTTGCCTGAAGAGTGGTAAATGTGCCTGCCAGGGGAGTAGATGCTCCAATTATTATATTATTAATTTGGTTTCCTCCTCCTGCAATGGTACCTGTCAGGGTGGTGGCTCCAAATTTAGTCACAGTTAAAGTATCTGTTGTAAAGGTCAGATCTGCATCATCAACCAAAAGGCCATTGGTAGAGGCAAAGGTTACCCTGCCTGAGGTCAGACCTGAGTCTGTGATATTGGCAAAGGTAGCAGCTCCTGCAGTTAAATCAGAAGAGAATCTGCCAGTACCAACTACATCCAAAGTATATGATGGAGCAGAGTTAGCTACACCAACATTACCAGTAGTAGTTATCCCTCCAATAA
>CAYQAW010000038.1:0-1332 GCA_964415615.1 uncultured Gammaproteobacteria bacterium
TTTTTTAGAACTTCTTTGACATAAATCATTCCTTCTTCAAGTGTATTGAAGTGATCTCCTGAAACTTTTACACCTTTTCAACCAGTTAGACCAATTGGCTTTAGTGCAACTTCCCCAATTTCTTTGACCGCCTTAATTGCTTCCAGTTCGTTCTGAGCAAGTTCCCAGTTAATAGAACCTGAGATTTTGTAATTTTTCATTAAATTTCTCATAAATTGCTTGTCCCATTCAATTCTTGCAGCTTCTTTCAATGGTGAGGCAACTAATATTCCGGAATTTTCTAATGCATCGCTGACTCCGGCTGCTAAAACTGCATCTGGACTTGCAAAGGCTAGGTCTATTGATTCATTTTTTACGCATTTTGCTACTTCCGGTGGATTTTCAGTGTTGCAGATCCAGTATTTTTTTGCAAGTTTTGCGATTCCTGGATTATTTTGAGACATGACCGCATAGAGTTCGGCATCTTCTGCTATTTTTTCGGAGAGAATATGCTCTCTTGCTCCGTTTCCAATAAGAAGAACTTTCATAAAATTCGCCACTAGAAGAAGATATAAAGTAAATAAATATTAAATTCCGACTGTTTTTGTCTTGTGGCCTTATTCGTTTAAGATTAGATATTTTGATCTGTTTATTTTAGTTTCTTAATCTAGTTCTACTTCTTGGCCTTGCTGAACATTTTGCTGGAGCCTTTAATGGCCCTAACCTATCTGGAGTTTCAAGTTGACGAATTTTATCTTCTAAAATTCTTTTTGTAGCTGGCGTAATGTCTCCCTCCGATAACCGCCTAAGCGATCTAACCCTGCCTAATTGAAAAAGAGTTTGTGCAACCCTAATAATAGCCCGGCCATTTATATCTCTACAAATAACTCCGATCAAAGAATTCATAAGGTCTTCTCTTCCACTTTGTGAGACTGCTCTTATAAGTGCATCAAGAGCATTCGGCCTTAAACTTTCAAGGGGAAAACGACCTATGAAAGTATAGAAACTAGAAGATACATCTGATTCATGCGACCCATCTCTTAATGTTGCACTAATCAGTTTTACTATACACTCGATTACTTTTTTTGAACGCGACTCTTCCAAACAATGCAAAATAGAGCTAAATCGTCCATTTCTTCCAAGAGCTTCTAATGCTTCGCAGACAACCGCATCACTGTATTCTCGAGATTCAACAAACCTCTCTATGAAATTAATAGCGGTTAGTTCTTCTAGTCTTGAAATAACTCTCTTAAGCTGAGAATCCGGAGGGGTATCAGTATCAAGCAATTCATCAATTTCACGTAGGTTCATTTCAGAAATATCTTTAGACATAACGTGATATTAACTAGAAAT
>CAYQAW010000039.1:0-1318 GCA_964415615.1 uncultured Gammaproteobacteria bacterium
TCATCCATCAGGATCACCCTGCTTTTTTGCAACAACAATCCAAAATGGTGTATTCCGCACTACACTCACAATTGTTTCAAGCTCCCAAGCATGTTTAAGAGACTCAATTTTCATACGCGTATTTCCGAATAATTCCCTAATATCCGACCTGTCGAAAAATATCTGTAGTCTTCCATCATCCAGCTCGAAAATATTTTTTGCGATCCTTTCTCCCTTTCCAAAATCAGGATCCTTAGTAGATAATAATGATAAAATCACCCTTCCTCCAAGGTTTAGCCAATACTCAAAATATCCGAACACAAATTCTCTAACAGCATTCCATTCAGCCAGGTGTAAACAAAAATTACTGAACACTCCATCAAATTTTTCCCCTCTAATTGATGTTGGTAGACTATGAATATCCCCCTCTAAAAACCTAATATTGCTTAGGTTTGCATGGTCTGCGGCTAAGATCCCCATTTTTGTAGCAACGGAAGAAATATCAAGAGAAACAACCTCAATTCCATTTTTTGCAAAGAAAATCCCATTTCTTCCATAACCACCACCTAATTCTAGCACTTTTTGTCCTCTTTCAAACCATCTATTAAGCGCAGTCCATTTTGCAAGATGACTCGGGGCGGTACCGTATATAAATCCATTAGTTCTGTATCTCCCATCCCAGTAGTCCCTTACATTTGTTTTCATATGGCTAAATGTGTTTTTTTAAATATTTTAAATTTCTGATTAAATTTTCCTACAAAATTAGAAAAGATTTTTAAATAGTTAAGTAGAATGTAGTAATCATCCTCAATTTGAACCGCAATTTAATCGGGCAAGGTGGGTATCCTCCCCTACCTCCCATGAACCAACCAACAAAAGCTGTTTCTATTGAGAGTTGGAACAATGGTCGACCAGCCAGAAAAACTAGATAAGCTAGACATGCAAATTCTGCACCAGTTAGATATAGATGGATTTCAATCTCTTTCGCAAATAGGAAAAAAACTAAAGACCGGCAGAGACGTAATGCACTATCGAGTAAAACGTCTAGAAGAAAGAGGAGTAATAAAAAAATACATTTCAATTCTGGATTATGGAAAAATCGGCTACTTTCTTGCTGCTTTGTACTTAAAATTCCGGCATACCAATCCAGATTTAGAAAAAGAAATAATTGAATACTACAAATCGCGACCAGAAGTCTGGTGGCTAGACGGAATGGAAGGCCAGTATGATCTTGCCGTGGGTTGGTTTGCAAAAGACGTCCCAGCTCTAAAAAAACTTCAGCGGGACCTGATGAACAATTATCGAAAGCATATCCAGGAATACAAATTCCGTTTTTTCA
>CAYQAW010000040.1:0-1259 GCA_964415615.1 uncultured Gammaproteobacteria bacterium
GCCGGCCATTTAAAAGAGGGTGTGGTTTCTGCAACCTGTGAAATTGTTTTGATAAAGCTGAAGGGCAGCCTAGACAGGAAATATGACAGTTTGACGGGATTGAATCTTATGGGATTTTAAAAAGTATCTCCTAAAGAGATTACGACAAAAGTAAGTTATAAATACTAGTTCTTCTATACTTATTTGCATGCTAACAAAACAACAAAGAGAATTAATAATAAAATTAAAGCAAGACGGGAAGAAGCAACAACAAATCTCACACCTGATTGGCTGTAGCCAAGCAGCAGTGAGCAAGTGGATTTCCAGACATCAATCTGGGAGGACTCTTGAGACGCTTCCGAGAAGCGGACGACCCACAAAATTAAGCTCATCAAAGCTAAAGAAGCTGCGAACTAAGCTTTTAGCCGATGTTAAGGGTGCAAATGAAAAATACTGCTCACTTAACACAAAACAGTTGGCAGGAATAATCAAAAAAGAAACAGGCACGAACTACTCTCTTCGCCACGTTGAAAGAATCATGCATAAGCTTGGTTTCTCGCTTATAACTCCGAGACCAATGCACATCAAGCACGACCAAAAAAAGGTAGATAATTTCAGGGATTATTTTAAAAAAAACTCCAGCAGGAATATTTGGATTCTATCATTGTAGCCTTTGATGAAGTAAAATTTCAGCTTGAAGCATCGTACAAAAGGATATGGTTCCCAAAAGGTAAAAAGCCCAAAGGGGCTTTTTTCTGGAGCTCAAAAAAACTCTTAACATTTGCAACTCTTACAAGTGACCATAAATTTTTCTATGAATTTTACGATGCACAAAACACCCTTACTTTTCTTTGCTTCTTGCAATCATTCATTAAAACACTAAGCAAAAAGGAAAAATACGTCTTCATCCTTGATAATGTTGGATACCATAAGACCAATCCGATTAGGAATCTATTAGCAAAGTATTCGTCATTTATTTCTGTGGAGTATCTTCCACCATATTCTCCAGAGTTGAATCCTATTGAAACATGCTGGAAAGTGACAAAGAACGCTGTGACAAAGTCACAGTACTTTCCAGATATTGATTTAATGCAAGATGCTTTGGAATCATTCTGGAGGGAAAATATTTTTATGCAGGATTTTATAACTTATTTATGTCGTTGACTAAAAAGTCTGGTTTGTATAGGTCCGAATTAAGTTTACATTAATTCTAATACAATCAATGGTATTCCAATATACAAAATTTTGACAATAAACGCCCTACATTATTTTCTGGCAAA